>NCEB01000066.1 GCA_002280475.1 Brevundimonas subvibrioides
CATGATTTGCCGTCTCGCGTCACAGCGGCCACGTCAACCTCCAGGCTCGAATGCCGATGTCCTGCCTCTGAGTTTTCATCCAGCGGCGACCAGCGCCCTAGGGTTAGCTTGACCTTGACACCGACGTGGCGCAGCCCGTCATCCTGGCTCCCCGCCCCCACAGACGCCGCAAGGGGCGCCAGGCTCACCGCGAAGCCCGCCCTCCGCCAGAAGGTCGAAGTTCGCGGCTGGGCCGGCGCATCAGGGCGCAGGGTCGCCGACCGGCCCGTGAAATGTCCTCGCAATGACCGGCCGCCTGCCGAGGCGTCGGGCGACACCGCAGCGCTTCAGCAAAGCACGGGACAGGAGGGCTGAGAACAGAGATCCGTCCCAGAACCCGCTCGCCCAAAGGCGGGCCGAGGCGTCCCCTGGTTCCGGCTTGAAAGGACGCGCCGCACCCGTCTGTGGAGGCAATGCATTACATCTTAAACTTTGCACGACATCGTTCGCTCATGTCGCACCATTCTGCTTTCAACCGGAAGCGCCTGCGCCGCATACTGGCCCTGTTGGCGGCGGCGGCCTTGATGCTCATGATCGTCGTGGGCGGAATGGCCGTCTATTCCGCCCGCGTGATCGACCGCGTCCAGCGCGCCAATGAAGTCCAGCTGGCGGAGCGCCGCGTGAACCGGGCGCTCGTGCGGCTGCGGGAGGACGTGCTGTCCGCCGCCGTCTGGGACGACGCCTATAGCGCCATGGGCCGCAACGATCAGGCTTGGATGCAGCTCAACTTCGGCGACTATTACGCTGACTACCTGCACCACGATGTCACCCTCGCTTTCGGCGGGGGAGACCGGCCGATTTTCGCCTCCCGCGACAGCCAACCCGTCGATGTGGCGACAGAAGCGGATTTCGACCGGGTGATCGCGCCGATCGTCAACGCAGTGAGGCGGGAGGCCGCTCGCAAGGGCGCCGCCACGGGTTTGGAAGGCGCGACGACGCGCGAGGCCGTCGTCCTAGTCGGCCGCGAACCCTACTTCGTCGTCGCCTCCACCGTTGTGCGTGAGGAGGGGCGGTCGCCCCTGCACGCCGGCGCCGATCCGGTTGTGGTCTCCGCCAAGCGGGTGGCGCACTTCGTGCCCAGCCTGGCGGAGGATTTGGGCCTAAGGGCCCCCAAGCTGATCAGCGGCCCTCCCCTCGCGGGCGCCCCTGCGGTGGATCTGCGGGATCCCCAGGGCCGGCCGATCGCCCGCCTTACCTGGACCCAGACACGGCCGGGCAGCGAACGACTCATGGGAACCGTGCCCTTGTTGGGCCTCCTGTGCGTCGGCGTCATTCTTGCAGTCATCGCGGCTGGATGTCGGGTCTATCGATTGATAGACGCCCTGGCCGCCAACGAAGCGGCCTTGGACCAAAGCCTCAAGGCGGCTGAAGCCGCCAACGCGGCCAAGTCCCAATTTCTCGCCAATATGAGCCACGAACTGCGCACCCCTCTGAACGGCATCATCGCCATATCTGAGCTGTTGCGGGGTCGGCAGGCAGATCGGCAGGCCCAAGAGATGGCGGACACCATCATTGCTTCCGGGCGCACGCTCGAAAGCGTCGTCAACGACATCCTCGACGTCGCCAAGATCGATGCAGGCCAGATCCGGTTCGAACGCGCACCCTTCGACCTTGCCGTCACATTGAAGGACATGGCGGCGCTCCACGGCGCGGCCGCGTCCGTAAAGGGCGTCAAGGTGGTCTTGAAACTCCACCCATCGGTGGAAGGCCTTTACGAAGGCGATCGTTACCGCGTCTCCCAGGTCGTTTCCAATCTGCTGAGCAATGCGGTGAAGTTCACCGAAACGGGCGCTGTGCGCATCAGCGCGCGACGCATCAAAGCCGGCGTGCGGATCGCGGTGTCCGACAGCGGGGTCGGATTTGATCGCGCCATCGCGAAGCGCTTGTTCCAGCCCTTCGAGCAGGCGGATGTCTCGGTCAGCCGCAAGTACGGCGGCACGGGCCTTGGCTTGTCCATCTGCAAATCCCTCGTCGAGATGATGGGCGGCGCCCTCGCCGCTCGCGCCGTCGTCGGAAAAGGCGCGGTCTTCATCGCCCGTCTCCCGCTGGAACGGCTGGGAGACGTCCACGTCGCGACGGACCTGGCCGCCGCGACGCCGCCGCGCGCGGCGCCGATCACAGGCAAGTCCTTACGGGTTCTTTTCGCAGACGATCATGCGGTCAACCGCAAGGTGGTGACCCTGATCCTGGAGCCTCTCGGCGTCGATCTGCTCGAGGTCGAGAACGGGGCCGAGGCCCTTGAGGCGGCGCGGGGGGCGGAATTCGATCTGATCCTGATGGACCTCCAGATGCCGGTCATGGACGGCCTGACCGCTATTCGCGAGATCCGCGCCTTTGAACGGTCGCATGCCGCCCCGCCCACCCCGATCATCGCCCTGACGGCGAACGCCATGCCCGATGACGTCTCTCGAAGCCTTGAAGCCGGGGCGGACCTGCACCTGGCTAAACCCATTCGGCCCGTACAGCACGACGCACGGTCCAATCGTTCCGCGGCTGAAGGTGCGGCGGCGTGAGGCCGTCTATGCGCGGGTGCCGCAAGCGGCGAAGTCTCTGGTTGGCCGGCGTCATGGCCGCAGCCCCTTTCGCTCCCGTTCGGGCGCAGGAGGCGCCGTCTCCCGTCTGGGCGCTGGAGGGGGAGACCGGAGTCGTGTCCGACTACCGCTATCGAGGCGCTTCTCTGTCGGACGAGGCCTCGGCTTGGCAGGCGGGTCTGACTGTCAGCCGCCCGGGCGGGCTGTATGGCGACCTCCATGTCTCAACGATCGCCGCCTATGGGGGGACAGAAGACGAAGACGGGGCCCACATCGAGGCGGCGCTGACGCTCGGATGGGCGGGAAGTTTGGGCGACTTCGCCGTCGATGCTGCTGTGGCGACCTATCAGTATCCCGGGGGCGTCGATGTCGCCTACGCTGGCGATGGCGAGAGCCTCCTGACCCTCAACCGCGCCGACCCTGCCTGGCAGGCCTACGGCGCGCCGACGCAGCCGGACGGCCTGTTCCTATGTCTGGGGCGGACTTGACCTTGCGCATGCAGCTTGGCCGATCACCTTGCACGGCGCCTTGGGCTTCGAGGACGGGGCGTATGCGCCTGACGGCAAGACCGATTGGCGCGTCGGGATGACGGCGCCGCTGGGATCGATCGATCTTGGCCTGGACTATGTCGACAGTGACGTCGCCACAGGCGCCCTGGTCGTTCGTCTCTTCATCGGCTTTTAAGGCCGACGGCTGACGCCGTCGCGGCGTCGCCCGCCAATAGCCGCACTTCAGCTCAGAAAAAACAAAGGGTGCGGCCCGGCCTCAGGGGATGAGCGCGCCGGGCCGCAGGTCGAAGCGCGAGGTCGGCGCGCCCTGACGCGCCACACTAGCAAAGCTTGAGGCATTTGGGGACCGGCATTTATCGGACCGGGTGACGCGCGCCGCCTGTGTCCGCTAGACTGATTGACGGCGGGCTCCGGAACGATAGGGGCCGACCGGGAGCCGGGGGACGTCTATGACGTCGACGGAGGCCGGTCCTGAAACGCCGGGCTTCGTCGCAGAAGTTCCTGGCCCGCGCCCCATTCTGACGCCGCCACGTCGACGCCCCGTTTGCGAGAAGGGCAGGTCCGAGCCCCGGAGCCCCCTCCCCCGGTTCGCATCAGCGCTTGACGCACCCAGCCTCAGCCGCGGCTCTTTCCAGGCCCGTCCGCCCGGCTCGACTGCGCCGCGAGGGAGCGTCGATCAGAACTGACGGCAGAGCGTGAACCGCAAGCCGGGCGGCCTGAACCTCGAGCTTGCGCAATGCGGCGCGCGAT
>NCEB01000007.1 GCA_002280475.1 Brevundimonas subvibrioides
CAAGCGAGGCGATTTCCTCCTCGTCGATCCCGTGGCCGATCTCGCGGGCAAGCGCGCGGCACAGTTCGAGATGATCGCGGCACAGCCCTCGCCGCCGGCCGCCTTGTTGATGGCGCGCTGGATCACGTCCTTGGGCAGACTCTCGGCCTTGGCGTTGTTGACCGCCAGGCGCAGGCGCGGGTTCAGGGCGGGGTCGGGCATGCCCGACTTGGCGGCCACGGTGATGTCGCGCGACAGCTTGGAGAACAGCTTGGAGCGGACCGCATCCGCGCGCCCCTTGCGGTGCATGATGTTCTTGAATTTGGAATGGCCGGCCATGGGGCTCTCTTGGTTGCGCTACCGCTCGGGACGCGGTCCCTCGCTGCTTGAGCGCGGTCGCCTGTGCGGGAAGAGGCGCATCTAGCCGATGGGTGAGCCTGTGTCACGACGGTGCCGGAACCGTCGCGCTTGGCGCGGGTTGAACCCGCGATCCCTCACGGAGCCGCATCATGTCCGCCGCCGACGACTATTACGAAGACGCCACCGAGGACAACGACGCCGAAATCGTCGAGTGGTACGCCGCGCGCCCCGTCACCGTCTCGACCGCCGTCGCGACCGGATCGATCGTCGCCGCCTTCACCCTGGGTGTCCTGACCGCCGTCGGCGCGCTGGCGCTGCTGGGCTATATGGACGACTGACGCGAGGTGCCTATTGCGGCGTGACCGTCGCGGAGGCCTGGGCCGGGGTCTCGGTCGTGGTCGTCGAACCGTTGGCCTGAGTGGCCTGGGCAGCGCGGGCCTGCTCTTCGGCGAGGCGAGCCGCTTCCTGCTCCTCGCGTTCGAACTCGGCGTCCAGGCGGGCGTTCTCGATCTGGCGCTGACGCCGGGCGCGCTCGGCCGAACGCTCACGCGCGCGTTCGGCGATGGATTGCGGCATTTCGGTCGCAGAGACCGGCGCGGCCGCCACGGGCGCGGTCGTCAGGATCGGCGCGGTCAGGGCCACGCAGAGCGCCAAGCGAGTCAGGGAGGGGATCATGGGGAGGCCTCACAAGGGTTACGAGGACGTAACAATCCGGCCTACATGAAAGTTTGGCAATCTTTCTGTCAAGAACGTGTTTCGCCGCGCTGCCTCGTCAGGTCCTCAGAGAGTCCAGAAAGCCGCGCATCCCGTCACTGAGCGGCACGGGCCGGTTGCTCCCCCGGTCCACATAGACGTGGACGAAGAAGCCGACCGCCGCGGCCTCGTCTTCGTTCTTCTTGAACAGGCCGATCTCGTAGCGGACCGACGACGTGCCGACATGCGCGACCCGCACCCCCGCCTCGATCTCGTCCGGAAAGGCCGTCGGCGAGAAGTACCGGCAGCCTGTCTCGGCGACCAGACCGATGACCTTGCCGTGATGGATGTCCAACTGACCCGAGACCACGAGCAACCGGTTCACAGCCGTGTCGAAGAAGGAATAATAGACGACGTTGTTCACATGTCCGTAGACGTCGTTGTCCATCCAGCGCGTCGAGATCGCCTGAAAGCGGCGGTAGTCATTGCGGTGGGTGCGTTCGATCGTGCCGGCCATGGTGGTCCTTCTTCTGGCGCCAACGCTCGGCGCGCGGCGCCTCGCTGCTTGAGCGCGGGTTCCTCCAGCGCCTCCGGGTGCGCCTGGGTCTAACGCTCGGTCTTGGCCTCCGTCGCGTCAAGCGCCTATCGAGGGTTCGTCGAACTATCCGCGCCCGAGTTGCGAGCGACCGCGTCGCGATCGCTGGGTCACGAAGAGGACCGTCATGCCGCCGATCACCGCTCGCGCCGCCATCCTCCGGGCCTCGGGTTCGCCCCGGCCCTATGCCGAGAGCCGACCGCTGGCGATCGAGACGGTGACCCTGGACCCGCCGGGTCCGGGCGAGGTCCTGGTCGCGATCAAGGCGGCGGGCCTTTGCCATTCGGACCTCAGCGTCATCAACGGCGACCGCCCGCGCCCCCTGCCGATGGCCCTGGGCCATGAAGCGGCCGGGGTCGTCGAGGCGCTGGGCGAGGGCGTGTCCGATCTGGCGCTCGGCGATCCTGTCGCCATGGTCTTCATGCCGTCCTGCGGGCATTGCAGCCCGTGCGCTGACGGTCGCCCTGCCCTGTGCGAGCCGGGCGCGGCGGCCAATGGCAAGGGCGAGCTCCTGTCGGGCGGCCGACGCATCCACCGGGAAGGCGAGGCCGTGAACCACCACCTCGGCTGCTCGGCCTTCGCCGAACGCGCCGTGGTGTCGCGACGCTCCTTGGTGAAGGTCGACCCGGACCTGTCATTCGAAGAGGCGGCGCTGTTCGGCTGCGCGGTCCTGACCGGGGTCGGGGCCGTGGTGAACACCGCCGGGGTCCGCGCGGGCCAGAGCGTTGTCGTGGTCGGGCTGGGCGGCGTGGGACTGGCCAGCGTCCTGGGGGCCCTGGCCTGTGGCGCGTCGCCGGTCGTGGCGGTCGATCTGTCGGAGGACAAGCTGGCGCTGGCCCGGACGCTGGGGCCCGTCCACACCGTCAACGCCGCCGACCCCGGCGCTGTCGATCAGGTCCGTGCCCTGACCGGGGGCGGCGCGGACGTCGCCGTGGAGATGGCGGGATCGGTGCGGGCGCTGGAGGCCGCATGGAAGATGACGCGGCGGGGCGGCCTGACCGTCACCGCCGGACTGCCGCCGCCGGACGCCGCCCTGGCCGTCAACGTCGTCTCCCTGGTCGGCGAGGAGCGGACGCTGAAGGGATCCTACATTGGCACCTGCGTGCCCAGCCGTGACATCCCCCGCTATATCGCCCTCTATCGTCAGGGCCGGCTGCCCGTCGACCGGCTGATGAGCGGGACCATTCCACTGGAGGACATCAACACGGGCTTCGACCGGTTGCACGCCGGCGAGGTGGTCCGGCTGGTCGTGACCTTCTGACGAACGCGACGTCCCGGACCGTGACAGGCCGTCGGCGGAGGCCTGTTGCAGGGCCGGGCGTTTCTGGCCGCCAGACGCGATGATGCGGTCGATGCGGGCTTTTTCAAACAGGTGCAGACCGCCTGCGACAGCCCCAAGCTGTGCATCGCCCGGCTGTCCGGGATCGCCGCCCCGGTGAACGACGATTCCGAGGCCACGATCGCTGAGCTTCAGACGCGAATCGCCGACACCCTGGGCTACATCGCCTCGGTCCCGCGCGAGGCGATCGACGGGCAGGAAGCCCGGGAGGTGACCCTGACCTTCCCCGGCGGCGAGATGAAATTCCTGGGCCAGCCCTATGTCACCGGGTTCGCCATCCCGAACTTCTATTTCCATGTGACGACGGCCTACATCCTTCTGCGCGGAGCAGGCGTGCCCGTGGGCAAGCGGGATTACATGGGCGAGCGGGTCTAGCCGAGGAGCAACGCTTCGACTTCGGCCCGGCTCGGCAGCGACGGCTGGGCCCCGGGCCGGGTGGCCGCCAGGGCTCCGGCCGCGCAGGCGAAGGCCAGGGCGGCGTCCGGTGCCAGTCTCTCCCGCAGGGCCACGACGATCGCGCCGACAAAGGCATCCCCGGCCCCGGTCGCATCGACGACCTCGACCCGCGGCGGGGCTGCGCGAGCGACCTCGCGCCCCTTCTCAAACATCACCGCCCCCGCCGCGCCCAGGGTGACGACGACCCGGCCGCCACCGGCATGCAGGGCGTCTCCATAGAAGGCCGCCTCGCCCTCGTTGACGATCAGCAGGTCGGCCCGGCCCAGCAGGGCCTCCGACACCGGCGCGGCGGGGGCCAGGTTCACCGCGACGAACCCCTCGGCCCGGGCCGCCGCCGCCTCGACCACGGCGACCGGCAGCTCCAGTTGCAGGATCAGGGGCCCCTCGATCCGCGCGGGCAGATCGCCGACGCCCATGCCGTGATTGGCTCCGGCCGCGACCACGATCTGGTTCTCGCCCGTCGGATCGACGGCGATCAGGGCCACGCCGGTCGCACGCTCGCGGTCGACGCGCACCCCGGTCAGGTCGACCGCCCCGGCCCGGAGCGACGCCAGCGCCTCGTCCGCCATGGCGTCGGCCCCGACCCTGCCGATCAGGGACACCGTGGCCCCCAGCCTCGCGGCCGCCAGTGCCTGGTTCGCCCCCTTGCCGCCGGGATGCCGGGCGAGGGCCGCGCCCGTCACCGTCTCGCCCGCGAGCGGCAGACGCGGCGCGGTGGCGACGATGTCCAGATTGATCGAGCCGATGACGGTGAGGCGCGTCATGGCAGGGTTCCCAACCTCTGGGCGATCAGGTCGAAGACGCCCGCGGCGTTCGCCTCCACCACCCAGTGGTGACACGCCGCCGAGGCCTCGACCCGGAACTCCACGGCGGTGTGGCCCCGGGTCAGGTCGCTCTCGGTCTCCACCGCGATCCGGCAGGGCACGGCCCGGAACAGGTCGGGGCGCAGCAGCCAGGCGACCGTACAGGGGTCGTGCAGCGGGGCCCATTCCCAGCCGACGATGCGCCGCTCGACGTCCTGCGAGAACCGCAGCAGCGACGCCGTGGTCTGCGCGCAGTTGCCGGGCTGAGCCTCGATCGCGGCGATCCGCGCCCCGGTCCCCCGGACCTGGTGGGTGGCGTCCAGCCCGAGGGCCGTCACCCGGCACCCGGCGGCGAAAACCTCGGCGGCCGCCTCGGGGTCGGCCCAGATGTTGAACTCGGCGGACGGCGTGATGTTGCCCCCCTCCGACCGCGCCCCGCCCATGACGACCACCGGCCCCAGTCGCTCCGCCAGCCGGGGCTCGGCCCGGAGCGCCAGCGCCAGATTGGTCATCGGCCCCATGACGGCGACGGCGACGGCGCCGGGTGGTCGGGCGATGACCCGCTCCACGATCGCCTCCACCGCCCCGCCCGGCTCGGCCGGCGCGTCCGGCTCGAAGGTCTCCAGTCCGCCCAGGCCCTCGGCACCGTGAAACTCGGCCGCCTCGGCGCGAGGGCGTCGCAAGGGTCGATCAACCCCGGCGAACACCGGCACGTCCTCGCGCCCGGCGATCTGCCGAAGGATCCGGGCGTTGCGGGTCGTCCGTTCCAGCGAGACATTGCCGGCGACCGTCGTGATGGCCAGCAGATCCAGTTCCGGCGACCCGAAGGCCAGCAACAGACCGACCGCGTCGTCCACGCCCGGATCGCAATCGATGATCAGGCCCCGTCGCGTCACGCCAGGCAGGCCCTGACGCAGGCGGCGGCCAGCACCTCGGCGGAATCGACCAGGGGCTCAGCCAAATCTTCGGCGGCCAGCAGCAGCGGCACCTCGGTGCACCCCGCGATCACCGCCTGGGCCCCGGCCGCGATCAGCCCCTCGCCGAGCCCTCGCATGGCGGCCCTCTGCTCCGTCCCGGTGTCGCCGCGCTTGACGCCATAGACGCAGGCCATGAAGCCGTCGCGCGCCTCGCTCTGCATCACCACGGGCTCCAGTCCCGCCACCTCCAGCGCCCGGCGATACAGGGCCTCCCCGCCCGGCGTGGCCAGGACCCCGATGCGCCGCGCCCCCGTGGCCCGGGCCGTAGCGACCGTCTCGGCGATCATGTCGATGAAGGGCAATCCGGCCGCCTCGATTCCCGCCTTCTGCCCATGGGCGGTGTTGCAGGGCATGGCCAGGACCTGGGCCCCCGCCGCCTTGAGCCTCAGCGCCATGGCCTCCAGCTCGGCCTCGGCCTCGCCCGGCCGGGTGTTGCGATCGGGGACCTGGGGGTTCAGGTCCATCACGACGCGAATGTGATCGGCGTCGCCTTGCGCCGGCGTCAGGGCCTGGACCCGCGCCAGAAACGCCACCGTCGCCGCCGGCCCCATGCCGCCGAGAACACCCAGGATCTTGCTCATGCGAACATCGGCTCCAGTTCGCCCTGATAGCCGAACAGGCCCTGGGCCCCGCCGGTGTGCAGGAACACGACCCGCTCGCCCTCGAACCGCCCGGCGCGCGCCAGGGCGATCAGCCCCTTCATCGCCTTGGCGGAATAGACCGGGTCCAGCACGATGCCGTCGGTGCGGGCCGCCAGCATCAGGGCGTCGGCCACGCCCTGGTCGATCAGGCCGTAGCCCGCGCCGACATAGTCGCAGTCTGCCACCACCATGCCGGGCGTGATGCAGCCCGGACGGCCGAGCAGGGTCGCGGTCTCTTCGGCCAGCTTTAGGACATTGGCCTCCTGTTTCTCCTTCGGCGCGCGCACGCCGATGCCGAGCACCGGGATGTCCGCCCCCATGACCGCCAGCCCCGCCACCAGGCCCGCGTGGGTGCCGGCGCTGCCCGTGGCGGTCACGATGCGATCGACGGCCAGGTCCAGCTCGTCGGCCTGAACCACGATCTCGCGCGCGCAGTCGACATAGCCGAGCGCGCCGATCGGATTGGAGCCCCCGCCCGGGATGACATAGGGCCGGCCGCCGCGCGCGCGGACCTCGGCGGCGGTCTTCTCCAGCTCGGCCGGCATGTCGGACCCGCCGGGCACGGAGCGCACGCTCGCGCCGAACAGATGGTCCAGCAGCACATTGCCGTTGCGGGTGTAGTCGATGGCCCTCGATCCCGTCCGCTCCTCCAGGATGACCTCGCACTTCAGGCCGTGGGCGGCGGCGGCGGCGGCGGTCTGGCGGACGTGGTTGGACTGGACCGCGCCCTGGGTCACCAGGGTGTCGGCGTCATGCTCGAAGGCGTCGCCGAGCAGGAATTCCAGCTTTCGCGTCTTGTTGCCGCCCCCGGCCAGGCCCGTGCAGTCGTCGCGCTTGATCCACAGGTCGATCCCCAGCGCCTCGGACAGGCGCGGCAGGGGCTCCAGTGGCGTGGGCAGATGGGCGAGACGGACGCGGGGAAAGCGGGCGAGATGCATGGGACGGCCTTTCGTTCGCCCGCTCCCTAACACCCGTCCGGCGGACGCGCGAGCGAGGTCAGGCCGTGGCCGCGCGAAGCGCCTCGACCGTCTCGGCGACAGAGGTATCCAGCCGGTCGACGATGCGGTCCAGCAGGGGCTCGACCTCGGGCGTCACGCGGGCGCTGGCCATGGACCAGCTGTCGAAGCTTCTTTGCTCCACCAGGGCGCGATCGATCACACGCAGGTCCTTGTGACGGGGATCGACGCGCAGACGGTCCAGCAGGGCGTCGATCGCCTCGGCCGGACCCTCGATGACCTGGATGAACCTGCCGCGGTGGGCGACCAGGGCACCGGTCAAGTTGGTCTGGCTGTTGTTCCGCTGCGACTGGCCCAGGATTGTCGCGACATTCAGAAGGCTGTCGGTGCTGCCCGTGGCGGTGCTTTCGTAGAGCACGCGGTGAAGTCGGGGCATGCGGGTCTCCGGTACGCGAAACAGACTGGCGGCATGTGGCCGGTGAGTCGTCCCAGCCTGTCAAACCCGCCTGAGGCCATCGCGAAAAGAAACCGGCCGGGGTCGCCCCCGGCCGGTTCATTGGGTCCGGCTCTCGCCGGGATCAGTATTTCAGACGCAGGGTCACGCCGTAGGTGCGTGGCGCGCCCAGGAAGGCGTCGATGGTCTGCGTGTCCGTCGCCGGATTATAGAAGGAGCCGTCGGGCTGCTGGGTCGAGGCGAAGCCGCCGCCCTGGAGGAAGCCGTTGTAGGCCACCTGGGTGTACTCCTCGTCGGTCAGGTTCTGGGCCCAGGCTTCCAGGGTCCAGCGCTCGTCTTCCGCGCCGATCGAGATGCGCCCGTTCAGGGTGCCGAAACCTTCTTGCTCCTTGAACGGCAGCAGGTCGGAGCCGGTGTTGTAATCGGTCATGTATTTGCCCGACAGCGAGAAGCCGAACTCCAGCCCATTGCCGATCGACCGGTTGAAGTTGATCGAGCCGACGTAGGACCACTCGGGCGCGAACGACGGCGTCGCTCCCGGAAGCAGCGAGATGCCGGGGAAGTTGCCCGGGATGGCCAGATCGGCGGCGGTGAAGCGGCCGTATTCGGCATCGGTGTAGGTCACGCCGCCGCCCAGGGTCAGGCCCTCGATCGGGGTGAACCACAGGAAGTCGGCGTCCACGCCACGCGACGTCAGCTCGGGGATCGATTCCACCACGAAGGCGGTGCCGAGGAAGGTGTTGAGCTGGAAGTCGGTGAAGGTCTGGTCGAAATAGGTCGCGTTCAGCAGCATCGAGCGGTTGAACAAGGTGGTCTTGATGCCGAGCTCGTAGCTGTCGACCTCTTCAGACGGGAAGAACAGCGAGGCGACCGGCGTGATGCCGTTCTGCACGCGATCCTGATTGTAGCCGAAGCTCTTGTAGCCGCGCGCATACGAGCCATAGACCAGAACCGACTCGTTGAACCGGTAGGCGGCCTTGATCGTGCCCGACAGGTTGCTGTCGTTCACGCTCTCGCTGACGCCGCGGTTGTTGTAGAACGGGTTGGTCCAGGGCAGGCAGTGGCGGGCCAGGATCGCCGGCGCGCTCGCGCCGAGGACGCCGGTGATGACGGCGGCGTTGCCCAGGGCGGCGGCGCAGGTCAGCTGGTTGGCGCCGAGGTTCGACTGCACGCCCAGCAGACGCTTGGAGTCGTAGGTGTAACGCAGGCCCAGCGTGATATCGAACTGCTCGGTCAGGCTCCAGGTGTTGTTGGTGAACAGGGCGATCGAGTCCGAGCGCTGCGAGTAGCGATCCTCGAACGTCTGTCCGGGCGTGAACGTCGGACCGCCGCCCATCACAGCGCCGCCGGTGCCGAGGCACTGCTGCAGCCCCAGCGCCGTCTGGGCGGTCCGGGTGAAGCAGGGGATGATGCCGGGGCTGACCGGGAAGGCCGGGACCGCGGCGTTCAGGGCCGCCGAGAGCTGGAAGGACAGGACCGGGGCATAGTCGGCGCCGAGGAAGAAGGTGTCGCCGCGGCTGACGTTCTCACGCGTGGCGAACACGCCGACCAGCCAGTCCCAGGTGTCCGTCGCGCCGGCCAGGCGGAACTCCTGGGTGATGTTGCGGACGCGGGAATAGAAGTCGTCGTTGGGCAGGCGGTAGGCGATATCGGCGCCGGTGAAGTCGGAGTCCTGGCCGTTCACGGTCTCCCACGAGCGCCACGACGAGATCGACGTCAGGGTCGAGCCGCCGAACAGGTCGAGGTCGATGTTGGCCTCGGCCGACAGACCCATATCCTCGATCTCTTGATCGGTCTCGCGGTTGGCGAAGGCCGTGCGCGAGAAGGGCAGGAAGCCGAAGCCTGCGGCCGGGGGACGCTGGCCGGTGCCGTTCGACTGGGCGTCGATGAAGGGATAGGTCGGGCCGGTGCGAACCTGGACGCCGACGCAGCAGTACTCTTCGCGGCGGGAGTAGTCGGCGATCAGGCGGACCGAGGCGGTGTCGCTCGGCAGGACCAGCAGCTGGCCGCGCAGGGTGTAGAAGTCCTGGTTGGCGTCGTCGGTGCGGGTGCGCGGGCCGTCGCCTGTGTTGACGTCATAGAAGCCGTCGCGCTGGCGCGTCGCGGCATAGAGGCGGAAGGCGACCGTATCGTTGATCGGGCCCGTGGCCGATCCGGAGATGCCGAAGTGACCATAGTTTCCGCCGGTGATCTCGGCGTTGACTTCCGGAGTGAACGACGGAGCCTCGGTGATGATGTTGATGACGCCGGCCGAGGTGTTCTTGCCGAACAGGGTGCCTTGCGGTCCCTTCAGAACCTCGATCCGGGACAGTTCGCCCAGGTCGCCGAAGCCGACGCCGTTGCGCGAGCGATAGACGCCGTCGATCACGATACCGACCGAGCTTTCCAGGCCGGGGTTGTCACCGACCGTGCCGACGCCACGGATACGGGCGGTGGTCGAGGCCTCGGTGGTGGTCGAGGTGACCGTCAGGCCGGGCGTCAGGATCTGCAGGTCCTTGATGTCGCGGACGCCGGCGTCCTGCAGCACTTCGGCCGACAGGCTGGTGACCACGATCGGCACGTCCTGCAGGCTCTGCTCGCGCTTCTGGGCGGTGACGATGATGTCGTCGACGCTCGACGCCTGACCATCCTGGGCCTGGGCGGCCCCGGCGAAGCCGAAGGCGACGGCGGCCACGGCGCTCGCGGACGCGGTGCTGCGGAGAAGATTGACAAGACGCATGGACGGCTCCCGGCTCATGGCCGGACACGCCCTTCCGGGGCGGGTCGCGGCGTTTCCTGATTCCCAGACCCGCGCCCTTCTTGCGGAGCGGCGGATTCTCGAAGGTTTTGCCTAGTGCAAGCCGGGCACAGCGACAAGCAGTCGCGGCCGTTCACGCCATGTTTCAGCCCCGCCCCGGCACTGTGTGTGACGCAAAAGCGACAAACCGGGATGACCTAAGGTCAATATTCACGAGGCGGCGGTCAGTAATCGCTGCTCACGCCGCCGGTCGCCCGACGTTTGCTCGACGCGATCGCCAAGACCACGGCACCGAGGACGCCGGAGAGCACGGATCCCATCAAGACCCCGAGCTTCACCTGAACCTGCGCGGGTGAATCGATCGCGCCGGGGAAGGCCAGGGCCCCGATGAAGAGACTCATGGTGAAGCCGACCCCGCACAACAGCGCGACACCGTAAAGCTGAAGCCAGGTCGACTGGCTGGGCCGGGCCCCGAGCCGCAGCGCCGACGTCAGCCAGGCGGCGCCGAGGACGCCGATCTGCTTTCCGAAGAAGAGACCCGCCGCGATACTGAGGACCAGCGGAGCCAGCAGCTGGTCGAGCGACAGCCCCGCGAAGGAAACGCCCGCCTTGGCGAAGGCGAACAGCGGCAGGATCAGATAGGCCACATAGGGGTGAAGGTCGTGCATCGCCTCCTTGAGGGGGCTCTGCGCGTCCTCCGCGCGCGGAGAAACCGGCACGACGGCGGCGAAGGCGACCGCCGCGAGAGACGTGGACAGGCCCGCGCTGACGCTGAGCCACCAGACCACGGCGAAGGCCATGACCCAAAGGGGTGCGGCGATGCGACGGCGCGAGGCGATCGAGAGCACGGCGAGCAGCCCGGCCGCCCAGGCCAGGGGCACCCAATCCACGCCCGCGCTGAACAGGACCGCGATCAAGGCGATGGCGCCGAGGTCGTCGACGATCGCCAGCGTCAGCAGGAACACCCGCAGTGACGAGGGCAGACCGCGCCCCACCAGGGCGAAGATCGCCAGGGCGAAGGCGATGTCGGTCGCCAGCGGAATGGGCCAGCCCCCGGCCGGTCCACCCAAGGGGCCGCTCAGCGCCAGATAGACCCCCGCCGGGGCCAGCATGCCGCCCAGCGCCGCGATGACCGGGGTCGCCAGCTTCTTCGGATCGCTCAGTTCGCCGCGGCGGATCTCGTATTTTATCTCCAGGCCGACGACGAGGAAGAAGATGGCCATCAGGCCTTCCTTGATCCACTCCGAGACCGAGAGCGTCAGACTGAGGGGCCCCGCCTGAAAGGCGTGCTCGCTCTTGAGCCAATAGAAATAGGTCTCGGACAGGGCCGAGTTGGCCACGATCAGGGCGGCAATCGCCGCAAGGCCCAGGAACGCGCCCGAGGCGGCCTCTGTCTTGAGAAAGTCGAGCGTCAGTTTTTTCGCCACGGCGGGCCTCCGATCGGATGGGGGTCTACGACGTGGCGTCCGGTTATCGACGGACGCCGGACCGAATTCGCTGCGGGGAGGCGCGGCGCGGCCTGGCAGGGCATTGGCCCAACCTGATCTCTGAGCGTGACAATACCCGGCGCTGCGCCGGGTTCAACTGTTCGTCGCGGCGGCGGTTGCTTATCGCGCGGCCAGACCGCATCTGGCGACCATGCCCGTCAGCCCCGACTATCGTCCCGAGCCCGCCTTCTTCGACCTGGGCCCCGGGTTCGGCGACGCGGTGCGGCCGGCGGCTTTCCCCGAGACACGGCTGAGGTTCCGCAACCATCGGGCGGCGGCGAGCGTCGGCCTGGACGCCCTGAGCGAGGCGGAATGGATCGCTCACTTCGGCCGCTTCGAGCCCCTGCCCGGTCAGCCCGGTCCGATCGCCATGCGGTATCACGGCCATCAGTTCCGCGCCTACAACCCCGATCTTGGAGACGGGCGCGGCTTCCTGGCGGCGCAGATGCGCGAGACGCCTCGCGCTCAAGCCGCGAGCGACCGCGTCGCGAGCGGTAGCGCCCAATCCGGTCGGTTGATGGACCTGGGAACGAAAGGCTCGGGGACCACGCCCTGGTCTCGCGCGGGCGACGGTCGCCTGACGCTGAAGGGCGGCGTGCGGGAAGTCCTGGCCGCCGCGATGCTGGAGGCGCGCGGCGTGCCGACCAGCCGGGCGCTGAGCCTGATCGAGACGGGCGAGGCGCTGGAACGCGGCGACGAGCCCTCGCCTGCGCGGTCGGCAGTGCTGGTCCGGCTCCAGCACAGCCACGTCCGTTTCGGCACCTTCCAGCGCGCCGCCTTCTTCGGCCGCGCGGACCAGGTCGAGACCCTGGTCGAGCATGTTCGCGCCCTCTACCACCCGGCCGTCGCGCCCGGCGACGCGCCCGGCCTGTTGGCGGCCATCGTCGACGCCTCGGCGCGTCTGACCGCGCGCTGGATCGCGGCGGGCTTCGTCCATGGGGTGCTGAACACCGACAATCTGAACGTCACCGGCGAGAGCTTCGACTATGGGCCCTGGCGGTTCCTGCCGGGCTACGATCCCGGCTTCACGGCCGCCTATTTCGACCACTCGGGTCTGTATGCTTTCGCGCGCCAGCCCGAGGCGGTGTTCTGGAACCTGACGCAGCTGGCCGGCTGCCTGAAGCTGGTCGCCGAGGCCGAGCCGCTGACCGAGGCGCTGAACGGGTTCGGCCCCGCCTACATCCGCGAACTGCGCGCGGCCTTCCTGGAGCGTTTGGGGGTCAAGAGCCTGGGCGAGGCCTCCGATCAGCGGCTGCTGGACGCGACCCTGGCCCTGCTGCGCGAGGGGGACGAGGCCCTGGGATGGGAGCCGGTCTTTCACGACTGGTTCACTGGCTTCTCATCCTCGGCGCGGGCCCTGGCCGGTCCGCGCGCGCGGCTCTATCAGGGCGAGACGTTCGACGCCTTCCGCTTCGCCCTGTTCGAGCACGGGCCCGATCGGCCCGAGCGGCTGGAGCACCCCGTCTTCGCCGGCCCGCCCGAGGACCTGCTGATCGACGAAGTCGAGGCGATCTGGGCGGCGATTGACGCGTCCGACGACTGGGGTCCGTTCGAGGCGAAGCTGGATCGGATCGAGACGCTGAGACAGGCCCGGGGCTGATCTGTCGATTTCACCAGAGCTGACGCGTCTCTCCATCGACGCCGCACCCGCCGGGATCACGAGTTCGTATGCATACCACCACGCTTCAGCTCCGTAGTTCCTGCAGACCGTTCCCACGGGCGGTCGCGGACATGAAACAGGTTGTCATCGGTCGATGTCATCAATTGATGTCTTCAGCTGATGACATGCTCATCAAACTCTGCCATACCCCTTGAACGGGCAGACCCTCGATCTGATCTAGTGTCTGTTACAAAAACAATAGCCCTCTCCCCGGGGCACACTCGAGATCGCATGATGTCCACCACCCTGACGCCCGGCACCCGCCGGCCCCTGACGCCTGCGCAACTGCGGCTGCGCGCCAACTATCGCAACCTGGCGCTCTGGACGCTCCAGGGCTGGGTGGCGATGTTCTTTCTCGCGGCCGGCTACGCCAAGGTGAGCGAGCCGATGGACAATCTGATCGCCCTGATGACCTGGCCCGCCTATGCCAGCGAGAGCCTGGCGCGAGGCCTGGGCCTGGTCGAGATCGTTCTGGCGCTGGGCCTGCTCGCCCCGCTGGCGTCCTGGAGCCTCGGCCGATGGCCGCTGCTGATCTCGGCGGCGGGGTTGCTGGGCTTGCAGACGATCATGCTGACGCTCCATGCGGCGACGCTGGACCTCGGTCTGGCGCTGACCAATGCGGTCCTGCTGGCCATGACGATCCCGATCCTGCTGGGCCGCCGAAGCCCCCACTGACGCCACGAAAACGGCCACGCTTGCGCCACAGTCCTGGACAAGCGTCCTTGACAGCCGGATGACCGGCGTCGGGAGTGTTTCATGCGCCTCAGATCGCTCGCCGCGCTCTTCGCCCTGGCCGCGATGTCGTCCGGTCCGGTGCTCGCCCAGCAATCCGAGGTGGACCGGGTCGAGGACGTCATCGTCATCGCGCGTCAGGCCCAGGTGCCGATCTGGGAGGTCAGCCGGGGCGACCGGTCGCTGATCCTGGTCGGCAACATCCGCGGCCTGCCGCGCGACTTCGAATGGAGCCCGACCGGGCTGGAAGCGGCAACGGAGCGGGCCGACCGGATCCTGTACCCGCCCGAAAGCCGGGTCTCGCCGGCCGACATCATCCGGCTGGTCTGGCGGGGGCGCAGCGTCGCCACCCTGCCCGAAGGGACGACCAGCGCCGACTATCTGGAGCCGGCCGTCCAGGCGCGGCTGGAAGCCGTGATGGCCGATGAGCGCAACGAAGGCTGGCGTACGCGGGGTTTCTTCCTGCTCGGCTTTGAGTTGATGAACGACAAGGCGGGCTTTCGCCGGGGCGGGCGCGACGCCGAGGACGCCGTGCGGGCGGCGGCGCGACGGGCGCGGGTGCCGGGCGAGGCGGTGGGCTTCGTACGCGGCGACGAGATCGTGGACAATCTGCTGACCCAGCCGCCGGGCACCTATGCGCCCTGTGTCACGGCCGGGGTCGGGGCGGCGGAGGCAGGGCCGGAGGGCTTCGTCTTCCGCGCCGAGGACTGGCGGGCGCGGCGCGTGCCGGCGGTGATCGACAATCCGCTGGACACAGCACTGGGCCAGTGCTGGCCTTGGGGCGATCCGGAGATCGGGCCGCAGCTGCGCGGCCAGTGGCTGACGGCGCTGTCCGCCGCGATCGACCAGCCCGGCGTGACCCTGGCCGTCGCGCCGCTCCGGCTGCTGGCCGAGCCCGGGGGCGTGCTGGACGGCCTGGAGGCCGAGGGGTTCGAGATCGTCGGGCCCGAGTGGCGAACGGACTGATCCGTCAGACCGCCGTTCCGCCGACCGTCAGCCCGCCCATCTTCAGCGAGGGCTGGCCGATACCGACCGGGACCCCCTGCCCCGCCTTGCCGCAGACGCCGACACCGGGGTCGAATTCGAAGTCGTTGCCGACCATTTCGATCCTGGTCAGGGCCGTGGCGCCGTCGCCGATCAGGGTCGCGCCGCGCACGGGGGCGGTGATCCTTCCGTCCTCGATCAGATAGGCCTCGGTGCACTGGAAGACGAACTTGCCGTTGGCGATGTCGACCTGGCCGCCGCCGAAGTTGGCCGCGTAGAGCCCACGCCTGGTCGAGGCGATCATGTCGGCGCGCGACGCGTCGCCATTCTCCATGAAGGTGTTGGTCATGCGCGGCATGGGCATATGGGCGAAGGACTGGCGACGGCCGTTTCCGGTCGCGGCCTGGCCCATCAGCCGCGCCGACTGCCGGTCGTGCATCAGCCCGACCATGATGCCGTCCTCGATCAGCACCGTCCGGCTGGTGGGCGTGCCCTCGTCGTCCACCGTCAGGGATCCGCGCCGCCCGGCGATCGAACCGTCGTCGACGATGGTGACGCCCGGCGCGGCCACCCGCTTGCCCATCATGCCGGTGAAGACCGACGAGCCCTTTCGGTGAAAGTCGCCCTCGAAGCCGTGGCCGATCGCCTCGTGCAGCAGGACCCCGGGCCAGCCGGCGGCCAGCACCACGTCCATCTCTCCGGCCGGGCAGTCGACGGCGTCGAGGTTGACCAGGGCCTGGCGGATGGCCTCGTCGACCTGGGCCTGCCAGCGGGCGGGGGCGATCCAGGTCTCGAAACCGGCCCGGCCACCCGCCCCGGTCGAGGCGCTCTCGCGACGGCCGTCGCGCTCGACGGTGACCGAGATGTTGAGGCGCACCAGAGGCCGCACGTCACGCACGGTCAGGGCGTCGGCCCGAAGGATCTCGACGGCCCGGCGCTCGCCCACCAGGGTCGCCGAGACCTGGACGACGCGCGGATCGCGGGCGCGGGCGAAAGCGTCGATCTCCTGCAACAGGGCGATCTTGTCGGAGAAGGCGGGCGAGGCGAGCGGATCGACAGGCTCGTAAAGCCGCTGGTTGGTGGCCCGGGGCCCCTCGGCGGCGACGCCGGCATGGCTGGACTTGGCCAGGGCCGAGGCGTCGGCGGCGCGGCGGAAGGCGGCGGCGCTGATTTCATTGGCGTGGGCGTAGCCGGCGGTCTCTCCGGCGACGACGCGCAGGCCGAAGCCCTCGTTGGCGTCATAGGCGGCGGACTTCAGCCGCCCGTCGTCGAAGACGAGCGATTCCAGCTCGGAGCGTTCCAGGAACAGCTCCCCGTCGTCGGCGCCGTGCAGCGCGGCCTGGAGGATGGAGAGGGCTTCTGACGGATCGACGCCGGAAGTTTCGAGCAGGGGCGGCGGGGGAACGTGGACGGTCATGGAGCGAAGATAGGGAGGCGGAGGGTCGGCGTCACTACGTCAGGTCCCTTCTCCCCTCGTGGGAGAAGGAGCAGCGCGTCAGTCCGCACCCTCGATGGCGTCGATGTCGTCGTCGTCGAGGCCCAGGTGGTGGCCGATCTCGTGGATCAGGACGTGGGCGATGATCTCATACAGGCCCACGTCGCCCCGCTCGCACCATTCGTCCAGGATGGGGCGGCGATACAGGAAGACGCGGCTGGGCTCCCGCGCCGGCCCCATGGCGTCGCGGTCGCCGATCGGGTGACCCTGATACAGACCCGTCAGCTCGAACGGATCTTCCATGCCGAACGCGGCCAGGGTCTCGTCGTCGGGAAAGTCGTCGACGCGGATGACGACCTCCCCCGCCGCCGCCCGGAACGGTTCGGGCAGGGCGTCGAAGGCCCGTCGGGCCAGCCGGGCGAAGTCGTCGAGCGAGGGGGCGACGGGGTCGGTGTCTGTCATGGGCGGGATATCGACGGCTCCCGCCCGCCCCGCAAGCCTTACCCCCGCCTTGTCCGCCTGCCGGACAAGGCCGTCAGGCGCGCGCCCAGACGCCGAACGGATCGGACCATGCAAGCCCCATGGCTTCGGCCACCGCCGGATAGGTGATCTCGCCGCGCAGGACGTTCAGCCCCCGCGCCAGATGCGGGTCCTTCCTCAGCGCCTCCAGCCCGTGGTCGGCCAAAGCCAGGCCGAACGGCAGGGTTGCGTTGTTCAGCGCCTCGGAGCTGGTCCGCGGCGCGGCGCCCGGCATGTTGGCGACGCAGTAATGCACCACCCCGTCGACGGTATAGGTCGGGTCCTCGTGGGTCGTGGCGTGGCTGGTCTCGAAACAGCCGCCCTGGTCGATGGCGACGTCGACCAGCACCGAACCCGGCTTCATCCGCTTCAGGTGCGCCTTCTTGATCAGCTTGGGGGCCTCGGCGCCGGGCACCAGGACCGCGCCGATGACCACGTCGGCCTTGACCACCTCCTCGTCGATCGCGCCGATCGAGGAATAGCGGGTGATGACCCGGCCGCTGGTGACCTCGTCGATCCAGGCCATCCGAGGGATGGACCGCTCCAGCACCACCACCTCGGCGCCCAGCCCCATGGCCATGCGCGCGGCGTTCAGCCCCACGACCCCGCCCCCCAGGACCAGCACCCGCGCGGGCGCCACGCCCGGCACGCCGCAGAACAGCAGGCCCATGCCGCCGTTGTGCTTCAGCAGGGTCTCGGCCGCGGAGAAGACCGCGATCCGCCCCGCGACCTCGGACATGGGGGCCAGCAGCGGCAGGCCGCCCCGCGCGTCGGTCACCGTCTCATAGGCGATCGCGGCGCATTTCGACGCCATCAGGCCCTTCGTCTGCTCCGGATCGGGGGCCAGGTGCAGATAGGTGTAGAGGATCTGGTCCTCGCGCAGCATCTCCCACTCGACCTTCTGCGGCTCCTTGACCTTCACGATCATGTCCGAGGTCGCGAACACCGTCGGGGCGTCGGCGACGATCGCGGCCCCCGCCCGGATGTAGTCGTCGTCGGTGAAGCCCGCCCCCAGGCCCGCGCCCGTCTGCACCCCGACCGTGTGGCCGTGGGCGACGTACTCCCGGACCGCCGTGGGCGTCAGACCGACGCGATGTTCGTTCTTCTTGATCTCTCTCGGGACGCCGACGCGCATGGGGTTTCCTCGCCTCTCTCAGGGTTTGGCGGGAAAATAGCGCCGGGCGGATCGCAGGTTCCTGTTCTTTTCCGCGAGTGATCGGCGTAAAGTCGCAGAATCCTGCATCCGGACCGTCCATGAAGACCGTTTCCGCCGTCGCCTTGGACGCCACCGACAGAAAGATGCTTCGCCTGCTCCAGGTCGACGGCCGCATGACCAACGCGGACCTGGCCAAACAGGTCGCCCTGTCCGAGAGCGCCTGCCTGCGCCGCCTCCGGGCCCTCGAAGGAGCCGGCGTCATCAGCCGCTATGCCGCCGTCATCAACGAGCGTGCCGTGGGCCTGCCGATCAGCGTCTTCGTCACCGTGACCCTGTCGTCCCAGGCCGAGAGCGCCCTGACCGCGTTCGAGACCGCCATCGCCGGCGTGCCCGAGGTGGTCGAATGCTATCTGATGACCGGCGGCTCGGACTATCTGCTGCGGCTGGTGGTGCGCGACGTCGACGACCTGGAGCGGGTTCATGCCCGCGCCCTGACCACCATCCCCGGCGTGACGCGGGTGTCTTCCAGCGTGGCGATGCGCACGGTGGTCAAGCGCGGGGCCCTGCCGGTGTGAGGCCGAGCGGCCGGTCTTAACGCCCTGACAACCCTGCTTCTCAAGCTCGCGGAAACCGTGCCTGGTGAACCGACCTTAGCGGTTGGCGTGCATGATCTCCTCAACTTCGAGGAGCTGTCATGGTCCGCAAAAGGCGACCAGGAAAATTCGAGGCGATCGTTCTCGCGTCGGCGCTGGGCGTCGCCTGCGGGGCGACGGCCGCCGTGGCCCAGACGGCCTCCGCGCCCGGTGCCGTCATGCCTCTGGGCCGCGCCGCGCCGGCGCCCGAGGGTTTCCTCGACCTGTGCGAGCGGGCTCCCGACCAGTGCCCGTCCATCGGCCCCGTCCCCGATGGCCGCGCGCTTCGCGCCGAGGCCAACCGCCGCTTCTGGCAGGCTGCCGTCCCCCGGCGAGCGGGTCCCGCCGCGATCTCTCCTGCCGCCTTCACGGTCGCCCCGCCTGCGGTGGTCGACTTCAGGCTGGTCCTGCCCGTGCCCCGCCTCTACCCCCTGGACGCGGCGCTGCCGCTCGACGCCCCTTCGCCTGAGACAGCGCCCGCCCTGGACGGCGCGCCGTCGGTCGAGATGGTCGCCACGACAGCGGTCGAGGTGGCAGGCTCCGCGATGTCCCCCGAAGCCGCCGCAGCCGGGGATGCGATTACGATCTCCCCCGACCTCGCTCTGGCCGCCCCCCCGGTCGCCGAGGTCGCTCCCGCCACCTTCGCCCTGGATCGCGCCGGATGGCGGCTCGTCAACGGCGTCAACCGCCGCATGAACCGGGGCATCCGCAACGCCTCCGACGCGCGGCTGTATGGCCGCGAGGATCACTGGACACTCCCGACCGGCGACCAGGCCCAGGGCGACTGCGAAGACTATGTCCTGGCCAAGCGCGCAGGCCTGATCGCGGCCGGCGTGCCGGCCGAGGCCCTGTCGATCGCCATTGTCGAGACCGCATGGGGCGAGAGCCACGCCGTCCTGCTGCTGGCTTCCGACCAGGGCGAATATGTGCTCGACAGTCTGTCGCCGTGGGTCTCGCGCTGGGATCGCGTCAACTATCGCTGGCGCGAGCGCCAGGCCCCGGGTCGGCCGTTTGACTGGGTCAGCGTCGCCCTCTAGTGCGGACCTCGCGATCCGGGGAACGCCGTCGATGCCGAAATCCGCGCTTGTCCGTCACGGGCCCGCCGTCGCCTTGGGGGTGTTCACGGTGGCCGGGGGCCTCGCGCTCGCGGCGCCCCTGACCTGGCCGGGGTCTTGGGTGGCCGACCTGCCGCGCCTGGCGTCCGTCAGCGAGGCCCGCGCCGCCAGGGCCGCGACCGCGACGCCGGTCGATCTGCCGGAGATCCGCGCACAGACCCTCGCCGTGCTCGCCGAACGACCGCTGGACTCGGTCGCCTGGGCCCGGCTCGCCTGGATCGCCGCCGAACAGGACGACATGGAGGCCGCGCGCGACGCCCTGGACCGGAGTTATGTCGCCGCCCCCTATGGCCCCGAGGTCACGGCCTGGCGGCTGCGGTTCGCTTTCGACCTGTGGGGGCGACTGACGCCGGATCTGCGCCGCCAGGTTCTGGCCGAGCTGCGCATGACCGCCGCGACCCGGCCGGCCATCGTCGAAACCGTTCGAGACCAGGTCCGCGATCCCGCGGGCCGGTGGGCCCTTGATCTCATGGTTCCCGAGCCGCTCTAGACGCCACACGCGGTCCCGGCCTTCGGGCGAGGGTTGCGAATGGGCCACAGCACAGCCCTTCCGCGCGGCGCTCGCCGATTTCACATACCTATGTATTTTGTTTGAAGGGTTACCCGTGTATTAAAGCGCCTGGATTAGGGGATCTAGCCATGTTCAAGACCAAGCTCATCGCGTTCGCATGCCATGCCGCGCTTGCCGGTCTGGCGCTGGCTGCCGCGCCCATCGCCGCGTCCGCGGCCGTGTCGGCGGCCCAGGACACCGTCGAAGCCGCCACGGCCATCGTCGAGGCCGCCATCGTTCAGGCCCAGAATGAAGCCGCCGCCGCCGGCCTGACGGGCGACGCGGCCGCCGCCTACATTCAGAGCGCGATCGCGACGGCTCTCGCCGCCAACGGCATCAGCCCGGCCGTCGGGCTTCAGGCCGTCTCCAACGCCCAGGCTTCGCTGGCGGCGTCCGGCCAGCTGTCGCCTGCGGCTGCGTCGGCGGTGTCGTCCATCCAGAGCAGCGCGAACTCGGGCACCAGCGGCGCGCCGGCCTCGGGTGGCCAGAGCGGTGGGGCTCCGATCGGAGCGTCCGGTTCGGCGGGCGGCGGTGGCGGCGGTGGCTCGGACTATCGTCCGGCGACCTAGACCGCCTTTCTCTTTTTTTTGACGTGAAGCGGCGCTCCGAAGGAGCGACGGGGGAACCATGCCGACACGCACAAGCCGCCTCGCCCTGTTCGTCTCGCTGGTGGCATGGGCCTCTGCCGGCGTGGCGCAGAGCCAATCGACATCGAGCTCGATCAGCGCCGCCCAGTCTCAGTCCGGCGATATGTTCGCGCGCGATCGCAGCGTCGCCGTGACCGCGCGGCCTCGACCGGGCTATGAGGCGCTCGGCCTGTCGGCCGGGACCTTCGGCGTCTTTCCGTCATTGCAGATCGACGCCGAGCACAATGACAACGTCTTCGCCGTCGCCACGGGGGCGGACAGCGACTGGATCGTGCGGCTGAAGCCGGAGGTCCAGATCGAGTCCGGCTGGTCGCGCCACTCCCTCGCGGCCTACGCCAGGGCGAACATCAGCCGGTACCAGGATTTCGACGCCGAGAATTTCGAGGACTGGAGCGTGGGCGCGTCCGGTCGGCTCGACATCACCCGGGCCGCCAACATCGCCGCCGGCTACGACTACGCCTCGGTCACCGAGCCGCGCACATCCTCCAACGCCCCGGCCTCCACGCGGGAACCGGTCAGCTACGCGCTGGATTCGGCCTTTCTCGCCGCGTCCCGCGTCAGCGGGCGGATCAAGCTCTCGGCGCGCGGCGATGTCCGGACGTTTGACTATGAGGACGCGGTCACCCTCGGCGGCACGGTCATCGACCAGGACAACCGCGACCGCACGATCACCAGCCTGACCGGCCGCGCCGATGTGGCGCTCAGCCCCGCCACGGCCTTGTTCGTCCAGGCGACCACCAACACCCGCGATTACGACACCGCCACCTCGGTTCTTCTGCCCGCGCGCGATTCCGACGGGTACGAGCTGCTGGCGGGCGCCAACTTCGAGGTCGGTGCCGTCACCCGGGGCGAGATCGCGGTCGGCTACATCAGCCAGGAGTTCGACGCGGCGGTCTACGACAAGATCGACGGCTTCGGTGCCCGGGCTCAGCTCGAATGGTTTCCCACCCAGCTGACGACCGTGACGGGGTATGCGTCGCGCACGATCGAGGACTCCGGCATCGCCGGCTCGGGCGGCTATCTGTCGTCGTCGGCGGGCGTGAGGATCGACCACGAGCTGCGCCGCAATGTGTTGCTCAACGCCAATGCCTCGCTGTCGCGCGACGATTACGAGGGCATCGCCCGTGAGGACGACCGGCTGCAGGTCTCGGTCGGTGGAACCTATCTCCTGAACCGCAACCTGGGGATCAGCGTCTCGGCCAGCCACTTCGAGCAGACCTCCTCGGGCCTGGCGGCCGGGTCGGAGTTCGACGTCAATCGCCTGACGGCGACCCTCGTTGCCCAGTTCTAGACGGATCTCTCCGTCCCAGGTGCGTTGCCTTCCATGCTGAACTCCGTTTCCGAGCCGCGCTCCTACGCTTCCCAAGGCGGGCCATCCGACAGCGACGAGGGTCGCGGTGATGGCGTGGACCTGCACCGACTGATCGCGCTGTTCCGGCGCCGCCTGCCGCTCTTCCTGGCGGTGGCCCTGATCGTGATGGTGGGGTCGGTCATCTCGACGGTCCGGGCGACGCCGCTCTATACGGCGACGTCCAGCCTGACGATCAACACGCGCGAACAGAACGTCGTCTCCGCCGAGGCCGTGCTCTCGGGCCTGTCGGCCGAGAACAGCGTGGTCGACACCGAAATCGAGATCCTGAAGTCGCGCCAGCTGGCCCAGCGGGTGGTCGAGGCCCTGAATCTGGAGGAGGATCCGGAGTTCAACCCGGCCCTCGCCGAGCCGGGAGCGATCCAGGCCGTGGTGGGCGGCATCGCCACCCTGTTCGGCGCCGCGGCCCCCGATGCGGCCCGGGCCCAGCTGTCGGCGGTCGAGGCCCAGAAAGAGAAGGAAAAGGTCGTCGACAATGTGCTCAAGCGCCTGTCGGTGCGCCGGGCGGGCCTGACCTATGTGATGAACGTCGGCTTCACCTCCGACAACCCGGCCAAGGCCGCGCGCATCGCCAACACCTATGCCGAACGTTATCTGCTCGAGCAGCTCGAGGCCAAGTTCGACGCCACGCGTCAGGCGAACTCCTGGCTCAACGTCCGACTGACGGAGTTGCGCACCGAGGTGCAGCAGGCCGAGGCCGCGGTCGAACAGTACCGCACCGCCAACAACCTGCTCAGCGCCTCCGGCGCCACCCTGACCGAGCAGGAGATCTCGACCTACAACCAGCAGCTGGCGACGGTGCGGGCCACCCAGGCCGAGGCCGAGGCCCGGCTGCGCACGGCCCGCGCCCAGCTGGCGGCGGGCTCCAACGGCGAGGACGTGGGCGAGGCCCTGGGCTCCCAGGTGGTCCAGCAACTGCGCTCGCGCCGCGCCGAGGTCTCGGGCCGGGTCGCCGACCTGTCCAGCCGCTATGGCCCGCGTCACCCCGACATGCTGCGCGCCGAACGCGAGCTCGCCGACATCGACGCCCAGATCCAGGCCGAGATCCGCCGCATCATCTCCAACCTCGAGGCCCAGGTGCAGGTCGCGCGCGAGCGCACGGGCTCGATGGCCGGAAGCCTGGGCTCGGCGCGCGGAACCCTGGCCGCCAACAATGCCGCCGGCGTCCGGCTGAACGAACTGTCTCGCAATGCCGAGTCGGTCCGGACCCTGTACCAGAGCTTCCTCAACCGCTTCCAGGAAACCAGCAGCACCGAAGGCCTTCAGGAATCCGACGCCCGCATCGTGTCCCCCGCGGCGATTCCTCTCAGGCCCAGCTCGCCGAACGTGCCGCTCAATCTGACGATGGGTCTGGCCCTGGCCATGGCCGCCGGTCTCGCCGCCGTGGTTCTGGCCGTCATGCTGGACACCGGCGTGATCACGGCCGAGGACGTCGAGCACAAGTTCGGCCTGCCGCACCTGGGCTCCGTGCCTCTGCTGGCCTCGGTGGCCGCCCCCGAAGACCGGGACGAGACGCCGGCCGACTATGTGGTCAAGAGACCCCTGGCCAGCTTCACCGAATCCGTCCGGGCCATGCGGGCCTCGATCCTGTTCTCGCGCATCGGGCACGACATCCGCGTCATCACCCTGACCTCGGCCCTGCCGGGCGAAGGCAAGACCACTTCCGCCCTGTGCCTGGCGCGCGTCGCGGCCCAGTCGGGCCTGCGGGTGGTCCTCGTCGACTGCGACCTGCGTCGGCGCAACGTCAACCGCCTGCTGGGTTTCGAGCCCGTAGCGGGGCTGGTCGAGGTGCTGAACCGCGCCGTGCCGCTGGAACGGGCCATGATGCTGGACGAGCCCTCCGGGGCCCACATCCTGCCTCTGGCGAAGAACAGCTTCACCCCGCGCGACGTGTTCGGCTCGGCGGCGATGGACGAGCTCATGGCTCAACTTCGCCGCGACTTCGATCTGGTGATCCTCGACACCGCGCCGGTCCTCGCCGTGTCGGACACGCGACTGGTCGCCGCCAAGGCCGACGCGGTCGTCTTCCTGGCCCGCTGGCGCAAGACGCCCGAGAAGGCCATCGCCGCGGCGCTGAAGATTCTGGAACAGTCCGGGGCCCACGTCGCCGGTGTCGGCCTGACCCAGGTCGATATGAAGGCCCAGGCGCGCTACGGCTACGGTGACGCCGGCTACTACTACGCCGACTACAAGAAATACTACTCGGCCTGATGCGATGAGTTCGACCGCGCTCGCGAGCCCTCGAGAGCGAAGAACCACGGCCTTCGCGGGCCGTCGGGGGCCCGAACGGCGACCCTCGATCACGGCGATGGCGGGACTGGCCGCCGCGCCGGCGCTTCTGACGGTGGCGCATCTCCTGTTCGGCGCCAATCAGCCGGCGGCGGCGGCGTGGCTCACCGCGGCCCTGGGTCTCGCCCTTCTGATCGCGCTGGCCACGCCCCTCCGGCGATCGCTCGACGCCCTGGGCGGCGCGGCCGTTCCTGCGGTCCTGTTCGGTGTCGTCATCGCGACGGCGCTCTGGAGCCTGACGCCCTGGGGACCGGGCGGGGCCCAGCCGGCCTGGAGCTGGGCGGGTGTCGCGCCCGGCTCCCTGACCATCGATCGCAGCGCGACCCAGCTTGAGATCGTCAAGCTTCTGGGCCTGGCCTGCGCCTTCGGCCTCGGGGCGTTGCAGGGCGTCCGGCGCGACCGGGCCCAGGCCACGGTCGAGGCGATCGTCTGGATCGGCGGGGCCTATGCCGCCATTTCGCTGATCAGCTTCCTTTCCGGAGCCCAGGTCGCCACCGGCGATCGGCTGACGGGCGGCTTTCTCAGCGCCAACAGCGGCGGCACGGTCTTCGGCATTCTGACGGTCCTGGGCCTGGCGCTGTTCCTGCGCGCCTGGAGCCGGACCGAGGGCCTCGGCGCGACCCGGCGGATGACGGCCTCCGCGGTCTCGATCGCCTGCCTGTCCCTGACCGCCGTCTGTCTGATCCTGACCGCGTCGCGCATGGCGCTGGTGGCGACCCTGTTCGCGTCCGGCGGCCTGCTGCTGTGGACCCTGGCCACCCGCAAGCGCGACCGGGGGGCCATCGCCGTCGGGGGCGGCCTTCTGATCGCCGTGGCCGGGGTTCTGCTGGCCGGCGGCAACGACCTCCTGTGGTCTCGCCTCGCCGCGACCGAGTCCGGCATGGACGTGCGCGGTCAGTTGTTCGCCGTCCACTGGTCGGCCTTCACCGCCTCACCGGTGTTCGGCTGGGGCCTGGGCAGTTTCGACGCCGTCAACCTGCAGCGGATGACCGCCGAGACCGCGCCGCAGCTGTGGTCCATGCGGGCCACGCACAACGTCTATCTGCAGTGGCTGGAAGAGGCCGGGCTGGTCGGCGCCGCGCCGATGTTCCTGCTGATCGGTTGGATCCTCGTCGGCGCGACCCTGCGCAGCGGGGGCGGGCGGGGCCAGACGCTGATGATCGGGCTGATCTGCGCCAGTGGCGTCGTCCTGATCCACGGCCTCACCGACTTCGCTCTTCAGGTGCCGTCGATCGCGGCCTTCTGGAGCTTCCTGCTCGGCCTGCAGTACGGTTTCGGCCGGGGGAGCGGCGGATGACGGCCGGGACGGAGACCCTGCCCCAGGAGGCCTGGACCCACCGCCTCGAGCGGGCGCGCGCCCTCGCCCTGCGCGTCGCGTCAAGCCCCTGGGCCCCGGTCGGCGTCGCCCTGACCGCCTGCTTCGCCATTGTCGTCGTGGCGGGCTCGGCCCTGATCACCACCCGCCTCGCCGAGATGCGGGGCATCGCCTCTGACCCTCTGCTGACCGCCGGTTCGACGGCGGCCGGAGCCCTGCAGTCCACCGAGTTCACGCTCGCCCCCGACGCCGTGCGCCCGATCTCGATGGACGAGGCGCGGGTCTGGAACGCCTCCCTGCCGTTTTCGACCCTGCCGATTCTCGCGGCGCGGCCCTTCATCATGCCGCCCGAGAGCCTGGCCGATTACGGGCGCGCCCTCGATTGCCTGACCTCGGCGGTCTACTACGAGGCCGCCTCGGAGACCGCGCTGGGCCAGGCCGCCGTGGCCCAGGTGGTGCTGAACCGCATGCGCCATCCGGCCTTCCCCAAGACCGTCTGCGGCGTGGTCTTCCAGGGCCAGGAGCGCACCACCGGCTGCCAGTTCAGCTTCACCTGCGACGGCGCCCTGGGCCGGCGTCCGTCCGATGCCGGCTGGGCCCGGGCCCGCGCGGTGGCCTCGGCGGCCCTGAACGGCCACGTCACGCCCGAGGTCGGGATGGCGACCCATTATCACACCGACTGGGTCGCGCCCTTCTGGGCCGCGCGGCTGGTCAAGATGCGCCAGATCGACACCCATATCTTCTATCGCTGGACCGGCGGATGGGGCCTGCCTGCTGCGTTCACCGGGGCCCATGCCGGGGCCGAGCCGATCATCACAAAGCTCGCGGCCGTGGCGACCTTCGTCGAGGATCTGACGGTGCCGGTGGTCGAGGACGACCTGTCGTCGGACCTGTCGATCACCCCCATGGTCGACCTGGCCCCGCCGATCGTGGTCGCATCCGTCGAGGACGATGCGGGCGGCCCGACCCAGATCGCGGCCCCGCCGCCGGTCGAGGTCGTGGCCGCCCCGCCACCCCCGCCGCCTGTTCTGGCCAGCCCGCTGGACGCCGGGCGCGGCGTGACACCTCAGCGCCGGGCGCGTATCGCTGTGCCTCGCTGACGCCGGTTCCGCGGCGTCGACACGGAGACCCTCCGATGACCCGCATCGCATCGCCCGCGCTGGCCCTCGTTGGCCTGCTTTTCGCGACCGCCGCGCCCGTCGCCGCCCAGGACAGCGTGGATCGCCTTCTGCGAACTCCGACCGCCACACCCCCGGCCGCCGAGGCCCCGGTCAATGACGGCGAGGCCGACATCCAGGCCACGGACGACCAGCAGGACCCCGAGGAACTGCGCGTCACCCGGGCTCTGAACGCCGAGATCACCGCCCGCAACGAACTCGCCGCCGCCCAGGAACGCGCGGAGCAGGCCGCGTTCGAGGCCGAACGCGCCAGGCATGAGGCCGAGGCCGCCGAAATCCTGCGTCAGCGTCTGGCCTGGGAGGAGAGCGTGCGCGCCGCCGATGAGGCCCGGCGTCGCTGGGACGCCGATCGGGCCCGCTGGGAGGCCGACACACGCGCCTGTCAGGACGGGGATCGCAGCCGCTGCGCCCGGCCGAACTGACGCCCTCGCCGCGTAACCCCGGCGCTCGCCGCCGCGTAGTCGCGTGAAAGGCCGGTTTGCGGGCGCGCGTCGCCTGTGAGACCGTCTGGTCTGCTCGAGGGGGATGCGGATGACCGATGGCGTGATCGAGACGACGACCCCGCCGGGCGCGGACCCGGCGCCGGATCGTCACGCGGATCGACCGCTACCCGGCGGCCGCGTCGACACCTACCGCCACCCGCCCCTGGTGCGCATCAGTCACTGGCTGAACGTCACCGCCGTGGTCGTGCTGATCATGAGCGGCCTCAACATTCTGCTGGCCCACCCGCACCTGGACTGGGGCACCGACACCAACTTCGGCAACCATTGGCTGGACATTCCGCCGATCCCCAACTGGCTGCTGCTGCCTCAGGGGCGCAACCTGGCCGAGGCGCGTCACTGGCATTTCTTCTTCGCCTGGGTCTTCGTCATCAACGGCCTGATCTATCTGGCCTATGGCTTCATCAGCCGCCGCTTCAACGGCCGGCTGTGGCCCAGCCGGGCGGACCTCGCCGGCTTCTGGCCCTCGGTGAAGGAACACGCCCGCTTCCACTTCCCCAAGGACGAGGAGGCGCGGAACTACAACGTCATCCAGAAGCTGACCTATGTCTTCATGATCCTGGTCGTCCTGCCGATGATGCTGATCACCGGCCTGTCGATGTCGCCGGGGTTCAATGCCGTGGGCGGGTTCCTCCTGGACATCATGGGGGGGCGGCAATCGGCGCGCACGCTGCACTTCATCTCCGGCGCCCTGATCGTCGGCTTCATCGTCGTCCATGTCGGGCTCGTGGTCTGGACCGGCTTCGTCAACAACATGCGGGCCATGATCACCGGCTGGTTCGTGCTGGAGCCCTCAGCCCCGGCCAACGACGATCACAAGGGAGACGCGTCATGACCGGCACCGCCCATCCGCAGACGCCGCTCAGCCGCCGCTCCTGGCTGGCTCGGGCCGGGGCCGCCGTCGGCGTGATGACCCTGGCCGCCTGCCAGCGCGGCCAGACGATCAGCGAGAGCCTGCGCGTCTCGGCCGAGGCCCTGACGCGGCGCTCCCAGCGGCTGTTGATCCCGCGCGAGGCCCTGGCCCCGGAATACCAGCCCAGCCAGATCTCGCCCTTCTTCAAGCCCAACGGCTCGATCGATCCGGCGGCCTCGGACTATGTGGCGCTGAAGGACGGGGGGTTCGCCGACTATCGCCTGATGATCGACGGCCTGGTGGAGCAGCCGCTCAGCCTGTCGCTGGCCGACCTGCGCGAACGCCCCGCCCGCACCCAGATCACCAAGCACGATTGCGTCGAGGGCTGGACCGCGATCGGACAGTGGACCGGCGTGCGGCTGGAGACCCTGCTGGAAGAGGCGGGGCTCATGCCCGAGGCCCGCTACATCGTCTTCCACTGCTTCGACGCCCTGACCCAGACCGAAGAAGGGCCGCGCTACTACGAGAGCATCGACCTGGTCGACGCCATGCACCCCCAGACCATCCTCGCCTACGACATGAACGGCCAGACGCTGGGGGTGCCCAATGGGGCCCCGCTGAGGCTCCGGGTCGAGCGGCAGCTGGGCTACAAACAGGCCAAATACATCCGCCGGATCGAGGCGGTCGACAGCTTCGAGGCCATGCCGGGCCCGCGTGGTGGCTACTGGCCCGATCGCGGCTATGAGTGGTACGCGGGCATCTGAGTTCGCCCGGCGGCCCGACGTCTGGTAGACTATGGCATGGCCGATGACCTGAAACCGCCGGTCTCGCTCTATGAGACGGATTTCGTCGCCTGGACCGAAGCCCAGGCCGAGGCGCTGCGCCGCGTCCGACCCCTTGGCCTGGACTGGAGCCTGGTGGCCGAGGAGATCGAGGATTTGGGCAAGTCCGACCAGCGTGCCTGCGAAAGCCTGCTGGAACAGATCGTGCTGCATCTGTTGAAGATCGAACTGGGTGTCGATCGGGCGTCTGAGCGGCACTGGCGCGGCGAGGTCCGGGCGTTCCGACGCAGTCTTTCGCGGCGATTGTCTCCGACGATCGAGGGACGGATCAGACCCATGCTGGCCGCCCTCGTCGATCGCGCGCTGGGCGATCTGATCGAGGACGGACTTGTGAAGCCCGTGACCCGGATTCCCTCGGGATACGACTGGTCAGTCCTCACCACCGAAGGGCGATTTTCCGCCCTTCTAGAGCATTCGCCAGCGAAGTGGACACCGGTTCGCGGCAAAGAATGCGAGAAAGCAGAGAGCTAGACCAATCGTCTTGCGCCAACTCATGTGACGATTGGTCTAGCGTCGGGGCCGAACCCCACGTCCCCGGATCCGGTGGGGGCGAGCGCCTATAGCCCTATCCGCTTCAGCGCCGGCTTCAGGCTCACGGCCGAGGCGCGAAAGTCAGACCACGGATCGGGCTTCTTCATCAGGGTGGCGTAGGTCCACAGAGTGAACGCCGTCGGGTCCAGCCCGGCCTTCACCTGCCCCCATGACAGCGGACAGGCGATGCCCGCCCCGGGCCGCGCGCGCGGCGACCACGGGGCCACCGCCGTCGCCATCCGGCCGTTCCGCAGATAATCCAGGAAGATCTTCCCGCCCCGCGCCTTCTTGGCCAGGGTGGTGGTGAACCGGTCCGGCGCCGCGACGCGGATGGCCTCGGACACGGCCCTGGCGAAGGCCTTGTTCTGATCCCAGGTCACGCGGCTGCGGGCGTCGGTCCTGATCGGCACGACGACGTGCAGCCCCTTGCCGCCGGTCGTCTTGACGAAGGGGGCCAGGCCCAGGTCCTCCAGCTTCGCCTTCACCACCCTGGCCGCCGAGATCACATCGGCGAAGCCCAACCCCTCGTCGGGATCGAGATCGAAGGTGATCTGGTCCGGCACCTCCGGCTGGCCCGGCGCGCAGCCCCAGGGGTGCAGCTCCAGCCCACCCGATTGACCGATGGCCACCAGTCCGCCGACGTCGACCGCCGCCACATAGGGGGTCCGCGCCGCCACATCGATCAGCTTCAGCCGGGGGTTGGACCCGGCCATGGCGTGGCGCTGGAAGAAGGTCTCGCCCTCGATCCCGTCCGGGGCCCGGATGATCGAGGTCGGCCGATCGCCGACATGCGGCAGAATCCGCTCGGCCGCCGCCTCGTAGTAGCGCGCCAGGTCCGCCTTGGTGATCGCGGGGTTTCCATCGCGCGCGGGCCACAGCACCTTGTCGGGGCTCGAGATCGCCACCCCCGCGACGACGACCTTGCCCTTGCCGGATTTCGCCACGGGCTTGACCGTGGTGGTGGCTTTCGAGGGCTCGACCGGCTTGTTCCCTTCGGTCGGTGCCTGCGGGGCCTCGGTGACCTCGATCGCGGTCTTGTCCTCGCGCAGCCCCTTGAACGCCGCCTGGCGCAGAGACCCCACCTCGGTGTAGCCGCCGTGCTCGACCTCGGCGACCAGCACGGGCTTCACCCAGTGAATGTCGCTGGCCTTCTTGGGCGCGCCGATCCCGCCGAACGGGCTCGCGTCCGCCGCCGCCGCCTTCAGCGCCGGGACCAGGGTCTTGGTCACCGCCTCGCCATAGCCGGTGCCGACTCGCCCGAGATAGCGCAGGCCGTTGCCGCTCTTGTCCTTGACCCCGACCAGCAGCGATCGGAACCGCGTGCCACCCTCCGACGACCAGCCGCCGATGACCACCTCGTCGCGACCCCGGCACTTGGACTTGACCCAGCTGGCGCTGCGTCCTGCCGTGTACGGAGCATCCAGCTTCTTGGAGATCACCCCTTCCAGATCCATCCGGCACGCGCTCTCCAGCACCGCCTGCCCGGTCGATCCGAAATGCTCGACGAACCGCAGCCGCCCGCCCGCATCCCCGACCCGGTCGCAATAGGCCTGCAGCCGCGCCTTCCGGTGCGACAGCGGCAACGTCCTCAGGTCCTCGCCCCCCTCGAACAGCAGGTCGAAGGCGAAATAGACCAGCCCCCCGGTCTTCTCCTCCGAGATCGCCGCCTGCAGCGCCGAGAAGTCCGGCATGTGGTCGTCGTCCAGGGCGCACAGCTCCCCGTCGATCACCGCGTCGGGCCACCCGGCCGCCTCGGCCGCCAGCGCGGGGAACCGGTCGCTCCAGTCCAGCCCCTTGCGCGTCCGCACCTGGGCCTGGCCCCCGCCGATGCCCAGCTGGATGCGATAGCCGTCGAACTTGATCTCGTGCACCCAGCCCGCCGCGCCCGGCGGATGGTCGACCCCCTTGCACAGCTGGATCGGCACGAAGGCCGGCGACCGTTTCGCCTTCCCTGTCGCCGCCTTCGACGCGTTGGGCCTGGGCGGTGCCTTGCGCCCCGTCGGCCTGGACGCGGTCCATTCCTTCGTCCCGTCGGCGATCTCCGCCAGCGACCGGCCGGTGGTCACCGAGGCGTCGATCTCGGCCAGGGCGTCGCCCTCGCCCGGCACGGCGTGGTCGTCCTTCTCCTTGATCAGCAGCCAGTTGTTGCGCTTGGAGGGTTTGCCCCGATCCGACTTCAGCCGCACCAGCGCCCACCCGCCCTTCAGCCGCTCGCCGTCCAGCGTCATCTTGATCGAGCCCTTGGCGAAGTCGGCCTCCAGGCTCTCGGGATGCTGCGGCGTCCACGTCCCCGTGTCCCACAGCTGCACCGTCCCCGCGCCATAGTTGCCGCCCGGGATGGTCCCCTCGAAGTCGCCATAGTCCAGCGGATGGTCCTCGACCTCGACCGCCAGCCGCTTGACCGCCGGATCGCGCGACGGCGCCTTGGTCACCGCCCAGGACTTCAGCACCCCGTCGTGCTCGATGCGGAAATCATAGTGCAGCCGCGTCGCCGCGTGCCGCTGGATCAGGAACCGCAGAGGCGCGGCCGCGGTCCTGCGCCCCTTGGCCCCCCGCGGCTCGGGCGTCTCGTCGAACCGGCGCTTGGCCGCATAGGTCTTAAGCTCGCCGCGCATGCCCGACCAATGCGGGCGGGCGGCAAAGCGTTGCATTGGCTCAGGCCGCCCGCACCCTGGGCCCCGCCCCCGTCCGGTCGATCAGCAGGTCCGTCACCGCCCAGACCAGGGCGTCGGCCCGGTCCGGGCTCGCGCCCCCCGCCTCGCCCAGCCCCAGCAGTTCCGCCTCCAGCGCCGCCAGCGCGCCGACGTGGCCGACCCGCCCCTGTTCGTACAGCGCCGCCACCGGCTCGGCCCGCGCCCGCTTGCCCGCCGTCGCGTGAACCCGCCGCACGGGACAGGCCAGCCCCGCCGCCTTCAGCACCGCCTCCACCATGGCCCCGCCCTGGTTGGCCTCGGCCACGACCCGCACCGGGCACCCCAGGGCCTCGCCCCAGTCCTTTGCCGCCCGCGCCACCCGCGCCGCCCAGCCCGCCGGCGACAGCCCCCGGACCGAGCGGTCCTCCAGCACCCAGGCCGCCCCCGCCTCGTCATTCCCGCGAAGGCGGGAACGCGCCACCACGACGATCCCGCACGCATCCCCGCCCTCGCCCGACAGGGTCCCCGCCGGCGGATCGACCGCCACCACGGCGCGCTCATACTCCCACGGACCACGAAGATTCCGCTCCCGCCCCAGCGCCCGCGCCCGCGCCATCTCGGCCTGGGTGAACAGCGCCCCCTCCGCCTCCAGCACCAGACCGTCCAGCTCCTGCGCCGCCCGCCGCCGTCAGCAGCAGTTGTGGTGGGCTACCGCTCGCGACGCGGTCGCTCGCTGCTTGAGCCCGGGTCGTCTCCTCCCTGTCGCGCAGCGATGGGGAGGTGGCGCGGCCCTCTTCCGGGCCGTGACGGAGGGGGCCTTGCGCGCTCAAGCAGCGAGGGACCGCGTCCCGAGCGTTAGCGCCCTTCGCTTCGCCGAGCCGCAGGCCGAGGCGAAGCATGGCTAATGCCTCCTCCGGCTTCTCCCAGGCGCAGAACTCGTCCCCCCAGGCCGCATGGAACTGCGGCCCCCGGAACCGCTCCGGCTCGGCCGCCGACAGCATCAGCCCCACCGCCCCGCCCGGAAACACCACCCGCCGCCGCGCGCTCTCCAGCCGGGGTGCCGCCCGGAACGGCAGGGACATCAGCCCCGACGGCCCCTCGATCATCACCGAGCGCACATCGTGCATCGTCGCCCCCACCAGGGCGATCCGCCCGCCCGGCCCCAGCCGCGCCGCCACCTCACTGACCCACTCCGCCCCCGCCCGCGTCTTCCCCGCCCCCCGCCCGCCCAGAAACACCCACGTCCGCCACCCACCCTCCGGCGCACGCTGCGCCTCATGGGCCGCGCCGTCCCAGGCCAACCTCGCCTGATCGTCAGGGTGCATCGCCTCCGCGTCCTCCCGCGTCAGAAGGGTTGCCTCGCCCGTCTCCTCCCTGTCGCCTCTGGGCGATGGGGAGGTGGCGCGGCGCCCCTTCGCGCTGTGACGGAGGGGTTCTTCCGCGCTCAAGCAGCGAGGCATAGCCTGTCCTCCGGCCGATCGTAGATCGGACCGGGGGGCGCGCCGAGCGTCAGCGCCAACGACAGGCCCCCTCACCCCTCCACCCCCAGCCGCGCCAGGATCGCCGCCAGCGCCGCCTCCTGCTGCGGCGTCCGCCCGCCGGCCGAGCCCTCCCCCTCGACCTCCCCCAAGACCCGATCGAGCCGGATCATCAGCGCCGCCAGCCGCCCATAGGCATAGGCCCGCGCCGGATGCCCGTCCCTCAGCATCCCGACCGTGGTCCGCACCGCGGCCCGCGTCGCCGCCGCCAGGTCCGCGTCGGCCTTCAGCGCCCGCACCGCCGCGTCCGCCGGCGCGCCCGAGATCGCCCGCGCCCTGGCGTCCGCCGCCTCCGGCGTCATCGGCGGCTTCTCCGCCCCCAGGTCGCGGCGCAGCCAGCCCTCATCGCCCGCCCGCGCATAGATCTTCCGCTCCGAACAGCCATAGTCGGCGGCTATGCATTTCGCCGTCGCCCCGGCCACATAAAGGGCCTTGATCTCGGCCCACTCATCGGGGGTGTGATGCTTGTGCGGACGTCGGTTCAGCGGCGCTTCGGTCATGGCCGCATTGTACGGGGGCGGCGACCCAGGCCGCGCTCGCCGCGCCTCGATCGCCCCGGCCCTTGATCGCCGGGGTGTTTTCGTCCCGTTCGCGGATGACACAGGATTTCACCCGTCATCCCCCCGCGCCGGGGTGTCACCCCCGCCGCGTCATCGGCCGCGAGGGGGGCATCCCTCCGCACGGCTGAGGCCGACTTTGCCGGAGCCTCCCGAGCGGGAGCGCGCCCAACGTCGTTATTGAACTTTTCATGCGCCCGACGCATATAAACGGTGCAAAGTCCTTCCTGTGTCCCGAACTGTCGCCGTATGGCGTGCGTGTCCCGGTTCCGCCGGGACTAGGGGCCGGGAAGGCAACCCTCTTTCACCGAAACGTCCACACATCGTCCAGGCGCGGCCTCAGCATGTCGCGCCAGCGATGGGCGTCGCGCCGATCCGTCCGGAACGATCGGTGCACCGCCCCCGCGCACATGTCGGCCAGCTGGATCAGCGGATCGGTCCTGGAATCCGAGAACCGACAGTCCCGCACCGCCCCCTCGCGCATCTTCTTCCTGACGGCGGTCGATAGCTTCTTGCGGAACTCGCGGTCGCCCGACCCGTCGATGATGACCTTGGCGTCGCTCAGTCGCCCGCCGTCATTACGGAGCATCTGTTTGACGAAGAACTCATAGAAGCTCTCCTTGTCCGACCTCAGGTGGTCGGAGCGGATCACATCCTTCTGCACCACGATGGCCCGCACGCGGAACGGCCCCGCTGCCACGGCCCGAAAGAACCGGTCGCGCACATCCGTCCGGGTCTTGGAGAATTTGAACTCGCCCTTGTGGATCAGCCGCGCCGCCGACCCCTCGATGAGCCGGCGGGTGAAGGCCGCATCCTCCGCGTCCTCGAAGATGACCATCGCCGCCACGAACACCGGCGACGACCCCTGCTCCACCCGAAAGCCTGCGTCCCCGCTCTCGTCGATGTAGACCAGCATCAAGCAGCCTCCGTCACCGACGCGATCGGTTGGTCATCGCTTCCAAGCTGGTGGGGCACAACCAATAAGCAGGATATCGCACGAGCGCGGGATACGGGAGCCGATGTTTCCTTTTTGTACTCAATGACTTGCTGCTCTAATTTCCAGGTTCACGCTCATCAGGTAGCCCCCTCTTCTATTCACACGCCTACCAAATTACTTTTCTTGTTAGGCGTTGGACGGCAAGTGGAGCTGGAAAACAGCCGTTAAACCCTGAAAGATCAATCTCAATGAGTCGAGAACTCTGATCGCTCAGATTGACTAATTTCTTGAAAGGGATATTTATCGTGAATAGCACTTGATTCTTGTTAGCGCCAGAAAGGGCAGGGCGAGCTTATGGGGACGCAAGAGACATACCTCCGAGCCATTCTGGCGACGGTAGCCCGGCAAACTTTCTCACCCGCTAGAATTCTTGAAATCATCAATGCTGGTGAGAAGCAGCAGCGCGCCTTCAACCTTTGCGACGGCAGCAAATCGCAGGCCGAAATCGTGAAAGAACTCGGTCTGGATCCAAGCAACTTCAGCAAGACCATCGGCCGGTGGATCGATGAGGGCATCGTGATCCGCGTGGGGGAGAACCGTGAGGCGCGCCCCTTGCACGTGTACCCACTGCCCGAAGCCCTCATCAAAAAGGATTCGAAAAAATGAGCGCGCCAGACCTGTTGGCGGCGCTGAACGACAAGATGGACACCCTGATCAAAATACAAGCCGCGCTTGCGGTCAAAGGGATGGCCACTCAGCGCGACAAGATCGTCTTCCTTTACGGCGCGGGTCTCGGGCCGACCTACATCGCTAACTTTCTGGGTACGACTCCCAAGACGGTGAGCGTCGCCATGGCGAAGCACAAAAAAGCTTTGTCCGGAAAGGGAGAGGCTGGAGATGAGTGACGCTAACCACGAAGAGCTCATGAGCGTTCTACGCACGCTTGTGAAAATCCAATCCCTGTCCGCAGTGCGCCACCTCGCGACGAAGAAGGAGAAAATCCTCTTCCTTTCCGAGGCCGGGCTAGAGCCCAAAGAGGTCGCGCCGATTGTAGGCACGACGCCTGCTGCGGTGAGCCAAGCGATTTACGCCGCGAAGAAGCAGCCCGGAAAGGAAGCCTAGATGGCCAAGGACAAAGATGAAGTCGCTGAAGAGCTTCGCTCCATTAAAATTCTGATGATTCTCCAACTGCTGCGTCAAGGCGTGAAACAGGGTCAGATCGCATCTTCTCTTGGTATCAGCGATGCAACAATGAGCCGGATGCTGCCCACAGGCCTCTCAAAGGCCTTGTCTAAATCGAACCCTTCGGAGGCGGCCGGGTGATGGAGGACACTCTCAAAAAGATATTGGCCGAACTCGAGATGATCAGAAAAATCAAAATGATCGAGCTCGCCGAACGCGGCCACTCCCAATCAAAAATTGGCGATGCCTTAGGCATAAGCCAAGCCAGCGTTAGCCGCATGATGGCTGGCAAGAAGACGGCGGGCACCAAAGATAAGTTGGAAAAATAATGAGCAGGCAAACCTCCGTCATCAGCGCCTCGGGTGACTACGAGGAAATCATTCTTCAGATGGCGAAGCATCTCGGGCGCGGTAAAAATCGTCGCGATGTGTTCAATCTAATTTATGGACGAGGGTCGAAGCCACGATCCAAAAAACAAGTCGCAGATCAACTTGGAAGGACCGGCAACACGCAAGTTATTCAAGATGCTCTTGATGAACTTGCCAAACACCACTTGGTCGTTCGCACAGAAAACGGGGGCCAGGTTAAAGACGGCAGCCGTTACCTATACGGAAAAGCAGAGTTCGTTCGCGCAAACCGCGACTCAATTCTAAGATTCGCAGATAATCCCAACGCGGCGAAGAGGGTTGCTACAAAGAGACGCCCGGCGTTCGACGTGGCCGTTTCCTTTGTGAAGCCGGCACCTCAGCGGGCGAGAGCGTCAGGGACAAAAGCAACTCGCAGTTCGAAGGTGGCCAAGCTCAAAATTGCGCTGCTGATGACAAATCCAGACAGCTTGGCCTCGCTACAAACTGGTGTGGAGGCACGCTATATCGACGAAAGTATTCGACTTAGTCCACGGGCTAGTGAGGTCGAACTAAAAGTGGTGCCTGCACCAACACTGACCTCGTTGCTTGATACTCTGAACTCATACCGCCCAAGCGTGCTCCATTTTTCTGGTCACGGCGGCGGCCGGGCGTTAGTTTTCGACAATCAGAAAGCCGGTGAAGACGGCGGAACTGTTTTGGATTTCGACATGATCGCCCAAGTCCTTGGGGCGACGCGAGCCAACCCCGAACTGCTTGTGCTCGTCGCATGCGACACCTTGGATGGCGCTGAGCGCTTCCTCGATGAGGTTCCGGTTGTGATAGCCATGGCAGACTCAATCGGCGACGAGGCGGCCTGCGAATTTTCAGCTCAGTTCTACCGCACGCTGAGCACCGGGGAGACCATCTCCAACTCCCTGGCCCAAGCGAAGATCGTTCTCAAATCCAAGGGGTATGGGGACGCCGATTTGCCTACCTTTTTGGTTCGCAAAGGAAGTACCGCGGCTAAGAGCTTGCTCTAGGCTCTACTGATCGAACAAGTCTCGCGTTTGATCATCCCTGCTTTTCGGTATGCCTTCGCCACGGTGAAGGCACGGGTGCTTCGTGCGGCTCAGGCCCTTGCCGCCCTCAAAATGAGCCCATCCGCCGTTGGGCATATGAACGCTAAGGATTTTTGCGCCGCAGTATGGGCAAGGACGCCGATAGGACGAACGCTTGGTGGCGTCTCCCTCGTAAAGAACGGGCACCCAGCATTCTCGTACGACCGTCGATCCTCCATTTGGAAGATGTCTCGTATGAGCGCGTCTTTTTACCCAGCGCAAAGCTTCTCTCCGGCCTGAAGCGGGCGATTCGCAGTTGGAGGGAGAATCTGCTCGGCAGGTGGTCTTGTCGAATCTGAGGATGTGCAAGCATTTGCAAAACTGACCGGCGCCAAGAAAAAGGGCGGGCCCGTCTCCGGACCCGCCCTCGCTGTAGGCTGACTTCCCGAGGCGAGCTCTGCTCGCCTCGAAGTGATTAGAAGTCCATGTCGCCCATGCCGCCCATGCCGCCGCCCATGCCGCCGCCGGCGCCGCCGCCCGAGCCCTTCTTCGGCGCATCGGCCACGGCCGCTTCGGTGGTGATCAGGATACCGGCGACCGAGGCCGCGTCCTGCAGAGCCGTGCGAACGACCTTGGCGGGGTCGATGACGCCGGCCTGGATCATGTCGACATACTCTTCGGTCTGGGCGTTGAAGCCGTAGGTGGCCGAGGGGTTCTCCAGCACCTTGCCGACCACGATCGAGCCTTCGACGCCGGCGTTCTCGACGATCTGGCGGATCGGGGCCTGGATGGCGCGACGGATGATGGCGATGCCGGCGGTCTGGTCGGGGTTGTCGCCGGTCAGGCCTTCCAGCGCCTTGGTCGCCTTCAAGAGGGCGATGCCGCCGCCGGGGACGATGCCTTCCTCAACGGCCGCGCGGGTGGCGTTCAGGGCGTCGTCGACGCGGTCCTTCTTCTCCTTGACCTCGACCTCGGTCGAGCCGCCGACGCGGATGACCGCGACGCCGCCGGCCAGCTTGGCCAGACGTTCCTGCAGTTTCTCCTTGTCGTAGTCCGAGGTGGTGTCCTCGATCTGCTTCTTGATCTGGCCGATGCGGGCCTCGATGGCGTCCTTCTCACCGACGCCGTCCACGATGGTGGTGTCGTCCTTGGTGATGGTGACCTTCTTGGCCTTGCCGAGCATGTCGAGGGTGACGTTCTCCAGCTTGATGCCCAGGTCCTCGGAGATGACCTGGCCGCCGGTCAGGACGGCGATGTCCTCCAGCATGGCCTTCCTGCGATCGCCGAAGCCCGGGGCCTTGACGGCGGCGACGCGAAGGCCGCCCCGCAGCTTGTTGACCACCAGGGTGGCCAGGGCCTCGCCCTCGATGTCCTCGGCGATGATCAAGAGCGGGCGACCCGACTGGACCACGGCTTCCAGGATCGGCAGCATGGCCTGCAGCGACGACAGCTTCTTCTCGAACAGCAGGATCAGAGGCTCCTCGAGCTGGGCCTCCATCTTGTCGGCGTTGGTGATGAAGTAGGGGCTCAAGTAACCGCGATCGAATTGCATCCCCTCGACAACATCGAGCTCGGTCTCCGCAGTCTTCGCCTCTTCGACTGTTATGACTCCCTCGTTGCCGACCTTGTCCATTGCTTTGGCGATCATCTCGCCGACTTCGGTGTCACCGTTGGCGGAGATGGTGCCGACCTGGGCGATCTCGGAGTTGGCTGACACCTTACGGCTCGTGGCCTTGATCTCGGCCAGGACGGCGGTGACCGCCTTGTCGATGCCGCGCTTCAGATCCATCGGATTCATGCCGGCGGCCACGGCCTTCAGGCCTTCCTGGACGATGGATTGCGCCAGGACGGTCGCGGTGGTGGTGCCGTCACCCGCCTTGTCGTTCGTCTTGGACGCGACCTCGCGGATCATCTGGGCGCCCATGTTCTCGAAGGCGTCCTCGAGTTCGATTTCCTTCGCCACGGACACGCCGTCCTTGGTCGAGCGCGGGGCGCCGAAGGACTTCTGGATCACGACGTTGCGGCCCTTGGGGCCCAGGGTCACCTTGACGGCGTTGGCGAGGACGTTGACGCCGCGCAGCATCTTGTCGCGCGCGTCGGTGTTGAACTGTACGATCTTGGCAGCCATTGAGTGTCTATTGATTTCGTTGAAGAAGGTCGGCGACGCGGGTGCTTAGGACAGCACGCCCAGGACGTCGGATTCCTTCATGATGATCAGGTCGTCGCCTTCCAGCTTGACCTCGGTGCCCGACCACTTGCCGAACAGGATGCGGTCGCCGGCCTTCAGCTCCAGGGCGTTGACCTTGCCGGTCTCGTCGCGCAGTCCCGGTCCGACCGAGATCACTTCGCCTTCCTGGGGCTTTTCCTTGGCGGTGTCGGGGATGATGATCCCGCCCTTGGTCTTGGATTCTTCTTCCACGCGCTTGACCAGCACGCGATCGCCGAGAGGACGAAACGCCATCTGTGAGTTCTCCGATGAGCTTTCTGAAACGGTTCCGTCAGCACCAGGGAGCGCGCTTCTTGGCAGCCGCCACCCCCGAGTGCTAACGCGCGGCTCAAATAGGGCTGCCCCCCGACAGCGTCAAGGCCGCGCCAGCCCGATGAACGGCAGATGAACGGATTCCTGACCCGGTCGTTCAGCTTGGTCGTCACAGACTGGATTTCGTCAGTCGCCGTTCGCCCGGACACCGGTCAGGGTGGCGGTCGGGAAAGCCTGGAGGGGCCGCCATGAAGATCAATCGCCTGTTCGTCGCCGGGGCCGCCGCCCTTGTCCTGTCGTCCGGTCTCGCGGCCGTCGCCGCCCCGGCCGAGGCGCAGGCCTACTATGACCGGCGTGGCTACGACCGGCACGACCGCGACGACGACGACGCGGCCGAAAACGCGATCATCGGTGCCGTCGTCGGCGGCCTGGCCGGTGCGATCATCGGCGAGGGCGACGGCCGCTATGTCGCGGGTGGGGCTCTCGCAGGTGCCGCCCTGGGGGCCGCGGCGTCCGACGACGATCGTCGCCGCTACGGCGGTTACGGCTACGGCGGCTCGTCCTACGGCTACAGCTACGGCCCGAGCTACAGCAGCTACGGAGGCTATCAGGGCTATCGCTCGGACTGCGACTACCGCCGCGACGGTCGCTGCTGGCGAAACCGCGGCCACTGGGAGCGCGAGAACGGCATCAATGCCCGTGACGGCTATGACCGCCGCGAACGGGCGATCCTGCGCGACGACCGTCGCGACCGCCGCGATGATCGCCGTGACCGTCGTGACGATCGGCGCGACGACCGGCGCTGGCGCAACTACTGATCCGGCCGGGCCTCAGCGCATGAGGCGGTCCAGCAACGCCGCCGTCGACGGGTCCAGCCCGGCCGACGGCGTGCCCGCCTGAACGTCGCTCAGGATCGCCTTGGCCAGCACCTTGCCCAGTTCCACCCCCCACTGGTCGAAACTGTTGATGTCCCAGATCACACCCTCGACGAAGGTCTTGTGCTCATAGAGGGCCAGCAGCGCGCCAACAGCCTCGGGCGTCACCCGGTCCATCACGATCGTGGTCGAAGGCCGGTTTCCCGGAAAGGTCTTGTGCGCCGCCAGCCGGTCGGCTTCGGCGGCATCCACCCCTGACAGTTCGACGCGCGCCGCCTCGGTCGTCTTTCCCTGCATCAGGGCCTGTCCTTGTGCCAGCGCATTGGCCCACAGCGGGGCCTCGGCTGCGTCGCCCTGTGTGCGGCGAACGACCACGAATTCGGCGGGCACAACCTCCGGCCCCTGATGGATCTGCTGAAAGAAGGCGTGCTGGCCGTTCGTCCCCGGCTCGCCGAACACCACCGGACTGGTCTGTCGCTCCACGGGCCGGCCGTCGCGATGAACCCGCTTTCCGTTCGACTCCATCTCCAGTTGCTGCAGGAAGGCGGGCAGGCGCCGCAGGCCGTGGGCATAGGGCGCGACCGTCCGCGCCGACCGCCCCAGGCCGTCGACGTTCCACACCTGGGCCAGGGCCATCATGACCGGCGCGTTCGTCTCCAGCGGAGCCGAGACGAAGTGGTCGTCCATCGCCCGCGCCCCGGCCAGCAGGCCGTCGAACGCCTCAGGCCCCAGGGCGATGACGCAGCTCAAGGATACCGCCGACCACAGGGAATATCGCCCCCCGACCCAGTCCCGAAAGGCAAAAGTCCGCCCACAGCCGAACGCTGCCGCCCGCTCCGGGGCTGCCGTCACCCCGATGAAATGGCTGTCGCGCCCCGCCTCGTGCAGGCTCTCCGCCAGCCACGCCTTGGCCGCCTCGGCATTGGACAGGGTCTCCTGGGTCGTGAAGGTCTTGGACACGACGATCACCAGGGTCGTCTCGGGGTCCAGCCCGGTCAGGGCCTCGGCCATGTCGCGTGGGTCGATATTGGCCACGAACCGCAGATCGATGGCGGGTTCCAGAGGCTTCAGCGCGTCCCATACCAGCCGGGGGCCCAGGTCCGACCCGCCGATCCCGATATGGACGATGGCGGTGAACGCCTTGCCCGTCGCTCCCGTCTCGCGGCCCGTCCGCACCGCCTGCGCATAGTCCGCCATGGCCCGCCGCACGGTGTCCACCTCCACCGAGACAGGCTCGCCCAGCGCCCGGTAGTCGGCGCCCTCGGCTGCCCTGAGCGCCGGATGCAGCACCGCCCGGCCCTCGGTATCGTTGACCGCCTCGCCGCCGAACAGCCGCGCCCGCGCCGACTCGACCCCCGTGGCCCGCGCCAGCTCCAGACAGGCCTCGAAGCCCGCCCGGGTCCAGCTCTGCTTGGACAGGTCCAGATACAGTCCCGCCGCCTCAACCGTCATGCGCGACAGCCGATCCGGGTCCGCCGCGAACTGATCGGCGATGCGGGCCTCCCGGTCGCGGGCGGCGGCGGCGTCGAAGGCGGTCCAGGCGGCGTCGGTCATCGGTCGGTCTCTTCGAAGCGGAGCAAGGTCTCGTTTACGGGTGGGGCGTAGACCGGTTCAATCGCCGATTCGCGAATAGGAGCCCCCATGTCCTGCGGAATCGCCCTCGCCGCCGCCCTCCTGCTGGCCGATCCCTCGGTCGCCCTCGCCGCCGCCCAGCCCGTCGCGGTGCCCGGCGCGCCGGTGTCGGTGGCGTCAGAGCCCCTGTTCGCCGACATCGTGAGCCGGGCTTCGGCGCTGAAGGCCCTGGCGGCAGGTTTCACCCCCGACACCGTCCCAGCCGGCTGGACCGAATTCCGCATCCGCGCCATGGCCCTCGCCGACCTCGACATGCAGGGCCACCTGATCCTGGCCGAGCGGGGCACCGATGGCGACCTGAAATGCATCCTGCGCGGCATCGCCGAGGACATTCCGGTCAAGCTCGACGCCGTCGAGACGGCCGACAGCCCGGCCGCCCGCGCCACTGCCCTGTCCGAACTCACCTACCTGCTGAACGACAACGTCGAGGTCGTCACGGCACCCCCGCAGCCTGAGGCCTAACGCCGTTCTTCCGCAAGGGGAGAAGGGGCCTGTCTTTACGCCTCTTCGGGATATTTGATCGAACACCCGTAGGGCGTGGCGAACGCCGTCCTCACCGGCCGCCCGGCCTCCAGGTCTTCCAGCGCCGCGCGGACGAAGTTGTTCGCCCCTTCCAGGTCCTCGACCTTGTTGGTCGGCCGGTCGTCGATGCCGCCTTCGAAGATGATGCGGCCCTCGGGGTCGATCACCCGCATGTCGGGCGTCGTCACCGCCCCATAGAGTTTGCCGACCTCGCCGGTCGGATCGAGCAACAGATGGGTGAAGGCCGCCGAATGGGCGTCGCGATAGGCGCGGGCCGCGTCGCCCTCGATGTAACCCTGCTTGCCCGGGGCCGAGGACACGATGGTCAGCCAGACCACGCCGTCGGCCGTGGCCTCACGCTGGAGCGCCTGCATGGCTCCGGCGGAATAGTGTTTCTGCACATAGGGGCAGCCCTCGTTGGTCCATTCGATCACGACGGTCTTGCCGCGGAAGTCAGCCAGCGACCGCTGGGTCCCTTCGGCGTCGACCAGGGTAAAGGCGGGGGCCAGGCCCGTCTGGGCCTCCGTCGCCGTCGTGGCGGCGGGCGTCGCGGCGGTCTCGGCGGCCGGAGCCTCGGCCTGCTGGCAGGCGGCGAGGGTCATCGCGGCCAGGGCCGGGATCAGGATGCGGAACGAGGGTCTCATGGGGTCGTCTCCGTCGTCAGGGGTTGAGGATTATTCGCCCAGCGCGTCGAGCACGACGCCCTCGGTCAGAAGCTGTGGCAGGATCTGTGGTTCGGTCTGGCCCGGCCGGTGCACCAGATAAAGCGGCACGCCCGACCGGCCGCGCCGCTCCAGTTCGGCGGCGATGGCGTCGTCGCGCCTTGTCCAGTCCCCCACCAGATAGACGGCGTTCGCCGCCGTCAGGGCCTCGGCCACGCGCGGCGACGACAGCGCCGCTCGCTCGTTGATCTTGCAGGTCACGCACCAGTCGGCGGTGAAGTTCACCAGCACCGTCCGCCCCTCTGCATTCGCCGCCGCCACGGCCTCGGGCGACCAGGGCTGGGAGGCGAGGGCGGTTGTCCCGGCGCTCGTTCCGGCCTCGACGCGCGGCGCCCGCACGGCCGCGACCGACAGACCCGCGACGGCCAGCACCGACACAAGCGCCACGCCCGCCGCGATCCGCCCCCCCGAGACCTGCGCCTGACCCCACAACCACGCCGCCAGCGCCAGGGCCAGGGCGGCCCCGAACAGCAGGCCCAGCGCGTCGGCCCCCGTCTGGTTAAGAAAGACCCAGCCCAGCCACAGGGCCGCGCCATACATCGGAAACGCCAGAACCCCTTTCAGCCGGTCCATCCATGCGCCGGGCCGGGGCAGACGCGCCAGCAACCCCGGCGACAGGCTGACCGCCAGATAGGGCAGGGCCAGACCCAGTCCCAGCATCAGAAAGACGATCAGAGCCAAAGGCGCGGGCATGACCAGGGCGGCCCCAAGCGCGAAGGCCATGAAAGGGGCGGTGCAGGGCGCGGCCACCACAACCGCCAGCACCCCGGTAAAGAAGGCCCCCACGCCGCCGGGCAGCCTCGACAGCGGGCCAGACCCTGCGGCGGACTGCAGGCCCGCGCCGATGTGGAACACGCCCGACAGGTTCAGCGCCACGGCCAGCATCAGCAAGGCCAGCCCCGCCGTGACGGGGGCGGACTGCAGCTGAAAGCCCCAGCCCACGGCCTCGCCCGCTGCCCGCAGCCCCAGCAGAACGCCCGCCAGGACCAGGAAGGTGACCAGCACCCCGCCGGTGAAGGCGATCCCGTCGCGCCGGGCCTCGGACGGCTCATGGGCCGCTTTCGCAAGCGACGCCGCCTTCATGGCCAGCACCGGGAACACGCAGGGCATCAGGTTCAGGATAAGCCCCCCGATCAAGGCGAAGGCCGCCGCCTGGAGAAACACGGCCCAGTCGGTCGCGGGACCGCCCGCCGCGCCCTCGGACAGGTCCAGCGCACCGCCACCGCCCGCTCCCGCCAGCGGTGGCCCAGGCTCGGCCGTGATCTCCCAGGCTCCCGTATCGGTGACCAGCACCCCGCCGATCGGCCCGGTCAGGCCTCCGGTCCTCAGGGCCCCGCCGCTCTGCAGGTTCAGCGTCAGCCCGTCCGGCCCGCGCTCACCCGGCTGCGTGGCCGCATGCTGGATCACGCCGGTATCGAACGGAAAGAACCAGGCCCGCTCGCTCTCCATCCCCGACAACGGCCCCCCGGTCGCGGTCAGGGTCAGGGTCTGGCCGGTCAGGGTCGCCCGGGCCTCGATCCCCGCCGGACGCGGCGCGCTCTCGACCACGGCCTGGATCTCGGCCCCCCAGCGCGGGTCCAGCGGCGCCGCCCCCGCCCGCACCGGCAGGTCCAGCCTCAGCGTCAGTTCGTCCGGCACGCACATCTCGTCGCTGCACACCAGGAACAGCGCACCGACCGACAGCGGCAGGGTCGTCCCCGGCCGGGCGTCCGCCGGAATCTCGATCGGCACCGGCAGGAAGACCCGGTCCGAATAGCCATAGTTCATCAGGTCGGCGAGCCGCTGGCGTTCCGGCACCGGCCACAGGATGTCACCCGACACCACGCCGCCCGGCAAGGTCCAGTCCAGCGTCGTCGGCCCGCCGGAATCGCCCGGATTGCGCCAATAGGTGTGCCAGCCCGGCTCGATCTGCTGGCGGATGGCCACGATCGCCGTCGATCCCGGCGCGGCCCAGGCGCTCATGGCGACCAACTCGGCCTCGATCCGCACCGTCCGCTGCGGTCCCGCCGCGGCGGCGGTCGGCGCGGGGCTGACCGCCGGCTGGGCGACGACCGCCCCGACCGTCAGCGACCAGGCCAGCAGAATGAAGACGATCAGGCGCAACGGATTGGGGTCTCCCGGCGTCAAAGCCTCTGTCTATCGACAGGCAGGGCCCGACGCCATGGCGGCCCGTCGCCGCGCCTTCGTCGGTTCGGGGCCGGACGTTACCTCGGCGTGGCGGTGACCAGCACTTCGGCCCGGCGACGCAGGGGCTCTTCCACCCCACCCGGCGTGATCGCGCCGGCGTCGCCCGCCGCCCCGACCTCGAACGCCGGGGCGGGCCAGCCCTGGGCCGCCAGCGCCTCGACCACCGCCAGGGCGCGCCGCTCCGACAGCGTCTGGTTGGCCGCTGCCGCGCCCGTGGCGTCGGCCAGCCCCAGCACCCGCACCGACCGGATCTCGCATCCCTGCAGCTGGGTCGTCGTCGAGGCGATCGCGGTGCGCGCGGCGTCCGTCAGCCCGGCCTCGTTCTCGGCGAAATAGACGTCGAACCGCTTGGGGCCGCACGCGTCCGGCGTGGCGACCAGATCGTCGCGGTCCATCCCCATCGACGAACAGCCCGCCAGCCCCACCGCCAGCAGCCCCGCCGCCACCACCCTGTGTCCCGTCGTCATCGCCGTCTCCCTGTGCTGCGAAAGCCTGTCACGAGAAAGGGCGGCCCGCCTTCCGACGCGCCGCCCTGAAAACTCTTACTCTTCAGCGTCCTAGTAGCGACGCTGACCGTTTTCCCAATAGCACTCGTCCTGACGGTTGTCGTAGCAGTAGTAGTAGTTGCCACGGTTGTCGCGGTAGCGCTGCTGGTTGTCGCGATCCTGGCGAGAGCCACGGATCGCGCCGGCGGTGCCGCCGATGGCGGCGCCGATGGCGGCGCCGGTTCCGGCATTGCCCGAGCCGACGTTGTTGCCGATGATGGCCCCGGCGACCGCGCCGATGCCCGCGCCGATGGCGCCCTGGCGGAGCGTTTCATTGCTGCCGCCGTTGTTGCCGTAAGGATCGCTGGCACAGGCCGTGGCCATAAGGCCGGCGGCCCCGATCGCGATAATCGCCTTCTTCATGGGTCTAGTCCTTCATCCCTGATGTTCGCCCCGTGAGCGAGAACGCTGGATTATGGCGCAGGTTCCCCGCCTATGCTCGCTCTTAACGATGACATAGACTGAGACGTCGGCTTCGCGAGGGGCGAGGTTCGACGAGACATCAGTTCGCAGGGGGTTTTGTTCGATGCGTTTTCCTGAACCGGTCCGTATGGCCGAAGACAGCGCCAGTCCCGTCTGGGCGCGCACCAAGCGCCGGGGCGGCGGGGGCGGCGGTTTCGTCGGCCTGATCGTGACCTTGCTGGCCTTGTTCGGCGTGCTGACGGCGGCGCTGGGCATCAAGGAGCAGTCGCTGGCCGAGGGCGGGGCCCTGATGGACGGCTGGATCACCGCTGGCGTGTCCACCGTGCGTGAAGCCGCCGGCCAGGCGCCCGAGGCCGCCGAGGCCGCGGCCGACACCGCGGGTGAAGCCGCCGAGCGGACCGGCGACGCCCTTGAAGCGGGTGCCGCTACGACCGCAGAGACGCTTCAGGCGCAATAGTCACGCTTGGCCGGAACGGGCCCCGGATCGGCGCGTTCGGCGGGGATGACCGATGCCCTGATGCCCGCGCCCGATGACACCCGCGACGCCCCGGACGAGGTCGCCGCCGTCGAGCCGCGCGTCCTGACGCCCCATGTCGCCCTGTCGCGGGTCACCGTGCTGGTCAATCCGCTGTCCGGTTCGGTCGGCCCGCGCGCCTATGGCGAGGTCAGGGACATCCTGGCGGAATACGACTGCCGGTCCGAAGTCGTCGAACTGGTCGGATCGACCCTGAACGATCAGATCGCTGCGGCCCTGGCCGAGGCGCCCGACGTCCTGTTCGTGCTGGCCGGGGACGGCACCGCCCGGGCGGTGGCCTCGCGCGCCGGCCACGACGGTCCCCTGATCGCGCCCCTGCCGGGCGGCACCATGAACATGCTGCCCAAGTCGCTCTACGGCACCACCGACTGGAAAGCCGCCCTGCGCGACGCGCTCGAGAACGGCGCTGCCCAGACCGTGTCCGGCGGCGTCGTCGAGGGCGAGGCCTTCTACTGCGCCGGCATCTTCGGCTCGCCCGCCCTGTGGGCCCCGGCCCGCGAGGCCATGCGCACCGGCAAGCTCAGCCTGGCCTGGACCTACGGCCGCCGCGCGCTGAAGCGTGCCTTCTCCGGCAAGATCCGCGTCGAACTGGACGGCGGCAAGGTCCGCCGCAGCGAGGCCCTGGTCCTGATCAGCCCGATGATCTCGCGCGCCCTGGACGAGCCGGTCGGGCTGGAGGCCGCCGCCATGGACCCCGACGACGCGGCCCAGGCCTTCCGTCTGGCGGCGAGCGCCCTGTTCAGCGACTGGCGTCAGGACCCGTCGGTCGTGACCCAGGCGGCGCGCCGCATTCGGATTCGCGCCCGCTCCCGCATCCCGGCGGTACTGGACGGCGAACCGACCCTTCTGCCCGCCGACACCACCGTCCGCTTTCTCCCCAAGGCCTTCCGCGCCCTGGCCCCCATGCCGCCGGCCGCGGAAGACAGCGTCTGATGCCGGTGGGGCGGCTGCTTCAGTTCTCCGACGTCCATTTCGGGGTCGAGCACAGGCGGGCCTGCGCGGCGGCGCTCGACTATGCTCATGCGACACCGTCGGACCTGATCCTCATCACCGGCGACATCACGCAGAAGGGTCTGCCGGACGAGTTCGCCGCCGCCGCCGACTGGATCCGCGCCATGCCGGAACCGCGCTTCGTCATCGTCGGCAACCACGATGTCCCCTATTACAGCCTCTCGGCGCGGCTGTTTCACCCTTGGCGGGCGTTCGAGACCGCGACCGGCTATCCGGCCCATGACGGAGAGTTCGTCTCCGACAGCGTCATGGTGCGCGGCGTCGTCACCGCGCGCGGCTGGCAGGCCCGGCCCAACTGGTCGAAGGGCGTCATCGACCTGGACCAGACCCGCCGCGCCGCCGAGGCCCTGCGCCAGGCGCCCGTCGGGGCCCTGCGGATCCTCGCCTGTCACCATCCCCTGATCGAGATGATCGGTGCCCCCATGACCGGCGAGGTCAAGCGCGGCGACGAGGCGGCCCTGATCTTCGCCGAAGCGGGGGTCGATCTCATCACCACGGGCCACGTCCATGTGCCCTTCGCCCTGCCGATCGATCTGTCCGACCGCCGTTCCTATGCGATCGGCTGCGGGACCCTGTCGCATCGCGAACGGGGCGCGCCGCCCAGCTTCAACCAGATCGAATGGTCGGCCGGCGAGATCGTGGTGACCGTGATCGCCTGGGACGGCTCGGCCTTCGCCCCGTCCGAGGTGTGGCGCCTGCCGCGCCGGCAGGACACCCGCCACGCCGAGACCGCGCCGGACCCGACCCACGCCGGGGTCCGCGAGGCGGCGGCGGTCTGAAACGAAAACGCCGCGCCCTTTCGGAGCGCGGCGTTGGATTTCGGCGGCTGATCGCTATCAGCGACGGTAGCGGCGTCCGTGCGACTTCTCGGTGAAGGCCGCGGCGACCATGGTGGCCAGGGCCGGATTGCGCAGGAAGATATAGCCTCCGGCCAGAGCCGCGACCGATCCCAGGATCGGACGCTGCCGGAACAGGGTGAAAGCGCGCGCGCCCAGACCCTCTGGCTCCTCATCCTCTTCCTCTTCCAGGGCCCCGGCGGCTCCCAGGAAGGCCACGGCCACGATCACCGCGATCAGGGCGAACAGCCCCGCCGTGATGGCGGCCGCGCCCAGCGGCGGAAGGACCAGCGCCAGGGCGTAATAGACCGTCGCGCCCAGAGCGACGACGGCGACGAAGGCGCAGCCGGCGACCACCAGGGCCGCCGAGAGCTTCTTGACGACGCTCTTGCCGATCATCAGCGACGGCGGCCAGCCAGCAGGAGGCCGAGCACCACGCCGACGCCGAGCGCGATCGCGGTCGACTGGATCGGACGCTCCTGCACCCGCTCGGTGACATAGCGCTGGGCCTCGTCGAACCGCTCGGAGGCGTCGTCATAGTATTCGCGGCTGCGGACGCGGGCCTGGTCGTAATAGTCGCGGGCCTGCTCGCGCACGACATCGGCGCGCTCGCGGATGCGGGCGTCGGCTTCGGCCGCCTTGGCGCGCAACCGGGCCTCGGCCTGGGCCGCCTTGGTCTTCAGTCGCGCGGCTTCCTCGCGCGCGCCGACCTTCAGATCCTCCTTGAGGGTGTTCAGGTCGTTCTTGATGTCTTCCCGAGCCTTGGTGGTCGCCATGGTGCGCGCTCCGTTGAATGTCAGCTTGACCGTAGATAGAGGCCTAGTCCGCTGAACGCCACACCCCGGCGACGGTTCCGCTGCGATGCGGGACGGAAGGGTCGAGGGTCGAGGGTCAAGGGGAGCGGGGCTACGGACCGGGTACGGGGATCAGGTGGCCGACTCGAAGCTAGCCGCGGTAATCTCACCCCTTGCTCTTCGACCCTCGACCCTCGACCCTCGAACCTATCTCCGACCTCCTCGACCCCCGTTCCGCCGGTAAGGTTTCGGCAGCATCTCCCTAGGTCTCCCTTAAACTTTGCCGGTCAGGGTGGCCGGGTGACATTCGCCGCCGAACCCTCGCCCGTCGCCAAGCTGGCGCTCGCCGTCGTGACGGAGCCCGAGCGCGCCCTTCCTGTGCCCTCGGGTGCCCGCGAGGACGCCATGCGGTCCCTGCTCCAGACCGCCGCCGACGCAGGCGTGCGCCTGGTGGCCTGCCGACCCCAGGGCGATCAGGAGCGGCTGCTGGGCCAGGCCTGGCCCTTCCCCTCGCCCTTTTCCGTCAGCGTCCGCGCCGTCGCCCTGTCCGAGGGTCTGGACCGTGTCGAGGCGCGCGCCCGTCGCTCGCTGGAGCGGATGGGCCTGCCGCGCGGCGATGTCCTGCTGGCCTCCGGCGCCGGCGATCTCGCGGGCGCCGAGGGCCGCGCCCTGTGGGACCGGATGCAGGCGCTGAAGGACCGGGGCCTGTATCGCCGCATCGGCTTTCTGACCACGATGGAGGACGGACCGACGCTTCTGGCGCGCCGCTTCCAGCCCGACGTGGTCCAGATCCCCTGCAACATCCTGGACCAGCGCGCCGTCAGCGAGGGTGTGCTGTCCGACCTCGCGGGCCTGGGCGTCGACGTCCATGTCTCTTCGGTGTTCGCGCGCGGCCTGCTGTTCGCCACCCGAGAGACCCTGCCGGCCCATCTTCAGGGCCACGGCGTCGCCCTGTCGCGCACCCGCCGGCGTCTGGCCGAGGCGCGCATCGACCCGATGCAGGCGGCGCTGGCCTTTTGCCTTGGCCTGCCGCCCGTGGCCGCCGTGATCGCCTCGGTGGCCTCGGCCGCCGAGATGCGCGCGGTGCTGGCCGCCGCCCATGCGCCGAGCCCCGATCTCGACTGGGCCACCCTGGCGCTGGAGGAACCGGCCGCGCTCACGGCCGGCTCCCCCCAGACGATCAGTCACGCAGCCTGATGACCCTCCCCCGTAGGGAGGAGGAGGACCGCGAAGCGGTGGAGGGGGCCGGCCGCGAACGGCGTCGTTCGTTGCGAGCCCCCTCCGTCTGCTTCGCTTCGCCGCGCATCCTTGAGGATCGGCTCGTATACGAGCCGACCGCAAGCCCCCAGCGGGGGAGGATTTCAGTAGCGCAGCCTGACGCCGACGTAGGCCGACCGCCCCGGCTCGCCGTATCCGAACACCTGCTGATACCGCGCGTCGGCCAGGTTCTCGATCCGCGCCGTCAGCGACACTTGATCGGTCAGGGCATATGAGGCGTTGAGGTTCGCCGTGACGAAGCCGTCGCGCACCCCGCCCGCATCGTCCTGATCGCCCTCGGCCCGCACCGTCAGCGCGCCCGACAGCCGCTCGCCTGACCAGCCCAGCGTCGCCGATCCCGCGTGCTCGGGCACCCTGAGCAGCCGCGCATCGGTCGTCTCGTCGCGCGCATTGGTCCAGGCATAGGCGACCGTCAGATCGAAGCCGCCCCCCAGCGCCGCCCGGCCCTCGACCTCGATCCCGTCCGTCCGCGTCTCGGCGATGTTCACATAGACGGCGTCGAAGGTGACGGGATCGAAGACATAGCTGATCTGGTCCTCCACGTTCAGCCGATAGACGGTGATCCGCCCGTCCAGCCGCCCGTCCGGCGCGGTCCACCCCAGGGCCACCTCCACGCTGTCAGCGCGTTCGGGCGTCAGGGCAGGAAAGGGCGCGGCCGAGAAACAGAAGTCGCAGACCGCCTGGCTGATCGAGGGTGCCTTGAAGCCCGTGCCCCAGGCCCCCGACAGGATGAAACCGCCGTCCAGGTCCAGCGCCGCCGACAGCCGGCCCGTCGTCTCGGAGCCGAAGTCGTCGGTGTCGTCCCAGCGAAGCGCCCCGGTCAGGCTCAGACGGTCGGTCGCCTCGACCGAGGCCACGCCGAACAGCGAGGTGGTGCCCAGGTCCTCGACCGCGCCGGTCGAGACACTGCCCTCGGTGTCCTCGCGTTCGGCGCCGAAGGCATAGGTCAGCCGTTCGCCCGCCGCCCCGTCCGCCTGCCAGCGCCAGACCTGGCGATTGGCCTCGAAGCTGAACGGAAAGTCCGCGATCGTGTCGCGAACCAGGTCGGAGGCCGACAGGCTCAGCTGGTGCGACAGTCCCAGGGCTTCGGCCGACAGTCGGGCGAAGCCGGACCACTGCTCGCCCTCGGTCCGGTCCGGCGTGTCGGCCAGGGCGAAGGCCGGGGCGGGAAATCCGTCGATGTCCGCCTCGCTCCTCGACCATCTCACCGACCCGTCGATGCGCGCGGTGGCCGACAGGGCATAGCGCCCCCGCGCCCCGATCGTGGTGTTGTCGAACCCGTCGGTCTCGGTCGCGCCGTCCGCCTCGTCGGCCGCGCTGATCCCGTCGGTGACGAAGCGCGAAACCCAGGCCCCGACCGCATAGGTGTCGGTGGCCACCCCCGCCGCCAGCCGGCCGCGCAGGGTGTCGAACGAGCCGGCCTCGGCCTCGGCGCGGACGCCGTCCACCTCGCGCGTGGTGAAGGCGATGACCCCGCCGATGGCGTCCGATCCCCACAGCGACGACTGCGGCCCGCTCAGCACCTCGATTCGCTGAATGTCGCCCAGCTCGAAGCCCGAGAAGTCATAGGCTCCGTTGATCTCGGCCGCGTCGTTGACCGGCACCCCGTCCACCAGCACCAGGGTCTTGCCCGGATTGGCACCCCGGATGCGGACCTGGGTCGGTCCGCCGAAGGCCCCCGACCGCACCACCGACAGACCCGGCACGTCTGCCAGGATGTCGGCGGCGAAGAGGGCGCCCCGCTGTTCGATGGCGCGGGCGTCGATGACGCGGGCGCCGGGGGTGCGCTGGGCGATGGCCGGGATGCGGGTCGCGGTCACCACCACCTCGGGCAGGGGATCGGCGATCAGGACCTCGGCTTCCTCGGCCCACGCTGGGGCGGCGAGCGCGGCCAGCGCGCTCGTGCAGAACAACAGACGTTTCATGGCATGTGACTCCGTCGACCCGGCTTCGGCGCGCGCCGGGCGTCATGACAGCGACCAATCCGCCGCCACCGGGGTGACGACGGCTCCGAGATCGGGTCGCTTCGACGGAACGTCCTCCTGCCTGTGCAGAAGGGGTTGGTCCCACGCCTCTGTCTGGTCCCGGACAGGGGGCGAGCGACGTCGGCGGCCAGGTCTCCTGGCTTGCGGGTCAACAGCTGCCGTCCTCGCCTTCCCGGAGCCGTCGAAACGGACCCAGTGACGCCGGGGGATGAGCCCCGGATCGGACGACGGCCTCGCCGCCTACAGTTGCGGGCACAGCCGCGGTGTTCGACCGCGTTCCCTTAACCGCCTGGGCGGAATGTCGCAGGTGCGAAGGCCTGAGTAAATCCTCACCCGCGCAGCGGGGGAGGATTGCCTTGAGCCCCGGTGCGCATTCCGTCACCCTGTCGCGACCCCATGAACGCGCCCCTGCAGCATCCGCCGAAGACCGATCCGCTTGAGGGCGTCACCCCCGTCATGGCGCAGTTCCTGACGGCCAAGGCCTCCCAGCCGGACGCCATCCTGTTCTTCCGCATGGGCGATTTCTACGAGCTGTTCTTCCAGGACGCCGAGGTTGTGGCCGCCGCCATCGGCCTGACCCTGACCAAACGCGGCAAGCACCTGGGCGAGGACATCCCCATGGCCGGGATGCCGGTCCATGCGGCCGAGGGCTATATCGCCCGGCTGATCCGCCAGGGCTTCAAGGTCGCCATCTGCGAACAGATGGAGGACCCGTCCGAGGCCAGGAAGCGCGGCTCCAAGGCTGTGGTGCGCCGCGACATCGTCCGCGTCGTCACGCCGGGCACCCTGACTGAGGATTCGCTGCTGGATGCGCGCGGGGCCAACCGGCTGGCCGCCGTCGCCCTCCGCCGGGGCCGCGCCGCCGTGGCTGTGGTCGAGCTGTCGGCCGGGGGGGTGGACTGTGTGGCCTGCCACCTGGTCGACCTGGCCGCCACCCTGTCGGCCTTCCGTCCGTCCGAGGTTCTGGTCACCGACAAGCTGTTCTCGGACCCCGAGGTCAAGGAGGCGCTGGACGGTTCCGGCGGCGTGGTCCAGGCCCTGGCGTCGGCCGTCGCCGAACCCGCCGCCGCCTCGGCGCGGGTCACGCGCCTGTACGGCGTTCAGTCACTGGACGGGTTCGGGGCCTTCGAGGAGGCGGAGGTCTCCGCGCTCGGCCTCATCGCCGCCTATCTGGAGACGACCCAGGCGGGCAAGGTCCCGGCCCTGTCGCCGCCCCGCCGCTCGGGCCAGACCGGCTATCTGGCCATCGACCCGGCCACCCGCCTCAGCCTGGAGATCGACCGCACCCAGAGGGGGGAACGAGAGGGATCGCTGCTCGCCTGCATCGACCGCACCGTCACCTCGGGCGGGGCCCGCGCGCTCGCCGAACGCATCGCCCGGCCGCTGCGCGATCCGGCCGCGATCAACGCCGGGCTGGACGCCGTCGAATGGCTGATGGAGCGGCGAGGCCCGCGTCGCGACCTGCGCGACGGCCTGCGCGCCTCCGCCGACGTGGCCCGCGCCGTGTCCCGCCTGGCGCTCGGCCGGGGCGGCCCCCGCGACCTCGCCGCCATCCGCTCGGGGCTGACCATCGCCGAGTCTCTGGCGGGGCTGTTCACTGTCTCGCCCGACCCCCTGACGGGCCCGCCGGAACGCATCACGGCGTGCCTGGACCGCCTGACCCTGTCGCCCGATCTGTCGCGGCTGATGTTGGACCTCGCCGAGGGTCTGTCGCCCGAGCCGCCCCACCTCGCCCGCGACGGCGGCTTCGTGAACCCCGGCTTCCGGCCCGAGCTCGACGCGGCCCGCGCGCTGCGCGACGACAGCCGTCGCGTCGTCGCTGACCTGGAGGCCCGGGCCGTGGCCGAGAGCGGCGTGCCCTTCAAGATCAAGCACAACGCCGTGCTCGGCTATTTCCTCGAGACCACCGCCAAACACGCCGAGCCCCTGTTCCGCGCCGGCCCCGAGAGCCCCTTCATCCACCGCCAGACCCTGGCGGCCCAGGTGCGGTTCACCACCGTCGAACTGTCGGAACTGGATGCGAAGATCAGCCAGGCCGGTCACCGCGCCCTGGCCATGGAGACCGAGACCTTCGAGACCTGGCGCGCCCATGTTCAGGCGCTGGCCCGCCCGCTCCAGGCGCTCGCCGAGGCCATGGCCGAACTGGACGCCACCGCCGCCCTCGCCGAATGGGCAGAAGAAGTCGGCGCGGTCCGCCCCGTCGTCGACGACAGCCGCTGTTTCACCGTCGAGGCCGGTCGCCATCCAGTGGTCGAGGCGGCGGTCAAGAAGGCGGGCGATCCCTTCACCCCCAACGACTGCCGCCTGGACGGCGAGGGCCAGGGGTGCGCGCGGCTCAGCATCGTCACCGGCCCGAACATGGCGGGCAAGTCGACCTTCCTGCGCCAGAACGCCTTGCTGGTCGTGCTGGCCCAGGCCGGGTGCTTCGTTCCGGCGCGGGCCATGCGGCTAGGCGTCGTCGATCGGCTGTTCAGCCGGGTCGGGGCGGGCGACGATCTGGCGCGGGGCCGCTCCACCTTCATGATGGAGATGGTCGAGACCGCCGCCATCCTGACCCAGGCCACCGACCGCAGCTTCGTCGTGCTGGACGAGATCGGGCGCGGCACCGCCACCTATGACGGCCTGGCCATCGCCTGGGCCTGCGCCGAGGCGCTGCACGACATGAACCGGTCTCGCACCCTGTTCGCCACCCACTATCACGAACTGGCGCGGCTGGAGGAGCGGCTGGACCACGTCTGCAACCTGTCGATGAAGGCGCGCGAGTGGAACGGCGAGCTCGTCTTCCTGCACGAGGCCGCGCCGGGGGCCGCCGACCGGTCCTACGGTGTTCAGGTGGCGAAACTGGCGGGCGTGCCCCCCGCCGTCGTCGCCCGCGCCCGCGCCGTGCTGGACCGGCTGGAGTCAGAGAAGGCCGCGCAGGGCCGCCTCGACGACCTGCCCCTGTTCGCCGTCATGGAGCCCCCTCCGCCCCCGATGGCGTCCGCCGTCGACGAGGCCATCGCCGCCCTGGACCCCGACGCGATGTCTCCGCGCGAGGCGCTGGAGGCGCTGTATCGGCTGAAGGGGCTGGCAAAATGATCCTCCCCCGGAGCGAAGCGAACGGGGGAGGGGGACCGCGAAGCGGTGGAGGGGGCGGACGCGCACACCGTGTCTGGAGCCGCCCCCTCCACCCCCGCGCAAGCGCGCGGCGGTCCCCCTCCCCCGTTCCGCTTCGTTGCTCGGGGGAGGATTAGGTGCCGACCCTCGACACCCACCTCGACGCCCTCGTCGGCTCGGCCGGCCTGCGCGCCTCGGTGGCCGAGACGCTGAGATCCCACCACGACGCCGCGCGCGAGAAGGTCGCCGCGAAACTGGCCAACGGCCTCCCCGGCGTCGAGGTCGCCCGCCTCTACGCCGCCGCCGCCGACGAGATGCTCACCGCTTTGTGGCGCTTCACCACCCAGACCCTCTATCCCGCCCCCAATCCGACCGAGGCCGAGAAGCTGGCCCTGATCGCGGTCGGCGGCTACGGGCGCGGCGTCCTGGCACCCTTCTCTGATCTGGACATCGTCTTCCTGCGCCCGTGGAAGACCACGGCCCGGACCGAGACGGTGGCGGAGTTCATGCTCTACGTCCTGTGGGACCTGGGGCTGAAGGTCGGCTCCTCGGCCCGGTCGGTCGAGGAGGCGCTCGGCCTCGCCCGCTCCGACATGACCATCCGCACGGCCCTGCTGGAAGCCCGACCGATCGCGGGCGACGCGGGCCTGACCCTGGACTTCCTGACCCGCTTCCACGCCCTGGTCGCCGGCGCCGACCCTCGCGCCTTCATCGCCGCCAAGATGGAGGAGCGCGACACCCGCCATGCCCGCACCGGGGCCGTCCGCTACCGGGTCGAGCCCAACATCAAGGACGGCAAGGGGGGGCTTCGCGACCTGAACACCCTGTTCTGGATCGCCCGGTCCCTGGCCCCCGACAGCCCGCTGGGCGCCCGGGTGCTGGACGAGCTCCTGACCGCCCGCGAACGTCGAGCCTTCGAAGAAGCCTTCGACTTCCTGTGGCGGGTGCGGTGCCATCTGCATCTGGCCGCCGGTCGCGCCGAAGAGAAGCTGACGTTCGACCTCCAGCCCGAGGTGGCCCGCCGCATGGGCTGGCGCGGCCGGGGCGACGAGCCGGCGGTGGAGCGGTTCATGCGCCGCTACTTCATCGTCGCCCGCGACGTCGGGGCCCTGACCCGGGCCATGAGCGCGACGCTGGAGGCCCGACAGCAGAAGAAGACCCTCAGCCTGTCGCGCCTGATCCCCGGCCGCAAACGCAACCTCGGGGTCGAAGGCCTGGTCGAGGACGGCGGGCGGCTTTCGGTCACGGGACCGGAGGTCTTCGTCGAGGATCCCGTCAAGCTGCTGACCCTGTTCGTCTGCGCCGACCAGCACGATCTGGACGTCCACCCCCACGCCTTTTCGGCCGTGACCCGGTCCCTGTCGCTGGTGACGCCCCGGCTACGGCGCGATCCGCGCGCCACCGCGGCCCTGCTGCACATCCTGGCCCACGGCCAGCGGCCCTATCGCGTCCTCACCCTGATGAACGAGGCGGGTCTGCTGGGCCGGTTCCTGCCGGAATGGGGCCGGATCGTCGGCCAGACCCAGTTCAACATGTACCACGCCTATACGGTCGACGAGCACACGCTCCAGGCCATCGGCATCATCAACGACATCGGCCGGGGCAAGCTGACGGCCGACCACCCGCTGGCCTCGGAGGTCATCCATCTGATCGCCGACCCCGAGGCCCTGATGCTGGCCATGCTGCTGCACGACGTGGGCAAGGGCGGCGACCGGGGCCAGCTGGAGGACGGCGCCATCGCCGCCCGGCGCGCCTGCGAGCGGCTGGGGCTGGAGCCCCGCCGGATCGAGATCGTCGTCTGGTTGGTGCGCCACCACCTGGCCCTGTCGGACTATGCCCAGAAGCGCGACGTCTCCGATCCCGCCACCGTCCGCGCCTTCGCTGAACTGGTCGGCGACCCGGAGCGTCTGCGGATGCTGCTGGTGCTGACCGTGGCCGACATCCGCGCCGTCGGACCCGGCGTCTGGAACAGCTGGAAGGGCCAGCTGATGCGCAGCCTCTACGGCGCGGTCGAGGCCCTGTTCCGGGGCGAGGATCTCAAGACCGCCGATCCGCTCGCCGAACACGCCGACCTGGTGGCCCGCGCCCATGCCGAGGGCGCCGCCGCCGAGGCCCGCAGTGGGGCCGTCGGTCGCATCGAACAGACCACCGAGATCGCGCTGGCCGCCCGCGACCGGCCGGGCCTGTTCGCTGACCTCGCCGCCGTGCTCGCCGCCGCCGGGGCCGACGTCACCGGGGCCCGCGTCGCCACGGCCCCGGACGGCACGGTGCTGGACGTGTTCCAGGTCCAGGACGGCGCCGACCAGCCCTATGGCCACGCCGAGCCGCGCCGCCTGACCTCCCTGATCCGCGCCCTGGAAGCCGCCGCCCGGGGCGAGACCCCCGTCGCCCCCCCGCCCATGCCGGCCGCCTCGCGCCGCCGCGCCGTCTTCGATGTCCGCCCGGTGGTCATGATCGACAACGCCGCCTCCGCCGACGCCACGGTGATCGAGGTGTCCGGTGCCGACCGGCCGGGGCTGCTCGCCGAGCTGTCGCGCACCCTGACCGACCACGACCTGTCGATCCGCTCGGCCCATGTCGCCGGCTTCGGCGAACGGGCGGTCGACAGCTTCTACGTCGCCGACGGCAAGGGCCGAAAGCTGACCAGCGACGTCCTGCTGGACGAGGTGCACCGGGCGCTGGAGGCCGTGCTGGACCGAACCCCCGCCGCCCCGTCCGGTCGCGCCATCACCGCCGCCCGCGCCAGCGCCCGCGACGTCTCCGGCATCGGCGTCCCGAAACCCGTTCCTTCGGCTCCGGAAGCGCGGTAAGGGCCTAAAAACCTCCGCTCATCCCCGCGAAAGCGGGGACCCAGACCTTTGGACGATCGGCGCCGCCTTGTTCGCACTGACGTTGATCCCGCCTGCTCGTGCCCCGCAAAAGCACTGGGTCCCCGCTTTCGCGGGGATGAGCGGAAAGGAAGGGCGGAGATGAGCCTCGCCCGCAACACCCTGGTTCAGGCGACATTGACGTTGGGCAGCCGCATCCTCGGCTTCGGCCGCGACCTCGCCCTGTCGGCCCAGTTCGGCCAGGGGCCGATGATGGATGCCTTCACCACGGCGCTGATGCTGCCCAACATGTTCCGGCGCCTGTTCGCCGAGGGCGCCTTCGCCCAGGCCTTCGTCCCCATCTACGGCGGTGTCCGCGCCCGGGAAGGCGACGCCGCCGCCGCCGTGACCGCGTCCGAGGCCCTCAGCTTCATGTTCGCCGTCGTCGCGGGGTTCTGCATCCTGCTTCAGGTCGCCATGCCGTGGATCATGCCGTGGCTCCTGTCGGCGTGGCGCGATGATACGGGCGTCATGTTCGCGGCCACCACCGCCGCCCAGCTGACCATGCCGTATCTGGCCTGCATGACGATCGCGTCCCTGCTGTCGGGGGTGCTGAACACCTCCGGCCGCTTCGCCCTCTCGGCCGGGGTGCCGGTGTTCCTCAATCTCTGCACCCTGTTCCCGCTCTTGGCCCCCTATGTGGTCGAGATGGACCAGACCACGGTCCTGCTGGCCACCTCGGCGGCGGTCAGCCTGTCGGGCCTGATCCAGATGGCGCTCCTGTGGTGGGGCGTGCGGCGGCTGGGGGTGACCCTGCGGCTCGGCCTGCCACGCCTGACGCCCGGCGTCTCCCGCACCCTGAAGCTGGCCGTGCCCGGCGTTCTGGCGGGCGGGGCGCTGCAGCTGAACTCGGTCGTCAGCCAGCTGCTGACCGGCTCCAACGAGGGCGCGCGTTCGGTGCTCTACAACGCCGACCGCCTCTACCAACTGCCCCTCGGTCTCGTCGGCGTCGCCATCGGCCTGGCCCTGGTGCCGCGCCTGACCCGGGCCTTCGTCTCAGGCGATCACGAGGGCGGACGCCGCACGCTGGACGACGGCATCACCCTGTCGATGGCCTTCACCCTGCCCGCCGCCGTGGCCCTGTTCGTCATCCCCTTCTTCATCATCGACGCTACCGTCACGCGCGGCGCCTTCACCAGCCAGGACGCCGCCCGCACCGCCGATGTGCTCCGCCACTTCGCCTGGGGCGTGCCCGCCTTCGTCCTGGCCAAGGTCCTGACGCCGCCCTTCTTCGCGCGCGAGGACACCCGTCGCCCGATGATCTTCTCGATCGCCTCGGTGGCCATCACGGTCGCCCTCGGTTCCGCCCTGTTCTTCGGGCTGGAGCGAGCGGGCATGGACGGCGTCGTCGGCCTGGCTGTCGCCACCAGCGTCTCGGCCTGGGTCAATGTCGCGCTCCTGGCCGGAACCCTGATGCGTGAGGGGACCTGGAGCCTGTCGGGCCGCTTCGCCTCGCGCTTCGCCCGCGTCTTGCTGGCAAGCGCCGCCATGGCTGCGGTCCTCTTGCCCGCCAGCGTCTTCTACGAGGATCTGGCCCGCCTGTTGCTGGCCAAGGAGGTCGCCGTCCTGGCGGTCTGCGGCGCCGGGGCCCTTGTGTATGGCGTCTGCCTCGTGCTTTTCCGCGCTGTCAGCCCGTCCGAACTCAAGGCGGTGCTGAGGCGTGAACCCAATGCTGAAGGATCGGGGGCCTCCACCCCCTCCGGACTGGACTGATGACCGATACCGCCCCTGAATACGCCGGCCCGCGCCGCATCCTGTCCGGTATCCAGGCGTCCGGGGCGCTGCACCTGGGCAACTATCTCGGCGCGCTCAAGCGGTTCACGGCGCTCCAGGACCAGGGCGCGCCCTGCTTTCTGTTCGTCGCCGACCTGCACGCCATCACGGTGTGGCAGGACCCCGCCGTCCTGACCGCCCAGACGCGAGAGATCGCCGCCGCCTACATCGCCTCGGGCCTGGACCCGGCGAAGTCGACCATCTTCCCGCAGTCGGCCGTTCGCGCCCATTCCGAGCTCGCCTGGATCCTGAACTGCGTCGCCCGCCTCGGCTGGCTGGACCGCATGACCCAGTTCAAGGAGAAGTCGGGCAAGCACAAGGAGCGCGCCTCGGTCGGCCTCTACACCTACCCCGTGCTCCAGGCCGCCGACATCCTGCTCTACAAGGCGACCGAGGTGCCGGTCGGCGAGGACCAGAAACAGCATCTGGAACTGACCCGCGACATCGCCCCTGCGCGACGGCGCGGCCAAGATGTCCAAGTCGGATCCTTCGGACCAGAGCCGCATCAACCTGACCGACGACGCCGACACCATCGCCGCCAAGATCAGGAAGTCCAAGACCGACATGGGCGTCATGCCCGACCCCGGCGAGAGCCTGGACGATCGGCCCGAGGTGCGGAACCTGATCGCCATCTACGCCGCCCTGTCGGACACCACCCGCGACGCCGTCACGGCCCAGTTCGCGGGCCAGGGCTTCGGCGCCTTCAAGCCCGCCCTGGCCGATCTCGCGGTCGCGGCCCTGGCCCCCGTCACCGCCGAGATGCGCCGCCTGATGGAAGACCCGGCCGAGATCGACCGAGTCCTCCGCGACGGCGCCGAGCGCGCGACGGCCATCGCCGATCCGGTGGTCGACGAGGTCAAGCGCATCGTGGGTTTCTGGCGCGGCTGACGGCGACTTTCGGCCCCGGCATCGTCGGGCCGGCTTCACCGTGACGATGTCCAGGCCTAGAAGCCGGGCATGGATCACCCGCTCGACCGCCCGCTGTGGAACGCCCTGACCGGACGGCTGTCCGAGGCCGCGCTCGGCGACGCGCACGCCGTGCGGATCGACCCGGAGGTCGGCGTCTTCGCGGCCGCCGCCGACGCCTCGCCCGACAGCGTCGCCGCCCTAGCCGCCCTGTGCCGCGCCCACCCCGGCGCGGGTCTGGTCGAGCTGGAGGGTGGGCCGATGGACGGTGTCCTGCCGACCCGCGTCGAGATCATCAGTCGCAACCCCTGCCTCCAGATGATCTGCGAAGCCCTGACCCCCGCGCCCGAGGACGACGGCCTCGAGGTGGTCGTCCTCGGCGACGCCGACGCCGCCGAGATGCTGGCGCTCGCCACTTTGACCAAGCCCGGCCCGTTTCGCCCCCGCACCCATAGGCTCGGGGGCTTCATCGGCGTCCGGCGCGACGGTCGCCTCGCCGCCATGGCCGGGCGACGGCTGCGGGTCGAGGGCCACACCGAACTGTCCGGGGTCTGCACCCATCCCGACTTTCGCGGCCATGGCCTAGCCACGGCCCTGTCGCGCCGCGTCGTCGCCGCCATCCTGGCCGAGGGCGAGACCGCCTTCCTGCACGCCTATGCCACGCACGAGGCGACGGTCGCCCTGTACGAAAGCCTGGGCTTCCACGCCAGGGCCCGCGTGACCTATACCGTCTTGGCCTGACCGGAGCGCCCGCCATGAGCGACCACACCGCCACCGTCGAATGGGTCCGGGGCGAACAGCCCTTCACAGACAACCGCTATTCCCGCGCCCATGACTGGACCTTCGACGGCGGCGCCGTCGTTCGCGGCTCCTCGGCCCCGACCAGCGTCCCCGCGCCGATGTCGGACCCCGCGGCCGTGGACCCGGAGGAGGCGCTGGTGGCCGCGGTCAGCGCCTGCCACATGTTGTTCTTCCTGGCCCTCTCCGGAAAGGCCGGCTTCGTCATCGACCGCTATCGCGACGCCGCCTCGGGCACCCTGGCGCGCGACGACCGGGGCCGGATGTCGATGACCGAGATCGTCCTGCGTCCCGCCGTGACCTGGGCGGGGGCCGAGCCCGACGCGGCGAAACTGGCGGACCTGCACGATCAGTCGCACCGCCTCTGCTACATCGCCAACTCCATCCGGGGCGAGGTGCGGATCGAACCGGCCTGATTGTCAGACCGGAGGCGCGACCGCCGTGTCCTCCAGCAGGGCCGCGAACCGCCGGATCGCCTCGGCGCACAGGGCGTCGTCGTAACGCATGGGCGGGGCCGTCATCGGCTCGTCGAAGCTGTGGGTGCCGTCCGCGATCCAGGTCTCGACCTCGGCTCCGCAATTCCTGACCATGGCATGCACCCGTTCGGCGTTGCGGACGGTGGTCAGATGATCCTTCGCCGCCACCACGGCCAGGGTCTTGGGGCAATGCCGCCAGGGCCGCATCCGGTTCAGGGCCGCGACCCCGACGTAGGGGTAGGCCAGATAGGTCGCCTTGACCGCCTCCAGCGACACGGCCCCCGCATCGACCAGCCCCAAGGCGCCGGCCCGCTCCCGATCCGCGCTCATCGCCTCCATGATGCCCCAGCCCCCGTGGCTCCACCCCGCCAGCACCAGGGTCGAGGCGTCCACCTCGGGCCGGGCCGAGACGCCGTGGATCGTCGCCAGGATATCACCGGCCCGCTCCCATCCGCGCAGCAACAGACCGGTGCAGACCGTCGCCATGGCGAACTGCCGGCTCCATCCGCGCGGCGCATAGGAATCCACGATGACCGCCCGCCAGCCCCGGGCCTTCGCCGCCGCCGCGTATCGCGGCAGATGCCCCCGCAGGCCCCCACACCCGTGAAACAGCAGCACCGCCGGCCTGGGCCGATCGTCGTCCGGCCCAACGATCGTGACGTGCGGCTCAAGCCGGGACCAGCGGGTGGCGAGGGTGTCCATCGGCGTCCTCCTAGCCCACATGGAGCGCTGCCTTAAATCTCTGTCATGTTTCGCCAGCTACCTTGCGACGCCAGATACCTTGCGATAGATCGTCATCTGTCAAAGGAGGTGATCGGCATGCCCGAAACCATAGAGATCCAGCTGAAGAAGGGGGTGCTGACGCTGTGCGTTCTCGCCCTTCTCGCCCGGGGCGACAGCTACGCCTACGAGATCGCCAGCCGGCTGTCCGACGCCATCGACATGGGCGAGGGCACCATCTACCCGCTGATGCGGCGGATGCAGACCGACGGCCTGGTCGAGACCTATCTGGTCGAATCCAGCGCGGGCCCGTCGCGCAAATACTACCGGCTCAGCCCGGCCGGGCGCGACGCCCTCGCCGCCCAATCCGCCGAATGGACCCATTTCGCCCGCGCCGTCGACGCCATCGTGACGCCGAGCGCCGCAGACGCCCAAGCTCAGGGGGAGCCCGCATGACCCGTCAGGAATTTCTTCGCCGCTTGAAAGCCGGCCTCGTCGGCCTGCCGACGACCACCGCCGCCGAGATCGTCTCGGACTACGAGACCCACTTCGACGACGGCGTCGCGGCCGGTCGCTCCGAGGCCGAGGTGGCCGCCGCCCTCGGTGATCCCGACCGCCTGGCCCGCGAACTGCGCGCCGAGGCCGGGGCCCAGCGCTGGCACCAGGAGAAGAACCCGTCGGCCGCCGCCGCCGCCGTCTTCGCGGTTCTGGGGCTGGGCGCCATCGACATCCTGATCCTGCTGCCCATCCTGATGGGCGTGATCGGTACGATTTTCGGCTTCTTCATCGCCGCCATCGCCCTGTTCTTCTCGGGCGGCGCGGTCATGGTGGCCGGACCCTTCGCGGCGCCTCCGGGCGGACCGCTGGCGGCCATCCTGTTCGGCCTCGGCCTGATGGCGGCGGCGACCACGATCGCCGCCCTCCTGGCCATCGTCAGCGTCTGGCTGGTCAACGGCCTGGTCTGGTTCGCCCGTCTTCACTACCGGCTGCTGAAGCCGGCGCTTGAACCCTCCAACACCACGACTTCGGGAGCCTCGGCATGATCCGCACCCTCTTCATCATCGCCGGCGCGGCGTTCGTTCTGTCGATCGCCACGATCGGCGGCGCCGCCGCCCTGGGCAGCCGCGATCTGGCCGCCAACGGCTGGTCCTGGACCTTCACCGAGGACGAGTGGGGCAACGGCCGCATCCAGCGCGCCGGCAAGGCCGAGGATCTCGGCCCTGACATCACCCGCTCGGTCGCCTTCGAGGGCGGCGAGCGTCTGGAGCTCGACCTGCCGGCGGACGTCACCTACGTCCAGGGCGACGCCAACACCGTCGAGATCGTCGGCCCCCAGAGCGTCATCGACCGCATCCGCGTCCAGGGTTCGCGCATCTGGATGGACAACGGCCCCGAGCGCGTCACCGTGCGCTGGGACAGCGACGGCATCGACGGCTGGTCCGATACCGAACGCGTCCGCATCACGGTCACGGCACCGTCGGTCACGACCTTCGATCTCGAAGGCTCCTCGGACGTCAAGATCCGCGACTACGACCACGACACCATGGCCATCGACCTGTCCGGCTCGGGCGAGATCGAGATCGACGGCCGGGCCACGGCGCTGGAGCTCGATATCTCCGGCTCGGGCGAGGCCGACCTGTCCCGCCTCATCCTGACCGACGCCAATGTCGCCATCGCCGGCTCGGGCGAGGCCCGCCTTGGCCCGACCGGCCGGGCGGATATCACCATCTCGGGTTCGGGCGACGTCGAGCTGACGCAGCAGCCCGCGACGCTGAACCAGTCGATCAGCGGGTCGGGCGACATCGACGTGGTCAGCGTCCGGTCCGAGCGGCGCGTGTCCGACACGCCGCCGGTCACCGTCTCGACGACCCGTTCGGTCGAGGTGACGGAAGGACGGTAGGGGCGGGGTCCCTTCTCCCCTTGCGAGAGAAGGGGCAGTCGGTTGGCCCTGGAGCATGATCGATTGAGGAGGACCCCCTGCGTGGGTCCGCCGAAAGCGTGAATCATGCTCTCGCTGGATCCTGGACCCTGATTCACGGCATCAGCGGAATCGCGAAGCGATTCCCCCTCAGCCGATCAGGGTCTAGGGGATCGGCTGAACCTCGACCGTCATTCCCAGCGCCTCGAACTGCGGGCGCACCACCGAGGCGTCGCCCACCACGACCCAGACGAAGCGGTCCGGATCGATCGCGGCGCGGGCGGCGGCGTCCATCTCGGCCGGGGTCAGGGCGCGGGTGCGGCTGGCCACCGTCTCGGCGTAGTCGTCCGGACGATCGAACAGGGCGTTCGTCATCAGGGCGTTCATCACCTGGGCCGAAGTCTCGTACTGGCCGGCGAGCGAGCGGGTGTTGCCGGCGACGGCGCGGTCGCGTTCGGCCGCCGTGACGCCCTCGGCTTCCAGGAACCGCTCGTACTGGGCGATCAGGGCCGCGACCGAGTCGGCCGTGCGGTTGGCCTGGACCGGCGCGTTGATCAGATACGGCACCTGGTGCTCGACCAGATTCACGTTGCCGCGCACGCCGTAGGACCAGCCCTTGGTCTCGCGCAGGTCGGCGTTGATCCGCGACAGGAAGTCCGCCCCCAGGATGGAGTTGGCGGCGTTCAGCGTCAGGGTGTCGTCCGTGCCCGACAGCGGCAGGATCTGCCCGCCCAGGATCAGCGACTGCGGCGACTGCGGCCGGTCGATCAGGACGATGCGCGGCTGGGCGGCCGGAACGGTGGCGGCGAACCGCTTCTCGCCCCTGGCGGCTGAGGGCGCGGACCAGTCGCCCAGGGCCCGGTTCAGCTCGGCCTGGACCTCGGCCAGGGGCCGGTCCGAAACCACGAACACGGTGGCGTTGTCCGGGCGGATCCAGGCGGCGTGCTCGCCGCGCAGGTCGGCGGCCGTCAGGGCCCGGACCGTGGCCTCGTCGCCCGTACCGGTGAAGCCACGGCCATAGGGGCTGTCGGGCCCGTAGAGCAGCGGCGGCAGGGCGCGCAGCGCGATGGCGTTGGGGTTGGTGCGTTCGTTGGCGATGGCCGACAGACGCTGTTGGCGCACCCGCTCGACCTCGGCCTCGGAGAAGGCCGGGTTGCGGATGACGTCGGCCAGCAACGTCAGCGACGGGGCCAGGTTGGCGCTGGGGCTCGACAGGGTCGCGGTCGAGCGATCCATCGAGGCGCCGACGTTGATGTTGGCGCCCAGTCGTTCCTGCGCCTCGGCCAGATCGGTCGGGCCGCGCGTGGTGGTGGCCTCGTCCAGCAGGTCCAGCATCAGGCTGTGGGCCCCCAGGCGATCGGCCCGGTCGGCGGCATAGCCGGCGTCGAACTCGACCGCGACGCGGGTCACCGGCACGGTGTCGACCTGGACGTAGACGACCTCCATGCCGTTCGACAGGCGGGCGCGCTCGACGGCGGGGAAGTCGATGTCCGGCACCTCGCCGATCTCGGGCATGGCCATGCGCTCGACGCGCTGGATCTCCTGTGCGGGGACAGGGGTGGCCCCCGGCGGGGCCGAGGCGGCCTCGACATAGGCCTCGCGCTCGCCCGGAGCGATGGTGATGGAGGCGACCGGCCGGGTCAGCCAGCGCTGCATGGCGTCGCGGACCTGGGCCGGGGTGACCGAGGCATAGGCCTCCAGCTCGCGCTTGTAATAGTCGGGATCGCCCGCATAGAGCTGGCCCTCGGCCAGGGTCGAGGCCTTGCCGTTGACCTGCTCCAGGCTCTGCAGCGTGCCGGCGACGTAGCGGGTGGCGACGCGGGCGACCTCTTCCTCGGTCGGGCCGTTCTGGATCAGGTCGGCCATGATGGCGTCGAGACGGGCACCGACGGCCTCCGCGTCCTCGCCGGCCTTCACATTGGCCGAGACCTGGAAGATGCCGACGCGGTGATAGGCCTGCATGCCGGCCTGCACCGAAACGGCCGTCTCGTCGCCGCGAACCAGCTCATTGTCCAGCCGCGAACTGGCCAGTCCGCCCAGCACCGAGGCGCCGACCGCCAGGGGCACGGCGTCCTCGCTCAGCATGCCGGGGACGGCCCAGTTGCGGGTGATGCGGGTGTTGGCCACCCGGTCGTGGAGGGTGATCTCGACCGGCGCGTCCAGCGTCGGCACGTCGGCCTGGGCGGGTTCGTTCACCGGTCCGCGCGCGATCGGCCCGAAATAGCGCTCGGTCAGGGTGCGCGCCGTGGCTTCGTCGATGTCGCCCGACAGGACCAGGACCGCGTTGTTCGGACCATAGTTGTCGCGGAACCAGTTGCGCACCGTCTCCAGGCTGGCGGCGTCCAGATCGGCCATCGAGCCGATGGCCGAGTGGCGATAGGGATGTCCAACGGGGAACAGGGTGTCCTGCTGGGTGTAGGAGAACAGGCCGTAGGGCTGGTTGTCGCGCTGACGCTTCTCGTTCTGGACGACGCCGCGTTGCAGATCGAGTACGTCCTGGCCGACCTCGCCCAGCAGATAGCCCATCCGGTCGCTTTCCAGGAACAGGGTCTGCTCCAGGGCCGGGGTGGGGACGGTCTGGAAATAGTTGGTGCGGTCGAACCAGGTGGTGCCGTTCAGATTGGTCGGCCCCAGCGCCCGCATGCGGCCCAGATAGCTGCCGGGCGCGTTCTCGGATCCGCCGAACATCAGGTGTTCGAACAGGTGGGCGAAGCCGGTCGAACCGGCCGGCTCGTCCTTGGAGCCGACGTTGTACCAGATCGACACCGCGACGACCGGGGCCTTGCGGTCCTCGTGGACCAGCACCGTCAGGCCGTTGTCCAGGGTGAAGCGCGACCACGGGATGTCGACCTCGGCCACCAGATCGGCGACCGGCGCGGCCTGCAGGTCCTGGGCCTGGGCGACGCTGGGGGCGCTCGCCACGGCGACGGCGGGGGCCTGGGCGAACGCCAGGGCGGGGGCCGTGGCGGCGAGGAGGGCGGCGAGCGATACGGCGCGAAGACGCATAAAAACGGTCCTTTTCCTGAAAAGCGCCGGAACCTTAGTCAGGGATTACACGGACGCAATCGCCGGAGGCGGTTCATGAACAAAGAGTCATGAAGCCGCTTCGACGCCCCGCTGTGCGAACGCAACGCTTCGTCGCGCATTCCGGGGGCTGAGGAGATTTCATCATGGCCGCACGACCCACCTGGCAGGGGCATCTGAAGCTGTCGCTGGTCACCTGTCCGGTGGCGCTGTTCACCGCGACCACCGCGACCAACGATGTGCGGTTCCACCTGATCAACCCGGACACCAACAACCGCATCCGCATGGTGCCGACCGATCCGGACACCGGCCCGGTCGAGCGCAGCGATCTGGTGCGCGGCTATGAGGTATCCAAGGACGAATATGTCCTGTTCGACGACGCCGACTTCGACAAGGTCAGGCTGGAGAGCACCAAGACCATCTCGATCGACACGTTCGTCGACGAGAGCGAGATCGACCGGCTGTTCTGGGACGCCCCCTTCTTCGTCGTCCCCGACAAGGGCGCGGGTGTCGAGGCCTTCGCCGTCATCCGCGACGCCATGAAGAAGCAGGGCAAGGTGGCGCTACATGGTCGAGATCGCCGCCCGCATCATCGCCCAGAAGGAGGCCGACTTCGATCCGGCCGGCTTCACGGACCGCTACGACGACGCGCTGCGCGAGATGATCAAGACCAAGACCAATGGCGGCAAAGGCACGGTCGATGTGACCGAGCCCGACGACACCAATGTCATCGACCTGATGGCCGCCCTGAAGAACAGCCTGAAGGGATCGGCCGCGCCGACGAACAAGGCCGCCCCGAAGAAGGCGACGTCCAGGAAGGCCCCGGCCAGGCGGAAGTCGGCGGCCTGACGCCGCTGCCTCAGCCCGCGACCATGCTCATGTCGCGACGGGCCATCAGCTTGTCGAACTCGCCCCAGACGCCGTCCGCGCCGTGCCAGGCGCCCTGGGTGGCGGCTTTGGAGTATTCGGTGGCGCGGGCCTCGAAGAAGTTGGCGTGTTCGACGCCGCTCAGCAGCGACTGCAGCCACGGCAGGGGGTTTTCCTTCACGCCGTAGAGCTCGGGCAGCTTGAGCTGACGCAGGCGCCAGTCGGCGATGAAGCGGATGTACTGCTTGATGTCCTCGGGCGTCATGCCCTGGACCTCCCCGGCCTCGAAGGCCAGGTCGATGAACTTGTCCTCCAGCTTCACCACGGTGCGGCAGCATTCGACGATGTCGTCCGCCACGGCCGGGGTGACGCAGCCGGTTTCCTTGTTGAAGGCGTGGTACAGCTTGATGATGCCATCGCAGTGCAGGCTCTCGTCGCGCACCGACCACGACACGATCTGGCCCATGCCCTTCATCTTGTTCTGGCGCGGGAAGTTCATCAGCATGGCAAAGCTGGCGAACAGCTGCAGCCCCTCGGTGAAGCCGCCGAACATGGCGAGCGTGCGGGCGATATCGGCCTCGGTCTCGACCCCGAACTGGCCCATGTAGTCGTGCTTGTCCTTCATGGCCTCGTATTCCATGAAGGCCCCGAACTCGCTCTCGGGCATCCCGATGGTCTCGAGCAGCAGGGCGTAGGCCGCGATGTGGATGGTCTCCATGTTGGCGAAGGATGACAGCATCATCTTCACCTCGGTCGGTTTGAAGACCCGGCCGTACTTCTCCATGTAGTTGTCGGCGACCTCGATGTCGGACTGGGTGAAGAAGCGGAAGATCTGGGTCAGGAGGTTGCGCTCCTTGTCGTTCAGGTTCGCCGCCCAGTCCTTGCAGTCTTCGCCCAGCGGCACTTCCTCGGGCATCCAGTGGACCTGCTGCTGCTTCTTCCACATGTCGAAGGCCCACGGATAGCGGAACGGCTTGTAGGCCGCCGAGGGCGTCAACAGGCCGGCGGGGGCGGGCGTGATCGAGACGTGAGCGTTCATGGCGATGACCGAGGCGAACAGGGGTTGGAAGTGTCTGGACCATCCAAGCCCAGAATTGTCGCCGACGCTACCGCTAGATGATTAACGATCCCCAGCATCAACATCTTGTGTGGACATGGGGACAATCCGTCGCGGAGTTGGGGCGTGAGAACGAAAGCCGCCGAACCGTGTTAACCTTTCCATCGACGCCATGGAGGACGGGATGCGCGCAGTCTGGATGACGGGAGCCCTGATCGCGGGAATGCTGGCGTCCGCGGCGACGGCCCAGACGTGGGGCCAGCCTTACCACCGCGCGCCGGTGGTGACGTGGGGCCAGTCGCACGGCAGCTGGGGCGGCGGCCTGACCGAATGGGACGGCCGGGCCTATGCGGCGACGGGATATGCGGCGACCGGGCGCGTCAACGGGCCGGCACCGGCGCATGGCGGCGATGGCTACGGTGGCGACTACGGCTATGGACAGGGTTATGGTGATCCGCGCGCCTATCGGCCGCCGAGCCGATACGGACAGGGATACGGCTATGGCCATGATCGCGGCGGGCGATATGGCTACAGCACGGGCAACCGCTGGACGCGGTGGTCGAGCCCGCCGGGGCGCGGCTATCACGACGCCTATGGCTACAACGACGATCGGGCGCCCCGGGGACCCGACCATCGAGGCGACTATCGGCGGGACTGCGACTGTGGGAGCGGGCCCTACCTCTACGACCGCTGAGGCCAGGCTTCACGCCATGAACGCGAAGTTTAACCACGTCTCGCGGGGATCTCTCGCGCCGGGGGAGCATCCGGAACCCAAGCGCGGATTCGGGACCTAGGGTGGCCTGTCGCCGCCTGTGGAGTGCCCCCCGTGTTCGACCGCTTTCCCTCTGTCGTGATCTCGTTCCTGGCCGCCCTGATGGTGCTGGCCGCCGCCCCTGTCTTCGCTGGAGAACGCCCGGGCGGCGGTGGACATCCCGGAGGCGGGCACGGAGGGGGTCATCCGGGCGGCGGGTGCCGGGGTGGCTGCGGTGGCGGGGGAGGCCACTATGGCGGCAACATCAATGTCAATGTGAATGCCAACGCCAATGCGAACGCCAGCGCCTATGCCGGTGCGGGCGCCGGGGCCTCCATCAACGCACGCGCCTATGACGTCGGTGGCGTCTCGCGCACCTATGGCGGCGGCCATGGCGGCATGGTCGCGGTCGGGTCGGGCGGCGTCGATCCGGGCGGCTACGGCTATGGCGGAGGCTACGGCTACGTCTATGTCAGCGGACCCGGATACGGGCCCAGCCGGCCGTTCGGATATCGCGTCGCGGGCTTCGGACGTCGCTATGTCACTACCGACCGGTGCGGCGGCTGCGACCTGCCGCCAGCCCCGCCGCCGCCTTGCCGCGACCGGTGCGGCGGCTATGAGGGCCATCGTTACGGCGGCGGGTCTGGTTATGGCGGCGGTCATGGCTACGGCGCTTCGGGTTCGTCCTACAGCATGCGCGAAAGCTACAGCGAGAGCAGCGCCTATATCGGCGGCTACGCCGAGGCGCGGGGCGGATACTCGGGCGGCCACGATGCTGGATACGGCTATTCGGCCCTGCCCGAGCCGCAGACCTATCCGCCCGCGCCGGTCCAGGTCGCGCCGCCCACCGGCTACTACGGCGACCTGCCGCCCGGAGACACCGGCGAGGGCATGCCCTATCGGCAGGAGATGCCGTACCGGCAGGAGTACGGCGAGCGGGGCTGAAGCCGGGGGCCGGCCGTCAGGTCGGAACGCGGGCGATGACCTTGATCTCGAACTGGAAGCCGGCGAGCCATGTGACGCCCACGGCGGTGATGTTCGGATAGGGCGCTTCGCCCCAGTTCGCGACGTGGACCGGCCAGATGGTCTCGAAGATCGCGTCGGGATCGACCATGAACAGGGTCACGTCCACGACGTCGGCGAAGCTCGCGCCCGCGGCCGCCAGAACGCCGTTGAGGTTGTCATAGGCGAGCTGGACCTGGGCGGCGAGATCGGGTTCGGGAGAGCCGTCGGGGCGCGCGCCCACCTGGCCGGACACGAACAGCAGGTCGCCGCTGCGGATGGCGGGCGAATAGCGGTGGTGCTCATAAAGGGCATGCGGCGCGGCGGGGGAGACGACGGTTCTCTGAGCCATGACGGGCGGCCTTCTTTGGATGGGAGAGGCGCCACAGATGGGGAAGCGACCCGCCGGGACCAGATCACCCCGTCGTCGGGGCTTTCTGAGCGGGCGATCACCCGCTAGACGATCCGCGACATGACCGACCTCGCCACACTCGAACTCGATCTGATCAACGCCATCGGCGCGGCCACGACCGTGGCCGAGGTGGAGGCGGTGCGCGTCGCGGCCCTGGGCAAGACGGGCGCGATCTCGGGCCTGTTGAAGGGCATGGGAGCGATGAGCCCCGAGGAGCGGCGCGAGCAGGGACCGGTCATCAACGGCCTGCGCGACCGGGTCACCGCGGCGATCGGGGGCAAGAAGGCCGAGCTGGAGGCCGCCGAACTGGACGCGCGTCTGGCCGCCGAGCACGTCGACCTCACCTTGCCGGCCCGGCCGCGCAGGAAGGGCGGGGTTCATCCCACCATGCAGGTGATGGACGAGATGATCGCCGTCTTCGCCGGGATGGGCTTTGCCGTCGCGGAAGGCCCGGACATCGAGGACGACTTCCACAACTTCACCGCCCTGAACTTTCCGCCCAAACACCCGGCGCGAGAGATGCACGACACCTTCTTCCTGAAGCCCGATCCCGAGACGGGCGAGAGGAAGGTGCTGCGGACCCACACGTCGCCGGTGCAGGTGCGCACCATGATGAGCCAGCAGCCGCCGATCCGGATCATCGCGCCGGGCCGGACCTTCCGAAAGGATTCCGACGCCACCCACACCCCCATGTTCCACCAGATCGAAGGCCTGGTGATCGGCCGGGACATCCACATGGGTCATCTGAAGACGACCCTTAAGGAGTTCGTGGCGCGGTTCTTCGAGCTGGACGATGTGGATGCCCGGTTCCGCCCGCATCATTTCCCCTTCACCGAGCCCTCGGCCGAGATGGACATCCGCTGCGACCGGCCAAAGCCCGAGAATGGCGGCAAGCTGGTGCTGAACCAGGGCGACGACTGGCTGGAGATCCTGGGCTGCGGGATGGTGCATCCCAATGTGCTGCGGTCCTGCGGCATCGACCCGGACCAGTGGCAGGGCTTCGCCTTCGGCATGGGCGTCGACCGGCTGGCCATGCTGAAATACGGCGTGCCGGACCTGCGCCCCATGTTCGAGGCCGATGTGCGCTGGCTGGCGCACTACGGCTTCTCGGCGTTCTCCGCCCCCAACCCCGCCAGCGGACTGAGCTGACCCATGTATGATCTCGCCAACACGGGGCCGACGCCCGAAAACCTGGCCACGCGTGTGGTGTTCGAGAAGGTGCGCGTGCCCCTGTCGCGCCTGGCCGAGGCCGCGAACGCCAGCGGCCTGGGGGTCTCGGACCGGAGGTTCATCGATTGCGTGATCGTAGGGCCCTGCGTCGTCGCCCCGATGCAGGACACGCGTTTCGAGAACTGCAACATGGGCGACACCTCGGGCGACGTGCGCAACCTGTTCCTGCGGGCGGCCGGGCCGATGATGGCGGGCTGCATCGCCCTGCCGGGATGCTCGTTCGAAGGCTGTCTGTTCATGGGCGTCGGGTTCGCCGGGAACGACGCCTTTGTGGATGGCTTCACCGCCCTGCTGACCCGCCGGGAGTCCTGAGACCGTGAAGTTCACCCTGTCCTGGTTGAAGGACCATCTGGAAACCACCGCGACGGCCGCCGAAGTCGCCGACGCGATGACCATGGCCGGGCTGGAGGTCGAGCATGTCGCCGATCCGACGGTGGCCCTGGCCCCCTTCACCGTGGCCAGGATCGTCTCGGCCGAGCGCCATCCGAACGCCGACCGGCTGCAGGTCTGTCAGGTCGAGACGGTGGACGGGATGAAGGAGATCGTCTGCGGCGCGCCCAACGCGCGGGCCGGACTGACGACAATCTATGCGCCGATCGGGGCCTGGGTGCCCGGCCTGGGCGTGACCCTGGTCGAGAAGCCGGTGCGGGGCGTGGTCTCGAACGGCATGCTGTGTTCGGCGTCGGAGCTGCAGCTGTCTGACGAGAGCGACGGCATCCAGGAACTGCCGCCGGAAATCCCGGTCGGCACGCCTGTGGCGCAGCTGTTCGGGGCCGAGCCGGTGATCGATTTCGAAGTGACGCCGAACCGGCCCGACTGGCTGGGCGTGGCCGGCATCGCGCGCGATCTGGCGGCGGCGGGCGTCGGCACGCTCAAGCATTTCGACATCGCGGTGGTGCGCGGGGCCTTCCCCTCGCCGATCACCGTGCGGATCGAGGCACCGGAGATGTGCCCGGTGTTCGCCGGGCGGGTGATCCGGGGCGTGAAGAACGGGCCGTCCCCGGCCTGGCTGCAGACGCGGCTGCAGGCCATCGGTCTGCGCTCGATCAACCGGCTGGTCGATGTGACGAATCTGATCGCCTATGACCGGGCGCGGCCACTGCACGTCTATGACGTCGCCAAGCTGGTCGGCACCGAGATCGTGGTGCGCGGCGGCCAGGTCTCGGCCGGGGCGGACCGTATCGCGGCCGGCACGGCCGAGCAGATCATCGCCCTGGACGGCAGGACCTATGCGGCCGAACCGGCCATGTGCGTCATCGCCGACGCGGGCGGGGAACGTCCCATCGGCCTGGGCGGCGTCATGGGCGGAGTCTCGACCGGGTGCGACGAGGACACGGTCGATGTCTTCCTGGAAAGCGCCTGGTTCGATCCGATCGTGACTGCCCAGACGGGCCGGACGCTGACGATCACCTCCGACGCCCAGTACCGGTTCGCGCGCGGGGTGGACCCCGCCTCGGTCGTGCCGGGACTGGAGCTGGCGACGCGGCTGATCCTGGACCTGTGCGGCGGCGAGCCGTCCGAAGTGGTTCTGGCGGGACAGGCCCCGGCCGACCCCACCCCCTTCGCCTTCGACCCCGCCTATGTGAAGCGGCTGTCTGGCCTTCAACTGGAGGACGACCGGATCGGGACGATCCTGGGTCAGCTGGGCTTCCATATCGCGGCGGCACCGGCGGGCGCGGCCGCGCCCTGGACCGTGACCCCGCCGTCGTGGCGGCGCGACGTGGAGGGCAAGGCCGACCTGGTCGAGGAGGTCGCGCGCATCCACGGCTACGATCACCTGCCCGACACCCCCCTGCCCGATCAGGGCGCCCCCAGCCGAGGCGTGCTGAACCCGCGTCAGGCCCGCGTGCGGATCGCGCGTCGGGCGCTGGCGGCCATGGGCTATGCCGAGGCCGTGACCTGGTCGTTCACGCGCCGGGACATCGCCACGATGTTCGGCGGCGGCGACGAGCGGCTGGTGGTCGACAACCCGATCGCGTCGGATCTGGACTGCATGCGGCCCTCGGCCCTGCCCAATCTCATCCAGGCGGCGGCGAGGAACGCGGCGCGCGGGCACGGCGACGTGGCCCTGTTCGAGATCGGGCCGATCTATCTGGGCGACGGGCCGAACGATCAGAGGACGGTGATCGCGGGCCTGATCAGCGCGCGTTCCACCCGCCACTGGGCGGGCACGGGCGACGACGCCCTGTTCACCCTGAAGGCGGATCTGATGACCCTGCTGGAACAGATCGGCGCGCCGGTCGCCGCGATGCAGCTGGCTCAGGGCCAGAACCTTGACTGGTGGCATCCGGGCCGGGCGGCGCGGCTGCAGCTGGGACCCAAGACCGTGGTGGCCGAGTTCGGCGCCGTGCATCCGCGCGTGCTGAAGGCGCTGGACGCCGATGGGCACATGCTGGCCTTCGAGATCGTGCTGGACGCCGTGCCCGAGCCCAAGGCCAAGACCGGGGCGACCAAGGCGCGCGGCAGCGCCGACCTGCCCAATCTGATGCCGCTGACGCGGGACTTCGCCTTCGTGGTCGAGGACGGCCGGGCGGCGGGCGACCTGGTCCGGGCCGTGGCCGGGGTCGACAAGGCGCTGATCGCGGAGGTCCGGGTGTTCGACGTCTATCGCGGCGCGGGCGTTCCGGAAGGATCGAAGTCGATCGCCCTGGAAGTCGTGGTGCAGCCGCGCGAAGCCACCTTGACGGACGCCGATATCGAGGCACTGTCGGCCAAGGTCGTCGCCGCCGCGGACAAGCTGGGGGCGCGTCTGAGGGGGTAATCCGATGGGCACCAAGCCGGGGATCGAGACCGCGTTCGAGCGGCTGCTGTTCCGCTCGCGCTGGCTGATGGCCCCCTTCTATCTGGGACTGGCGTTGGCGCTGTTCATGCTGCTGGCGGTGTTCGTGACCGACCTGGTCTACTACCTGCCCCAGGCCTTCGTGATCGGCCAGCGGATGGACTCCAACGCCGCGATCCTGGCGGTGCTGACGTTGGTCGACCTGTCGCTGGCGGGCAATCTGCTGCTGATCGTCATGTTCTCGGGCTATGAGAACTTCGTGTCCAAGCTGGATCTGGACGGCGAGACCGACCGGCCGCCGTGGATGGGCACGGTCGACTTCTCGGGCCTGAAGATGAAGCTGATCGCCTCCATCGTGGCGATCTCGGGCATCCAGCTGCTCAAGACCTTCATGAACATTGGCAAGCCCGGCTATCCGCTGGACGAGCCGGCCATGATGTGGGGCGTGATCATCCATCTGACGTTCGTCGTCTCGGGCGTGCTGCTGGCGCTCATGGATTGGCTGACCGCCAAGACGGACAAGCATTGAAAGGGGGCGCTACCGCTCGCGCCGCGGGCGCTCGCTGCTCGAGCGCGGAAATCGGCGTGCGCTGCGAGCCCTCTCTGTCTGCTTCGCTGCGCTACGCATCCACCTCCCCCGACGGGGGAGGATTAGCGACCCGTTAACCTTGCCGCCGCAAGGCTGACTCAAAGGTCGCAGACCCTGTCGAGACGCGACCAGGAGACCTTTCATGCACCGCCGCCAGCTGATCCAGACCGGCTTCGCCGCCACCGCCGCCGCCTCGCTGGGGGCCTGCGCGACCCAGCCGCGCCAGCCGGCCGAGCCGGCCTATCCGATCTCATCGGACGCCAACGCCCAGGCCTATACCGCCGACGAACTGGTCGCGGCCGGATCGCGCGAACTGGGCATCGCCGCCGAGGCCATGGGGGCCGCGATCGAGCGGATCTTCGCCGACCAGGGCGACCGCCCCACCGCCTACATCGCCGGCGAGGAAGCGGCCGGCGCCGCCGTCGTCGGCCTGCGCTATGGCCGGGGCGCCTTGCACATGAAGGACCTGTCGGCGTCCCAAGAGGTGTTCTGGCAGGGAATTTCGGTCGGCTGGGACGTGGGCGGGAACGCCAGCCGGGTCTTCACCCTGTGCTATGGCCTGTACGCGCCCGACGCCATCTATCGCCGCTATCCGGGGGTCGAGGGGTCGGCCTATCTGGTCGGCGGGGTGGGCGTGAACTACCAGCGCGCGGACGGCATCGTCCTGGCCCCGGTGCGGACGGGCGTGGGCCTGCGGCTGGGCGCCAATGTCGGCACCATGGCCTATAGCCGCCAGCGCAACCTGCTGCCGTTCTGAAAACGCCGGTTGGGACGTCGGAGAACCTTCCGGGCCGTTGACACCGGCCGTCCGGCCCGCCTATGTCGCGCCCTCTCCGTCACGCCGCGACCCCGGTCCGGTTGGCCAGGGGCCGTAGCTCAGTTGGTAGAGCGCGTCGTTCGCAATGACGAGGTCAGGGGTTCGACTCCCCTCGGCTCCACCATCCTGCTTCGCGCCTGAAAGCGCTTCGCAGGACTTGGTCCGCTTCTTCACATCAGTCCAGGCCGTCGTCGTTGACGACGAAGGCGCGGCCCTCGGTCATGGCCTGGCGGGCGAGTTCGTCCTGGACCAGATGCCAGCGACGCAGGCGCTCGAAGCCGATGGCGTGCTCGGGCGAGGAGTCCAGCCATTCGGTGAACTCGCGCTTCTTCCTGCGATAGTTCGGCTCGGTCGGGTCCGGGACCGGCGGCACCTGCGGCAGCCGGCTCGCCACGTCGGGCGGGATGGGGAAGTCTCCCGAGGACGTCGACAGGATCATGGGATCGCACGCTAGGAGAAGAATCGCCCGCCCGAAACCCCGATATGGCGAACATCATGCGGTTTCGACGACCGGAGGGCCGGGCTCAATGATCCAGGCGGCGGGCGGGCACGCCGACGACGGTCAGGCCGTCAGCGACGGGCGCGACGACGGCGGCGCCGGCCCCGACGCGCACGTCGCGACCCAGTACCACGCCCGGGCGAACGACGGCCCCGGCCCCGATCCAGCCCCGCTCGCCCACGCGCACGCCCCCGGCCAGCACGGCGCCCGACGAGACATGGACGCCGTCGGCGAGGTCGTCGTCGTGCTCGATCGTGGCATTGGTGTTGACGATCACGGCCTGACCCAGCCTTGCGCCGACGCCCACGCAGGCACCGGCCAGGACGACGGAGCCTTCCCCGACCTCGGCATGAGGGCTGACGCTCGCGCGCGGGTGGATTAGGCCGACCATCCGGGCCCCCGCCTCGCTCAGTCGCCTGTGCCGGTCCAGACGTTCGGCATTGTCGCCGATGCCCACGATGACGCCGTCGAACTCGGCGAGGCGCGCCATCAGGTCCGCCGGCGTGCCGACCAGGGGCCAGGGCCCGGGCGGCGGCGGCAGGTCGGAGCCGTCGAAGAAGACGATGCCGCTCCATCCCGCCTGTTCGGCGCAGTCGGCGACGACGCGGGCGTGACCACCGGCGCCCAGGATGGCCAGGGATCGGCCGCTCATGTCGCCTTCTCCCTGCGGCTGTCCCGACCCCTCGCCACGTCCAGACCTCTCCGTCGTCCCGCGCGGCAGCCCGGCAGGTGAAGGAGGATTGCTAGGGCGCTTCGGCCGATCAGGGCAAGCGAGGGGCGCGACGGCACCGGAAGTTGAACCGCACGGTTGGGGTAAACCGTCCGCTCCTCTAAAAAGGCACCATGCGCCAATGGACCGTCGATGCCTTCGCCGAACACCCCTTCATGGGCAATCCGGCCGCCGTTGTGGAACCGCTGGAGGCCTGGCCCGACGACGGATGGATGCAGGCGCTGGCGGCCGAGAACAACCACTCCGAGACCGCCTTCCTGAGGATCGGCCCCGATCAGGCGCGGTTCGATCTGCGGTGGTTCACCCCCGCCAAGGAGGTGCCTCTGTGCGGGCACGCGACCCTGGCGGCGGCCCATACGCTGTGGACCGAGCTCGGGAACCGGGCCGAGGTCCTGACCTTCGACACGGCGTCGGGACCGCTGACGATCCGGCGGCTGGGCGGCGGCTATGAGATGGATTTTCCGGCCGATCCCCTGAAGCAGGTCCCGGTCCCGGCGGGCCTGGCCGAGGCTTTGGGGGCCGAGCCGGTCGAGGCGTGGGAAAGCCGGTATCTGATCGCGGTCATGGCCGACGCCGGGACGGTGCGGAACCTGCGCCCGCGCGCCGGGGCGGTGCTGCCGTTCGGCGGCGGTTGTCTGGAGCAGGGGCAGGTGGTGGTGGCCGCCCGGACGTCGTCGGGCGAGGACCACGATGTGGTCGATCGCTTCTTCGGCCCCGGCTGCGGCGTCGAGGAGGACCCCGCGACGGGGTCCGCGCGGTGCGGGCTGGCGCCGCTGTTCTCGGACAAGCTGGGGCAGGCGACGCTGCGGTTCGTCCAGGCCTATCCGGGACGCGGGGCGCGGTTCGAGACCGAGATGCGGGGCGATCGGGTGCTGATCCGAGGGTCGGCGGTGACGGTGATAGAGAGCCGGCTGCGGCTCTCCGTCTGAAGGCTGGGACATGAGAAAAGGGCGCGACCCTGGTGGATCGCGCCCCTCTCACGGACGGCCGGCTGGGAGGGCTGTGTCATGGCCGCCCGAAGGCTTGAAACCTAGTAGCGACGGTTGTCGCGGTCGCGACGCTCGACGCGGATCTGGGCCGAGAGACGATCGAAGCGACGGTCGAGATCGGCGCGCTCCCAGGCGGTCAGTCCGCCCCGGCGATAGTTGGCCTCGAGCCGCAGCAGGCTGTTGAATTCACCGCGAAGGCGAACCGCCTCGCGCCGGCTGAGCTGGCCGTTGCGGAGGCCCTGGTCGATGCGGCGGTCCAGATTGGTCTGGCGCACATTGATCGGCTGCCAATAGCCCTGGGCCTGAACCTGGGCGCGGGGACCATAAGACTGGGCGGCGGCGGGCAGGGCGACGGCGGATGCCGCGGCCAGGACGAGGGCGGGGACGAGCAGCTCTTTCATCGGAACACTCCTTCACTTCGGCAGGCCGCAACCGGATCGGCTGCGTTGACCCGATAGGAGCCGATCCCGGCTGAGCCCGATCTGAACACCGCGCGTCAGCCCCCGTTCATCGGCGGGGCGAGCCGGATTTCCAGTCAGGTTAAACCTCTCTAAGGTCCGCGTTCAGCCGCTGTTCACGGCCGCTCCGCCTATAAGACCCCCATGTCCCGCCCGATCGTCCTCACCCTCGCCGCCCTGATCGCCGCCGCTCCCTTGGGCGTGGCGCAAGCCCAGGCGCGCGGTCCGCTGGACCTGCGCAGCGACGCGCTGGCGGCCGTCGGCCTGGCGGGAGGATCCTTGTTGCAGGATCGCGGGTCGCGGGGTGGCCGCGACCGGGGCGAGGCCGAACGGCCGCGCCTGATGAGCGAAGCCCAGGCCCAGTCGATCGCCCAGAGCCGGGCCCGCGGCGCGCGCTTCGTCGGATCGCTGGGGCTGCGCGGCACCACCTATGTGTTCCGTTTCGAGCGCGACGGGCAGATCATCGACATCGCCGTCGACGCGCGCCTCTGAGGAAAGAAGACCAACGATGCGAGTTCTGCTCGTCGAGGATGACGCCGACCTCTCGCGCCAGCTGAAACAGGCGCTGGGCGACGCCGGCTATGCCGTGGATCATGCGCCCGACGGCGAGGAGGCCCACTTCCTGGGCGACACCGAGCCCTATGACGTGGTGGTGCTGGACCTCGGCCTGCCCAAGATCGACGGGGTGTCGGTCCTGGAACGCTGGCGGCGCGACGGCAAGACCACGCCGGTGCTGATCCTGACGGCGCGCGGCGCCTGGTCGGACAAGGTCTCCGGCTTCGACGCCGGGGCCGACGACTATCTGACCAAGCCGTTCCACACCGAGGAGCTGCTGGCGCGGCTGCGGGCCCTTCTGCGGCGGTCGGCGGGCATCGCCTCGGCGACCCTGTCTTGCGGGGGCTTGCGGCTGGATCCCAAGGCGGCGCGGGCGACGGTGAACGGCGAGCCGCTGAGGCTGACGTCGCTGGAGTACCGGCTGCTGCACTATATGATGATGCATCAGGGCCGGGTCATCAGCCGCACCGAACTGGTCGAGCATCTCTACGATCAGGACTTTGACCGGGATTCCAACACCATCGAGGTCTTCATCGGGCGATTGAGGAAGAAGGTCGGGTCCGAGCGGATCGAGACGGTGCGGGGTCTGGGCTATCGCCTGACGCCGCTGGCGGGCGAGACCGAGGCGGCGTGACCGACGAGGCCGGCGCCGGCTGGGGCCGCTACATCGGCCGACCGGGCCGCAGCCTGACACGTCGCCTGATCTGGCTGGCCTCGGCCTGGATCGTCGTGGCCCTGGCGGCCACCGGCTGGATCCTGACCACCCAGTATCAGGAGAGCGCCTTTCGCCGGCTGGGCGACATGCTGGGCGACACCATCGACGAGGTGGTGATCGCCACCTCTGTGACCCCGGAGGGCGTCACCGTGGCCGAGATCAAGGACGCCCCGACCCTGCGCGGCCTGTCGGGCAAATACTGGATGGTCGGCGAGATCACGACGGGCGGTCAGGTGCGGATGATCGCCCGATCGCCCTCTCTGGCGGGCGAGACCTTGTTCATCGCGCCAGAGTTGCCCGCCCGGCTGGAAGGCAGCGACGGGGCGCTGATCACCTACAACGACCCCGGCATCCTGGACGCGCCCCAGCGCCAGCCGCTGCGCATCGCCGCCAGTCTGAAGACCCTGCCCGGCCGGGCCCAGCCCCTGGTCTTCATGGCAGGGATCGACCGGTCCGACATCGAGGCCGACACCCGCGAGTTCGCCACCTATGTCTGGATCGCGCTTCTGGCGCTGGGCGTCGGCCTGGTCATCGCGGTCTTCCTGCAGGTGCAGGTGGGACTGCGGCCGCTGTTCGGGCTGAGGAACGAGATCGCCAACGTCCGCAAGGGCCGGGCCGCCCGGATCGAACAGGCCTATCCGATCGAGATTCAGCCCCTGGCCCAGCAGGTGAACCGCCTGCTGGACCACAATCAGGAAGTGGTCGATCGCCAGCGGACCCATGTCGGCAACCTGGCCCATGCGCTGAAGACGCCCCTGTCGGTCATGCTGGCCGAGGCGGAGGGGCAGACGGGGCCGCTGGCCGATATCGTCCGCAGGCAGACGGAGATCATGAAAGGCCAGGTGGATCACCACCTGCGTCGCGCCCGCGCCGCGGCCCGGGCCGCCCACGGTCTGGGCGAGCGGACCCCGGTGGGCGAGGTCGTCGACGAGCTGGCGGTCATGCTGGAGCGGGTTTTCCAGTCCAAGGACGTAGAGATCGACTGGCGCGCGCCCGACGATCTGGCCTTCCTGGGCGAGCGGCAGGACCTGCAGGAGATCCTGGGCAATCTGATGGAGAACGCCTGCAAATGGTCGACGCGCCGGGTGCGGGTCTCGGCGGGGGCCAGCGGCCTGGGCCAGATGATCGCCGTGGTCGAGGACGACGGACCGGGTCTCCCCGAGGATCAGCGCGCGGCGGTGCTGCAGCGGGGGACGCGACTGGACGAGGACGCGCCGGGGTCCGGCCTCGGCCTGTCGATCGTGGAGGACCTGACGCGCGCCTATGGCGGGCGGCTGACGCTGGCGGCCAGCGATCTGGGAGGGCTGAAGGCCATGCTGGAGCTGCCGGCGGCCGAGGCGTGACCCGGATCGGCCACGCTTGGAAACCGGTGTCAATGCTGTAAGGTCGAGGCTGGCTTACGCTTCTTTTCCGCTCATCCTCGCGAAAGCGGGGACCCAGTTCTTTCGCGAGGCACGGTGTCTGGGATGAACCGATCGACCCTCTTGGAGGGCTCATCTTCCAAAACACTGGATCCCCGCTTTCGCGGGGATGAGCGGAAGGGAGGGCGTGTTGGGTTCTCGTTGGATCGACGAGTGTTTCTGGCCTCGACGGTGGCCTTCGCAGCGACGCCGGCCGTCGCTCAGTCCACGCCCGACCGCGCGGCCATCCTAGCGACGATGAAGCGGGCGGCGGCCTTCATGACCGACGAGGCGGCGGTCGAGGGTGGATATGTCTGGACCTATCTGCCGGACTTTTCGCGCCGCTGGGGCGAGTTGGAGGCGGCCCCGACCATGATCTGGGTCCAGCCCCCCGGCACCGGCACCATGGGTCACGCCTTTCTCGACGCCTATCACGCCACGGGCGACCGGCAGTTCCTGGAAGCGGCCAAGTCGGCGGCCGACGCCCTGGTGCGGGGTCAGCATCCGGCCGGCGGATGGAACTATGTCATCGACACGGCCGGCGAGGACAGTCTGCGCCAGTGGTACGAGACCTATGGCCAGAACGCCTGGCGGATGGAGGAATTCCACCGCGACTACGGCAACGCCACCTTCGACGACGCCGGGACCTCCGAGGCGTCGCAACTGATGCTGAGGCTCGTGCTGGAGGGCGAGCGGACCTATCTGGCGCCGCTGCAAAGGGCCGTGCGGTTCGTGCTGGACAGCCAGTACGAGAACGGCGGCTGGCCCCAGCGCTTTCCCTTCATCGAGGATGGGGGGGTACACGGACAGGCGGACTACACGCGGCTGATCACCTTCAACGACGATGTGGCCGGGGAGAACCTGGAGTTCCTGATCTTCGTCCATCAGACGATGGGAAATCGGCTGGCGCCCCTCTCCCTGAATTCTGGCCGCGAGGGACGGGGGTTGACCCGCGACCGGGTGCTGTCGACGATCCGCAGGGGCATGGACATCGTGCTGCAAACCCAGCAGCCCGCGCCCCAGGCCGGATGGGGGCTGCAGCATTACCCCGACAGTTTGAAACCGTCGGCGGCGCGGACCTATGAGCCCGAGGCCCTGACGACCCACACCACGGCGAACAATGTCCAGCAGCTGCTCAACTTCTATCGCCTGACCGGCGACCGGAGATACATCGCGCGCGTGCCGGAGGCGCTGGACTGGCTGGACTCGGTCGCCCTGCCGCCCGAGTTGCGCCTGAACGGACGGACCCACCCGACCTTCATCGAGCCGGGCACGAACCAGCCATGGTATATCCACCGGCGCGGCTCGAACGTCGTCAACGGCGAATACTATGCCGACCGGAATCCCAACGACACCCTGGTCCACTATGGATCATTCCGTACACTGAACGTCGCTGGTCTGCGTGAGCAGTACGCGACCCTGGCGGCCCAGACGCCGGAACAGGTCAGCGCCGGATCGCCCCTGCTGGCGCGTGCCGGCACCCGGACCCTGCCGAAATACTTTACCCTGAGGGACGTGTCCTGGCAGGACATGGGCACGGCCACGCGGCGCGCCCGGCCGCCCGCCGCGCGCCGGGCCGGAGAGCTGGTCGCGGCCCTGAACACGCGGGGGTATTGGCCGACGCCCCTGAGGGCGACGTCCAACCCCTATATCGGCCCGGGACCGGCCACGCCGGTGGGCGGCGAATACAGGATCACCCGCGTCGGCGACCTGCACGACACCTCACCGTGGAACACCGACTATCCCGTGGAGGGCGTCTCGACCGAGGCCTTCGTGCGGAACATGGGCGATCTGATCGAGGCGCTGGAAGGGTCGGCCGCGCCATGACGCCGGATCGCCGCGCCGTGACCCTGGGGCTGGCAGGTCTGCCTCTGGCCGGGTGCGCGACCTGGCAGGACGCGGCGGCCGGACAGACCGTTTGGCGGTTCGGCGATCTGGACAGCATCGCCGCGCCCCTGACGATCGAGGGCGCGCCGGAGCGGATCGAGGGGCCGACCCCGCACGGGGCGATGCGGTTCGACGGCGTCGACGACGCCCTGTTCATCGGGGCCCATCCTCTGGCGGGGGCGGCCACCTTCGCCTTCGAGGCCGTGTTCCGGCCGGACGGCGGAGCCTTCGAGCAACGCTGGCTGCATCTGCAATCCGACGAGGTCGTCGCGCCGGGCGAAACCCCGGTCGGCACCCGCTTCCTGTTCGAGATCCGCGTCTATGGCGACCAGTGGGCGCTGGACACCTTCGTGAAGGGGCCGACCTACAACCAGACCCTGCTGTTTCCAGAGAAGCGGCATCCGGTCGGCCGCTGGTATCACGTCGCCCAGACCTGTGACGGGACGACCTATCGGGCGTTCGTCGATGGGGAATTGCAGGGCGAGGCCGGGATCGCCTTCACGCCCCAGGGGCCCGGGCGGGCGTCGGTCGGCACACGGATCAACCGGGTTAACTATTTCAATGGTGCGATCGCCGAAGCGCGGTTCACGCGGAGACACCTGCGCCCGGATCAGTTCACGGGTGTACGGCCTCGATAGAAAAAGGCCCCGACGTTTCCGCCGGGGCCCGATTTCCGATGGGCTCAAGTAGCCCGAAGGGCGGTAGCCCCAAGCATCATGCCTCGTCGGTCGCCGGGACTTCGGCCTTGCCGGTTTCCGGCACGACGACGCCCTTGGCGGGGCGCACGGTCTGGCGCTCGGCGATGCGGGCCGACTTGCCGCGACGATCGCGCAGGTAATAGAGCTTGGCGCGACGGACGACGCCGCGACGCTTGACCTCGATGGACTCGATGTTGGGCGACAGGATCGGGAAGACGCGCTCGACGCCCTCGCCGAAGCTGATCTTCCGGACCGTGAAGTTCTCGTTCACGCCGCCGCCGGCGCGGGCGATGCAGACGCCCTCGAAGGCCTGGATGCGTTCACGCTCGCCTTCCTTGATGCGGACGTTGACGCGCAGGGTGTCGCCGGGCTGGAAGTCGGGGATCGAACGCTTTTCGATCAACCGCGCCTTCTCTTCGGCCTCCAGGGTCTGAAGGATGTTGGCCATGGTCTATTCTCCTCGAGCTTTTTTGCTCTTTAGCTGTGATTTGGCGGAGGGTTCCGCGGGTCTTTGATCCAGATGCGCCGCCCAGAGGTCTGGCCGTCGTTCCCGGGTCGTCTCTTCCCTCTGGGCCTGACGCCAGGCGGCCACGCGCTTGTGGTCGCCGGACAGGAGGACCTCCGGAATATCGATCCCCTCGAACGTCCGCGGTCGGGTGAACTGCGGATGCTCCAGAAGACCATCCTCGAAGCTCTCGGAACTCAGGCTCATCGCCTGGCCCAGAACACCGGGGATCAGTCGTACGCACGCCTCGATCAGCACCATCGCCGCCGCCTCGCCACCGGCGAGAACCGCGTCTCCGACGCTGACCTCCTCGAACCCCCGGGCGTCGAGCACCCGCTGGTCCACCCCCTCGAACCGGCCGCACAGGACGACGATGCCGTCCGTCTTGGCCCACTCTTTCACTCGCGCCTGCGTCAGGGGTCGACCGCGTGCGCTCATGTACAAAAGCGGCCGGGGCGGACCTGAAAGGCTGTCGAGAGCCCGGGCCACCACGTCCGCTTTCAGCACCTGTCCGGGGCCGCCACCCGCGGGGGTGTCGTCCAGGAAGCCGCGCTTATCTTCGGAAAAGTTCCGAATGTCCACTGTTTCCAGGCCCCACAGCCCCCGCTCGCGCCAGGCCGTGCCGATGAGGGACACGCCGAGCGGGCCCGGAAAGGCCTCGGGGAACATGGTCAGGACGGTCACGGTGAACGGCATATCACCAAGTATTTGGCTTGGTGATCAGTCCCACAGCATCTTGCAGGACATCGGCAAACTGTGAGGCTGCCAAGTGATGGGGACGGATGTCACGTTTGAAGTTAGCCATCCGCTTGAGCTCCGCGCTTCCCTGAGGCCGAGGAGGCACAAGGCCCACGACGATCCCTCCGTCAATCTGCGCCATGTGGACCGGCATGAGGAGATCGGAGTCGTTCGACACCACGACTGCACACGGCACTACGCCTTTGAGGGCATCTCGCAGCAGATGGGCGGCGAGATTGACGTCAGACCCTTTCTCCTCGGTCTTGTGAACCCATTCCATCTGGACGGCGCCGTTCGGTTTTCGTTTCACGACGAGTTTCCCGTTCTGCCGGATGGGCTTTCCGTTCGCATCGCACTCCAAGACTGGTGCCCGCACGGGAGACGCCAAGAACGTCCCGTAATGAACTCGAACTCGCGGCAAAGTAGAGAGCGCACGCAGATAGGTCGCCTGCCTCACTGCCACATCTGGGTCGTTCGGTCGGGCTTCCACGCGAGCAGTGAAATAGTGGATGCACTCAATGGTGTTGTTCGGCAAAACCCGGTCAAAGAGCGCTTCAAGGTCCAACCACTTATGCGGCGTGCCCTTGAGACATCCGTAGTAGAGATTGAAGCCATCGACGTAGACATTAGTCCGCATGCCGCCCGCCAGAAAATGCAACGGCGGACCCCATAAGGGCCCGCCGTGCGTCCGGTCGCCGAGGCAGCCGGAGGGGTGATGGATCGCATAGATGCGATCTGCCCGCCCAAGGTCAAGAGTCAGCGTGATTAAAGTCTGGGACCGAGTCTCTGAGGCAACACAATCTCAGGCTCAATACGACGGCAACTTCTTTGAATGCCAGCCGTCCTTATCAAGCATAACTCACATGGTGGACTTGCCTACTGCGGTGCCCCGCCCCCGGCCGCGATCCAGGCGTCGACCTGTTCCTCCAGCACGTCCAGCGGCACCGCGCCGGAGCCCAGGACCACGGTGTGGAAGTCGCGGATGTCGAAGCGGTCGCCGAGCGCCGCGCGGGCCCGTTCGCGCAGCTCCAGAATCTTCAGCTCGCCGATCTTGTAGCTGGTCGCCTGACCGGGGCCGGAGATGTAGCGGTTCACCTCCAGGCGGATGTCGCGCTCGCTGAGCAGGGAGTTCTGGCGGAAGTAGTCGGCGGCCTGATCGCGCGACCAGCGTTTGGCGTGGATGCCGGTGTCCAGCACCAGCCGCACCGCCCGCCACAGCTCGGTCGAGAGCCGGCCGAAGTCGGAATAGGGGTCCTGATAGAAGCCCATCTCCTTGCCCAGTTTCTCGGCATACAGGCCCCAGCCTTCCGAATAGACGCCATAGCCGCCGAAGCGACGGAAGCGCGGCAGGCCATCCAGCTCCTGGGCATAGGCGATCTGGAAGTGATGGCCGGGCGCGCCCTCGTGATAGGCGATGCCCTCGGTCTGTGGGCGCAGAACCTGACCCATGTCGGACAGGTTGACGTAGTAGATGCCCGGCCGCGAGCCGTCGGCGGCGGGCTGGTTGTAGAAGGCGATGCCGCTGGACTGTTCGCGCCATTCCTCGACGGCGCGGACCTCCAGCTCGGCCTCGGGCAGGTCGCTGAACCACTGTGGCGCGATGGCCATGACCTGGGCGATGAAGGCGCGGCTGTCGGCCAGATACCGGGCCTTGCCCTCGTCGGTGTTCGGATACTGGAACCGGGGGTCGGTCTTCAGGTGGGTGAAGAACTCCTGCAGCGTGCCGTCAAAGCCCACGGCGGTCTTGATGACCTCCATCTCGGCCTGGATGCGGGCGACCTCGGCCAGGCCGATCTGGTGGATCTGGTCGGCGGTCAGGTCGGTGGTGGTCGAGGCGCGCAGGCGGTGCTCGTAATAGGCCTCGCCGTTCGGCAGACGCCAGACGCCGTCGGTGCTGTCCGACAGGGGCTGAACCTCGATCAGGGTCGCCAGATAGGCGTCGTAGCCGCGCTTGAACGGGCCGGTCAGGGCCTCGCGCGCCGACGCGATCAGCCGGTCCTTCTCGGCTTGGGGGATGTCGAGACGGCCGACCTTGGCCTGGATGTCGGCCCAGATCGCCACGTCCGGCCCGTCGGTGAAGGGGGCGCCGTTCGTCACGTTGCGGATCGCGCCCAGCGCCGGCTCCCAGACGAAGGTCGGGGGCGTGATGCCGGCGGCGACGCGGGTGCGGATCGTTGTGGACGCCTCGCCCAGCACGCGCTCGACCTCGATCAGGCGCGCGACATAGGCCTGCGCGTCCGACACCGTGTCGATGCGGTGATTGTTGATCATGAAGACCGGCAGGGAGCCGCCCGCCCCGCCGCTGGACGAGACGGGATAGCCGCTGTCGCGCCAGCGGAAGCTCTCGCGCTGCTGGACCACGCCGTGCTCGAACAGGCGCCAGGACATGCGCGACTGGGCGCTCAGGGTCGCCGGGTCGAACTGGGCCTGCATGGCCGCCAGCTGCCGCTCGGCCAGGGCCAGGGACCGCTCCTGAGCGGCGGGGGTGTAGTCGTCCAGCTTGTCGTAGTCGGTCTTGAGACCCAGCGAGGTCATCTGCTGGGGGCTGAGCGCGATCCGCTCGGCATAGGCGTCCTCGAAGAAGGCGGCGAGCCGGGCGTCGGCCTCGGCGGTCTGTTCGGCCTGGGGGAAGGGCGCGGGCGCGAAGGCCGCGACGCCCAGACCGCCCGCCGCGATCAGGGTGGCGGCGGCGCAGGACACGAGAAGACGACGCATCGGAAACTCCCGGAGAAACAAGAACCCGGGACCGTCCCCGATGCGGACGGCTTAGGCAAGCATGAAGCTGTCAGGGTCTGGGGTTGGGTGCCGAGAGAGGTTCATCACAACGAGCACAGCGGAGGCACAACGGACACGACGGGACCGGACGGGCGGACCCGTCGCCGATCGGTCTCGTCGGCATCGGTGTCTCATCAAGGGGTGGCGGCGAAGCCGCAGTTCCTCATGCGCAACAGGCCGGGTGAACGATCGGCGATCCCTAAGACCGCTCGGTCCCGTCGTGTTCGTTGTGCCTCCGCTGTGCTCGTTGTGATGAACCTCTTCGGACCGCCCAATACGACGCAGCAGACTACCCTAGATCAGCCGATCTTGGCCTGGATGCCGGTTTCGGCCAGCCATTCCAGGATCTTGCCCTTGGGCATGGCGCCGACCTTCAGCGAGGCCATCTGGCCGTCCTTGAACAGCATCAGGGTGGGGATGCCCTTCACGCCCAGCTTGGACGGAATCAGGGGGCTGTCGTCGATGTTGATCTTGGCGATGGTGACCTGGCCGGCCAGTTCGTCGGCGATCTGTTCCAGCGCCGGGCCGATCTGCTTGCAGGGGCCGCACCACTCCGCCCAGAAGTCCACCAGGACGGGGGTGGAGGATTTCAGCACGTCGGCGTCGAAGCTGTCGTCGGTGACCTTGACGGTGGCCATGGGCATATCTCCGTGAGGGCGCACGGCGCGCGCCCGTCTGTTGTTCAGGCGAGATGTGGGGCGATTCTGGGGGATTGCAACGGAGGGGTGTGGTTGACGGCTCCTTGCCCTCAGGCGACAAATCGGTTCCACAGCCAAAGGCTAAACAGGACGACAGGAACTACAAACATCATCTGGTTCACGCGGATGTCCCAACGCACTGTCGGTAAATCATGCGGAGGGTATTGGACCGGCCAGTGCTTTCCGTCGATGGCCTCGACCATCAGGTCAGGCGTGATCGGCATACGCTGCACACGTCGATACGGCGGCTTGAAGAACCAGCCGCCGATGTTCATGCCCTCCTCGGCGTGATGGAAATACCATCGGTAGCCGTCGACTTCTACGTCGAAGCGATTGACGAAAGCGTCCATGAACTCAAAAGCGTCATCGCCTTCGATTCCGTACAGCGCGAACAGGTCTGCTTCGCCATCAAGTGTCAGCGTCTCGCGCGAGAAGTCCGCGAACCAGGCCGACAATTCACGACGTGTTTCGCTCATTCGCCCCTACAATCTCCTCCTCGGTTACGCGTATCCCGCACGACACTCGTTGAACACTCCGCTCATCCCCGCGAAAGCGGGGACCCAGTTCTGAAGTGAGGCAGAGCGGTTGGGGACAACGACCGCGCACAGTCGCACGCAATCATCGCCCAAAGCACTGGGTCCCCGCTTTCGCGGGGATGAGCGGAAGAATGGTATCAGAGCCCTCACCCAAGCGGCGGCCTCGGTGATCACCTGAGCCCCGCCAACGCCTCCGCCATCATCCCCTCCGGCACGGCCATCAACCTCGGCCCATCCGTCCAGACCAGCGCCGCCTCGACCGGGCGGTCGGGGTATAGCGTCCGCAGCACCGCGACATAGACCGCCATCTGGGTGACGTAGGCGGGATCGGCGTCCTCGATGCGGTCGGGGGCGGGGCGGTTGGTCTTGTAGTCGACGACGAGAATGCGCTCGGGCGTGACGACCAGGCGGTCGATGCGGCCGTTGATCGAGACGCCGGGGGCGAGTTCGGGCGCGGAGCCGACCAGGGCGACCTCGGCGCGGGAGCCGGGGCCGAAGACGGGGGCGAAGCGGGGGTCGTCCAGCACGCGATGCGCGGCCGCGATCATCTCGCTACGCTGGACGTCGGACAGGCCGCGCTCGCGGGCCAGCAGGCGGCGGGCGGCCTCGGGGCGGGCGTCGGGCGCGATCTCGGGCAGGCGTTCCAGCAACAGATGGATCAGGTCGCCGCGCCGGAAGCGACCCAGAGGGGCACCCTCCCCGCCCGACGCCACGGCGAGCGGCGACGGGGCGGCGGCGCGGGTGGGGCCCTTGGCCTGCGACGGCGAGACGTAGCGGGCGGAGGGGTCCACCGGAGGGACGTGGCGGGCCCAGTCGGGGACGACGGTCGCGGGCGCGGCGACGGCGGCCGAGCCCCGGCCCAGCACCTGCGGGTCGTGGCCGAAGCGGCGGCGGTCGTCGCCGATGTCGCGCACCTGCTCGCCCAGCCGGTCGAACGTCTCGGTCAGGATCGACCACCAGCTGCCCGGCTCGAAGCCGTCCTTCTGGTTGCCGACGCCGCGACCCATGACGATGATCCGGTCCCGCGCGCGGGTCAGGGCGACGTAGAGCAGGCGCAGGCTCTCATCCACCGCCCGCTGTTCGCGCGCGGCGCGGGCGCCCGCTGCGGCCTCGCAGTCCTCTTCCTTGCGCCCCAGGCACATCAGCCAGCCCTCGCCGCCGTCATCGAGCGCGACCGGCATCAGGGCCGGGCCCATGCCCTTCGCCCTGGACGTGGTGTCGGGCAGGATCACCACCGGCGCCTCCAGCCCCTTGGCGCCGTGGACGGTCATGACGCGGACCTCTCCGCGCGCGCCCTCCAGCTCGCGCTTCACCTCGACGTCCGCCTGTTCCAGCATGGACAGGGCGGTCTCCAGATCGAGCCCGCCGCGATCCTCGGCCGCCAGGACCTGGTTGAGGGTCTCGTCCAGCGCCTCCTCGGCCTCGCGCCCCAGCCGGGCCAGGACGCGGGCGCGGCCGCCGAGGCCCGTCTCGTCCACGCCGTTCAGCAGGCCGGAGAAGAAGGCGAACGGATCGCGGCCCCGCGTGTCGATCGCGAAGGTCAGCAGATCGCGGGCACGGGCCCACTCCGGCCGTTCGGCGGCGCGGTCGCGCAGTTCGCGCCACAGCCGGCCGCGCTTTTCCCTGGCCCCCGCGAGGTCGAACAGACCGTCCTCGTCCACGTCGCAGAAGGGGCTGCGCAGCACCTCGGCCAGGCTGAGGTCGTCGTCGGGATACAGCGCGAACCGGGCCAGCGAGATCAGGTCGGAGAAGGCGATGTGGGTCGACAGCTTCAGCCGATCGGCCCCGGCCACGGGCACCCCGGCCGATTTCAGGGCGCGGATGATCTCCTCGAAGGTGGCGTCGCGGCGGCGCACCAGGATCAGGAAGTCGCCGTATCCGGCGGGGCGGAGTTCGCCGTCGGTCTTGTTCTGGACGGCGACGCCGGTCTCGACCTGGCGCTTGATCTCCTGCGCGAGGGCGGCGGCCATGCGTTTCCTGGCGCCGGTGACGGGTTCCTCGTCCACGGGATCGTCCCAGGCGTCGCGCTCGGGTGCCTTCTCGTCCTGATAGAGGGGCCACAGATCGACACAGCCCTGGTCGAGCGCACGCATCGCCTTGTGCTCGGGGATGGCCGCGACCTGTTCGCCGACCAGGGCGCGGGTGCGCTCCGGCCCGTCGAACACGGCGTCGACGAAGCCCAGCACCTCGGGCGTCGAACGGAAGGAGGTGGCCAGTTCCACCGCCTTGAAGGCGAAGCCCGCCCCGCGAACCATCAGGTCATAGCGTTGCGCCTCCTGGTTCAGCCGCTCGGGTCGGGCCCCCTGGAAGGAATAGATCGACTGTTTCTCGTCGCCCACGGCGAAGACGGTGCGCTCGACTGTGCCGGCCCCGAAGCGGCGCGAGCCCACCCCGGCGAAGAAGCCCTCGGTCAGCGCCGAGACGATCGCCCATTGCTCGGGTGCCGTGTCCTGGGCCTCGTCGATCAGGACGTGCTCGATGCCGCCGTCCAGCTTGTAGAGCACCCAGGCGGCGCTGGTCCGCTGCGTCAGGAGCTCGACCGTGCGGGCCACCAGGTCGCCGAAATCGAGCGCGCCCTTGGCCGCCTTTCGCTGGTCGTAGAGAGCGCCGTGGGCCTGGGCCAGGGTCAGGACGTGGAGGGTGTCTTCGGCCAGACGCGCCTTTCGCACCTCGCCCAGGGTGGCCATCACCTTGTCCTGCAGGGTCGTCAGCCAGTCGCGGGCGAAAGGCGGGGCCTTGGACGTGGCGATCCGGGCGCGCGGCTTGCCGCCGGTCAGGAAGACCGAGGACACGCCCTCGAAGGTCCAGTCGGCCTGCCACATCCGGTCGGCGCATTTGGTGTCGTCGGAGCCGCCGGTCGCCATCTGCTCGGCGACCGACAGCCAGGCGGCGCGGTCGAGATAGCGCATGAACTCGGCCTCGATCGTCGCGGCGTCGCGGCCCTCCTCTGCCCCCGCAAGCATCCACGGACCGGGCGCGCGGCCGTCCTGCCAGCGGGCGACATAGTCCAGCAGCTTGGCCCGGTCCTGCTCGATGCGGGCCAGCAGCGCCTCGAAATCGGCGAAGGCCAGGGCGACGGCGAAATGAGCATAGGCCCGGCCGATCGCGCCGTCGGGGTTGTCCAGGGCCCGGCGAGCCAGATCCTCGCGGGCGGCGCGGCTGAGGGCGACGGCGGCCTGATCCTCCAGCACCTTGAAGCCGGGGGTGACGCCGGCCTCGAGCGGGAAGCGACGCAGCAGCTTTTCGCAGAAGGCGTGCAGCGTCTGGATCTTCAGCCCGCCCGGCGTGTCGAGGGCCTGAGCGAACAGCTTTCGCGCCTGACGCAGATCGTCGGCCGACAGGCGCTCGGGATCGCGGTTGTCGAGGTCGGCGAGCGACTGGCGCAGCTTGGCGTCGTCTTCCACGGCCCAGGCCCCGAGCCGCTGATACAGGCGCGCCTGCATCTCGGCGGCGGCGGCCTTGGTATAGGTGACGCACAGGATCTCGGCGGCGCTGACCTTGGCCAGCAGCAGCCGGGCCACCCGGTCCACCAGGGTCGAGGTCTTGCCCGAGCCGGCGTTGGCGGTGACGAACACCGACTGGCGCGGATCGGCGGCGTCGATCTGGGCCGGATCGGGCAGGATGCGGCCAAGATCGAGAGAGAGGGAGGCGTCGGCGCTCATTCCGCACCCTCCTCGCCGCCGATGACGGACCATTCCCAGACGCGGGCCAGCCGGTCGTAGTTGCCGCCGAAGGTGCCCATGAACTGAGGCGCCACCCAGCTGAGATAGGGGGTCATGGGATCGTCGAAGCGGGCGACGCGGGCCTTCAGCCCCGCCAGCGCCGCCTCGGACAGGGCTTCGGCCTCTGCCCCCTCGCCGCGCGTGGCGACCTCGCCGGCGACCTTGCGGCCCACGACGCGGACATAGGTCAGTTCCTCGGGCGTCACCGGACCGGTATCTTTCAGGCCCGCCTCGGCCAGGATGGCTCCGGTCAGGGTCAGCTGCGGTGCGAACCCGGCCTTGACCTGTTTGGCGGTGGGGGCGGCCCCGGTCTTGAAGTCCAGGATGGCCGCGCCGGTGGCCGACAGCTCGATGCGGTCGGCCTTGGCGGTGACGGTGAAGGGGCCGACGGGCGCGGCGAAGGTCAGGGCGACCTCCTCCTCCACGCGGATCTCGATGCCCCTCGCGCGGCGGCGGGTCTCGAAGCCGGTCAGCCAGCGGGCGCAGTTCCGGGCCAGGGGCGTCTCGCGCGCCATGGCGGCGTCCTCGAAGCCGTGGGCGGTCAGCTCCTCGTGCAGCAGGGCCGTCAGCTGGGCCTCGCAGTCGTCGGGCAGGACGTCGGGCCAGGACAGGGTCAGGCGCTCGACCGCCTTGTGGATGGCCGAGCCGCGCGCCATCGCCTCGGCGGACTGACCCGGCCGGTCCATCTCGCGCAGGCCCAGAATGTAGCGGGCGTGGATGGAATAGGGATCACGCACCCAGCGTTCGACGCCAGTGACGGGCAGTTGACGCGGGCGGCGTTCGACCGGGGGGCGGGGGGCCGGGCGCCTGGCCAGCCGGGCCGGACCGGTCGGGGCGTCGAGCGCGCGCACGAGGTCGACGGCGGGGCATGACCGGTCGATCTTGATCCTGGTGTGTTCGCCGTGCGCGCCGCCGGTCAGCATCTGCAGCCGCCACAGCCAGCGGCTCTGCACGGCGGGCTGGCCGCCCAGACGCTCGCGGTGGATCAGGATGGCCTCGGGGTTCGACGCCGCCTGGACGAAGTCCTGCGCCGTCTGGCCGACGCGGCGCTCGGGCGGCGGCAGACCGAGCGTCTGGCGCATGGGGCGCGACAGGAAGGGGTCGGTGGGCGCGGCGGCGGGCCAGACCGTCTCCTCCAGCCCGGCCAGGATCATCCGGTCGGCCCGCGCCAGCCGCGCCTCGATGGCGCCCAGAATCCGGAGGGACGGATGGGTCGCTCCGCCGGTGCGGACGGTGGTCTCGCGCAGCAGGGCATGGATCAGTTCCGCGAAGGCCTCGGGATCGATCGGGCCGAGCGACGCACCGCCCTCGATCAGCTGGGACAACAGGGCGGCTGCGGCCTCGCCGTCCGGGCCGGACCAGACGTCGGCGCCGGCGAGCGACTCGATCAGGGCGGTCAGGGCGCGGGCGGCCTGATCCAGCGGGGCTTCGGGGGAGAAGGGGGCGCGGGCGGTTTCGGACAGGACACGCAGTCGCTCGGCGAGGGCGGCGGCTTCGGCGAGCGCAGACTTCGCGGACTCGGAAACGACATCGCCATCGCGCCGGGGTTGGCCCGACCGGTCAAGGCGTTCGGCGATCCGGGTCCAGCGACGCGGCGCCGGGCCACGCAGGGCGGATGTCTCCAGCGCGCGGACGGCGATCATGGTCGCTTCCGGCAGGGTGATCGCCGGGGTCTTGAGCAGGCCCAGCAGGGTCTGGGGGTTGAGCGGATCGGCAACAAACCGCGCGGCCAGGTCGACCAGGGTCCCGACCGGCATCCGCTCCAGCGTCGCGCCCGAAGAGCTGTCGGCGACGATGCCCCAGCGCTCCAGCCGCGCGGCGACGCGGCGACCGAGCGCGAGGTCCGGCGTGACCAGCGCACAGGTCCGACCCGGCGTTTCCAGCGTCTCGCGCATCAGAAGGGCGATGGTCTGGGCGGCCTCCTCCTCTGCGCGACAGGCGACGACGGACAGGCCCTGGAGGCCCAGGGCGACAGGATCGGCGGACTGGCCTCTGGCAGCGGTCTCGGCTCGGATGCGGGCGATCTCGGTGCGCCAGTCGGCGGTGGCGTCGGCGGGACGCAGCGCCTCGTTCAGCAAGCGGGCGCGGGCCTGGCCGCTGGCTTCCTCGGCAACGGCGACCACGCCCCGGAACCACGGCCGGACGGCGGCGCGCTCGACCTCGGCGCGGTCGAGCAGCCGTTTCAGCGCGCCTTGAGGATGAGGTTCGTCGACGGCCGCCCAGGCGTCTTCGGCGAGGTCGTGGTCGAGGCCGGGCAGCACGACGCAGCCTTGGGGCGCGTTCGCGACGGCCCTCAGCACATCGGCGGCGGCCTTGACCGTTCCGGTCGATCCGGCGGCGATGACCGGGCCGGTCGGCGGGGCCTCGGCCCAGCGGCGGGCCAGCAGCCGCAGCAGCCGGGTGCGCCGCCAGCTGGAATCGACCAGTCCCATGGCCTCCAGCCGCCGGGGCCAGGCCTCGACCGCGAGACCCAGGAATTCGGCCGAGGCCTGCCAGTGTTCGGCCAGGTCTTCGGGGGCCAGCGTCGCCACCCGCTCGGGGGCCTCGACCTCCTCGATGTGGCAGGAATCGAGAAAACGGCCGAGGCTGTCGGCCAGCTCCAATGCGCGCAGCGGCGGGTGGCCGGGCAGGAAGTCCTCCACGATCATCCGCGCCATCTCGAAGCGACGGGTCAGAGGCGCGATGGCGGGCGGCAGATCGAGGCCCAGCTCGCCGGGTCCGAACGGCGGCTCGTCCTCTTCCAGATCGCCCAGCGGCCGGACCTGGGGCAGGAGCACCGGCCGACCCTGCGCCTGGGTGGCGAGCGCCGCGCCGAACGCTCGCGCCGCGCGGCGGTTAGGCAGCAGGATCACGGCATCCGACAAGGCCTCGGGCGGCCGGTCCCCCAGCCAGTCCAGCACGCCGGCGGCGAGATCGTCGAGGAACGGCCGGTGCGCCGGGATGGCGAACCAGCGGGGCGCAGTATGCGGAAATGGATCGAATGCGGTCACGAACCCGCCAGCCGCGCCTCGGCCTCGTCCCGGGCCTGGGGGTCGCCGACGTGCATCCAGTCGCCGTCCAGCACGCAGCCGAAGAGCCGCCCCGCCGCCGCCGAGGCGCGCCACAGCGGGCTCAGCGAGAACGGCCCGTCCGGCCCGCCGTCCGCGTAATCGGGCCGGGTGATGTGCAGGCCCATATAGGCGAAGGGGGCGGAAGGCGCGTCTCCCCGAAACGTCAGCCGCCCATCGTCGGCCAGGAAGAAGTCCCCCTCGCCTTCGAAGCCGATGGAGCCTTCGCGGCGGGCCAGCAGCAGGCAGGCGTCCATCTTCGTCGGGTCCCACTGGCGGGCGAGATCGGCGATGGCGTCGCCCCGGTCGATCCAGACGCTGTCAATGTTGGCAACGAAGACGGGATCGTCGCCGAGCAGCGCCTTCGCCTTCTTCAGGCCGCCGCCGGTCTCCAGCAGAGCCTCGCGTTCGTCGGAGATCAGGATGCGCGGGCGGGTCCGTCCAGCCAGATGACCCTCCAGCCGGTCGGCGAACCAGTGGACGTTGACCACCGCCGTCGTCACGCCCGCCTCGGCAAGCCTGTCGAGCACATGGTCGATCAGGGCCCGGCCGCCGACCTCGACCAGGGCCTTGGGGCGGTCGTCGGTCAGGGGGCGCATGCGGGTGCCCAGCCCGGCGGCCAGCACCATGGCGGTCTTCGGCGCGTTCGGCGGCATCGTCATCGGCGCGTCTCGGCGGGGACATGGCGGTCGAACCAGCGGGCGACGCCTTCCAGCCCGGGCTTTTCGAGATTGCGGTTCAGATGGGCCCACATGCGCGGCATGAACGACGCATACCGGGGCTTGCCGTCGCGGGCGATCAGCCGGGCGAAGACGCCGAGGATGCGCGCCTCGTTCAGCGCCGCCAGCCCCGCGTAACCGCGCAGGAAGGCGGCGCGATCCGACACCTCGGCGACCGCGAAGTAGCGATCCAGCGCCTCGGCCTCCAGCTCCCGCGAGACGTCGCGGCGGGCGTCCTGGAGCAGGGAATGCAGGTCCCACGAGGGATGGGCCAGCACCGCGTCCTGGAAGTCGATCATGCCGACCCGGGCCGGGCCCTCCCGCTCGGGCAGCCAGATCAGGTTCTCGGCGTGATAGTCGCGATGGGCCATCACCGACGCGCCCCCCGCGCCCTCGGCCACCACCGGAGCCCAGGCCTCGCGCCACGCGGCGATCGCGGCCTCATCGAAAGACAGATCAGGCCGCAGCCGGGGCAGCCATTCCACGAACAGGTCCGCCCCGCCCTGGAGCGCGGTCTGGTCATAGGTCTGGAGCGGCCAGTCGCCCGCCGGGCCGCTGAGCGTGGACGGCGCGCCCGCCGCATGCAGCCGTGCCAAGGCCTCGACGGCGGCGAGATAGAGGGGCGTCTCGTCCTGACCGTCCTCGATCACGCGGGCGAAGACGGTCTCTCCGAAGTCCTCCAGCACCGCCAGACCGGTGGGCGCATCGACCGCCTTCATGTCCGGGGCCGACAGGCCGACCGCGCGCAGATGGGCCGCGACCGCCACGAAGGCCTCGATACGGCCGGCCGACAGGCGGGCCACCGCGTTCCAGCCCTCGGCGCGACGCCGTTCGGGCGACCAGGTCGGATCGGCGGGCGGGCTCTCGGCCGCAGCCACCTGGTCCATCAGCATCAGGGAGGGGCCGTCGGCCGGAAACAGCCGCTCGTACCGGCGCGTGGAGGCGTCGCCCGGCAGGGGCGCGCGTCGCGCATCGGCCAGTCCGGCCGAGGCGAGGAAGGCCCGCCGCTCGGCTTCGCGATCGGTGTTCGTCTCAGTCATGCCCGCCTTCGACCAGTCGTTCGATCTTCTCTGCCCATGTCCCTACGCCAGAAACGGTCGCATCGCGTCCGTCGCCGGCCTCGGAAAGCGAAATCGTCAGCCGGTCGGGGCCAAGAACCCGCGCGAGGTCGCCGCCCAGCCGCCCGGGCCATTCGATCAGCACCGCCCCGACGTCCATCGCCTCGTCCAGCCCGATCTCACGCGCTTCTTCCGGCCGCTCCAGCCGATAGAGGTCGAAATGGGCGATGGGGGGGTCGGTCTCGTAGAACTGGACCAGGGTGAAGGTGGGGCTGGGCACGTCCTCGTCCGGTCCGGCGAGCGCCCGGATCAGGCCGCGCGCCAGGGTCGACTTGCCCATGCCCAGGGGCCCTTCCAGCAGCACGGCCTCGCCCGGCGCGAGCCGGGGCGCGATCGCCTGACCCAGGCGCGTCGTCGCCGCCTCGTCCTCCAGCCGGACCGTCGTCACGCGAAATCCGCATCGGGCTGGGTCGGCAGGACCCGTTCGGTGAAGGCCTTCAGGGCGTAGGTCGCCTTCGCCGCGTCGATGTCCAGCCGCGACGGCGGTATGGGCTTTCCGACGCTCAGGCGGAACGGCTTCTTCCGCTTGTTCAGCAGCTCGTGGAACAGGGTTACGTCCCGCAGTTCCTTCGACACCCTGTCGAACAGATGAAACAGGGTCGAGGTCGGGCCGGTGACGTGGACCGGGATGATGGGCGCCTGATATTTCCGGGCAAGGGACGCCGCGGTGGGGGCCCAGTCGGGATCGGTCAGCTGGCCGTCCCTGCCGACGCGGGCCAGGCGGCCGGCGGGAAACATGACCACGCACCGCTCGGCCTCGAAGGCGGCGCGGGCGGCGTCGAGGGTGGCGCGGGTCTTGTCGCGCGTGCGCTTGTCGACCACCCATTCGACCGGGATGACAACCTCGGCCAGGCGAGGCGAGACGCGGATGGCGTCGGCGTTGGCGAAATAGATGGCGTCGGCCCGGCGCGTGCGGATGGCGTCATAGACGGCGATCCCGTCGGCGATGCCGGTCGGGTGATTGGCCACGACGACGCAGCGGCCGGTCGCGGGCAGCCGGTCGAGGTTCAGGCTCGACACCTTCAGGTCCAGCAGGTCCGACACATGATCCAGCGCCGCCTGGCCCGACAGCATGGCGATGGCGTCGGCCATGCGCCGCGCCTTGCCATAGCCCAGGAGCGCGTAGAGTCCCGGCCGCGCCAGGGGCCACAGCGCCGAGCCGGTCAACCGGGGCGCGCGCTCGGCGATCAGGACGTCGACGATGTGCCGCCGGCTCCGCTGAGCGGGCACGGCGCGAGCGTCCGAAAGGGAGGGATCGGCGATGGTCATGGGTGACCACTTGTCGCCGCTCGCCGGGAGACAGGCAAGCGATGGGTTCGGACGCCGCAGCCCGTGCCCGGGTTCCGCTGCGCCCGCGCCGATGGTAGGCCCGCGGCCCGCCCGTTTCCGGAGCCAGACATGAAACCCGAGACCCCGTCCTCCGCCGGCGAAGACACGGCGGCACCGCCCGCGTCACCCGATGGCCAACTGGTCGGCCGGGTCATCGCCATGCCCGCCGACACCAATCCTGAGGGCGACATCTTCGGCGGCTGGCTGCTGGCCCAGATGGACCTCGCCGGCTCGACCCCGGCCTTCGATCTCGCCCACGGCCGCTGCGCCACCGTGGCGGTCGACGCCATGGTGTTCCACCAGCCGGTCTCGGTCGGGGACGAGGTCTCCCTGTACGCCACGGTGCTGAAGGCCGGCCGGACCTCGGTGCGCGTCCGGGTCGAGGCGTGGAAGCGGCCCCGCTCGTCCGAACAGGTCACCCGCGTGACCGAGGGCGTCTTCACCTATGTGGCGATCGACGCGGACCGGAAGCCCAGGCCGCTTCCCCCCTTCAATAGCCAGCAAACTTGACCCAAACGTAAGCCGAGCCTACCTGACCACCATGGCCATTCGTCGAATCCTGACCATCGACAACGCCGCCGACCTGGGCGTCCTGAAGCAGGTATCGAAGCCCGTCGACGCGGTCGACGACGGCGTGCGCGCCCTGATGGATGACATGCTGGAGACCATGTACGACGCGCCGGGTATCGGCCTGGCGGCCGTGCAGATCGGCGACCTGCGCCGGGTTGTCGTCATGGACCTGGGCGACGGCCCGCCCCCGGCCGACGTCGATCCCGCCGCCGACGGCGAGGAAGTCCGCGTCCCCAATCCGCGCTTCTTCGTCAATCCCGAGGTCCTGTGGGCCTCGGACGAGACCTATTGCTACGAGGAAGGCTGCCTCTCGATCCCCGAATATTTCGACGAGGTCGAGCGCCCGGCCCGGGTGCGCGTCGCCTATCTGGACCGCGAGGGTCAGCGGATCGAGGAGGAGATCGAGGGCCTGTACGCCGTCTGTTTCCAGCACGAACTGGACCATCTGAACGGCGTTCTGTTCATCGACCACCTGTCGCGGCTGCGCCGCGACCGGGCGATGTCCAAGGTCAGGAAGACCATGCGCCTGAGAGAGGACGCCTGATGGCCCGCCGCAAGTCCTATGTCATCGACCCCCAGGGTCGCCGTCGCCTGACGCGGTCCGAGAAGATCGGGCTGGGCTCGGTCGCGACCCTGGTCGGGGTGGCGGTGCTGGGCGTGATCGCGGGCGTCGTGCTGGACCGACTGCTCGACTTCGACGACGCCCTGGACGCCGGTGGCGAATGGGACGAGGGCGGCGGCGTGGGGACGCGCTGGCAGTAGGCCGATTTCGACAGGCTCGAGCTCTCATGCTAGATTGCCGAGCATGGGCCAGGTTGATCCTGAATATGTTCCATTGCTGCTCCGCCCCGATCTGATCGAAGAGGTCAATCGGATGGCGGCGCATTATCGCTCGCCCCAGGGCCAGGCCGAGATCGCGGCCATGGCGAAGGCATTGCGCGAAAGCCCCGAGGACCGGCAACTCCAGGAGGACTGGGAGTCCATTGCTGACACCACGGGCTGGGAATGGAACGAGGACAGATAGTCGTCGCGGTCTTCCCGCGAGACTTCGGCAAGCCGCGGCCCGGTTTGGTGATTCAGGCCGATGCCTTTGGCCACCTGGACAGCCTGACTCTCTTGCCTTTGACCACGGACCTGCGGACTCGGACCTCATTCCGGCTGAATCTCTTTCCCGCCGCCATGAACGGGCTGAAGCAGCGGTGCCAAGTGATGGTCGACAAATCGCAGACCGTCTATGCGGACAAGATCGGCCAGACGATCGGCAGGTTGGAGCGGTCCTCGCTTGATCGCGTGGACGCTGCGCTCGCGGTGTTCCTCGGCCTCGCCTGAGCATCGGCCCGCGAGCCGCCCCTTGACGCGGCGGCACCCACGTCCGATTCCGGGCGGACCTGATCGGAGCCACCCATGCCGCACGACCGCCTATCCGTCCTGACCGCGCTCCAGACCCAGGGCGTCTGCCCGGTCTTCTACCATTCCGATCCCGAGACCTCGCTGAACGTCATCCGCGCCTGCGCGCGGGGCGGGGCGCCGGTGATCGAGTTCACCAACCGGGGCGATTTTGCTGTCGATCTGTTCGGCGAGATCGCGCGCGAGCTGGGCCGGACCGATCCGGACATCGTGCTGGGCATCGGCTCGGTGCTGGACGCGGGCACGGCGGCGATGTTCCTGAACCGGGCGGCGCGGTTCGTGGTGTCGCCGGCCCTGGTCCCCGAGGTCGCAACGGTCTGCAACCGCCGGATGGTGGCCTATTTCCCGGGCTGCGGGTCGGTCACCGACATCTCCAACGCCCAGGCGCTGGGCTGCGAGATCGTCAAGCTGTTCCCGGGCGCGAGCGTCGGCGGGCCCGATTTCGTCAAGGCCGTGCTGGGCCCCATGCCCTGGACCAAGATCATGCCGACGGGCGGCGTCGACCCCGACCCGGCCTCCATCGCCAAATGGTTCGGTTCGGGCATCGTCGCGGCCGGGATGGGCTCCAGGCTGATCACCGACGCGGCCGTGCGCGACGGCGACTGGGCCGGGATCGAGGCTTCGGTGCGGACCGCCGTCCAGGCGGTCGGCGCCTTCCGCGCCGGCTGACCGCCCCTCGGCCTAAAGACCCAGCGTCGGGTCCAGCAGGTCCAGTTCGGCGGCCGGGATCACCACCAGGTCCGGATGGGCCGCGCGCATGGCTTCCACGAAGAACTGGCCGTCGCCGACCACCACCACATAGGCCTGGTCCGGATCCAGCCGGACCGCCGCCGCCCGCAGGGTCTCCGGCGTCGTGGCGCGGATACGCTCGGCATAGCGTTCGGACTCGTCCAGCGGCAGCCCCAGGGTGACGGCGTCGGCCAGGAAGCCGCCCAGGCCCCCCGTCGTCTCGATGGCGCGCGAGAAGCCGCCGGCCAGATAGGTCTCCCGGTCGGACAGGGCCTGTTCGGCGATGGCCTCGGTGCGGACGCGCTCCATCTGGGCCAGGACCAGGTCGACGACCTCCAGCGCGCTCTCGTTCTTGGTCTGGGTCGTGGCCGTCAGAAGGCCGCTTTCCGCCCGCCCGGGAAGGGACGAATTGGCCCCGTAACTGAGGCCGCGCTTGGCCCGCACCTCCTGGAACAGATGGCCGTTCTGACCTCCGCCCAGGACCGCGTTGGCCACGGCCAGGGGATAGAAGTCGGGATCTGAGCGCGCCGGACCGCGCACCCCCGCGGCGATGGCGGCCTGGCCGGCACCCGGCAGATCGACGACGACGATGCGGGGCGGACGGACCTCGCCCGCACGCGTCTCGGTCCGGGGCATAAGATCAGCCGGCCGGGTCCAGTCGCCCAGGGTGCGTTCGGCGAAGGCGAAGCCCTCCTCGGCGCTCATGCCGCCGGTGATGATCAGGGCGGCGTTGTCGGGCCGCCACCAGCGGTCGTGGTGCGCCTGGACGTCGCCTCGGCTGATCTGGCGCACCGAGGCGGGCAGGCCCGACGACGACGCGCCATAGGGGGCGTCACCGAACGCGACGCGCTGCAGCACCAGACTGGCCAGGGGGCCGGGCTGGCGCAGGGCCACGGTCAGGGCGTTGACCGTGCGGGTGCGCGACCGCTCCAGCTCGGCCTCGGCGAAGGTCGGGCGCTCGACGATATCGGACAGGATGTCGCCGACCGGTCCGGCCGAGGCGATCGGGGCCGAGACGCTGAGGGTGGTCGAGTCCGCGCCCGCCCCCCCGCCGACGACGGCGCCGGCCGCCTCCAGTGAACGGGCGATCTCGGGGGCCGAACGATCGCCGGCGCCCTGGGTCGCCAGACCCGCGGTGAAGTCCGCCAGGCCCGCGCGGTCGGCAGGGTCGGAGGCGGCCCCGCCCGCGATCACCAGCTGGGCGTTCATGATCGGCAGGTCGGTCGAGCGCGCCACGATCACCCGCAGGCCGTTCGACAGGGTCCGTTCGACGATCTCGGGCGCGGCCTTGACCCTGGGCTCGCCGGGGGCCGGAGGAGCCTCGCGCTCGCCTTCGGCCCGCAGTTCGTTGGCCGGCAGGATGGCGGGCGGCACGCTCAGGAAGGTCGGCATCGGGGCCGGGTTCTTCCAGCTGTCCTCGGCCACGCCCTCGGGCCTCTGGCTTTCGTCCAGATAGCGGATCGAGACGCGGGCGTTCTCATCCAGATACCGGCGGGCCACGCGCTGGACATCGGCGGCGGTGACGGCGCGGATCTGTTGCACCCGACGGTCCGGCGCGCGCGGATCGTTCTCGGCGACGACGGCATTGCCCAGCATGAAGGCCCGGCCGGACGCGGTCTCGCGCTGGCGCAGGTCGGCGGCCAGGAGCTCGGTCTGGGCCTCGATCAGTTCGGCGTCGGTGATCGGTTCGTCACGGATGCGGGCGAGCTCGGCGTTCAGGGCCGCCTCGGCCTCCTCGATCTCGCGACCGGCGGCGACGGTGACGTTGGCGGTGAGGGTGCCGCCTTCCTCGTCCGCATTGGCACCGAGGCCCGCCGACGCCGCGACCTGACTGCCGTAGACCAGAGACTGGAACAGGCGCGAGCTCTGGCCGCGCGACATGACCGCGCTCATCACGTCCAGGGCGGCGCTGTCCCCGGAGCGCGCGTCCACGCCGGGAAAGACGGCGGCGATGGCGGGCAGCGGCACATTGGGGGCATAGGCGATGACCGAGCGGGGCTGGGTCCGGGGCGTCGGCACCGGACGCTCCAGCACCGGCACCGGCCGGTCCGGGTTGCGGATGTCGCCGAAATACTGGTCAACCAGCCGGTCGAGCTCGGCCGGATCGAAATTGCCCGACACGATCATGGTCGCCGTGGCCGGGCGGTAATAAGCCTCGTGGAAGGCACGGGCGTCATCGATGCCGGCGGCGTCCAGCTCCTCCAGCGAGCCGATCACGCTGCGGCGATAGACGTGCTCGTCATAGGCGTTGTCGCCGATGACGAACCGCTGCAGCCGACCGTAGGGCGGGGCGTAGACGCGCTGGCGCAGTTCTTCCTGCACGATCGACCGCTCGGCGTCGAACACCGCCTGATCGACCACCGGCCGGGCCATGCGCTCAGCGTGGGTCCACAGCATGGTCTCCAGATACTGGGGCGGGACGGTCTCGTAGTAGTTGGTGAAGTCCTGGCCGGTGGAGGCGTTGCGCGCCCCGCCCGCGTTCTCGACCATGGTCGAGATGCCGCCGTAGGGGATGTTCACCGTCTTGCGGCTGAGGATGTGCTCGAACAGATGGGCGAAGCCCGAGCGGCCCTGCGGGTCGTCCTTGCCGCCCACGTCGTACCACAGCTGGACCGTGACCGTGCCGGCGGTGGCGTCGGGCATGGCATAGACGTCCAGGCCGTTCGACAGTTCACGGTGGGTGAACTCCAGCGGCGGCGGCGCGATGTCGGGCGCGACCTGGGCCGCGACGGTCATCGGCGCGGCCGAAATCAGGACGGCGAGAGAAGAACCCAGCAGGAGCGAACGCAGCATGACGGCCTCGGAGGACGGACAAATGTTGCCCGACCCTAGGCCCGCCGCCGCGCCGCCTCAAAGTTACGACGGGTTAATGTCGGTCTCCCTCCCCTTCATGGGGAGGGACCGTGAGCGAAAGCGAGCGAGGGTGGGGCCGTGTCGTCCATGCGCACGATCTGAACGTCCCCACCCGGACCGCTTCGCGGTCGTCCCTCCCCACGAAGGGGAGGGAGAGACGCCCTAGCTCAGGACGACGATCGCCACGCGCCGGTTCTGGGCGCGGCCTTCGGGGGTGGCGTTGTCGGCGACCGGAGCCTCTTCGCCATAGGAGATGGTCGCCATGCGGTTCAGCGCGATGCCCTGACGGCTGAGCGAGCGACGCACGGCCTCGGCCCGGGCGGCGCCGAGGGCGTCGTTGTAGGCTTCCGGCCCCGAGGAGTCGGTGTGGCCCTGGATTTCCAGATAGACGTTGACGTTCTCGGCCTTCAGCCGGTTGGCCAGTTCGGTCAGCCGCGCCTCGGCTTCGGGCGACAGGGCGTCGCGATCGGTGGGGAACTTCACCGAGTCGTCCGACAGCACGACCTCGTACATGAACTTGCCTTCAGCCAGCACATAGGCCGCGTTGGCGCGGTCGAGCGCCTGGCCGGCGGTGCCTTCCACGCCGGTCACGCGGGTGTCGACCACGGCGACCTGGTCGCGCACGAAATTGCGGGTGGCGCAGCCGCTGGCGAGCAGGCCGAGCGCCAGCACGGCCCCGGTCATCAGCACGGGACGGGCGGGAGATTTCATCTGAGAGAGGATCAAGGGGAGCATCCTGAGCGGCCGGGTGCGCGAGCCCGAAACATTACGCGCTTGTCATTGGACGGGGCCAAAGGGCCATCGCATGGCCCGTTCTGGGCCTGAATTCGGCAGCTTGACCGTGGGCGTGGGCCGTCCGGCCGCCCCGCCGCCGCCCCAAAGCTGACGCGCCCGAGTGGTCTTGAAAGGGGTCACCCGGCGCCCTCGCGCGTCGCCGCCGGACCGCCGACGTGCCGCCAACCGACGAAAGACAAAGCCGAAATCCCGATGCCTTGGTCGATCGCCCGGCGAGGCGGCACCGCCGGGGCGGGGTCTGGGGCGCAGGCGTCGCGCTCAGTCTCGCGGCCCATCTGGCGGCCCTGATCGCCTTTCTGTCGATCCGGCCACCGGCGGACGTTTTTTCTCTGCCGGACCCTCCGGAGGCGGTCGTTGTCGACCTGACCCCTCCCCCGATCCCGTCACCCCCGCCGAAACCGGAGCCTGAACCCACGAACGAAGCGGCGCAGACTGAGGCTTCGGCCGCCGCGCCGGAGCCGGAGCCACCCGCGCCTTCCACGGTCGCGAGGCCCGCGCCTCCGCGTCCGGCCGCCCGGCTTCGGCCCGCGCGCCTGCCCCCGCCGCCCGAGGTCGAGACCGTGGCCGCCTCGCCCGCGCCGCCCACCCCCGCCCCGCCCGCGCCCCCGGCCGGACTGACGGCGTCGCAACTGGCCGGCGCGGCGACCGCGGGATCCGGCACCGGCGGCGGTTCGGGCTCCGGCACGGGATCAGGCGCCGGCGGCGGAAGCGGCGGAGGCGGCGGTTCGGGCCGCTGCGACATGATCCAACGGGTTCAGGACGCCTTGAGGGAAAACACGGGCGTGGTCGCGGCCACCCGACGGGCCCAGGCCCTGCTGCCCAGCGATCGCCGCGCTCTGCTGGTCTGGGACGGCGACTGGGTGATGAACCCCGGAGAGGCGGGTCGCGGCCTGGCGGGGCTGAGGCAGGCCATCGCCGTCGAGATCGCCTTCGCCCCGGCCGAGTGCCGGCGCCAGGCCGAGCGCGGACTGGTGCTGCTGACCCTGGCCGAGGGGCCGGGTGCCGCCCGGCTGGCCCTCGGCACCGGAAGCTGGCGCTGGTCGGATCTGACCGGGGTTCGCTGAACGGTCACATTACGGGCCTGTAACGTGCGCGCGGCCAGCCGGCCCGATACGGTCCCCGCTCCTGTCCGCCGGAGCCCCCTCCCATGATGCCGTCCATCAAGTCGCGCCTGAAGTCCGCCGCCGCCGCCCTGGCCCTGATCACCGCCTTCGGAGCGTCGGCCCCGGCGCTGGCCCAGACAGCGCCCGCCGCCATCGAGGTTCCGCCCCTCGGCTTCCAGAAGCGGACCCTGCCGAACGGCATGGACGTCTATACCTCGCGCGATACGACGACCTCGAACGTCACCGTCCAGGTCTGGTACCGGGTCGGCGGCAAGGACGATCCGGAGGGCCGCTCGGGCTTCGCCCACCTGTTCGAACACCTGATGTTCAAGGCCACCAAGGACTTTCCCGACGAGACCTTCGATCGCCTGACCGAGGACGTGGGCGGCAACAACAACGCCTTCACCGGCGACGACGTCACCGGCTACTACCAGACCATTCCGGCCAACCACCTGGAGCGGCTGATCTTCGCCGAGGCCAGCCGCCTGTCGTCCCTGGTGGTCGACGAGGCCGTGTTCGAAAGCGAGCGCGACGTCGTCAAGGAAGAGTATCGCCAGGGCATCCTTGCCAGCCCCTACGGCCGGCTGTTCGGCCTGTTCATGGCCGCGACGGTCTATGAGGAGAGCCCCTATCGCCGGGGCGTGATCGGCTCGCTGGAGAACCTGGACGCGGCGACCATCGAGGACGTGCGCCGCTTCCACGCCACCTACTATCGGCCGGACAACGCCTTCCTGATCGTGGCCGGCAATTTCGACCAGGCCCAGCTGGACGGCTGGATCGACCAGTATCTGGCGCCGATCCCGAACCCCGATCGTCCCCTGCCCGAGAACAACGTCGTCGAGCCCGAGCCGACCGGCCCGCGCGAGGCGACCTTCCATGCCCCCAACGTGCCCCTGCCGGCGGTGGTGCTGGCCTGGCCGACGGTGGCCTACCGCGAGGCCGACCGGATCCCGCTGACGGTTCTGGACGGCATCCTGTCGACCGGCGAGAGCTCGCGCCTGTATCGCTCGCTGGTCTATGAGCAGCAGATCGCGGCCCAGGCCGCGTCCAATCCCGAGTTCCTGCAACAGGCCGGCTATCTGTCGGCCTATGCCATCATGGCGGGCGGCGAGACGCCCGAGACCGGCATCGCCGCGATCCGCGCCGAGATCGCCCGCCTGCGCGACGAACCCGTCACCGAAGCCGAACTGACCGAGGCCAAGAACGAACTGGTCGCCAACGCCCTGCGTGGCCGAGAAACCGTAGAGGACCGCGCCACGGTCCTGGGCCAGGTGCTGATCGCCACCGGCGACGCCTCCGTCGCCGACCGCGAGATCGCCCTGATCCAGGCCGTCACCGCCGCCGACATCCAGCGCGTGGCCCGCGAATATCTGACCGACCAGCGCGCCCTGACCGTCCGCTATCTGAATGCCGACGACGCCAATCCGCCGACCGCCCAGGTCACCGAGGTCAGCGCGCCGGTCACGGTCGAGGAACTGGCCCCGGTCGGCGAGATCTTCACCCTGCTGCCCGAAGATCAGCGCGCCGCCCTGCCCGAACCGGGCGAGCCGGTGTCGCCGACCACGCCGCCGGTCGCCGACTTCCGGCTGGACAACGGCCTGCGCGTGCTGGTGGTCGAGAAGGAGGGCCTGCCGCTGGTGTCGGCCCGGCTGAACTTCGATGCCGGTTCCGCCCATGAGGCGCCGGGCAAGGCGGGCCTGGCCTCCATGACCGCCGGGCTGCTGACGCAGGGCACGGCCACGCGAACGGCGCCCCAGATCGCCACCGAGATCGAGCAACTGGGGGCCCAGATCGGCGCCGGCGCGGGCCCGGACTTCACCAACGTCTATGCCAACGCTCCGGCCGACGTCTTTCCGCAGGCGGTCGCCCTGATGGCCGATCTGGTCAGGAACCCCGCCTTCGCCGCCGAGGAGCTGGAACGCCAGCGCACCCAGACGCTGGACGCGTTGCGCATCAGCCTGTCGACGCCCGGACCGGTCGCCGCCCAGGCCGCCGCCCGGGTGGTCTATGGCGAGGCCCCCTACGGCGCGCCGGGCTCGGGCACCTTGACGACCCTGCCCGCCCTGACGCGCGAGGACGTCGCCGCCTTCCACGCCGCCCGGTATCGCCCGTCGGACGCCACCGTGGTCTTCTCCGGGGCCATTGACGAAGCCGAGGCCCGGGCCCTGGCCCAGACAGCGTTCGGCGACTGGCGCGGGGCCGGTCCGGCGACCGAGGCGGTCCAGCCGGCCGGTGAGCGCCTGCCCACCCGGATCGTCGTCATCGACCAGCCCGGCGCGGGCCAGGCCGCCGTGGTCGCCGCCCTGCGGGGCGTGTCGCGCACCGATGCCGACTACTTCCCCCTGACGCTGGGCAACACCCTTTTGGGCGGCAGCTTCACCTCGCGCCTGAACCAGGAGATCCGCATCAAGCGCGGCCTCAGCTATGGCACCCGCTCGTCGCTGGGCGCGCGCGCCGACCCGGGTCTGTTCACCGCCAGCGCCCAGACCCGCAACGACGCCGCCGTCGAGGTCGCCGGGCTGATCCTGGCCGAGATCGAGCGCCTGTCGACGACGCAGCCGACCGCCAGCGAATTGACCACCCGCCAGGCCATCCTGACGGGGGCCTTCGGAGGCCAGCTGGAGACGGTCGACGGCCTGGGCGGCCTGGTCGCCGGCCTGGCTCTCTACGACCTGCCGATGAGCGAGCTGGCGGACTATGTCGGCAAGGTCGAGGCCATCGACGGCCCGGCGGTGCAGGCCGCCTTCGCCGAACATTTGCCGGTCGACCGGGCCAGCCTGGTCATCGTCGGTGACGCGGCGCAATTCATCGACGCGCTGCGCGCCCGTTACCCGCAGGTGGAGGTCATCCCCCTGACGGCGCTGAACCTCGATCGGGCGGCGTTGCAATAGGCGGGTCCGGGCGGAATCGGCGCGACATGCATTTTCGGCTTGCGAGCCTGTCGCGCCCTCCGCTATAGGCCCCGCTCTCGACTGAGACGCGGGCGTAGCTCAGGGGTAGAGCATCACCTTGCCAAGGTGAGGGTCGGGCGTTCGAATCGCCTCGCCCGCTCCAGTCAGAGACCAAGAAGGCCCGGCGGCGATGCCGGGCCTTTCTGTCATCCGCCCAGGGGCGCGGCCAGATTGCCAAGGTGAGGGTCGGGCGTTCGATCAGCCATCGCCCGCTCCAGTCAGAGACCAAGAAGGCCCGGCGGCGATGCCGGGCCTTTCTGTCATCCGCCCATGGGCGCGGCCAGATTGCCAAGGTGAGGGTCGGGCGTTCGATCAGCCATCGCCCGCTCCAGTCGAAGAACGGAAAAGGCCCGGTCGCGAGACCGGGCCTTCCTGCGTTTTCTGCCTGTCGGGTCTAAAGGCCCAGCGCCGCCCTGATGTCGCGCCAGTCGATGTATTTGAAGTTCTGCGTGCCGATGTCATTGACGTCGTCCTGGACCACGACGAGGCCTTCAGGGAAGGGGCCGACCGGTCCGCCGAGCGCCGCCAGACCGTCGGTGCCGGTCACGGCGTCCACCGCGCCGGCCTCGACCACGAACCGGCCGACATAGGCCGGCGCCGCGCCGTCGATGCGCCAGACGGGGAAGGCCGAATCGCCCTGGCTGGACCCGATCAGATAGCGGGCCTCGCCGTCGGCGATGATCGTCAGACCCTCGGCATCCGCCACCAGAACGTCCGGCGCGATGCCCTGCACCTGGGTCCGTGCGTCGCCCGAGGCGGGGTCCAGACCATAACGCCAGACGCCGACGTTCTCCTCGCCGAGATAGAGGGCCCCGGTCGCCTCGTCGGCGGCGCAGCCCTCCGAGATGGTGCCGATGTCGAAGCGGCGGACCTCGCGCGCGGCGGGCCGACCGTCCGCGTCGACGCTGAGGACCCACTGTCGCACCTCGCCCTCATGCCCGACCAGGATGGCGTGGACCTCGGACCCGCGACGGGCGAAGCAGAAGCCGTAGGGCTCGACCACGTCGGTCGCGATCGCGCCCCACGGCCGCACGCCGTTGTCGGGCCCGCCGGCGGGATCGAAACGGTAGAGCGACACGCCCGTCCGGCCGGGCGTCCGGTCGCTGGCCCCCAGCACCAGCTGCGGCCGACCGTCGATGGACAGACCATCCACCGCGTCGACGTTGTTCAGCAGTCCCTCGGGCAGGAACTGCAGCACCGCGCCGTCGAAACCATAGACATACAGCCCCGCCTTCTTGTCGGTGCCGACCACGAAGCCCGGCGTGGCGACCGCACCGACCCGGACCGGCGCGTCGAACACCCAGATGGCCGGATCGTCGGCCGCGTCTTCGCCGCCGCCCGTGCCGACAGACGGAGTTTCCAGCCGCGCCTGAACCCGAACACCCGGGCCGACGAAACCCTCGCCCTCACCCTGATAATCGACCTCGGTGGTGGCGCAGGCGGCAACCAGAAGCGCGCTCGCGGCGGCAAGGCAGAAGCGGTCGAAGCGCATGGAATTCCCCCGATGGCGTGCGGCGTTCGAGGCCGCAGACCACGGTGCGACGAAGGCGTCAAGCCGCCGCCTGGGCCCGTCCCGGGCTCGAATGAACCGCGCTCTGATGAAGCGTCACCGTTGCGTCGGGAATCGGACATTCAGCGTTCGCCGAAGCGTCGCAGGCGCGTCGCCGCCCAGGCTTAGCAGCAGCCTTCAGAGCCGGCGGCCGGGGGGTCGACCGAGCCATCGGGGATGCCAAAAATGAAACTCGCTCTTCTCGTCGGGGCCGCCGTCGCGCCGCTTCTGTTCGCCCAGCCCGCGCTGGCCCAGTCCGCTCAGGAGACGCCGACCACGGCTCTGGACGAAGTCATCGTCACCGGCAGCCCGGTGTTCCGCAATCGCACCGACGACGTCGTGCCGACCCTGTCCTATGACCTCGAGTATTTCCAGCGGTTCGAGCCGCTGACCGTCGGTGACGCCCTGCGCCGCGTGCCCAGCGTGACCTTCCTGTCGGACGTGCTGGAATCGGACGGCGTGCGCCTGCGCGGCCTGGATCCTGGCTACACCCAGATCCTGATCAATGGCGAGCGCGTCCCCGGGGGCGACGACGACCGTTCGTTCTTCGTCGACCGCATTCCCGCCGAGTTGATCGAGCGGGTCGAAGTGGTGCGAGCCTCTTCGGCCAACCGCTCGGGCGACGCGGTCGCCGGCGCGATCAACATCGTGCTGCGTGACGCCTATACGCTGGATGGTGGATACATCCGCGGCGGCGCGATCCTGTTCCCCGACGACGAGGTCGGCGGGACCTTCGGCGCGGTCTACGGCGGCGAGGCTCTCGGCGGCCGGCTGCTGGTGGGCGCGAGCGTGCAGGACCGTCGCAATCCCAAGGACAAGTTCAGCCAGCGCTTCGACCGGCCGGGCGGCACCCTGGACAACACCGAGATCCAGACCGACGTCCGCGACGGCACCGACTATTCGTTCAACGCCGACTATTCGGTCGAGGTCGGCGGCGGCACCCTGGACCTGTCGGGTGTGTTCGTCCGGACCGATCGCATCCAGGACGAGGATTCCATCGAGTACCGCGGCGGCCGGGTCCAGAATGCGGACCTGTTGACCATCAACGACAACGACGTCGACATCCAGACCGACAACCTGTCCCTGCGGGGCCGCTACGAGGTCGAGATGCTGGGCGGCGAGACCCGGTTCAAGCTGGGCTATGCCTCTTTCGACGACGAGCAGACCGAGTTCGAGAACGAGGCCGAGTATCTGCGCGACGCCATCGCCTTCCCCGACGAAGACCGGTTCACGGCTGACTTCGAGATCCGCGACCTGCAGGATGAGGAGTGGTCGGGCGCCCTGGAGCATACCCGTCCCCTGAGCGACACCACCGAGATCGAGTTCGGTATCCAGGCCGTGCAGAAAGACCGGGATTCGGTCACCCGCGTCGCCGATCGCGTCCGCTTCAATGTGCCCAACGCCCCGGCCCCGCGCCCGGCCCAGCCGCCGTTCGTGTTCAGCACCAGCACCTATGTCATCGAGGAAACCCGCATCGACCCCTACGTCATGCTGTCGGGCGAACAGGGCGCGCTGAAGTGGGAGGCGGGTCTGCGCTATGAGACCACCGACACCACCATCGCCGGTGTCGACAACGACTATGCCGAACTGCTGCCGTCGCTCAGCCTGCGCTACACCTTGAACGAGACCGATCGTCTGATCGCCTCGGCCGGGCGAACCATCCGCCGTCCGCGCTTCAACGATCTGGCCCCGGTCACCCTGGAAGAGGAACGCGGCGACAATGATTTCCGCGGCAACCCGCTGCTGGAGCCGGAAACCGCGTGGGGCATCGACGTCGGCTTCGAACGCCGCCTGGGCCGCCGGGGCATCGTCGGGCTGAACGTCTTCTACCGGGACGTCACCGACCTGATCGAGGACGTGAACACCGGGCTGCAGGGCTCGGGCGGGGCCGGGACCTTCATCGAGTCGATCGACAACGTCGGCGACGGTCAGGTGTACGGCGTCGAGTTCGACCTTTCCACGCCGTTGACCGTCTTCGGACTCGAGAACACCGGCGTGTTCCTGAACGCCTCCTGGCTGGACAGCCAGGTGGAGGACGCGCTGGGCGAGCGTCGTTTCAACGACCAGTCGGACTATGTCGTGAACCTTGGCTTCACCCATGACATCCCGTCCTGGCAGGCCGCCTTCGGCGCGACCTATCGCAAGCAGGGCGACGCCTTCGGCCGCGTGTTCGCCGAGGAAGTCACCACCCGCTACGGCGCCGACCTGGAAGTCTTCCTGGAGAAGCGCATCTTCTCGAACGCGGTCCTGCGCCTGACCGGCATCAACCTGCTGGACAGCTCCAAGGACGAGGTGTTCGACAAGTTCGACGATCAGGCCGACCAGATCGCCCGGGACTACGACGAGTTCGAGCTGGAGACCGAGAGCGCCGGACCGGTGTTCCAGCTGGTCATGCGCGTCGCCTTCTGATCCCGACGCCGTGTCGAAACGGAAAGGCCGGGCGGCGACGTCCGGCCTTTTCCATGGGCGCGGTGTCGGCCGATGCGGCCTCGCGCGATTGCGACTGGACCGGACGCGCCCCGCGTCCTAACGGCCAAGGCGGCCCCGATCCGGCGCGCCCCTTGCTGGGACAGGGGCGAACGCCGCTCCCACGGCGCCATATCGGGAAGAGTGCTGCGTCATGTTCATGGAAGGCGATGTCGACTGGGTCCTGGTGCTGGGGCTGACGGCGGCCGTCACCAGCGTTCTGGCGGTGATGTCGCTGGTCTTCGCCTGGACCAACCGCACCCGCCACGTCTCGACCAGCGACGAGCTGACGGCGGTGTCCCGGGCCCGTCAGGAGGCCGAGACCCGCCTCTACGAAACCCTGAACGCCATCCCCGTCGCCCTGGTCCAGACTGATCGGGGCGGAAAGTTCATCTTCGCCAACCGGGCCGCGCACCAACTGCTCGGCAGGAAGGACAACGAGCTGATCGGCTTGCGATTCCACTCGGCGACCTGGGGCATCACCTATCCGGACGGTCGGCCCGTGCCGCCGGACCTGCTGCCCAGCGCGCGGGCGCTGCGCGGTCAGACGGTCAAGGGATTTCAGCACATCCTGGCCAACCCCGCGACCCGACGGAAAATGCTGGTCTCGGTCACCGCGATGCCGGTCGAGGACAGCCTGGGCCAGGTCATCGGCTCGACCGCCGCGATCGTCGAGACCGAGGGGCTGACGACACCCGAGGTGTCCGACCTTGAACCACCGGCGCCTCCGCCCGACCCCAACGAGACCACGCGCCGGGTGTTCGAAGCCGCCTCCAGCGCCCTGATCGTCGTCGCTCCCAACGGCGTGATCAAGGAGGCGAACCGCATGGCGCTGAGCCTGTTCGGCCGCGCGCCCGACGTCGTCGGGAATGATTTCGCCGACCATTTCCTCGCCGAGGACGAGCGGGTCGAGGGTCGACAGACCCTGCGCGCCGCGGCCGTCGGCGCAGAGGGGGCCGATGCGATCGTGTCGGCCCTGGGCGGGCCGCGCGGCATGGTCTGGCGGCTGCTGCCCCTCGTCGGGACCGATGACGGGGTCGACGCCCTGATCCTGGCGGGAGATCCCGTGCCGGAACCGGTCGAGGTCGCGCCGGAGCCGGTGCCCGAACCGGAAGCCTCCGTCGGCCCCACGCCGTCCGAGATCGAGGCCGAAATGGCCGCCATGCGCGAGGCCGCCGCCGCGCGCGAGGCGGTCCTGGTCGCCGAACGTGACGCCGCCCTGTCGGCCACCGAGGCCGCTCGCGCCGAGGTCCTGCGCGCTCTTGAACGCGGCGAGGGGGCTCAGAGGCTGGAAAGCGTCGGTCGCCTGACCGGCGGCGTGGCCCAGGACTTCAACGCCCTGCTGGCCGTCATGACCAGCGCGCTCGACATGATGCTGAAGACCGCCGACGACCCCGCGCGGGTGCGCCGTCTGGGCCAGGCCGCCCTGGCGGCGGGACAGCGGGGCGAAGCCCTGACCCGTCGCCTGGCGGCTTTCTCCCAGGGCGAGGACGCCGAGGCGCAGATCCTCGACGCCGGCATCCTGTTGCGCGCCATGGAGAGTAGGCTGCGCGCCCTGGCCGGGCCCGGGGTCGATCTGATGATCGAGGCCCCCCAGGTCGAGGCACCCGTGCGGGTCGATCCCGTCGGGTTCGAAGGCGCGGTGACGGCCCTGGTGCGCAACGCAATCGACGCAGTCGAGGGCGCGGGAGCCGTGGCCGTCCGGCTGGAACCCCTGGACACCGGCGAAGTCCGGCTGACCGTGCGCGACACCGGGCCCGGACTGGACGAGGCGACCGCCGCTCGCGCGCTCGAGCCCTTCTTCACCACCCGACCCGGCGCGGCGGGTCTGGGTCTGCCCCAGGCCCACGCCTTCGCCCGCCTGTCGCGCGGCAGCCTGTTCCTGACGGGCGAGCGGGGCCAGGGCGCCGAGGCCACACTGACCCTGCCTCGCGCGGCCCCGGACGCCTGATCGACGACCGCCCCCTCGCCCGACGACCGTCGTTCTGCTAGGCGTTAACCTTCCACGGAGGGGTGCCGATGGTCTGGGTGTTTCGGGTGTGTCTGGGTTTGCTGATCGCGGCCTATGCGAGCTGGCTGGCGTCTCCCTTGCTGGTCCCGCTGACGGCGGGAGGGTCCATGGCGGACGCGATCGCCGCGACGACCGCCGAGGCCGGGCGTCTGGGGTGGACGCTGCCCTCCCTCTGGCTCGGCTCGGTGGTCCTGTATCTGATCGCCGCCGTCCTGACAGCCGGAGGGATCGGGGCCGCTCCCGGCGCCTATTTCCTGGCCTTCGGCGCCGAGGTGATCCAGCGCCTGCTGCTCCAGACCACGCCCGACGCGGTCCTGGCCGACACCCCCACCCGGATCGCCGCGGCTCTGGAGCCCTTGAACCTGACCGTCGATCCGGGACCTCTTGCCCTCGCCGCCGCCCTTGCGGTCGGTCTGCTGGTGCTCATGACCGGGGTCTGGCGCGGCCAGAAGGGACAGGCCCTGACGCGGCACTGGACCCGGCCGCCGATCTACGCCTGATCCTTCCACCGTTCGCGAGGCACAGATGAAGTTCGTGCGCATCCTGCTGGTCCTGGCTGTGATCGCCTATGCCGGGTGGCTCGCCTGGCCGTTCCTGACACCTTTTTTCGAGGGTGCCCCGTTCGACGTGGCTCTGGAGCGGGCCCGGGGTCTGATCGAGGCGGGCGCCGGGGTTTCGGGCGCGGCCCTGTGGGTCGGAGCGGTGCTGCTGTATCTGATCGCCGCCGTGATGCTGGGGGCGGGCAATCCGCGCGCGGCCGTCGCCTATTTCCTGGGGTTCCTGGCCGACGCGGTCCTCAGGCTGGCGATCGATCGCTCCGGAGGCGCAGGGCCGGCCGAGGCCTCCCTTCAGGCCGACAGCTATGCCGGTGGCGAACTGGCCCAACGCTCGGCCGAGGCCATGGCCCCCACAGGCCTGCCGATCGACCCGACCTGGCTGATCCTGGGGGTTCTTCTGGTGGTCGGCCTGATCATCGTCGCCGTATCGCGACGGAGGGGTCGACGGCGCCTCCCCGGCCAGCTCGCCGGCTGAGACCGAAGCGCTCCTGCGTCCGAAACTGACGCAGCGTCCTGCTACACGTTCCTCTTCGGTCCAAGGGGTCTCTGCCGCTACTTGGAGTCTCCAACCAGGGACTCCAAACGAACTCGAGGAAAATCAATCGTCTGACATGGGAGTGAGAGTCACTCCCACCCCTGCTGCGCCACGCTCGACCCCGGGCGGAGGCATCCCCATATCGGTCGCGGCGGTTGACCCCGCCGGGTCAGGCGCTAGGACACCCAGCACCGATCCCCTCCCCCTGACCGCGCCTACCCCCGAGGTTTCCATGGCCGAACCCGCAACCGCCCCCGCTCAATACGATGTCGTCATCATCGGCGGCGGGCCGGGCGGCTACAACGCCGCCATCCGCGCGGGCCAGCTGGGCCTCAAGGTCGCCTGCGTCGAGATGCGCGAGACCCTGGGCGGCACCTGCCTGAACGTCGGGTGCATGCCGTCCAAGGCCCTGCTGCACGCGTCGGAACTGTTCGAGGCGGCGTCCAGGGACTTCGCGGGCATCGGCATCGAGGTGACGCCCAGGCTGAACCTGCCGGTCATGATGAAGCAGAAGCAGGACAGCGTGACCGCCCTGACCAAGGGCATCGAGTTCCTGTTCAAGAAGAACAAGGCCGACTGGATCAAGGGACGCGGCCGCATCGCCGGGCCGGGCACGGTCGAGGTCGAGGCCGCCGACGGGTCGAAGACGACACTCAAGGCCAGGGACATCGTCATCGCCACGGGCTCGGAGCCCACGCCCCTGCCCGGCGTCGACTTCGTCGAGGGCAAGGTGGTCGACTCGACCGGCGCCCTGGCCCTGCCCGCCGTGCCCGGGAAGCTGATCGTCGTCGGCGCCGGCATCATCGGTCTGGAGCTCGGCTCGGTCTGGCGGCGTCTCGGGGCCGAGGTGACGGTGGTCGAGTACCTGCCGCGCATCACCCCGGGCATGGACTCAGATCTGGCGACCGCCTTCCAGCGCGCCCTGACCAAACAGGGCATGACCTTCAAGCTGGGCTCGAAGGTGACGGGGTCCAAGGTCACGGACAAGGGCGTCGAACTGACCGTCGAACCGGCTGTTTCAGGCAAGGATGGGGGAGGCGCGGCCGAGACCCTGACCGGCGACGTCGTCCTGGTCGCCATCGGCCGTCGCCCCTATACGGCGGGCCTGGGGCTGGAGACCGTGGGGGTCGAGGTCGACAAGCGCGGCTTCGTCGTCGGCGACCACTTCAAGGTGGCTGACGGCGTCTGGGTCATCGGCGACGTGACCACCGGCCCCATGCTGGCGCACAAGGCCGAAGAGGACGCCGTCGCCGCCATCGAACTGATCGCGGGCAAGGCGGGTCACGTCGACTACAATCTGGTGCCCAGCGTGGTCTACACCTTCCCCGAGGTCGCCTGGGTCGGCAAGACCGAGGACCAGCTGAAGGCCGACGGCGTCGCCTACAAGTCGGGCAAATTCCCCTTCACCGCCAACAGCCGCGCCAAGATCAACCACGAGACCGACGGCTATGCCAAGGTCCTGGCCGACGCCACGACCGACCGTATCCTGGGCGTCCACATCATGGGGCCCCAGGCCGGCGAGATGATCGGCGAGGCTTGCGTGGCCATGGCCTTCGGTGGCGCTTCGGAAGACCTGGCGCGCACCAGCCACGCCCACCCCACCCGCTCCGAGGCCGTCAAACAGGCGGCCATGGGCGTCGAGGGCTGGACGATGCAGGCCTAACCCACCGCGGGAGGAGGCGCGAAGGCGGGACGGACCGGCCCGAAGGCGACGCGTTGCCGCCCATAGTCCAGCGTCACTCGCTGGAACCGGTAGAGCACGTCCGCGCCCAGAAGGATCGCGGGACGATCGCTGAGTCCCAGGGCGCCGAAGGCGTGCAGGTCGGCGAAAAGAAGAGGCGTCGCGCCCAGCTCACGTCCTCCGATGCTCAAGTCGCGAACCCGTCCCAGCCGCGCCCGAAGGGTCTGGCCGGTGACGCCGAACACATCGATCGAGCCGGCCGCGACCGCGACGCCCAGAGCGCTCAGAAGAGCCGGATTGCCGATCGAATACTGGGCACCGGAATCGACGAAGGCCTCGACCGGTCGCCCGTCGATCACCACGTTCAGCAGGATCAGCTGGCCGAAGCGACCGGCTCGCGCTCCCACCCGGATCTCCAGCCGGGTCGACGGCACGAAGGTCACCAGGCCGGGCGTCGAGCCATGGATCCGCACAGTGCGCCGAACCAGATCGAGTTCGAGGCGAAACCGCGACAGGATATCCAGCCCGATCAACCCGTCCGCGGCCAGATCGCCGCGCTGGAACACCGGCGCGACGACCTCATCGAAACGACGCCCTCCAAACGTCAGGCGGGGAATGACGACCGAGGATACCCCGTGCGCCGCCGTGACGCCGTGAACGATCAGCGGAGGGCCGGGCGAAAGCCTCAGGGATTGAGCCAGGTCCGCCGCGATGGCGCTGCGTTCGGCGCCGGTGTCCAGAACGAAGACCGCGCGTCGACTCCCCAGCCGAACCTCGGCGGCCATCCGGGTCAGGATGTTGACGGTCAGGGCCTCGGCCCCGGGCTCGGTCTGGGCGCGGGCGGTTGGCGCGAACAGCCCCGCGGTCGCAAGGCCCGCGATGGCCGAGCGACGGTGGATCGTGGCAGGGCCTGCGTCCCGTTCGCCCACGTTCGCTCCCTCCCTGGAGCCGTCGGGCCCAGGTTATCCCTGTGTCGCCGGGCCGCCTAGACCTTGATCAGCTGAGGAGGAATCGCTTCGCGATTCCGCCGATGCTGTGAATCAAGGTCCAGCGGTTTCCTGGGGCCTGATCCGACCGGAAAAAGGCGTGACAGGCTATCGGCTCAGGACAGGAGGCGTCGATGCTCTCTCTTCTTGTGCGTGCCGCCGCGCTTCAAGCCGCGCCCGCGTCGACCCTTCTGGCGGAACGGGCGGGTCGAAACCTCGGGGCTCAGCCGCCCGGGTGCGACGACGGGACTGAACACCTAGACCGCCGCGTCGAACAGGGCGTCGCGCACCAGGTCGGCCCGGACCATGGGAAACAGGTGGTGGGTGCCGGGCACGGCCTCGGCGGTGACGTTGGCCAGGCCGCGCGGCCGGTCGGGCACCTGGCTGATGGATCCCGTCTCGGCCTTCAGGACCCGGACCGGGCCGCCGTAGTCCCGCATCGCCCGCCAGGGATCGTGGGCCTGGGACATATAGTTCGACGCCTCCCACTCCGGCGCGCAGGCGAGGCGAAAGCCGCCGTCCGGCGTGTCCAGCAAACCGTCGGACAGATAGTCGATCAGCACGGGATCGGGCCATCCCCGAAACGCCCCGCGCCCGCGATAGGCCTCCAGCGCCTGCTCGCGGCTGTCGAACAGCGCCCGGCGGCGGCGCGACGCGCGAACCAGCGGATACCGCTCGCTCAGCCGCCTCAACCCCGGCGCGCGCAGGACGATCGACGTCAGCCCGCCCCAGATGACCGGGTCGAACAGCACCAGCCGCGAGACCCGCTCCGGCGCGCGCGCCGCCGCCAGCAGCGAGGCCGTGCCCCCCATCGAATGCCCCGCCAGAACGACAGGCGGCCCGGGAAAGGCCTCCAGCAGGGCCAGCAGGTCGTCGCGATGATCGCTCCAGTCCCGGCGACCCACCGTCCGGGTCGGCAGCCGTGTGTGGCCATGGCCCCTCAGGTCCGGGGCCAGGATACGGAACGAGGCGGCCAGCGGGGCCAGGATGGAGCGATAGGTCGCCGCGTTGAAGCCGTTGGCGTGACTGAACACCAGATCGACAGGCCGCTTGTTGTCGCCGAAGTCCAGCACGGCCATCTCGCCGCCCCGCTGGGTCAGCGGCACCATCAGGCGGCGGGGCGGAAAAAGCCGGGCGGCGTCCATGCTCCAATCTAGGCGGCCCCGGCTCCGGCCGCCACCTCGCAGCGGCCTATGCGGCGATCCGGCAGGCGGCGCAGCGCCCGTGACCCTCGATCGTGGTCCGCTCCAGCGCATAGCCCGCCGTCTCGGCGGCCCGGCGCAGGGCCTCGCCCTCGGGCGGCGTGACCTCGACCGTCGCCCCGCAGCAATCACAGATCAGGAAGGCGGCGGCATGAGCCCGGTCCCCCACCGAACAGGCCACATAGGCGCTGATCGAGGCGATGCGGTGGGCCAGACCATTGCGCTCCAGGAACTCCAGCGCGCGATAGACGGTCGGCGGCTTGGCGGCGACGCCGTCGGGGCCATAGCGGGCGATCAGGTCGTAGGCCTTCACCGCCTCGCCCGCCTCCAGCAGCAGCTCCAGCACCCGGCGGCGCGGGGCCGTCAGCCGTTCGCCGCCCGAGACGCAGCGGCTCTCGGCTTCGTCCAGGGCCCGCACGATCTGTCCGGGGCTCATCCCGGGCTCGGCGTGGGCATGTCCGCAGGCGTTCGACATGCCCCAGAGCTAGGCTCTGCGGCGCCGTCCCGCAACCTGTTGGAGACCCCGTTTGCGACGCCTGCCCGGTTCGGCTAAGACGCCCCCCTTTCCCGACAACCCAGAGCGCTTTCGCCCCATGACCGACACCACCGCCGCCGCCAACGACCAGGCGCAGCTGGACGGCAACGTCCTGTTCTATTCCAAGCCCGAGCCGCTGTCGGCCGAGATGCACGGCGCGCTGGGCGTCAATCCGGTCGACAAGCCCTATGCCTTCGTCGGCAGCTCGCACGTCGTGCCGATGACCGTGACCGAGTTCGCGCCCGCCGCCCTGTCCTATCCGGTCGTCTTCCTGGGCGACAACAAGCTGCCCGTCGCCGTCATGGGCCTGCGCCAGGGTGAGAACCTGTACATCACCCCGTCGGGCGACTTCCGCCCCGAGGCCTATATCCCCGCCTATGTCCGCCGTTATCCGTTCGTCTTCGCCAACGATCAGCAGCAGCAGCGCATGATCCTGTGCATCGACCGCGGCGCCCCCTTCATCACCGAGGGCGGCCAGGCCCCGCTGTTCGTGGATGGCAAGCCTTCGGACTACGTCAACCAGGCGATGGAGTTCTGCAACAATTTCGAGCAGGAACGCGTCCGCACCGAGAGCTTCGTCAAGCTCTTGACCGATCTGGACCTGTTCGACGTCCGCGAGGCCGTGTTCACGCCGCGCGACGAGAACGGCAACGCCGGCGCGCCCCAGAAGCTGGCCGACTATTTCGCCGTCTCGGAAGAGAAGCTGAAGGCCCTGCCGGCCGAGAAGCTGGCCGAACTGCGCGACAACGGCGCCCTGGGCCAGATTTACGCCCACCTGATCTCGCTGCTGGGCTGGGACCGCCTGATCGCCCTGGCCTTCGACCGCGCCCGCACCACCGGCGAAGTCGCCGGCAACGCCTGATCCGAGGGTCTGGGGTCGAGGGTCGAGGGTCGAAGACGGTCTGCCTCGACCCTCGACCCTCGCATCTCGACCCTACCTCCTGACGAACAACCCCCGCGTCAGGCACGAGAAGACCAGCCGGCCGCCCTCGTCCAGCATGTCGTGCTGGGCGATGACGATGCCCTTCTCGTCGCCCACGGGGTCCTTGCCCATCACCGTCATCCGACCGCGCAGCAGCTCGCCCGCGGGCGGATTGCGCATGAAGCGCAGGCCGTCGACGGCCAGGACCTTGGACTGGGCCCAGCCCGCCGACTTGTCCGACGCCAGCCGGCTCCACAGCGCATAGGTCAGGGCGTCGGGGGCCCCATAGGCGCTGTCCCAGCCGGGCGCGAAATGCTCCACGAACAAGCCGATCGCCGTCTCGTCGACGGCGCAGGCCCCCAGCTGCAGGACCTGGCCGACCTCGAGATCCTCGAAATGGACGTGCAGCGGATCGCTCATGGGATCTCCTCGGGCGGACGGATCGCCCTTCGGCTTTACGGCTCCTCGGACACGCGCACCAGAAGCTTGCCGTCGTGGTCGCCCGTGAACAGCCGGTTCAGCGAGGTGACCGCGCCCTCCAGGCCGTTGTCGACATGGACCTTCCACTGCACCTTGCCCTCGGCCAGCCATGGCCCGACCTCGGCGACGAATTCCCTGGCGCGGGGGCTGTAGTCCATGACCAGGAAGCCCCGCACCGTCATCCGGTGGGTGATCAGACGGCTGAGGTCGGGCGAGGGCGGGCGCTTGGTGGCGTTATAGGCCGAGACCATGCCGCACACGGCCATGCGCGCGCCGATGTTCAGCCGGTTCCAGACCGCGATCATGATGTCGCCACCGACGTTCTCGAAATTCAGGTCGATGCCGTTCGGGGCCAGCCGGTCCAGCGCCGCGCCGACGTCCTCGTTCTTGTAGTCGACGGCCGCGTCGAACCCGAGCTCGCCCGTCAGCCAGGCGCATTTCTCGGGCCCGCCGGCGATGCCGATGACGCGCGCGCCCCTCTGCCTGGCGATCTGGCCGGCGATGGAGCCCACCGCCCCTGCGGCGGCCGACACCACCATCGTCTGGCCCGGCTGGGGCGCCAGCACATCGGTGACCCCGGCCCAGGCGGTCAGGCCGGTCATGCCCAGCACCGACATGTTCGCCGTCAGCGGCAGGCCGGGGAAGCGGTGCACCTTGCTGACGCCGCTGTCCGGCACCACGCCGTAATCGGCCCAGCCGCCCATGGCCGTCGTCACCACGTCGCCGACGGCAAAGCGCGCCGATTTCGACTGCTCGACCACGCCCAGGGTCAGACCGCGCATCACGTCGCCCAGGCCGACCGGCGGCAGATAGCCGACCGCGTCGTTCATCCAGGTCCGGTTGGTCGGGTCCAGCGACAGATAGACGGTCCGCACCAGCACCTGGCCCTCGGCCAGATCCGGCACCGGCGTCGAGACCAGCTCCAGATCGCTGTCCTGCACCAGGCCCTGCGGCCGCTGACGCAGCACCCACTGACGGTTCATCTGGCCCATGGTCGTCTCCGGTTGGTTTCTTTTGGATACGCGCATCATGCCCAGCCGCGCGGCGGGGTGAAAGGGGAAATCCGACCCGGCCAAAAGCGACTGTGGCGGCACGGGCGGAAAACACGGTGCGAACCGTCTGAACCGTCTGAAATCGGTGGGGCGGCGTGGGGTGACATCAATCGCAATCTGGCACGCGCCTGCGTCAGAATCGGACGTGGGAACGGGACGGCGGTGAGGGTCCAGATCAGGCGGCTGACCCTCGCGCCGCGGCAGCGGCCCCGGAAGACGCGTCGGTCAGGACAGGGCCGCGAACTGTTCGACGTTCGGGTGATCCGCAATCCCAGCAGCGTCGCTTCGGCCATGATGCCCAATCTCCACATTGGGGAAGCCGTCGACCCCCACTCTCCCCCCAGCGCCGCCGATTGCCTATACTCGCGGCATGTCGACCGATTCCACCGACCCCCTGATCTCCGGTTACCGTCGCTTCCGCGCCGACCACTGGCCCGCGGCCAAGGCGGAGTACGAGGCCCTGGCCGCCGACGGCCAGACGCCGCACACCCTGATCGTCGCCTGTTCCGACAGCCGCGCCGACCCGGCCCTGATCTTCGACGCCGCGCCGGGCCAGCTGTTCGTGGTCCGGAACGTCGCCAATCTGGTGCCGCCCTATGCGCCCGACGGCCAGCTGCACGGCGTCTCGGCGGCGCTGGAGTTCGGGGTCAAGGTGCTTCAGGTCTCGCGCATCGTCGTCATGGGTCACGCCCATTGCGGCGGCGTGGCGGCCATGCGCGACGGGGCGCCGGAGATCGTCCGGGACTTCGTCGAGCCCTGGATCGCCCAGGGCACCCCCGTCGTCCGCCGCGTCGCCGAGAGCGTCGCGCCCGATCAGGTCGAGGCCGCGACCGAGGAGGCCGTGGTGCGGCTGTCGCTCGACAACCTGCGGACCTTCCCCTGGATCGCCGAGCGAGAGGCCGACGGGCGTCTGGAGCTGACCGGCCTGCATTTCGGCATCGCCGAGGGGATGCTGCGTCGCCTGACGGCGGCAGCCCGGTTCGAACCTCTGGGCTGATTGCGAAAAGTAGTGAAATCCACTACAACACCGGTATGGAACGCTCGATCTCCGCCACCGAAGCCAACCGGGAGTTTTCTCGGCTGCTTGGCGAAGTTTCCGCAGGCCAGACATTCGTGGTGACCGCTCACGGCAAGCCGGTAGCGAAGATGGTTCCGGTCACCGCCGCACAAGTCCCTGACGATGAGCAGTCCAGGCGTGTTCATGCGCTGGTCGATGAACTTCTGGCCCTTCCGCTCCGCGCGCCCGGCCGCATCACGCGCGACGATGGGTACGAGTGAAGATCGCCATCGACACCAATGTCCTCGGGTATGCTGCGGGGATAGGAGAGGATGAGGCAAAGCGCGCCCGAGCCGCCTGGCTTCTGAAAGCGATCCCGGCTTTTCAACTGGTCATGCCCTCGCAGGTGGCTGGCGAGTTTTACAACATCCTGTGCCGCAAGGGCGGGCAGAAGCCCAAGATCGCCACCAAGATCGTCCTGGACTGGGCCGATACGCTCACCTTCGCCGCGCCCGGCCCCGGCACGATGCGCGAGGCGCTTCAAACCGCGTCGTTCCAGAACCTGCAGATCTGGGATTCCTTGATCCTCAATATCGCTTCCGAAGCCGGATGCCGCATCATGCTGTCGGAGGATTTACAGGATGGATTCATCTGCCGAAACGTGACGGTGGTGAACCCCTTCGCCGAGCGTCCTCATCCGTTGTTCGCCTCGGTGCTGGCCACCTTGCCTGAGAGCCCCTGACGTGCCCCACAGTCACCACGCCAACCCGATCCCCAACATCCTGACCGGCCTGCGCCTGGTCGCCGGGGTGGTGATGTTCCTGATCCTGGCCGGGGCGACCGGCGGGGTGCCCATCCTGTCGTCCTATCTCAGCCCCGAGGACCAGTTCGGCCTGTACCGGGCGGCCTTCTACATCTTCGTGGTGGCGGCCTCGACCGACTGGGTCGACGGCTATCTGGCGCGGCGCTGGAACGCCACGACCCGCTGGGGCGCGATTCTGGACCCCATCGCCGACAAGATCCTGGTGACGGGCGCCATCCTGGGCGTGCTGACGAGCGGCAGCGTGCCCCAGATCGCCATTCCCTGCGGCCTGATCCTGTTCCGCGAGTTCGCCGTCTCGGCCCTGCGCGAAACCATCGCCGGGCGGGTGACGCTGGAGGTCACGACCCTGGCCAAGTGGAAGACGACGGTCCAGCTGGTGGCCCTGGGCGCCCAGCTGTTCGCCCGGAACTGGGACGGCTTCGGGCTGGAGTTCGACTACCTGCCGTATTTCCAGCTGTTCGCCGACACCCTGATCTGGTTCGCCGCCATCGCCACGGTCTGGACCGGCTGGCAGTATTTCGACACCGCCCGCAAATCGCTGGCCGAGCCCGACGCCCGACCATGAGCGACGACCGCAGGGTCCAGGCCGCGCGCCGGATCGCCGCCCACATCGCCGGCCACCTCCAGGCCGACCTTTCGCTTCAGCTGTGGACCGGCGAGGTCCTGCCGCTGGGTCCGAACGCGCGCGACGACATCCGCATCGTCCTGGCCGATCCGGCGGCCGTGCGCCGGCTGGTGCTGAAGCCCGGACTGATGACCCTGTTCGAACTCTATGCGACCGGTGACGTCCGCATCGAGGGCGGCAGTCCGCTGGAAGCCGCCGACCGCTGGGACCACGGCCGCGCCGTCCATCTGCCGCGCCGCGTCGACAAGGCCCTGATCGCGCGCGAGCTGATCCCCTTCCTCATCGGCGGCAAGACGCGCGGCGTGGGCGACGCCGCCTTCGACGACACGGGCGAGGTCGGCCAGCGCCAGGACAAGGCGGCCCGGCGCGACAAGGACTTCATCTCGTTCCACTATGATGTCGGCAACGATTTCTACGGCCTCTTCCTGGATCCGGAGATGGTCTATTCCAGCGCCTGTTACGCCGACGACACGACCCCGCTGGAGGAGGCCCAGACGAGGAAGCTGGACCTGATCTGCAGGAAGCTGCGCCTCAGGCCCGGCCAGCGGCTGCTCGACGTCGGCTGCGGCTGGGGCGGCCTGTCCTGCTGGGCGGCCCAACACTATGGCGTCACCGTCCACGGCGTGACGCTGTCGGAGGAGCAGCTGGCCTTCGCCCGCGCCAAGGTCGAGCGGCTGGGCCTGTCGGACAGGATCACGCTCGAACTCCGCGACTATCGCGACCTCGACCTGTCGGATCACTTCGACGCCATCAGCCAGGTCGAGATGTTCGAGCACGTCGGCTTCGCCAACCACGACCGGCACTTCCTGGAGATGAAGCGCCTGCTGAAGCCCGGCGGCCTCTATTTCCACCAGGCCTCGGTGCGGCGCGGTGGCCGCGATCCGTCCAACATCGCCCCCCAGACGAACGCCACCCGCACGATCGGCCGTTTCATCTTCCCGGGCGGAGAGCTGGACACCATCGGCATGACGGTGACCAACCTCGGCCGGCTCGGCTTCGAGGTTCTGGACGTCGAGGACCTGCGCGAGCATTTCCAGCGCACCACCGCCGAATGGTCCCGCCGCCTGATGGCCCGCCGCGGCGAGGCCGTGGCCCTGGTCGGCGAAGAGCGGACCCGGCTGTGGCTGATCTTCTTCGCCATGTGCGCCAAGGGCTTCGAGCGCGGCTCCATCCTGGTCTATCAGACGGTCGCCCAGCGCCGCCGCGCCGGCCCCAGCGGCCTGCCCCTGGATCGCCGCAGCCTCTACGACTGATCCGAAGAAAGCGGTTCATCACAGCGGGCACTGCGGGGTCACGGAGGACACGGCGAGCCCCCTCCCCCCTCGGTCCCGTCTCGTTTCCGGCGATGTCTTGTTAAAGAGCGGCGGCGAAGCCGCCTTTACTGGCACGCGATGTCGGGAACATGCGGTCGGCGACCTCGGACGCCCCTCGGTCCCGCAGTGTCCTTCGTGCTTTCGCTGTGCTCGCTGTGATGAAACCCTCCGGACGGCCCCGCCGCCGAAACGACAGCACTAGTCAGACCCGCTCGCCTCTCAGCAGCCGGGGCAGGTCGCCCGTCGCCCCGCCGGCCTCGCCCATGAAGGCTTTCCGCAGGGGGGCGATCCGGTTGACGGCCGCCATGCCCAGGTCGCGCGCCAGTCGCACCGGGGCGATGTCGTTGGAAAACAGCCGCACGAACCCGTCGAACCCGGCCGCCAGGGCCACGGTGTCGAACCGGCGCCAGCGGGCATAGCGATCCAGCACCGTCTCCGAGCCGATGTCCTCGCCCAGCCGGGCCGCCTCGATCAGCACCTCGGCCAGGGCGGCGGTGTCCTTCAGCCCCATGTTCAGACCTTGTCCCGCGACCGGGTGCACCCCGTGGGCCGCGTCGCCGATCAAGGCGGCGCGCGGCGCGGTGAAGCGCGTCGCCAGTTCCAGCGACAGGGAATAGACGAAGCGCGGCCCCTCCGGCCGGGCCTGGCCCACGAACTCCCCAAACCGCCGCATCAGGTGCGAGCGGAAGGCGGCGTCGGAACAGTCGCGCAAAGCCTCCGCCGCCCGCGTCGTCTCGGTCCACACCAGGCTGGCGCGCTGCTCGGTCAGGGGCAGGATGGCGAAGGGCCCGTGCGGCAGGAAATACTCGTGCGCCACATTGCCGTGGTCGCGGTCCAGCCGCACCGTCGCGACCACGCCCGACTGGCCATAGCCCCAGCCCAGGGTGTCGATGCCTGCGGCCTTGCGGACGACCGAGTTCCGCCCCTCGGCCCCCACGACCAGCGGCGCGCTCAGCACGCGGCCGTCCTTCAGCGTCACGACCGCCACCGCGCCCGACGTCTCGACCGTGTCGACGGCCGCCGGAGCCAGCAGGTCGATGGCGCTCGCCGCGATCACCTCGGCCAGGGCCGCGCGGATACGTCGGTTCTCGACCATATAGCCCAGGGGCTCGCCGCCCGTGGCGTCGCCGACCTCCTCGGCGTCGAAGCGCAGATAGGCGGGCGAGGGAGCCTTGGACGCCGCCCCCGGACGGCGCCCGTCGGTCACCAGGATCCGGTCCATCCGGCAGGCGTGCGGCCGCAGCCGCTCGCCCAGCCCCAGGGCGTCCAGCATCCGGAAGGTCGACCAGGCGACGGCCGTCGACCGCCCGTCGAACGTCTCGGCCAGCTGAACCGGGAACGGCTGCGGATCGATCAGGGCGACCCGCAAGCCCCCGCTCGCCGCCGCCAGCGCGAAGGTCGCGCCCGCGAGGCCGGCGCCGGCGACGATGACGTCATGGGTGTGGGGAGGGGTCATGGCGCGAAGCTAAAGGGTCGAGGGTCGAGGGTCGAGGGTCGGACGTGTCGCGCCCCGGGAGTCGGCGGGAGGGCCTGTTCGACCCTCGAATCTCGACCCTCGACCCTCTCTTCCTAAACAGCCCCTTAACCCTGTCCGGCCGACACTGGCGGCCCGTCCGTCCGGAGCCGTCCATGTCCGCCGCCCTCGCCATCGGTCAGCGCGCCTACCAGAGCGCCCTCATCCTGTGGGACGCGCCCTTCGTGGTGCGTTTTCGCGGCGTGCTGCAGGCTCTGCTGGCGACCCTTCTGGTGGTGGCCCTGGTGTCGTGGAATCCGGCGGATCCCAGCCTGAACGCCGCGTCTTCGGCCGAGCCGACCAACTGGCTGGGATCGAACGGCGCCCTGTTCGCCGACCTGTTCATGCAGTCGATCGGCCTCGCCGCCTGGCCCGCCGCCGCCTTGACCGTCGCCTTCGGCCTCGCCGCCGCCATCGGCGACGCGATCCAGCAGCGGCTGAAGCCCACGCCGCTCAAGGCCCTGGCCGCGACCGGTGGCGTGCTGGCCCTGTCCGGCGCCCTGTCGGCGCTCGCCGAGCCGGGGGCCTGGCCGCTCGCCGCGGGCCTGGGCGGCCTGTGGGGCGACGCGGTCATCGGCCTGTTGCGATCCGCCTTCGCCGCCCTGGACCTGCCGGGGGGCTCCATCGTCGGCGGCCTGATCTTCGGGGGGCTGGGCCTGTGGGCCTGCGGCTTCGCGGTGGGGCTCAGAACGTCGGACTTCGGCGAGGGCGTCGCCTGGGCCTCGGGCCTGCGCCGTTCCGCTGCGCCGTCCGCGCCTTCGGCCGTTCGCCCCCGCCGTCCGACGCCGGAGCCCGAAGTCGCCTCGCCTCGCGCGGCCCGCCACCCTGCGCCCAAACTCGAACTCCCCGACTACGACGACGAGGCCGAGGCCCCCCTGCCGTGGGACGACACCCCGCCGGAGCCCGGCCCGCCGTCGGCCCGCGCCGCGCCCGAACCGCGCGTCGCCGCCCCCAAGCCCGCCAAACCGTCGAAGAAGGCCGTCGACGACGGTCAGGTCGCCTTCGACTTCGTCCGGCCCGAGGGCGATTTCGACCTGCCGCCGCTGGCCATGCTGGCCAAGCCCCAGGCCCGCGTCGGAACGATCGACGAGACGGCGCTGAAGCAGAACGCCAAGATGCTGGAGGGCGTGCTGGCCGAGTTCGGGGTCAAGGGCGTCATCGACCAGATCCGCCCCGGCCCGGTCGTCACACTGTACGAACTGGTCCCTGCGCCAGGCGTGAAGCACGGCCGCGTCGTGGCCCTGTCCGATGACATCGCCCGGTCCATGTCGGCCCGCGCCTGCCGCATCTCTGTGGTGCCGAACCGCAACGCCATCGGCATCGAACTGCCGAACCTGAAGCGCGAAACCGTCTATCTGCGCGATCTCCTGGCGAGCACGGAATACGGCAAGCCCGCCCACCTTCTGCCGCTCGCTCTGGGCGAGACCATCGGCGGCGAGCCCTATGTCGCCGACCTGGCGCGCATGCCGCACCTGCTGATCGCGGGCACCACCGGCTCGGGCAAGTCGGTCGGCGTCAACGCCATGATCCTGTCGATCCTGTACCGGCTCTCGCCGGCCGAATGCCGCTTCATCATGATCGACCCCAAGATGCTGGAGCTGTCGGTCTATGACGGCATCCCGCACCTGCTCGCCCCCGTCGTCACCGATCCCAAGAAGGCCGTCGTCGCGCTGAAATGGACCGTGCGAGAGATGGAGGACCGCTACCGCCGCATGTCCAAGCTCGGCGTCCGCAACGTCGCCAGCTACAACGAGCGCGCCAGGGAGGCCCAGGCCAAGGGCGAGCATTTCGAACGCACGGTCCAGACCGGCTTCGACGAGCAGGGCCGCCCGGTGTTCGAGAGCGAGAAGATTCGCCCCGAGCCCATGCCCTACCTCGTGGTCGTCATGGACGAGATGGCCGACCTGATGCTGGTCGCGGGCAAGGACGTCGAGGGCGCGGTCCAGCGCCTGGCCCAGATGGCGCGCGCCGCCGGCATCCACCTGATCATGGCCACCCAACGCCCCTCGGTCGACGTCATCACCGGCACCATCAAGGCGAACTTCCCGACCCGGATCTCCTTCCAGGTCACCTCCAAGATCGACAGCCGCACCATCCTGGGCGAGCAGGGCGGCGAGCAGCTGCTGGGCCAGGGCGACATGCTCTACATGGCCGGCGGCGGCCGCATCACCCGCCTGCACGGCCCCTTCGTGACGGACCAGGAGGTCGAGGAGGTCTGCAAGCACCTGCGGGCCCAGGCCGAGCCCGACTACCTCGACCTGATCACCGACGACCCGGACGGCGACGGCGACAGCGCCTTCGACGAAGGCGGCAACGGTGGTTCCGGCGACGACTTGTACGACCGCGCCGTGGCCGTGGTGACCCGCGACCGCAAGGCCTCGACCTCCTACGTCCAGCGCCGCCTGCAGATCGGCTACAACCGCGCCGCCTCCCTGATCGAGCGGATGGAACAGGAAGGCGTGGTCAGCCCCGCCAACCACGCCGGCAAGCGCGACATCCTGGCCGGTCCGCCCCCGATGGCCTGAGCCGTCAGGCGCGCTCGACGCACATGGCCACGCCCATGCCGCCGCCAATGCACAGGGTGGCCAGGCCCTTCGACAGGCCTTCGCGCTTCAGCTCGTGCAGCAGGGTGGTCAGGATGCGCGCGCCCGACGCGCCGATCGGGTGACCGATGGCGATGGCCCCGCCGTTGACGTTCACCCTGGCCGGGTCGAGGCCCAGTTCCTTGAGCACGCACAGGCTCTGGGCCGCGAAGGCCTCGTTGGATTCGACCCGGTCCAGGTCGGCGACGCTCCATCCGGCCTTTTCCAGCGCCTTCCTGGACGCGGGGATCGGGCCCGTGCCCATCACCGCCGGATCGACCCCGGCCGTGGCCCAGGACGCGATGCGGGCCAAGGGCTCCAGGCCCCGCGCCGCGGCGTCCTCGGCCGTCATCAGCACCAGGGCGGCGGCGCCGTCGTTCAGGCCGGAGGCGTTGGCGGCCGTGACCGTCCCGTCTTTCGTGAAGGCCGGGCGCAGCTTCTCCATGGAGTCCAGCGTCGCCCCGTGGCGGATGTATTCGTCCTTGTCGACGGTCACGTCGCCCTTCCTGCCCGCGATCACGACCGGCACGATCTCGGCGTCGAACTTTCCGCCCGTCTGGGCCGCCTCGGCCTTGTGCTGGCTGGCGAGGGCGAAGGCGTCCTGGTCGGCGCGGCTGATCTGCCATGTCTCGGCGATGTTCTCGGCGGTCTGGCCCATGCGATAGCCGTTGAAGGCGTCCCACAGGCCGTCCTTGATCATGGTGTCGGTGAACGACAGGTCGCCCATCTTCTGGCCGGAGCGCAGATGCTGGGCGTGCGGGGCCTGGCTCATGCTTTCCTGACCGCCCGCCACGATGACCCGGGCGTCGCCCACCGCGATCTGCTGATAGCCCAGCGCCACCGCCCGCAGGCCCGAACCGCAGATCTGGTTCAGGCTCCAGGCCGGCGTCTCCTTCGGAATCCCCGCGCCCATCGCCGCCTGACGCGCCGGGCCCTGGCCGGCGGCGGCCTGCAGCACATGACCCAGAATGACCTCGTCGACGTCGGCCGGATCGACGCCCGCCCGCTCCAGCGCCGCCCTGATGGCGATCTCGCCCAGCTTCGACGCGGGCAGGGACGACAGGGCCCCGAGGAAGGAGCCGACGGGCGTGCGGGCGGCGGAGACGATGACGACGTCGGTCATGGAGAGAGAGTCCTCGATAATTCAGGCCTCAACTAGCGCGACCGCGCGATAGGCCAACAAACAATTCGTGGCGTTTCTGCCGCATCGGCGCGGTTTCGTCACGTCCCTCGCCGTCGTTCAGGCGAAAGTCATCCTGATGGGGTCATATGCCGGGAACGACAGGCAGAACTGCCGAGTTGGTGCGATCATGCTGGACTTCTTCAAGCGTCACGCCCGTCGCCTCTGCACCCCGGATCAGATCGATCTGGAGGAGCACTATGAGTCCCGCTCCGAACACACCGCCGACCTGGTGGTCCACACCGTCGGCCTGACCCTGGCGGCGGTGGGCGGCGTCGTTCTGGCGGTCCTGTCGGCGATCTACGGCGGCGGCGGGGTGGTGTTCGCCACGGCCATCTACGCCCTGTGCCTGGTGGCCATGCTGACGGCCTCGACCGTCTACAACCTGACCCGGCCCTGCGCGGCCCGGCCGGTGCTGCGCCGGCTGGACGAGGCGGCCATCTTCCTGATGATCGCCGGCAGCTACACCCCCTTCACGACCCAGAGGTTCGAGGGCTGGTGGGCCATAGGCTTCACCCTGGTGGTCTGGACCATCGCCATCGCCGGCGTCGCCGCCAAGATGGTCGCGCCGCGCATCTCCGACGCCTTCTGGAGCGGGGTCTATGTGGTGTTCGGCTGGATCGCCGTGATCGCGCTCAAGCCCATGATCGACACCGTCCATCCCATCGCGCTCGGCCTGCTGGTGCTCGGCGGGCTGATCTACACGGCCGGGGTCTTCTTCTTCATCGCGCCCAAGCTCAAATACCGGCGCGCCATCTGGCATGGCTTCGTCGTGGCCGGTGCGGGGGTTCACTGGGCGGCGGTTCTGGTCGGGGTGGTGCTGGCTCCCAATCTGGCGTGATGAACCCGGCCTGACAAGAAACCGTCATGGGCACTGGCGCGGCGTGCCGCGCTGCGGGATAACCGGTCCACGACAACGAGGATGTGCCCGTGGCCGACAGTGCTCAACCCAACGGCAAGGCGAAGGACGGCGACCCCGTCGTCATCAAGAAATACGCCAACCGCCGCCTCTACAACACCGCCAGCTCCGCCTATGTCACGCTCGACGACCTGGCGCGCATGGTACGCGAGGGGACCGATTTCGTGGTCTTCGACGCCAAGACCAATGAGGATCTGACCCGCCAGATCCTGACCCAGATCATCTTCGAGGAAGAGAGCCGGGGCCAGGCCCTGCTGCCCGTCCAGTTCCTGCGCCAGCTGATCGGCTTCTACGGCGGGCAGATGGAGGGCGTCCTGCCCAGCTATCTGCAGATGTCGCTGGAGAACTTCACCCGCCAGCAGGAGGGTTTCCGCGAGCAGATGACCAAGGCCATGGGCGCCGCGCCCGGGGCCATGGGGGGCGCGATGCTGGGGGGCGGCATGCTGGAGGCGGCGGCCAAGCAGAACATGGCGATGTTCGAACAGGCGCTGAAGATGTTCCCCTTCCCCGCCTACGCTCGTCCGACCGAGGCTCCCGCTTCGTCGGCCGCGCCCACGGCCGCCCCGGCTCCGGCCGATCCTGCCCTGGACGAGATGCGTCGCCAGATGGACGAGATGAAGGCCCAGATCGACCGGCTGGCCGGCGCGCGCGGCGGCTGAGGCATGACCCGCGAGGTCGGCCCCGTCCCGCCCGTCGGCCCGCGCGACCGCCGCGAGGCCCAGCGCCGCGAGACCGAACGCCGGGCGGGCGCCACCGGCCGCGCCCTGGTGCCCCTGACGGACGCGGCGCGGACCGAACCGGCAAAGCCTGCCGACGACACGGCCCCGCTTGATCCCGGCGCCGCCTTCGCCGCCCAGCTGATGGGCCAGACCGGCCAGCGCCGGGGGCTGAAGGGTGGTCCGCCCGTGCTGGACGCCGCCCGCTCCAGCTATCTCGGCAATGAATACTCGGGCGAAAAGGACCGCCGCCCGCCCGCCGGCGTGGTCAAGAAGACCGAGGTCTGAAGCCCGGCGGTCTGAACCGCGGTCGATCTGGCCCGGGGCTTGCAGGGACGCGGGCTCCGATCCCTGCTCCGGACGCGTCCCATGCTCTCCGCCCCCCTCTTGTCGGCCGCCGCCCGCGCCTTCGACATCACCGTCGTCAGCCTGATCTTCGCGGTCCTGCTCTAGGCCGAGCCCGGCCAGCCGGCCTAGAAGTCGATGGCCAGGCCCTTCTTTTCCCAGTCTCCGTAACGGGTCGGTTCCGGCCCCCTCGGGCCTCCGTCCTCGGGCGGCAGGTCCTGAGCCGTCGCCGCCGCCCGGCGGGCCTCGGCCTCGGCCAAGGCGCGCTTTGCGGCGTCGGTCAGAACGCGCGGCGCGGGCTTGGGGGCGGAGTCGTCGGTCATGGGGCCTGCCTCTTGAGCGTCCGGGGATGCTCAACCACATAAGCGTCGTCATGAACCATCTGAAGACCTTCACCCTCATCGCCGTCCTGACCGCCCTGTTCGGCGGCATCGGTCTTGTGATTGGCGGGGCCAACGGCATGCTGATCGCGCTCGTCCTCGCGGGCGGCATGAACCTGTTCAGCTACTGGAACGCCGACAAGATCGTGCTGCGCATGTACCGGGCCCAGATGGTGGACGAGACCCACCCCGACGCCCGCATCCGCGCCTATGTGACCGACACGCTCGACATGGCCCGGCGCGCCGGCCTGCCCCGTCCCAAGGTCGCCATCATCCCCAATGACCAGCCCAACGCCTTCGCCACCGGACGCAACCCCGAGAACGCCGCCGTCTGCGCCACCACCGGCCTGCTCGACATGCTGACGAGGGAAGAGATCCGCGGCGTCCTGGCCCACGAACTGGCCCATGTGAAGAACCGCGACACCTTGACCATGACGGTCACGGCGACGCTGGCCGGCGCCATCTCCGCTCTGGCCAACTTCGCCCTGTTCTTCGGGGCCGGCGACCGCGAGCGTCCGGGCGGCATCATCGGCGCGCTGGCCCTGATGCTGCTGGCCCCCATGGCAGCGGGTCTCGTCCAGATGGCGATCAGCCGGGCCCGCGAATACGAGGCCGACCGCGTCGGGGCCGAGATCGCCCAGGACCCCCAGGCCCTGGCCAGCGCCCTGCAGAAGATCGAGGGCTATTCGAAGCGGATCGTGAACCTGACCGCCGAGCGCAATCCGGCGTCGGGCCAGCTGTTCATCATCAACCCGCTGTCGGGCAGGGGGGCGGACAACCTGTTCTCGACCCACCCCAACACCGGCAACCGCGTCCGCGCCCTGATGGAACTCGGCACCAGGATGGGCATGACGCCCCGCGCCGCCTCGACCTTCGTCCCGACGTCGGCCCCGACCACCTCCGTCCCGCTGACGGGCGAGGCGCGTCCGCGCGGGCCGTGGGGCTGAGCTCCGTCGGCGGAGGGGGCAGAGCCGGAGAAAAAGGTTTCATCACAACGAGCACAGCGAAGGCACAACGAACACAACGAGACCGAGCGCGCGTCACGGTCGTCGATTGCTCATTTTTGCCAAAACGCCGGAAATGGACGCTTCGCGTCGATCAGAACCGGGCGGCGTGAGCCGCCATCCCGAATTTGGGTTTGTCCGGCTGAGCGATCGTCGCCCTCGCTACCACTCGGTCCCGTTGTGTCCGTTGTGCCTTCGCTGTGCTCGTTGTGATGAAACCCTTCGCCAGCGTCGCACGCGCTTCGATCCGGGAGAGGCTTGCGCTCGACGCGGCTTCGCCCTTTAAGCGCGCCGAACTCCGCTCCCCCAAGGACCCGCGCCCATGACCCTGCCGCCCGTCAAGAAGGTGGTCCTCGCCTATTCCGGCGGTCTGGACACCTCCATCATCCTCAAATGGCTCCAGACCGAGTACGGCGCCGAGGTGGTGACCTTCACCGCCGACCTGGGCCAGGGCGAGGAACTGGCCCCCGCCCGCGACAAGGCCCTGAAGATGGGCATCAAGCCCGAAAACATCTTCATCGACGACCTGCGCGAGGAGTTCGTGCGCGACTTCGTCTTCCCGATGTTCCGCGCCAACGCCCTGTATGAGGGCCAGTATCTGCTGGGCACCTCGATCGCCCGCCCGCTGATCGCCAAGCGCCAGATCGAGATCGCCCGCATGGTCGGCGCCGACGCGGTCTGTCACGGCGCGACCGGCAAGGGCAACGACCAGGTCCGCTTCGAGCTCGGCTACTATGCGCTGGAGCCCGACATCCGCGTCATCGCCCCCTGGCGCGAGTGGGAGTACCGCTCCCGCGAGGCCCTGCTGGACTTCGCCGAGAAGAACCAGATCCCCATCGCCAAGGACAAGCGCGGCGAGGCCCCCTTCAGCGTCGACGCCAACCTGTTGCACTCGTCCTCGGAGGGCAAGGTGCTGGAGGACCCGAACGTCGAGGCCCCCGAGTTCGTCCACCAGCGCACCATCAGCCCGGAGGACGCGCCGGACACCCCGCACGTCTTCACCATGACCTTCGAGAAGGGCGACGCCGTCGCCATCGACGGCGAGGCCATGTCGCCAGCGACGATCCTGACCAAACTCAACGAACTGGGCCACGACAACGGCGTCGGTCGCCTCGACCTGGTCGAGAACCGCTACGTCGGCATGAAGTCGCGCGGGGTCTATGAGACGCCGGGCGGCACCATCCTGCTGGCCGCCCACCGGGGCATCGAGTCGATCACGCTGGACCGCGGAGCCATGCACCTGAAGGACGAGCTGGCGGTCAAATACGCCCACCTGATCTACAACGGCTTCTGGTTCGCGCCGGAGCGCGAGATGCTCCAGGCCGCGATCGACCACAGCCAGCAGAAGGTCTCCGGCACGGTCCGCATCAAGCTCTACAAGGGCAATGTCAGCGTCATCGGTCGTGAGAGCCCCAACAGCCTCTACGATCAGGATCTGGTCACCTTCGAGGAGGGCGTCCAGGCCTATGACCACAACGACGCGGCCGGCTTCATCAAGCTGAACGCGCTGCGGCTGCGGGTGCTCGCCAAACGCGACCGGCGGGGGTGAGGACGGCACGCGCGGGGCCTTACCGCGATTTCACTTGAGCGGAACGGCGTTGGGGCGGACCTTGCCGCTCGAACAACTCGGAGCCCCCGCCATGATCCGCGTCCTCAGCCTCGCCGCCGCCCTCGCCGTCCTGCCCCTGTCGTCCGCCCTCGCGAGCGATCCCGAGACGGCGTCGGAACGCGCCATCGAAGCCGCCGCCGAAGCCTTCGAGGCGCGGATGGAGACCTTTGGCGACCGCGCCGAGCTCATCGCCGAGGACGAAAGCCTGTCTGAGGACGAACGCGACGCCCGCATCGCCGCCCTGTGGGCCGAATACGCGCCCGAGATCGGTCGCTTCACCGCCGAGATCAGCCGCCACGCCGGCGCGATCGCCCAGCAGGCCCTGGCCAACATCGACGTCGAGGCCCTGGTCGCCGACGCGCTGAATGACCCTGAGGTCCAGTCCGCCATCCAGGCCGGGCAGGGCATGGCCACCAACGGCGCCTGGGCCTCGCAGGATCCCGAGCACATGCAGACCTACGGCCTCGTCGCCCAATACGCGCTCGATCAAGCCGCCGAGGCCGTCACCGAGGCCGAGGCTGAAGCGCCCGAGGCTCCTCAGTAAATCCTCCCCCATTGGGGGAGGTGGCTGCGTAGCGAAGCGGAGCAGACGGAGGGGGCTTGCCGCAGACCCCGCCATTTGCGGATCTCCCCCTCCACCGCTTCGCGGTCCCCCTCCCCCTACGGGTGAGGATTTACCGCGGCGCCATCCGGATCGCGCCGTCCAGGCGGATGCACTCGCCGTTGATGTAGACGTTGCGCGCCAGTTCCAGCACCAGCGACGCATAGTCCGCCGGTGTGCCGAGGCGGCTGGGGAAGGGGATCTGGGCCGCCAGGGCGTCCTGGATCTTCTGGTCCATGCCCGCCATCATCGGCGTCCACATGATGCCCGGCAGGATGGTGTTCACCCGGATGCCTTCCTGGGCCAGGTCCCGCGCGATCGGCAGGGTCATGGCATAGACCCCGCCCTTGGACGCCGAATAGGCCGCCTGGCCCACCTGTCCGTCCTGCGCCGCGACCGAGGCGGTGTTGACGATCAGGCCGCGCTCTCCGTCGTCCATCTTGTCCAGGGTCACCATCCCCGCCGCCGACTGGCTCAGGACGCGGAAGGTGCCGAACAGATTGACCCGCACGGTGCGCTCGAACGGGGCCATGTCGTGGGCCTTGATCTCGCCGGTGTCCTTCTTGCGGCTCACGGTCTTCATGCCGGTGGCGATGCCGGCGCAGTTCACCGTCAGACGCTCCTGCCCATGGGCGGCGCGCGCCTTGTCGAAGCCGGCCGCCACCGAGGCGTCGTCGGTCACGTCGACCGCGCAAAAGACGCCGCCGATCTCGGCCGCCACGGCCTCGCCCTTGTCGGCGTTCATGTCGAACAGGGCGACCTTGATGCCCTGCGCCGCCAGGGCCCGCGCCGTGCCTTCGCCCAGGCCCGAGGCCCCGCCGGTCACCACCGCAGAAATGCCGCTGTCGAGTTTCATGGCGTTCGTCCCTATGTTTGTCTCTGAACCTGTCGAAGTCGGGGGGATTTAGCCGCCATGACCGCAAACGCAAAGCCGACGACGCCCGAACAGGCGATCGACCCCGACCGCGCCCTGCTGCCCGCCGTCCAGCGCGTCAACGAGACCCGCGTCCGCGAGGGCTTCTGGCCCAAGATGGGCCGTGTCGCCGCCCGCATCCCCTTCGCCGGCCAGGTCGTCAGCGTCTACTACGCCGCCCGCGACCCCCAGACGCCCCTGGCCGCCAAGGGCATCATGATGGGGGCGCTGGCCTATTTCGTCCTGCCGGTCGACGCCATTCCCGACGTCCTGGTCGGCATCGGCTTCACCGACGACGCAGCGGTCATCACCGCCGTGCTCGCCACCCTGGGCGCCAACATCAAGCGCCGCCACCGCGAAGCCGCCGAGCGCGCGCTGGACCGGCTGCGCTAACTTTCTACCGTCACCACCACCTTGCCCATCACCGTCCGGTCCGACAGGGCCTGGATCGCCTCGTGGGCGCGCTCCAGCGGGAAGGTGCGGCTCACGCGCGGCTTGATCTTCCTGTCGGCCCACATCTGCATCAGATCGGCCATGTTCGCCTTGTGCCCCGCCGGATCGCGCGCGACGGCCGCGCCCCAGAACACACCGACCACCGACACCGACTTCAGCAGGGTGAGATTGAGCGGAAACGACGGGATCCCTGCCGGGAAGCCGATCACCAGATACCGTCCGCACCAGTCCATCGCCCTCAGCGCCGGTTCGGCATAGTCGCCGCCCACGCCGTCGAACACCACGTCGGGCCCGTCGCGGCCCGAGGCCAGCTTCAGCTCGCCCGACAGCTCCTTCTGGGCCTGCTTGTCCATCGCGCCCGACGGATAGATCAGCCCGTTGTCGGCCCCCAGCTCCAGCGCGAACTGCACCTTGTCGTTGGTCGAGGCCGCCGCGATGACGTGCGCCCCCATGGCCTTGCCCAGTTCGACCGCCGCCGCGCCCACGCCGCCGGCCGCCCCCAGCACCAGCAGCGCCTCGCCCGCCTTCAGGCCCGCCCGGTCCTTCAGCGCGTAGTAGGATGTGCCATAGGTCAGCACCAGCGCCGCCGCCTCCTCGAAGCCCATGCCGTCGGGCATCTTGATGACGCTGTCGGCGCGCACCGCGATCCGCTCGACCAGCCCGCCCCATCCCGGCACGGCGATGACCCGGTCGCCCTTGAACAGGCCCTTCACGCCTTCGCCCACCGCCTCGATCACCCCCGCGACCTCGCCGCCGGGAGCGAAGGGACGCTCCGGCCGGAACTGGTATCTGTCCTCGATGATCAATGTGTCGGGGAAGTTGATGCCCACCGCCTTGACCTCGATCACCACCTCGCCCGCCCTGGGCGTGGGGTCCAGGATGTCCTCCACGACGAGCGACGAGGGACCACCGACGGTTTTCGACAAGACTGCGCGCATGAAGATATCCCCGATGCCGCCCCACATCTTCCGTGCACCCCGGCGAAGGCCGGGGTCCAGATCCAGATCCGCTGGATCGGGCGGCGCTTTCACGCGATATCCCAGCCGCCTTCATCTGTCATCTGGACCCCGGACGAAGTTCATCCTCGGGCTGGCCTCTGGCCAGACCCGGGGGCCGGGGTGCACGGTGAAAAGAAAAAGCTTGAGCCCGGAGAGACGACCATGGCCGCCCCCGCCCTCATCCTGCACGGCGGCGCCGGCGCGCGCCGCTCCCGCGACTATTCCGCCGAGATCGTCCACATGCGCCAGGTGGTCGATACCATCGCCGCCCGCCTTAACGACGGCCTGTCCGCCCTCGACGCCGTGGTCGAGGCGGTGGCCCTGCTGGAGGCGTCCGGCCTCTATGTCGCCGGGCGCGGCTCCTCGCCCAATCTCGCGGGCGAGTACGAACTGGACGCCAGCCTGATGGACGGCCGGACCCGCCGCGCGGGCGCCGTCGCCGCGCTGCAAGGCTATCGCAGCCCCATCCGCGTCGCCCGCGCCGTGATGGACCACACGCCCCACGTCCTGCTCGCCGGCTCCGGCGCCGCCCGCTTCGCCGCCGAACAGGGCCTCGAGCCCATCGACGACCCGGACACCTGGTTCACCCGCGCCGGCCAGGGCGAGGACAATCATCCTCCGGGGCACCCGCCCGGCAAAGCCTCCGCCCTCTCTCACGGCACCGTCGGCTGCTGCGCGCTGGACATCCACGGCCGCCTCGCCGCCGCCACCTCGACCGGCGGCGTCTTCGGAAAGCGGCCCGGCCGGGTGGGCGACACCCCCCTCCCCGCCGCCGGGGTCTGGGCCGACGACGGCGTCGCCGTCTCTTCGACGGGGCAGGGCGAGTATTTCATCCGCACCGCCGCCGCCGCCCGCGTCGGCTGGGCGGTCGAGGGCGGCGCTCCCCTCGATCAGGCCGCCCGCGCGGCCATCGACGGCATCGGCGCGCTGGGCGGCGACGGCGGCCTGATCGCTCTGGACCGCCACGGCCGCCACGCCGACCCCTTCAACAGCCAGGGCATGAAGCGTGCCTGGCTATCCCCCGACGGCGCCGTCGGGGTGGACGTATTCGGCCGCTGAGGCCAGGTCGCCGGCGGCCACCGCCGCCTCGATCGCGCGCAACCGGTCCAGCTCGGACAGGATGACCTCCAGCGCCGCCTGCTCCTGAGGCGAAGACCCCCGCGCCTCCTCCTGCATCGCCGGCTGGGCCGCCAGCCGCGCATAGGTCTCCGCCAGCCCGGCCAGAGCCTTCGCCTCGGCCCAAAGCCGCCCCTTCATCGCCCGCCCGGATGCCAGGGTCGCGACCTGCGCCAGGGCGGCGGGGTCGGCGGCGTCCCCGTCCATCTCGATTCCGGAAAACAGCCGCGCCGCCACCGCCTCGGGCGCATTGCGCCGCGCCTCTTCCAGCTCCGCCTCGCGGGCCAGCGCCTGCCCGATCGCCTGGGCGTCGCCCCAGTCGCGCTTGGTCGCCCCATGCTGGGTCACGCGCTTTCGGACCGCATGCTCCGACACCCGCCACTTGCGCGCCAGAAAGGGCGCCGTCGCCCCTTCCCGATACTCCTTGACGATCAGCTCCCACGTCTCGGTCGACAGCCGATAGTGGGCGGGCCGGTCGGCGGCGGGCGGTGTGGGCGGCAGGGTCGGGTTCATGGTCATGCGCCCCAGTCTGACACCACCGCCCATGCGGGCGCGTTCAGCCCGCCTCGTCAGGCGCGGCCGTTGATCCCACAGGCGAAATCGGCCCGAGCTTGGAGGATAGGCGAGAACAGCGAACGCCTCAGTCGTCCCCCTCGCCCTCCGGCGCAAGCGGCACGGCCTTGCCGGCCAGATAATCCCGCACCCGTTGCTCGAAGACCTCGACCCCCAGCGGATGCGCCGCCAGCATCTCGGCGAAGGTCCGCCCCGGATGCAGCACGTCCCACGGCGAGCGAAACTGCGTCGCCCGCCGCGCGCCCGGCGTCTTGTTGCCGAACCCGTCGATAACGACGTTCCAGACGGGCTGGAAGCTCTCGATCAGCATGTTCTCGCCCAGCGGAATCCAGATGTCGTCGACCACCAGGGCCCGGACCTTGAAGTCGCCCGACTCCAGATTCGTCGCCTGCTGGATCGAGCTGGCGTGCTGGCCCAGCCGGTCGCGCAGGGCCCGCTCCACGCCGGCGTTGGCCCCCAAGCCGCCCTTCCGCCCGCCCTTGGGAATGGCCTTGCCGACATAGATCGGCCGCCCGCCATCGGTGATCGGCGCATAGGCCGCAAACGGCCCGAAATAGTAGATCGCATAGACCCCCGCGCCGCTCAGGTCGCCAAGCTCCCCGAACCCCGCCATCGGCCGCCCCAGCAGCTCGACCTCGATGCTGCGTGCCAAGTTCAGCTTGTCCAGCGGATTGTACGGCTCCGTCACGCCGCGAACCTCAACCGCCGCGCCACGTCCCGCCCCACCATCTCCGCCAGCCTCACCGGCACCGCGTTCCCCAGCTGCCGCATCGTCTCCGTCCACGACCCGTGGAACACATAATCGTCGGGAAAGGTCTGCAGCCGCGCGCTTTCGCGCACCGTGAAGTACCGCACCTCGCCCGTCGGCTTCCTCAGCATGTTCTCCCCGCCCGGCACCCCGTGCACCCCGGCCTTCAGGGTCTTGGCCGGCTCGTCCAGCGGACTGCCCGTGTGCCCCGGATAGCTCCTCGCTCCCGCCTGGAACCGGTGGTTGGCCACCGCTCGCGCCCTGACCGTATCATGCTCGGGATCGGGCAGGTCGTGGATCGCGTCGCGCACCGTCTTCCACGCCTCGCCGACCGGCCGCGCCTCCATCCGCGCCGCCCGCGCGGTCAGGGCCTCGTTCTCCGGCCGGTCCTTCCGCGCCACCCGATGCCGGTCCCAGTACGACCCGTCCCGGTACTGGTCCCAGATCAGGGCCTCGGCCGAATGGGTCTGGATCGGGAAGCTCCACTCCAGGTCCAAGTCGTCACGGAAGCCGACGAACAGCACCCGCTCGCGCTTCTGCGGCACCCCGTGGTTTGCGGCGTTCAACAGCCGCGTCACCAGCCGATAGTTCAGCCCGCCCTTCGCCCCCGATGTGTGGTGCTGCTCCAACCGCGCCAGGTGATCGGCCCAGTCCTCGTCCGCCCGCGCCGTCACCTCGGGGTGGCGCATCTGCAGCTGGATGTACTGGAAATAGTTCTGGAAGCTGGCCCGCGTCAGCCCCTTCACATTCTCGAACACGAAGGCCTTGGGCCGCGCCTCGCGCACCGCGCGGATCGCCTGGGGGAACATGTCGCGCGCGTCGTCATAGGCCTTGTGCTTGCCGCCCATCGAAAACGGCTGGCACGGTGGCCCGCCCGAGATCAGGTCCAGCTTGCCTTCGTGCACGCCGAAATCCACCGTCCGCACGTCGCCCTGTTCCAGCGGCCAGTGGGCCACGACCGATCCGGCCCGCCTCTGGTTCTCGCGGATGGTGTCGCAGGCATAGACGTCGCGTTCGACCACCTGGACCGGATGGAAGCCGGCCCGGTGCAGCCCGATGCCCAGGCCGCCGGCGCCGGCGAACAGTTCGATGGATCGCATGGTCGCTCCGCTCATGCGCCCAAGAATGTTCTAATTCTGTTCTCGAGTGAACCCATGTCGCGCAGCTCGCATTCCCAGATCGTCATCACGTCCCACCCTGCCTCGGCCAGGGCGGCTTCCTTCCGCAGATCGCGCACCCGGTTCCCCTCCAGCTTGGGTCCCCAATAGTCCTGCCGCGATTTGGGCATCCGCGCCAGACGACAGCCGGGGTCCGGATGCCGATGCCAGAAACAGCCGTGCACGAAGATGACCCTGCGCCGTCCGGGAAAGACGAGGTCGGGCGTCCCGGGCAGGTCGCGACGATGCAGACGGAAGCGATAGCCCAAGCCGTGGATCAGGCGGCGGACGGCGAGCTCAGGGCCGGTGTTCTTTCCGCGAACGCGGGACATGCGTTCGGAGCGTGCTGCGGTCGTAAGCGAGTCCATCGACAGATAACGCCGAAAACAGGAATCCTGCGTGCGTCGCAATGCGCCGAGGGCTTCTTTCGAACCCATGGATGTCGCGACCGAATCGGGCGCCTTTGGGTTGTCTATTTTGGTCGTGCTCGGAGAGTGTCATGAACGATATAACATCGGGTGGCTTCTATGAACGGCTTAAGGCCGCGCGCCTCGCCTCCGGCTCAGCCGAAGGCACCGAACTCGAAGCCTGTGTGCAGAACACTGTCCAAGCCCTGTTGTCGTCCGAGACAGACGGACGACGCCCCGGAATGCTGCTTGGGAAAATCCAATCGGGTAAGACGCGCGCTTTCCTTGGGATTGTTGCTTCTGCCTTTGACAACGGATTCGATGTTGCCGTTGTACTTACGAAATGTACCAAGACACTAGCCCAGCAAACCGTAAACCGCATTTCAACAGAGTACAAAGAATTCAGAGACGCTGAGGAGCTCGCGGTTTACGACATTATGAATGTCCCTAATCTTACAGATTGGGAAATCGACGGCCATAAGCTCATATTTGTTGCCAAAAAAGAAGCCAACAATATGAAGCGTCTTCTTAAATTATTCTCTGAAACTCACCCCAAATTGGGAAGTAAGCGCGTCATGATCGTGGATGATGAGGCTGATTTCGCCTCAATCCGATTCCATGAGCGATATCGCCGCCACTCCATACTCACTGTATCTTCAACCGGACGAATACGAACCCGCTCCGGGCAAGAATTTCACATTTGAACCAAAACGGCCCGCGTTTACACAACTTGTTCCAATTCATGACAGCTACGTCGGTGGAGACGAATACTTTGGGCAACATGATGAAGATGCCCCGGAGTTTTATCTCTGGCACGAGGTGCAAGAGGAGGAACTCACAGCCCTCAAAAAAGAAGATCGCAGGCGAATTCGGTCCGACGAGGCCCTGACCTGCAAAAGGACAGAGGCCTTACGACACGCAATTGTGGGGTTCGTGACAGCATCGGTGATTCGGCGAATGCAGCAGGCGGAAGCGGGCGATGCGCTAAAGCGATACTCAATGATCGTCCACGTCGAGACCGCTCGCGCTTCCCATGCTTGGCAGCACACAGTCTCCAAGGAAATCATCACAGGTATGGGCGATGCCGCGAAGTCGGGAGACGCCATATTCTCTGACTTGGTAGGGAGGGCCATCGACGACTTGTCTCGATCTATCGACGCCGGGGATTATCAGCTCCCACTTAGGGAACAAGTCATAATTAAAGTCAGAGAAGCCTTTCTGAAGGGTGGAGTAGTTACAGAAAGAGTCAACTCAGACAACGATGTCCAAGCGCTCTTAGATGAAAACGCTGAGCTAAAGCTGCGGACGCCGTTCAACGTGTTTATCGGAGGGCAGATTCTGGATAGGGGCATAACTGTCCCCAACCTACTGACGTTCTTCTATGGAAGATCACCAAAAAAAATGCAGCAAGACACTGTGCTCCAGCACGCGCGTATGTACGGCGCAAGGCCTCGCGCTGACCTTGCTGTAAGCCGGTTTTATACGACAGCTTCGAATTTCATCGCGCTTCGCCGAATCCACGAGTTCGACGCAGCGCTGCGCCATGCATTTGTGGTCGGCGCACATGAGCGAGGCGTGGCTTTCGTGATGAAGGATTCCAACGCACGTATCGTGCCCTGTGCGCCAAGTAAGATACTTGTTTCGAATATAGTCGCGTTGCGTCCAAACGGCGCGCTCGTGCCGTTTGGCTTTCAAACCAAGTCAAAGTCGGCCTTGGCAAAAATTGATGGAGCGGTATCAAAGCTTATCCCGTCAGACGCACTAAATGGATTGGGTCAGCCAGTAGAAATTGACTGCGAAGTAGCGGTTGGAATTCTCGACCTTCTCGAAAATGCGTTCGACTTTGAGACCGGGTACGAGTTCGACTGGGAGGCAGCGAGGGCGGCGATCGAGTATTATTCTCGGATAACCACTCCAGAACCGAAGCGGGGAAAATGCTGGCTTTTTGCCGGCACGGGCCGCGAATTGAGTAGGAAACGGGCAAGCGGCCGCTTCTCAGATGCCCCACTGTCCTATCAAGAGCGGACGGCCTTCCGCACGTTGCCAGGCTCGCTGCCAGTTCTTGCTGTTCTGCAACAGGAGGGGGGCGAGGACGCTGGCTGGCGCGGTGCGCCGTTTTGGTGGCCAGTCATCGTAGCGCCAGCGAAATCGATGCCGAGCATTTTTGCGACATCTGTCCGCGACGACCCTGACGACTAGACCATGGTCCTCTTGCTGGCCCCTCAATCCTCATCCATCTTCAGCGCCGCGATGAACGCTTCCTGCGGGATCTCGACCTTGCCGAACTGGCGCATGCGCTTCTTGCCGGCCTTCTGCTTCTCCAGCAGCTTTTTCTTGCGCGTCGCGTCGCCGCCGTAGCATTTGGACGTCACGTCCTTCCTCAGCGCGCGCACGGTCTCGCGGGCGATGATCTTGCCGCCGATGGCGGCCTGGATCGGGATGACGAACATGTGGGGCGGGATCAGCTCCTTCATCTTCTCGACCGCTCGTAATCGAAGCTGGCATAGCCCTTCGAGATCGACTTCAGCCGGTCGTAGAAGTCGAAGACGACCTCGTTCAGCGGCAGCTCATAGACCACCAGCGCCCGCGTGCCGACGTAGCTGAGCTCGATCTGGCTGCCGCGCCGGTCCTGGCACAGCTTGATGACGCCGCCCAGGTACTCGTCGGGCGTCAGGATGGTGGCCTTGATCCACGGCTCGCTGATGGTCTCGATCTGCATCACGTCGGGCAGGTCGGCGGGGTTGTGCAGATCGATCTCGGTGCCGTCGCGCTTGCCGATCTTGTAGACGACCGAGGGGGCCGTCGCGATCAGGTCCAGGTTGAACTCGCGGCTCAGGCGCTCCTGGATGATCTCCAGATGCAGCAGACCGAGGAAGCCGCAGCGGAAGCCGAAGCCGAGCGCGGCGCTGGATTCCATCTCGAAGGTGAAGGAGGCGTCGTTCAGCCGCAGCTTGCCGATGGCGGCGCGCAGGTCCTCGAAATCGGCGGCGTCGACCGGGAACAGGCCGCAGAAGACCACGGACTGCACGTCCTTGAACCCTTTCAGGGGCTCGGCCGTGGGGCGTTTCTCGTCGGTGATGGTGTCGCCGACGGCGGCCTGGGCCACCTCCTTGATCTGGGCGGTGATGAAGCCGACCTCGCCGGGGCCCAGCTGGTCCACGGGGGTGTTCTTGGGCAGGAAGACGCCGACCCGGTCGACCAGATGGGTGGTGCCGTGCTGCATCATCTTGATGCGCTGGCCGGCCTTCAGCACGCCGTCGAACACCCGCACCAGCAGGACGACGCCCAGGTAGGGGTCGTACCAGGCGTCGACCAGCATGGCCTTCAGGGGGGCGTCGGGGTCGCCCTTGGGGGCCGGCAGGCGGGTGACGATGGCCTCCAGCACCTCCTCGATGCCGATGCCGGACTTGGCGCTGGCCAGCACCGCGTCCGACGCGTCGATGCCGATCACGTCCTCGATCTGCTGGCGGACCCGGTCGGGCTCGGCGGCGGGCAGGTCGATCTTGTTGAGGACCGGCACGATCTCGTGGTTGTTGTCGATGGCCTGGTAGACATTGGCCAGGGTCTGGGCCTCGACCCCCTGCGACGCGTCCACGACCAGCAAAGAGCCCTCGCACGCCGCCAGCGACCGGCTGACCCGTCTGCGCCTTGATCGTGATCCCCCGCTCCTTCTCGATCTCCATCGAGTCCAAAACCTGAGCGCTCATCTCCCGCGCAGTCAGGCCGCCGGTAAACTGAATCAGTCTGTCGGACAGGGTCGATTTGCCGTGGTCGATATGGGCGACCACCGAAAAATTCCGGATGCGTTCAGTGGGGGGTGTCGTCATGGTGCGGCGCGGTTAGCATGGTGGTGGCCGTGCGCCAACGCGGCGAACAGGTCCGGGACGATTGGCCCACGCCAGGCCTCATTACTTCGTCGTAATGAGAGCTGCCGCGTTTGAGCCAAGGGACGTAACGCGGTATGAGGCCGCGCCGGTCATCCGGTGATGACATCGTGGCGCTCCCTCGCCACGCTCCAGAACAACAGGACCGCCCGTGGCCTCAACGTCCTCGACACTTCCCGTGCATCGCGCGCCGACGCTGATTGCCGTCTTGGCGCTGGCGCTGCTGACGGCCGCCTGCGGAGGATCCGAAGGCAAGGAAACGGACGCCGAGGCGCCGAACGCCGTCGGTCAGGCGGTCACGGCCGTGACGGTGACCTCGAGCGATCTGCCCAGGGTCATCAGCGCTTCGGGCACCGTCACCGCCTGGGAGGAAGTCCCTGTCGGGGCCGAGACCGGCGGTCTGGTCGCCACGGCCGTCTATGTCGACGAGGGCGAATATGTCCGGCAGGGCCAGCCCCTGGTTCAGTTGAACGACGCCCTTCTGAGAGCGCAGCTTCGACAGCAGCAGGCGGCGGTCCAGACGGCGGAGGCCAATCTGGCCCGCGATGAGGCGGCCCTGGCCCGGTCCCAGGAGCTGAAGGAGCGCGGGTTCCTGTCGCAGGCTTCGCTGGACACGGCCCTGGCCAACCAGCGCGCCTCTGCCGCCAATCTCGCTTCTGCGCGCGCTTCACTGTCCGAGACCCAGACGCGCGTGGACCAGGCGACCATCCGCGCGCCGGTCTCCGGGCTGATTTCCAGCCGCAGCGTCACGCGCGGCCAGATCGTCGCCGCGGGATCGGAACTGTTCCGCATGGTGCGTGACGGCCGTCTGGAGCTCGACGCCCGGATTCCGGAAGCCGAACTGGCCCTGGTCCGCGCCGGAATGCCCGCCACCATCATTTCGGATCAGGCCGGTCAGGCGTCGGGCGCGGTCCGGATCGTGACGCCCCAGGTCGATCCCGAGACGCGGCTGGGCGTCGCCCGCGTCGCCCTGTCCGGCGGCACGGCGCTGAAGCCCGGCATGTTCGCCCGGGCCGAGATCGACGCCGGCAGCCAGCCCTCGCTGACCGTCCCCGCCGCCGCCGTCGTGTTCCGCGAGAACCGCGCGGGCGTCTATGTTCTGGCGGCGGACTCGACCGTTCGCTTCCAGCCGATCACCGAGGGCGGGCGCAGCGAAGGCCGTGTGGCCATCGCCGCCGGTCTCGAGGCCGGTCAGCGTGTGGTGGTCGAAGGTGCCGGATTCCTGGGCGAGGGCGATCAGGTCCGCGTCGTTCAGGCCGCCGCCGCCGCGTCGGCCGAGGCGCGCTGAGCCATGAACTTCAACAACATCTCGTCCTGGTCGATCCGGAATCCGATCCCGGTCGTGCTGCTGTTCGTCGTGCTGACGGTCGCGGGCATCATCAGCTACGGCCGACTGCCCATCAACAACTTCCCCAATGTCGACCTTCCGATCGTGGCTGTGACGGTCGTCCAGTCCGGCGCGGCGCCGACGGAGCTGGAGACCCAGGTCACCCGCCTGATCGAGGACGCGGTGGCGGGTCTGGGCGAGGTCGACGACATCAACTCGGTCGTCAGCGATTCGGTGTCGACGACCTCGATCACCTTCAATCTGGGCGTCGACCTGGAAAAGGCGACGAACGATGTGCGCAACGCCGTCGCCGGTGTGCGCCAGAACCTGCCCGCCGACGTCCAGGAACCGATCGTCCAGCGCATCGAGTTCACCGCCATTCCGATCGTGACCTATGTGGTCCGGGCCCCGGGCATGAACCCGGAGGAGCTGAGCTGGTTCGTCGACAACACCATCGCCAAGCGCATGCTGTCGGTGGCCGGCGTCAGCCAGGTCAGTCGCGACGGGGGCGTCAATCGCGAGATCCGCGTCAAGCTGGATCCGGAGAAACTGGCCGCCCAGGGCGTCAGCGCCGCGGCGGTGTCGAACCAGCTGCGCGCGGCCAACATCAACCTGCCCGGTGGCCGGGGCGAGATCGGCGGCAACGAACAGGCGATCCGCACCCTGGGGTCCGCCCCCTCTGTCGAGGCTCTGGCGGAAACCCTGATCCCGGTCGGCGGTCGCACCGTGCGGCTGGGCGATCTCGGCGAGGTGACGGACGAATGGTCCGAGCCGCGCGGGCGCGCCCGCTTCAACGGCGAGGAGGTCGTGGCCTTCTCGATCAGCCGGTCGCTCGGTTCGTCCGAGCTCGACGTCTACGAGCGCACCAAGGAACAGGTCGAGGCGTTGGACGAGGAGCTGGCCAACGTCACCATCGAGGAGGTGACCAACACCACCCAGGACGTCATCAACAACTTCCATGCCTCGGTGGAGGCCCTGCTGCTGGGGGCCGGGCTGGCGGTTCTGGTGGTGCTGGTGTTCCTGCGCGACTGGCGCGCGACCCTGATCGCGGCGGTGGCCATGCCGCTGTCGCTGATCCCGACCTTTCTGGTCATGGACCTGACGGGGCAGTCGCTGAACGTCGTGACCCTGCTGGCCCTGTCTCTGACGATCGGCATCCTGGTCGACGACGCCATCGTCGAGATCGAGAACATCGTCCGCCATATCCGGGACGGCAAGGCCCCCTATCCGGCTGCCATCGAAGCCGCCGACGAGATCGGACTGGCGGTCATCGCCACGACGGCGACCCTGATCGCGGTGTTCGCCCCGACGGGCTTCATGCCCGGCGTCGTGGGCCAGTTCTTCAAGAGCTTCGCCATCGCGACCTGCGTCAGCGTCTTCTTCTCTCTGGTCGTGGCGCGCACCCTGACCCCCCTGATGGGCGCCTATATGCTGAAGGCGGATCAGGGCAAGGAGCACGGCGATCCTCGCTGGATGACCGCTTATCTGAAGCTCCTGCGGTGGGGTCTGGGCCACTCCGGGTCCGAGCGGCTGAAGGCCGACCGCGAACGCAAGACCGGCGGCTTCTTTCGGCGGCATTTCGTCTGGCGCGCCTTCGATCACCGCATGTGGGTGATGGGGCTGGGACTGCTGTTCTTCATCTTTTCGCTGTTTCTGGCCTCGCGCCTGCCGTTCGAGTTCATCCCGGTAGAGGACCTCTCGCGCTCGAACGTCACAGTCCAGCTGCCGCCTGGCGCGACCCTGGCAGAGACCGACGCAGCCGTGCAGCGCGTCACCGACGCCCTCAGCGCCCGCGAGGAAGTCCGCTCGGTCTATGCCTCGATCGGCTCAGCCACGACCAGTTTCGGCCCCGGCGGCGGCTCGTCCGCGGGCGAGGTTCGCCGGGCGTCGATCACGGTCAATCTGGTCAAGAAGAGCGAGCGAAGCATCCGCCAGCAGGCCTTCGAACAGGAAATGGGTCCGGTCCTGCGACAGATCCCCGGGGCCCGGGTCCAGTTCGGCCAGGAAGGCGGCGGCGGCGGCCAGGTCTCGATCTCTCTGGTCGGCGACGACGGCGACGTGCTGGAGGACGCCGCGGCGGCGGTCGAGCGCGAGATGCGATCCGTCCCTGGTCTGGCCAACGTCATCTCGACGGCGGCCCTGGTCCGGCCGGAGATCCTGATCACGCCCAAGGGCGACGTGGGGGCTCTGCAGGGCGTCTCGGCCTCGGACATCTCGTCGGTGGCGCGCGTGGCCACCCTGGGTGACGCGGACCAGCTGTTGCCCAAGTTCAATCTGGGCGACCGCCAGGTGCCGATCCGCGTCATGCTGACCGAACAGTCCCGGACCGATCTGGGCCTGCTCGAGAACCTGCAGGTGCCGACGGCGTCGGGAACGACAGTGCCGCTGGCGTCTGTAGCGGACATCAGCTTCGGGGCGGGCCCCAACCAGCTGACGCGTCTGGATCGACGCCGCGTCGCCAGCCTGACGGCCGAGCTGAACGGCATCACCCTGGGCCAGGCGTCCGAACGGGTGGATGCCCTTCCGGCGATGCAGAACCTGCCCGCGGGCGTCAGCCAGGCCGTGTCCGGCGAGCTGGAAAACCTTCAGGAGACGGCGTCGGGCTTCATCTTCGCCATCGTGACCGGCATCCTGCTGATGTATGTGGTCCTGGTCCTGCTTTTCAAAAGCTTCTTTCACCCGATCACCATCCTGGCGGCGCTTCCCGTGTCCTTCGGCGGGGCCTTCTTCCTGCTGCTGGTGACCGGAAAAGCCCTGTCCATGCCGGCCCTGATCGGCATCATCATGCTGACCGGGATCGCGGCCAAGAACTCCATCCTGCTCGTCGACTATGCGATCATCGCCATGCAGCGAGGCATGAACCGCTACGACGCCATCATCGACGCGGCTCACAAGCGCGCCCAGCCGATCATCATGACGACCCTGGCCATGGGTCTGGGCATGCTGCCGATCGCCATGGCCTTCGGCGAGGGCACGGAGTTCCGCTCGCCGATGGCGATCGCCGTGATCGGGGGGCTGATCACCTCGACGGCCCTGTCGCTGATCTTCATCCCGGCGGCGTTCAGCCTGATCGACGGGGTCAAGAGACGCCTGGAGCGTCAGCTGGAGCGTCGTTTCGGCGGACAGCATGCCACCGCCGAGCCTGCCGAGTAGTTTCGAGGCCAGAAAAGTCGGGTTCGGCCCTCGTTCGGTCATGACCCATAAGGAAACAGGGCCTATATGATCCGCGCCGGCCTCACGCGGATGTGACCGCTAACCAACCCCGAGGCCGATGTCGGGACGACGAACACGATGGCGGACGATGCCGGTCGGCTGAACCAGGTCTTTGCCGAGACCAGCTTTCTCTATGGCTCGAACGCCGCCTTCATCGAGGAGCTGCACGACAGATGGGCGGCCGATCCGTCCAGCGTGTCGGCCGAATGGCGCGGCTTCTTCGATCAGTTGAGGGATTCCGCCCAGTCGGTGAAGGCGGCCTCTTCGGCCGCGCCCTGGGGCCGTCCGGCGACGTCGGAACCGACCGAGGCCTCGGCGGTGTTCGATGGTCGCTGGCCCACGCCGAAAGCCGATCCCAAGGCCAGGCCTGCTCCGGTGGCTGCGGCTGCTCCCGGTTCGGCGGGAGTCTCCGCTGAGGAGGTTCGCGCCGCCGCCCACGACTCCATCCGCGTTCTGATGCTGATCCGCAGCTATCGCGTGCGCGGACATCTGGCGGCGACCCTGGATCCGCTGGGCATCGAACAGCCGGGCAGCAATCCCGAGCTGACGCCGGAGTTCTATGGCTTCACCGAGGCCGACATGGACCGGCCGATCTATCTGGACGGCGTGCTGGGCCTGCAGACCGGCACCATCCGCGAGGTCATGGCGATCCTGAAGCGGACCTACTGCGGCAATATCGGCATCCAGTTCATGCACATCGCCGAGCCGGAGGAGAAATCCTGGCTCCAGCAGCGGTTCGAGGGGCCCGACGCCTTCGAGAAGAACGGCTTCACCCAGCAGGGCAAGATCGCCATCCTGAACAAGCTGATCGAGGCCGAAGGCTTCGAGCGGTTCCTGCACAAGCGTTTCCCCGGCACCAAGCGGTTCGGCCTGGACGGTGCCGAGGCCATGGTCCCGGCCATGGAACAGATCATCAAGCGCGGCGGGGCCATGGGCGTCGACGAGATGGTGTTCGGCATGGCTCACCGGGGGCGGCTGAACATGCTGGCCGCCGTCATGGGCAAGCCCTACAAGGCGATCTTCCACGAGTTCCAGGGTGGCTCGTCGGTGCCGTCCGACATCGAGGGCTCGGGCGACGTCAAATACCACATGGGGGCCAGTTCGGACCGGTCGTTCGACGGCAACCGCGTCCACCTGTCCCTGACCGCCAACCCCTCGCACCTGGAGATCGTCAACCCGGTCGTGCTGGGCAAGGCGCGGGCCAAGCAGGCCTTTGACATCCGCGAGGCCAACAAGGGACTGCCGGAGGCGCAATGGGCGCTGGACCGGTCCAAGGTCATGCCGGTCCTGATCCACGGCGACGCCGCCTTCGCCGGTCAGGGCGTCGTGGCCGAATGCTTCGCCCTCATGGGGCTGAAGGGCTATCGCACCGGCGGCACCATGCATTTCGTGGTGAACAACCAGATCGGTTTCACCACCAGCCCTCGTAACAGCCGCTCGACCCCCTATCCGTCGGACGTGGCCCTGATGGTCCAGGCCCCGATCTTCCACGTCAACGGCGATGACCCGGAAGCGGTGGTGTTCGCCGCCAAGGTGGCCACCGAGTTCCGCCAGCTGTTCAAGAAGGACGTGGTGGTGGACATGTTCTGCTACCGCCGGTTCGGCCACAACGAGGGCGACGACCCGACCTTCACCCAGCCCCTGATGTACTCAAAGATCCGGGCCCAGCCTTCGACGCGCGAAATCTATGCCCGGCGGCTGATCGAGGAAGGCGTGCTGACCCAGGCCGACGTCGATGCCGAGGTCGCCCGCTTCGAACAATATCTGGACGAACAGTTCGAGGCCGGAAAGACCTTCCAGGCCGACAAGGCCGACTGGCTGGACGGTCAGTGGAAGGGCGTCGGTCTGCCGGAGGGTGACGAGCGCCGGGGCGAGACCGCCGTGCCCGAGGCCCGGCTGCGCGATCTCGGTCACCGCCTGACGACCGTCCCCAACGACATCGACGTCCACAAGACGCTCAAGCGCGTGCTCGAGGGGCGCCGCGAGACCATCGACAAGGGTCAGAACATCGACTGGGCGACCGCCGAGAGCCTGGCCTTCGCCTCGCTCGTCACCGAGGGCTTCCCGGTGCGCCTGTCGGGCCAGGATTCGGTGCGGGGCACCTTCTCCCAGCGCCATTCCGGCATCGTCGATCAGACGACCGAGGAGCGCTACGTCCCGCTCAACAACCTGAACGCCGACCAGCAGCAGTTCGAGGTGATCGATTCCGCCCTGTCCGAAGAGGCCGTGCTGGGCTTCGAATACGGCTACGCCCTGTCGGACCCCAACACCCTGGTGATGTGGGAGGCCCAGTTCGGCGACTTCGTGAACGGCGCCCAGGTGGTGATCGACCAGTTCATCTCGTCGGGCGAACGGAAGTGGCTACGGATGTGCGGCCTCGTGATGCTGCTGCCCCACGGCTACGAGGGCCAGGGCCCGGAGCATTCATCGGCGCGGCTGGAGCGGTTCCTGCAGCAGTGCGCCGAGGACAACATGCAGGTCGCCAACTGCACCACCCCGGCCAACTATTTCCACATCCTGCGCCGCCAGATGCACCGGCCGTTCAGGAAGCCCCTGATCCTGATGACGCCCAAGTCGCTGCTGCGGCACAAGAAGGCCGTCTCGACCCTGGCGGACATGGCGGAAGGCAGCTCGTTCCACCGGGTCCTGCACGACGACGCCCAGACGCGGCCCGAGGTCTCCGGCATCACGATCAAGGCGGACAAGGACATCCGCCGCGTCGTCCTGTGTTCTGGAAAGGTCTATTACGACCTTCTGGACGCCCGCGAGAAGAAGGTCGCGTCCGGTCAGGGCGGTGACGACGTCTATTTGTTGCGGCTGGAACAGTTCTATCCCTGGCCGATGAAGTCGCTGCTGACCGAACTGGCCCGCTTCCCCCAGGCCGAGGTGGTCTGGTGTCAGGAAGAGCCCAAGAACATGGGTGGCTGGACCTTCGTCGATCCTTGGCTGGAACTGACGCTCGAGAAGCTGGACGTGACGTCCAAACGCGCCCGCTATGTCGGCCGCCCGGCCTCGGCCTCGACCGCCGCGGGCCAGATGAGCCGCCATCTGAAGGAACTCGAGGCCTTCACGACCGAAGCTCTCGCCTGACGGCCTCTCACGCCTGACACACCGCTCGCCTATATACCGACCCGCCTGACACGAACCGGAACCGATCCATGGCCGACATCCTGACCCCCACGCTCGGAGAATCCGTCTCCGAAGCGACCATCGCCAAATGGTCCAAGAAGGTCGGCGACCCGGTCAGGAAGGACGAGATCCTGGTCGAGCTGGAGACCGACAAGGTCTCGCTGGAGGTCGTGTCGCCGTCGGACGGCAGCCTGGCCGAGATCAAGTTCGCCGAGGGCGACACGGTCACGCCGGGCGCGATCCTGGGTTCGGTGACCGAAGGCGCGGTCGCCGCCAAGCCCGCAGACGCCGCGCCGGCGGCCAAGGCCGAACCGGCCCCGGCGAAGCCTGATGCGCCCGCGCCGGGCTCGGCCAATGCCGGGTCCGCCGCCTACAAGGCACCCGCCGGCGACGCGGCGCTTTCGCCCTCGGTCCAGCGCATCGTGACCGAGAACAAGCTCGACCCGTCGGCTATCGCTCCGACCGGGCCCAAGGGCAATATCACCAAGGGCGACGCCCTGGCCGCGATCGGCGGGGCGCCGGCTCCGACCCCGGCGGCGGCGGCACCCGCTGCCTCTTCCGCCCCGCGCGCCGATCATCCGCGCGAGGAGCGGGTCAAGATGACCCGCCTGCGCCAGACCATCGCGCGCCGCCTGAAGGAATCCCAGAACACCGCCGCCCAGCTGACCACCTTCAACGAGGTGGACATGACGGCGGTCATGGCGCTGCGGAACCAGTACAAGGACGCCTTCGAAAAGGCCCACGGCGTCAAGCTGGGCTTCATGTCCTTCTTCACCAAGGCGGTGGTCGCGGCCCTGAAGGAGATCCCGGCGGTCAACGCCGAGATCGACGGCTCTGACATCATCTACAAGAACCACTACGACATCGGCGTGGCCGTCGGCACCGACAAGGGTCTGGTCGTGCCGGTCCTGCGCGACGCCGATCAGCTGACGCTGGCGGGGATCGAGAAGGGCATCGGGGCGCTGGGCAAGGCCGCCCGTGACGGCGACCTGACGCTGGACCAGCTGCAGGGCGGCACCTTCACCATCACCAACGGCGGCACCTACGGCTCGCTGATGTCGACGCCGATCCTGAACGCGCCGCAATCGGGCATCCTGGGCATGCACAACATCGTCCAGCGCCCGATGGCCGTGGACGGTCAGGTCGTGATCCGTCCGATGATGTATCTGGCGCTCAGCTACGATCACCGCATCGTCGACGGCAAGGAGGCGGTGACCTTCCTGGTGCGGGTGAAACAGCTGTTGGAAGATCCGGCGCGGGCGCTGCTGGACCTGTAGATGGCGCCGGCCTTCCATCTGTCGCTGTCTGTCGCAGACCTCGATCGGACGGAGGCCTTCTACACCGGCGCTCTGGGGGCTCGGGTCGGACGCCGGACGCGGGCCTGGATCGATGTTTGGCTTTTCGGCGCGCAGGTCACGGTCTACGCCCGACCCGGCGGCGTCTTGCCCTTGCCTCAGAGGGACACGCTCCATTTCGGAGCGACCCTGGCTTGGGACGACTGGGAAGTGCTCGCCGGCCGGCTGAACGAGGCCAAGGCGATCTTCAGGCTTTCCCCGACCGTCGATGACGCTCGGGGACAGGCCAAGATGATGCTGGTCGACCCAGACGGCTATCTGATCGAGATCAAGGCGTACCGCGATCCCGAGGCGGCGCTGAACCGACCGCTCTGATAGCGGAGGGTCGATCGAGCACCGAGCCGGTGCTGCTGCCGAGCGCCGGGGGTGGTGTGTCGTAGCGGATCGGGGTCGCCGATAGCCGGATCGGGTTGGCCACGGTTCGCACGGGGCCTGACAGGTCGTCGCGCGCCTGCGTGACCTCCAAGGCCCGCTCGATCGCCTGCGGCTCGGCGAAGACCTGTTCGACGGTGTTGATCGGCCCGCAGGGGACACCGGCCGTTTCCAGCGCCTGCATCAGCTCCGCCATGGTCCAGCCCGCCGTGACGGCCGAGATCGTGGCGGCCAGTTCGACGCGGTGTTCGATCCGTCCGGCGTTGGTGGAATAGCGCGCGTCCCCCGCCGGAGCGCCGGCGTCCAGCACGCCGCAAAGCGTCCGGAACTGTCCGTCGTTGCCGACCGCGATCACCACCATGCCGTCCGAACAGGGAAAGGGCTGATAGGGGACCAGGTTGGGGTGGGCGTTGCCCATGCGGGTGGGCGCGACACCGGAGACGAACCAGTTGGTCGCCTGATTGGCCAGCATGGCGGCCTGGACGTCGAACAGGGCGATGTCGATGTGCTGGCCCTGGCCCGTCGCGCGGGCGTGCAGCAGGGCCGCCAGGATGGCGTTGGAGGCATAGAGGCCGGTCGCCAGATCGACCACGGCGACGCCGACCTTCATCGGCTCGGCCCCCGGCGCGCCATCCGGCTGGCCGGTGATCGACATCAGCCCGCCCATGGCCTGGATCATGTAGTCGTATCCGGCCTGCTGGGCGCGCGGGCCGGTCTGGCCGAAGCCGGTGATGGAGCAATAGACGAGGCGCGGATTGATCGCCGCCAGGCTTTTGTAGTCCAGGCCGTATTTCGCCAGTCCGCCGACCTTGAAGTTCTCCACCAGCACGTCCGAGGTGCCCACCAGTCGCCGGATCGTGTCCGCGCCTTCCGCCGTCGCCATGTCCAGCTCGACCGACTTCTTGCCCCGGTTGGCGCACAGGAAATAGGCCGCGTCGCCGCGCGACCCGTCGACCTTCGTCGTGAACGGCGGGCCCCACGCCCGGGTGTCGTCGCCAATGCCCGGCCGTTCGATCTTGATGACCTCGGCCCCCAGGTCGGCCAGCATCTGGGTCGCCCAGGGGCCCGCCAGGACCCTCGACAGGTCGAGCACGCGAACGCCCGAGAGCGCCTGAGGCTGGGTCATGGGCGGGGGTCCTAGAGGCCGGGATCGAAGGCGCCGGCGTCGCGCATCCGGCATTCGCGGGCGATCTGCGCCCGATAGCCCAGGTCGTCCGCCATCCTCTTGATCTCGTCGGACACGGTCGTCTTGTGGACGCCCGGCACCATCGCATGGGCGAAGGCGCAGGCGGTCAGCCGGGCCAGTTTCAGGCCGAAGCGCGAGGCCGCGGCGGCGTGGTGCAGATAGGTCTCGCCCACCTCGCGCGGGTGGTCGGCGAACAGGCGGTTCAGGGTCCGGAGCATGAGGCCAGACTAGACCGGCGAAACGCTTCGCTCCAGTCGTCTCGCTATTCGCCTCGTGCGGGCTTGCGGCACGCCCGCCGAACGGTGACCATGGCTGGTCGGAGGGGCGTCAGACCACCGGCCTATCGACAACCGGGAGACGGCATGGCGGGCGCGCACGGGGGCGGCGGCGAATACAAGGACCTCGTCGTCTTCCTGGCGGCGGCGGGCGTCGTCGTGCCCCTGTTCAGCCGGTGGAAGATCAGCCCGGTGCTGGGTTTCCTGGCCGCCGGTGTCCTGCTGGGGCCGGACGGCTTGGGCCGGTTCTCCGACGTCGTGCCCTGGTTGGGGTTGCTGACGATCTCGGACGCCGAACAGCTGGCGCAACTGTCCGAGCTGGGCGTGGCCTTCCTGCTGTTCATGATCGGACTGGAGCTGTCGTGGGACCGGCTGCGGGCCATGCGGCGGCTGGTCTTTGGCCTGGGCATGAGCCAGATCGCCCTGTGCGCGGCGGTGCTGGCGGGCGGCTTCATGCTGATGGGTCAGCCCCTGGCCAGCGCGGCGGTCCTGGGTCTGGGCCTGTCGCTGTCGTCCACGGCGGTGGTCATGCCTGTCATGGCCGAGCGCAACCGCATGCGCGGCTCGGTCGGGCGCGCGACCTTCGCCACCCTGCTGGCCCAGGATCTCGCGGTCGCGCCCATTCTGGTGACCGTGACGGTGCTGGCGACGCTCGCCATGACGGGTGGCGATCTGGACCCCAGCACGATCGGACGCGCGCTTCTGACCCTGGCCCCTGCCGCCGCAGTCATCGCTCTCCTGGTGGTGGTGGGACGGCTGGGGTTGCGCCCCCTGTTCCGCTCGGTCGCCAAGAGTCGATCCAAGGGCGGCGGCGGCCGTCAGGAGCTGTTCGTCGCCCTGTGCCTGCTGATCGTCGTCGGGGCGGGCGTGGCGGCCGAGGCCGCGGGTCTGTCGATGAGCCTGGGGGCGCTGATCGCAGGCCTGCTGTTGGCCGAGACGGAGTATCGCCGCGAAATCGAGATCAACATCGAGCCCTTCAAGGGCCTGTTGCTGGGCGTCTTCTTCGTCGGGGTCGGCATCGGGCTGGATCTCGACGCCGTGGCCGCCAACCCGGTCGGGGTCTTCGGCCTGGCCCTGGCCCTGACGGCGGTGAAGGCCGGGCTGATCTTCGGCCTGGCCCGGCTTTGGGGCCTGTCGTGGCGCGCCGCGGTCGAGACCGCGCTGGTCCTGGGCCCGGCCGGGGAGTTCGCCTTCGTCATTCTGAACACCGGCCTGGTCGAGGGTATCGCCGACCCCGCCTTCACCCAGGCCGTCCTGGTCTCGGCCACCATCAGCATGTTCAGCGTGCCCCTGATGGCCATGCTGGGCCAGAAGCTGGCGGGCAAGGCTCCGGTCGCCACGGCCCTGATCCCGACAGAGGCGGAGCCCCGCGCGGGCGACGTTCTGATCGTCGGCTTCGGCCGCGTCGGTCGCCTGGTCGCCGAGATGCTGGCCGAGCACGGCCAGAGCTTCATCGCCGTGGACAGCGACGTCTCGACGGTGGCCGCGGCCAGGCGGGACGGCTTCAACGTCTCCTACGGCGACGCCGCGCGGCCGGAGATGCTGAAGCTGTGCGGAATCGACGAGACCCGCGCGGTCGTCGTCACCATGGATGCGCCCGGCAAGGTCGATGAGGTGGTCATCGCCGCCCGAGCCCTGCGCGCGGACCTCCCCGTCATCGCCCGCGCCCGCGATGACCGTCATGCCGCGCGGCTGTATGCCCTCGGCGTCACCGACGCCGTGCCCGAGACGACCGAGGCCAGTCTGCAACTGGCCGAGAACACCCTGGTCGACCTGGGCATACCCATGGGGCTGGTCCTGGCCTCGATCCATGAGCGGCGGGACAAGTTCCGCGCCGTCTTCCAGGAGGCCATCCCCGCAGACCGGCGCGATCGGCCCACACGGGCGCTGCGGGCCAGACTGCAGCCTTAACTCTGTCCACGACCCAATTTGGTCACGCTTTGCTGGTGAAAGCGGCGGCTCCTCCCGGGGCTTGGCCTTGCGAGGGCCGGCCGTGTGCGTCCGCCTTTGTGGATCGCCGCCGGTCTTCCTGCCTTTCCCCTGCCCCTCAACCGGCCTCGCGGCTCTTCCTCCGCGCGGCGTCAGTCACAGAGTATTCGTGTTCATGCGTGAGTCCGCGTCGACCGCCTCTTCCGTCGCCTCCACACCGTCCGGAGAGCCCCGGCTCAACCGGCGTCAGGCCGCCAAGGTGCGCACCCGCCAGAAGGTCCTGGACGCCGCGCGTAACCTGTTCGCCGAGCGCGGCTATGAACCCGCCACCATCCGCGACATCGCCAAGGGTGCCGGCATGTCGACGGGCGCGGTCTTCGCCAACTTCCAGGACAAGGCCGAGCTGTTCGAGGCCGTCCTGACCGAGGACATGGCGGGTCTGGCCGAAACCATGCAGAAGGGCGCCGGCGACGGCTCGACCCGTGATCGCCTGGTGAACGCCCTGTCGGCGGGCTATCACGGCTCGATCGACCAACTGCCGCTGTTCCAGGCCATCGTCGCCCGGTCCTGGTTCCAGCCGGTGGCCGCCGAGACCCGCCAGCGCGCCGCGACCCGCAGCCTGACCGACGTCATCGCCGGAATCCTCCGCCAGGGCGTCGCCGCCGGCGAGTTGAACCAGGACGCCGACGTGCCTCTGCTGACCGAGCTGACGTGGGACGCCTATCTGTCCAACTATCGCCGGGCCGCCTACGACGGCTGGACCGTGGACCAGCTGGCCCGGCACATCGGCCGCCAGGTCGACACCCTGCTGGCGGGCGTGGCGACCAAGTAACCCGCTAGCTCTTCCATCTCAACACGGCGGATTTCACAGGATTGACGAAGCCGCGGCCCTCGCCGCGGCTTTTCGTCCATTCGCGCTTCAGCTGCTGGTACCATTTGGCCTGGGTGTCGGCGTCGTCGATCCAGATCAGGGCGGGGTCATAGCGCAGCCCCTCGTTCTGCAGGTTCACCATCCCCCCGTCCTGCTTCAGGAAGGCGACCACGCCCATCCGCAGGAAAGGCTTGGCGATCCCGAACACCCAGTGGTCGGACCAGAAGATCTGGGTGATGCGCGTCTTGGTCTCCGTCACCGGCGTCAGGCAGGTCAGGGCCAGGACCTGCTTTTCCCCCACCAGAATATGCTCCCAGCGATAGCCGGGCAGGCGGAAGGTGATCTCGGTGGCCGGCGTGCCGCCCAGGATCTTGTAGGCTCGGCTGTTCGACGACGGCGCGTGGCGGACCATGGCGAAGCCCAGGTCACAGGGTTCGAACCGTTTGGACTTCTCGTGCATCGAATGCTCCGAGCGCCACCACCACTGCTGATGAACATAGGGGCCATGGGCGGGATCCATCAGGCCGACGACCGCATGGTCGATGTGACTGTCGAAATCCATCACCTCGACCAGCTTCGCTTCGCCGCCGACGACGCCGGGAAAGGTCGGGGGCGCATGGTCGGGCTCGGCCTCGGAGCGTGGGTCGGCGCGCAGGAAGACGAACACCATCCCCTGGCTCTCGGCCACGGGATAGGACCGCACCCGGATGCGGTCGGCCTCGAAGGCCTGGTCGTCGACCAGCGACGGAATGGCCGCGCAGACGCCGTCGGTGCGAAAACGCCAGCCGTGGTAGGGGCATTCCACGGTCTCGGTGCCGTCCCCGCCGGGATCGCCCTTGTCCACGATGCGGCCCGCCGACAGGGGGGCGGCCCGGTGCGGGCAGATGTCGCGCATGGCGAACAGACAGCCGGCCCGAGTCCTGCCGATCAAGACCGGCTCACCCAGAAGTTCGTGACGCTTCATCTCGCCCGGCCGCACATCGCGCGCGAGGGCCGCGAAATACCAGGTGTCGAGTACGAAGCCGCGACCGAAGCCCTGAGGCGGGGCCTTGGCGTCGGGTCCCGGATCGGCGCTCCGCGCTGTCCGGGATGACAAGGAGGTGGAGCTGTCTGCGGGCATGGCCGCCAGTCTAGGGCCTGACGCGCCGTCGCGAAACCATGCCCGCGGCGTCCTGCCGGAGACACGGCGCCCGACACGCGTTAGTCTTGGGCCATGGCCCTGCTGGACTGGATGACGGAGGCGACCGGTCCCGTAGTGGAGGGCGACGGCGTCCTGCTGCGTCCGCCGCGCGCCGGGGATTTCGCCGCCTGGGCCGATCTGCGCGACCGGTCGCGGGCCTATCTCCAGCCCTGGGAACCGGCCTGGCCCGAGGACGATTTGACGCGCGCCGCCTTTCGCCGCCGTCTGGCCCTCTATGCCCGCGAGATGGACCAGGGCCACGCCTGGCCTCTGTTCGTGCTCGATCCGAAGGGCAAGACATTGTACGGCGCGATCACCCTGTCGAACGTCCGGCGCGGCGTGGCCGAGACCGGGACGCTCGGCTACTGGATCGGCCAGCCCTATGCGGGGCGGGGGCTGGGCACGGCGGCGCTGCGCGCGATGGCGGGCTTCGCCTTCTCGTCCGCGCGGCTGCATCGGCTCGAAGCGGCCTGCCTGCCGGCCAACATCGGCTCGCGACGGGTTCTGGAAAAGGCCGGATTTCGCAAGGAAGGCGAGGCCCGGGCTTATCTTAAAATTAACGGCGTGTGGGCAGACCATCTTCTGTTCGGCCTGGTCTCTGACGAGTTCAAGGCGTCCTGAAGGAATGCCCGCGACGTGACCCCGCGATCCCGCAGCCTGACCTGGGACGCGACCACCGCGATCGAGGCGCTGGCCGCCGCCGACAGCGCCCTGTGGATCTGGACCCCCGCCGAGGACTCGCTGCGTCTGACGGGCGCGACGCGGTCCCTGGGTCTGGGCCCCCTGGCCCCCGATTGCTCGGGCGCGGCCTTCGTCGCCCTGGCTCTGCCGCAGGACCGGGCCCTGGCGGAGCGCATCCTGAAGCCGGCCGAAGAGGGTACAGAAGTCGCTGTCCGCCTGCGCATGCGCGGGTCCGAGACCTGCCTGTGGCGCGGGGTCTGGCTCGAGGATGGACTGCGCGCCGCCGGGATGGTCGCGCTGGAGACCAAGATTTCCGGGTCGGACAAGGACGAGCTGACTGGCCTGCTGGACCGCAAGGCCTTTCTGGCGCGCGTCGGCGAGGCCCTCACGGCCCCCGGCGAGTACGAGATGATCGTGGCCGACGTCGACCGGCTACGCCGGCTGAACGAGGCCCTGGGCCACGAGCGGACCGATCGGGTCATCTCCGCCCTTGGCTCGCGCATGGCCGCCGCTTTCTCCGACGCCGCCTCGTCGGCTCGCATCGGCGAGGATGAGTTCGCCATCATCGTGCCGCGGGGCATTGGCAATGCCGCCGACAGGCTACGGGATGCCCTGGAGCAGCCTCTGCGGGTCGCGGGCTTCGACATCTATCCGACCGTCTCGATCGGCTCGGTCGCCTGCGACGGGGGGCCCGACGCCGCCGACGCCGCCGAACTGCTGCGCCGGGTCGAGCTGGCCGTCGGATCGGCCAAGAAGCTGGGTCGGGGCGGGACCGCCGCCTATGGCCGGGCCCTGGAGAGCGACAGCCTCAGTCGTCTGGCGCTCGAGGCCGACCTCAGGAACGCCTTCGTGCGCGGCGAGATCGAGCCCTTCTTCCAGCCGATCGTGAACCTGAACACCGGGGCGGTGGCCGGGTTCGAGGCTCTGGCCCGATGGCGTCACCCCAAGCGGGGCCTGGTCCCGCCGGACGAGTTCCTGGGCCTGACCGACGAAATGGGCCTGATGAACGATCTGGGGCTGATGATGATGACCCAGTCCGCCCGGCAACTGGCCGAGTGGATCCAGCGCCACCCCACCGCCGGCAGCCTGTTCTGCAGCGTCAACCTGTCGGTCGGGGAGATCGAGCGACCCAATCTGGTCGAGGACGTGGCCCGCGTCATCGCGGAAACCGGCCTGCCGCGCGGCGCTCTTAAGCTGGAGGTCACGGAGGGCGACATCATGCGCGACACGGCGACCGCCGCCGTGATCCTGCAAAAGCTCAAGGACGCGGGCGCCTCCCTGGCGCTCGACGATTTCGGCACCGGGTTTTCGTCCCTGTCCTATCTGGCGCGGCTGCCGTTCGACACGCTCAAGATCGACCGCTATTTCGTCCTGACCATGGACAAGGACGAGGGCTCGGCCAAGATCGTCAAGTCGGTGGTCAATCTGGGCCGCGACCTGTCGCTGGAAGTGGTCGCCGAGGGCGTCGAGAACGCGGGCCTCGCCCGGCTGCTGCTTCAGGCTCAGTGCCATTACGGCCAGGGTTTCGGCTATGCGCCCGCCCTGCCGGCGCAGGAGGCCGAGGTCTATCTGAACGAGAGCCTTTCAGACGGCGCCGCCCCGCTGAAGGCGCGCTCGGGTTAGGCCCGGCCGCTCTGGCTTGACAGGCGGGCGGCGTCCACCCCCAGACCGGCCAGGGCCCGGGTCCACTTTGTGTCGAAATCGGTGTCGAACAGGACGTCCAGGTCCGCCTCTGCGGTCAGCCAGACGTTGTCGGCGATCTCCTCCTCCAGCTGCCCATCGCCCCAACCGGCATAGCCCAGGGCCAGCACCGCGCGGCGCGGGCCCATGGCCAGGTCGGTCATCGCCGCCAAGGCTTCGCGCGTTCCCGTCATGGCCAGGCCGTCGCCGAACGGCGTCGAGGAATCGGCGATCATCCAGTCGTCGGTGTGCAACACGAAGCCGCGCTCGCGCTCCACCGGACCGCCGATCAGCACGGGCCGGTCGTCACCGCCGACGCTGGGCGTCGCCAGCGTCTTGAGCACGGCCTTCAGATCCACGCCCGGCGCGGGCCGGTCGATCCGCAGGCCCATCGCATGGTCCGGCCCGTGGGCGCAGACCACGATGACGGCGTGTTCGAAGCGCGGGTCTCCGATGCCGGGCATGGCGACCAGCAGGCGACCTGTCAGGGATTGGAAGTCGGACATGGGTTGATGATCGGCATGAAGACGGCCTGGCGCAAGACGTTCAGGCGACGCGGGCTTGGCCTTGGTGCCCGCGCGGACTATCTGAACCACAGATGCCCTGAGCGTCCTACTCGACCCTTCCACCGGAGCCTGCCATGACCCTTCAGATCGGCGACAGCCTGCCGTCCGCCACCCTGATGACACCGACCCCGGACGGGCCCCGGCCGATCACGACGGACGAGGTGTTCAAGGGCAAGACCGTCGCCCTGTTCGCCGTCCCGGGGGCCTTCACCCCGACCTGTTCGGCGCGCCACCTGCCGGGGTACGTCGATCACAGGGACGCGCTGAAGGCGAAGGGCGTGGACACCATCGCCTGCCTGTCGGTGAACGATCCCTTCGTCATGGGGGCCTGGGCCGAAAGCCAGGCTGTCAGCGCCGACGATGTCCTGATGCTGGCCGACGGCAACGGCGAGTTCACCCGCGCCATCGACCTGACCATGGACGCCAGCCGGGGCGGCATGGGCCAGCGGTCCAAGCGCTATTCGATGCTGGTCAAGGACGGGGTCATCACCCAGCTGAACATCGAGGAGCCCGGTGTGTTCGAGGTCTCCTCGGCCGAGCATCTCATCGCGCAGATTTAAGGGACGCTACCGCTCACAAGGGCGCTACCGCTCGCGACGCGGTCGCTCGCTGCTTGAGCGCGGGTCGTTGCGCTACCGCTCGCGACGCGGTCGCTCGCTGCTTGAGCGCAGACTAAAGGACCGTCGCTGAGGTCGGGGTTCTCGGTGCTCAGGCGGCGGCGGTCGCGGGTGCCGTGTCCGCCTCGGTCGCGGCTTCGGCAAGGACATGGTTCAGCGCGCCCAGCAGGGTCGCCGGGGTCAGGGGCTTGGACACGAAGTAGTTCATGCCTGCCGCCATGCAGGCGGCGATGTCTTCCGGAGCGGTGTCGGCGGTGACGGCGATCACCGGGACTCCGGCGTTCGGCCCACCCCCGGCGCGCAGGCGCCGTGTGGTCTCGCGTCCGTCCAGCTCAGGCATGCGCACGTCCATGAAGATCACGTCGAAGACGCCCGTCTCGCACTGGGCCAGAGCCGCGAGTCCATCGGCGGCCGAAGCGATGTCGCAGCCCAGCGGCGCCAGGATCAGCTCGACCGCGCGGCGGTTGATGTCGTGATCGTCGACCACCAGGACGCGCAGGGGCCGGTCGTCGCCGTCCTCGTCGCCCACCGTCTCGACCTCCGCGATCGGCTCGGGCTCGGGCTCGGGCACCGCCACGACGACGGGCGTTGGAGGTGTCTCCGGGATCGCATCGACAGCCTTCTCGACGATGGCTTCTTCTCCGGCATCGATCTCGACCTTGGTGGTTCGCGCGGTCGGCTTGCGAGGGGTCAGGCTTCTGACGATGTCGCCGCGCGTGTCGTCGCCAAAAACACGAGGCGCGATCTTGTCGGTCTCGCCCTGCGGCAGGACCAGCGAGATGGTGAAGGAGGCCCCCTCGCCGGGCCGGCTGCGGGCCGTCAGGCGGCCGCCCATCAACTGGATCAGATCGCGACTGATCGACAGCCCCAGGCCGGTGCCGCCGTGCTGGGCGCTGACGCCCGCGGCGGTCTGATCGAAGGGGGTGAACAACCTTTCCAGCTGTTCGGGCGTCATCCCCGGGCCGGTGTCGGCGATCTCGATCAGGACGGCGTGCTCGGCCGGCTCCTCGGGCCATGCTGACAGACGCAGGGTCACAGAGCCCGTCGCGGTGAACTTCATGGCGTTGGAGACCAGATTGTTCAGCACCTGACGAAGCCGCATCGGGTCGCCCTTGACCGAGGCCGGCAAGGAGGCCGCCCCTTCGACCCGCAGCGACAGGCCCTTGGCGCGCGCCTCGCCCTGCCAGAACATCAGGGTCTGGGCGATCAGGCTGCGCAGGTTGAAGTCCACGCTCTCGACCGTCATGTGGCCGGACTCCAGCTTGGCGTGATCCAGCAGGTCGTCCAGCAGGGCCTTCATCATGATGCCGGCGTCGGTGATCAGGGCGGCCTGGGCGCGCGCCGGACCGGTCCCGGCCCCGCGCTCCAGTTCGGCCGCGCCAGTCATGATGGCGCTGATGGGCGTCCTCAGGTCGTGACCGATCGAGGCCAGGAAGACCTGTCTGCTGGCCATGATCCGCTCGGCCTCGGCGCGCTTGCGGTCCGCCTCGAGCCGGGCGGCCGTCTCGGCTTCGGCGGACTTGTTCATGCGGTCCCAGGTGGAGAGGCAATAGACGCCGAAGACGCAGAACGCGACCGTCGCCGCCATCAGGAAGGCGTGGGACGCGCCGTAATAGCTCATCCAGAACGGCACCGAGGCCATGTAAAGGAAGTGCGGCGTGATGGTCACCGCCAGCACGCGCCGCGACCGGGGCGAGTTGATGACGCCATAGATCGCGCCCGATGCGGCCAGAACAGCGGCGCAGACGCCCCCCATCGGTCCGCCCAGCCACCACAAGGGAATGGTCAGACTGCCGAAGGCGGCGGCGTTCAGAAACAGCATGAGATGGCCGAGCGCGTTCCGCCCCGCGCCCATCTGGTCGGTGCGTCCGCTGGTCACGGGGGCGAAAATCCACAGGTCCAGGGCCTGGACCAGGAAGTAGCCGACGCACCAAAGGGCCGAGATCTGCCACCCGAACACCGGCGTGAAGATCAGGGCCGTCGCCAGCCCCATCCCCAGTCGCTGGGTCAAGGCGCGACGACGGGCCCGGATCGCCGGAGCCCAGTCCGGCGTCGTGTCCGTATAGGATTGCGACATGCCCGTCCTCGAAATGAGGCGGCGGCCGCCTCGCATCGCGGGATGATGACCGGTTCGGCCTAACGCTCCGTCAACGTCCGGTTGGCGGCGGCCTCGGCCACGGAGGTGAAGCCGTCGGCGCGGAGCCGCGAGGCCAGGTCGCGCTTGATGCGTCCGATCAGTCCGACGCCGTCATAGATCAACGCCGAATAGACCTGGACGGCGCAAGCCCCGGCCCGAATGCGCCGATAGGCCTCCGCCCCGCTGTCGACCCCGCCGACCGCAATCAGAGGCAGGCGGCCAGCAGCGGCCTCGGCGGCGTGGATCAGGGCCTTATGTGCCTTTTCGCGCAGTGGCGCGCCGGAAAGGCCGCCCGCTTCGGCGCGGTCGGGCGAGGTCAGGCTCGGCGGCCGGTCCAGGGTCGTATTGGACACGATCAGGGCGTCGATCCGGTGCGCCAGGGCGGCCTCGACGATCATGGCGATCTCGGCGGGCGTCAGGTCAGGGGCGATCTTGAGGAAGACGGGCGCTGCGGTGGTCCGCGCCTCGGCCACCCGACCCAGCAGGTCGTCCAGCGCCTCGCGCCCCTGAAGCGCCCTGAGGCCCGGCGTATTGGGCGATGAGATGTTGACGGTGAAATAGTCCGACAGGCCCGCCAGCCTCCTCAGCCCGGCGACATAGTCGGCCGCCCGGTCCTCGGTATCCTTGTTGGCGCCGAGGTTGGCCCCGACCACGACGTCTGTGGGTCGATCCCGAAGGTGACCGGCGAAGACCTCCAGCCCCGCGTTGTTGAAGCCCATGCGATTGATGATCGCCCTGTCCTGCGACAGGCGAAACAGTCGGGGCCTCGGATTGCCGGGCTGGGCGCGCGGCGTCACCGACCCGGCCTCCACAAAGCCGAAGCCCAGACGCGCCAGGCCTCCAAGAGCCTCCGCGTTCTTGTCCAGGCCGGCGGCCAGGCCGATCGGGTTCGTCAGTCTCAGGCCCGCCACGCTGGTCGCCAGGATCGGGTCGTCCGGCGGCGAAGCAGGCAGGGGGGCGTGCTTCAGGGCTCCGATCGCAAGACCGTGGGCGGTTTCGGGGTCCAGGGTGCGGAGCAGAGCCGTCAGCATGCGAACGGCGCCGCCTCGATCACCGCCGTGGTCGGCATCGGGCCATAGATGTGCGGGAAGAGCGCCCCGCCGCGCGACGGCTCCCAGACGACAGCATCGCCCAAGGCTTCCAGATCGACGGTCAGGCGCATGAGGTCCGTTCGACCGGCGAAATGCTTTCTCGCCGTCTCGGCCAGCTGCGCGGCGGTCGACAGGTGGATGTAGCCGTCCGCCCGGTCGACCTCGGAGCCCAGGAAGACGCCCTCGGCCAGGGCGCGTCGCCATTCGGCGGCGTCCAGCAGCTTGTAGACGTAGCGATCCGCCATCAGTCGTCCGCCCCGCCGCCGAAGGCCTTGGGCGTCAGGAAGCCGTCATAGGCGCAGCGGCCCGCCACATCGACCTCGAACGCCGCAGCCGCCCCGGTCGGAAAGCCCCCGGCCAAACGATCCAGGATGGCCGGCGAGGCCGCGCTCTCGGTCAGATACTCCAGCGCCAGGGTATGGACCCCCGGGTTGTGGGCCATGACGAGCAGGCATCCGGCCTGGTCCTCGGCGTCCTCGACCAGACGCCGGATCGTGTCGGGCGAGGCATCGTAAAGGCGCGGTTCGATCCGGACCTCCACATCGCCGAGGGCTTCCTGCACCGCGTCCCAGCTCTGGCGCGTCCGAAGCGCGGGGCTGACCAGCGCCAGGTCGGGGCGGAGCTTTTTCTCGGCCAGCACCCGTCCCATGAGGGCGGCGTCGGCGGTCCCGCGCGCGGTCAGGGCGCGGTCGCGGTCGAGGCCGGAGACGGCGGCGCGCTCGGTCTTGGCGTGGCGCATCAGGATCAGGCGGTGCATGGCCCGCCGTTACAGGGGTTCGCGGCGCGCTTCCACCCCGTCGCCTGTCCGTGGCGTCCGGGTCGCCGGCTGGGGCCGCAGGGCCCCGGCCTCCACCCGAACGCGCGCGCCATGGCCCGAGGGGCGAATGCGCGCATAGGCCTGACGCGTGGCCTCCAGCAGGATCACGCCCGCGAAGCCTGGCGCGATCCGTCGCCCGACCTGTTCGAACCCGTCGGCCATGCCCATCAGCGGGGTCCACGGCGGGACATAGAGAGTCTGGGACCAGGCGGTCGGCTCCAGGCCCGCCGCCCGCACCAGTCGCTCCAGCTGGCCTCGGGTGAACGGTCGCCCGTGCCCGAACGGCGTCCCCTCCGCCCGCGCCCACATGCCGCCGCGCGCCGCCGCAGCCAGGATGATCCGCCCTGCCGGTGCCAGGGCCCGAACGGCCTCGGTCAGCAGCAGCGTCGGATCGTCTGCCTCTTCCAGTGCGTGGACCAGCAGGACGCGGTCGAACGACCCGGCCGCGAACGGCAGCCGTTTGTCGTCGACCAGCAGGGTGCGGTTCCGACCCGCCGACGGCCACAGCTCGACGCCCTGACCCGCAGGCATGGCGGCGATGACGCGTCGCGCGCCGACGAAGGCGTCCAGCCAGGGCGTCGCATAGCCGACGCCCAGGACGTCGCAGCCCTCGGCCTCGCCCCAGGCGTCCTCCAGCCGCTTGGCCAGCAGCCGGCGGACCAGGATGCCGCGGGGCTCGCCGTAGAAGGCGCGAAGATCTTCGATGGCGCGGCGCATGGTCCTGACTATATGGCGGAGACGCCCGCTTCACCAAGGATGACGCCATGCCCCTGACCGTTCACCTGTTCCCGGCCCGCGAGGACAACTACGCCTTCCTGGCCCGGGACGAGGCCACCGGTACTGTGGCCGCGATCGACACGCCGGATGCCCAGGTGATCCTGGATGCGATCCAGCGACTGGGCTGGGGCAGGCTGGACCGGATCATCAACACCCACTGGCACCCCGACCACACCGAGGGCAACGAACGGCTGAAGGCCGAGACAGGCTGCGACATCTGGGGGCCTGAGGAGGTGAAGAAGGTCGCGCTTCTGGATCATGTGGTCGAAGAGGGCGATGTGGTCCGTATCGGCGACACGACCCTGCACGTCACCGCCACGCCCGGTCACACCCTGGGCCACGTCGTCTTCCGCTCGGTGGAGGACCAGATCGCCTTCACAGGCGACACCCTGTTCACCCTGGGCTGCGGTCGCCTGTTCGAGGGCACGCCCGAGCAGATGTGGGACAGTTTGCAGCGCATCGCCGCCTGGCCCGACGAGACGGTGCTGTACGGCGCGCACGAATACACCGCCTCCAACGCCCGCTTCATGGTGACCGTCGATGACCGACCGGAGGCCCGCGCCCACGCCGAGGGCATTTTCACCAGGCGCGCCCTGGGCGAGGCCACGGTGCCGACGACGCTGGGGGTCGAGCGGCGGTTCAACCCCTATCTGACCGCGCGCGACGGGGCCGAGTTCGCCGCGAGGCGCGCCGCCAAGGACGGGTTCAAGGGCTGAAGGGTCCGCTCGCTTGTCGGGCGGCTCAGGGGCCCCCATATCCAGCCCGAGATCAAGGGTCCGCCACTTCCGGGGGCTCCTGGTCGATGTCGCTTCGATCAAGGACTGACTCATGACCGGACGCCCTGTGCTGTTCGACAGCCCCTTTCTGTTGGGCTTCGACCAGACCCGAGCCCTGATCGACCGCGCCGCCAAGGCCGCGGTCGAGAGCTATCCGCCCTACAATGTCGAGCAGACCGGCGCGCATGCCGTGCGCATCTCGCTGGCGGTGGCGGGCTTCACGCCGGACGATCTGGCCATCACTCTTGAGGGCCGCCAACTGACCATCGCCGGCAAGCGTGAGGGGGTGCCCGAGCAGTCCTTTCTGCATCGGGGAATCGCGGCGCGCGGGTTCGTTCGCAGTTTCGTCCTGGCGGATGGGCTGGAAGTTGAGGGTGCGACCCTGGAGCACGGCCTGCTCCACGTCGATCTGAAGCGACCCGAAGAAGCCGCCACGGTGCGGCGCATCCCCATCAGCCTCGGCTGATTTTCACGTTCCAAGGCGACGCTTCGACGCGCCGGCGAACCCGCCGGGCGCTCGGGCGTTCCCGATTTCGAAGGAGGCGGTCCTGATGACGCCCACGATGACGAAAGAAGACTTCCAGGGATTGGGCGCGCCCGACCTGGTCTATGTGCGCGAGATCAGCGCCGCCGATGTGCTGGCCGACACGCCCCTGGCGGACGCCAAGGGTCTGATGATCGACCCCGAGCAGACCCTGTATGCGGTGCATAGTGCCGACGGTGAGCGTCTGGCGGTCATGCTGGATCGCGAGACGGCCTTCGCGGCCGCGGTCGCGCACGAACTGGCCCCCGTCTCCGTCCACTAGGGGCGGGGCTTTCGTCGAAAGTCAGGCGGCGGTCGCGGTATCGTCGCGAACGAACAGGGCGTGAATCGCGTCCACGGTTCGGGCCTGACGCAGTTGCTCGCGCATTTCCGAGGATCTCAACGCGCGCGAGACGGCGGCCAGCGCCCGCAAATGCTCGGCGCCGTCTCGCGGCGGGGCGAAAAGGGCGAACATCAGATCGACGGGCCGGTCGTCCACGGCGTCATAGGCCACGGGTGTGTCGAGGCGCACGAAAACGGCGCGGACCCGATCGATACCCTCCAGTCGCGCGTGCGGCACGGCGACGCCGGAGCCCAGACCCGTGGACCCCAGGGTTTCGCGCTCGAGAAGGGCGTCGAACACCCGCGCTTCTTCCAGATCCAGGGCCTGGGCGGCCACGGAGGCGACGCTGTGCAGAGCCTGCCGCTTGGAAGACGCGCCGCTCTTCAGGACCACTCCGTCCCGGACCAGCAGTTCACCGATATCCATGATCGTCTCGACTCACACTCATACGAGGTTCAGCGGGCCCTTGAGGGGGGAGGCGATGGGCGCGGGCGGTCTAGCCCGATCCGCGCCCGTTTGAAAGGCTTATGCGCCAGAACCGTTTACAGAACCGTGTCCGTTCAACGACACGGTGCGTTCAGGGTCTATCCACCCCACATTGCCGTCCGGCCGACGATAGACCACCGACAGACCTCCGTGGGCGGCGTTCCGGAACATCAGGACAGGATAGCCGGTCATGTCGAGCTCCAGAACCGCGCGTCCGACCGTGATGGTACGGATTTCGGACTGGGTCTCGGCGATGACCATGCCCACCGGGGGAGGCCCGTCTTCGCCCGTGTCTCCGAACACGTCGTCCTCGACAGTATCCGGGTCGCGGAGGACGATGGATCGCGCAACGTCGCGCGCGGCGTTCTCGGTCTTCTCGGGGGACAGCCCCCTGGGGCCGATGTGGTGGTCCTTGAGCCGTCGCTTGTAGCGACGCACCCGCTTTTCGAGCTTCTCGAGACTGTCGGAAAAGGCGGCGTGGGCGTCACCGCCGTGGCCTGTGGTCACAAGGGCCTGGCCCGAAGCGAGGCGGACCCAGCAGTCCACCTTGAAGCCATGACCATCCTTGGAGACCACGACCTCGGCGTCCTGGCCGCCGCGTTCGAAGTATTTTCCGACTCCCTCTTCGAGTTCCTGGGAGATGCGCGAGCCTAACGCTTCGCCGACATCCACGTGCTTGCCGCTGACTTGGACTTGCATAGGAAGCAGAACGCGACCGCCCGACAAAAGTGTCAATCGGGAACGCCGATTTCACAGTCACGCTTTTGCGATCAGCCGCGATCTTAGGCCTGCGCTCAAGCAGCGAGCGACCGCGTCGCGAGCGTTAGCGCGCGAAACCTGCGCTCAAGCAGCGAGCCGCCGTGCGGCGAGCGTTAGCGCGCTAACCCGCCTTCAGCATCCGTCGCCGCTCGACCGAGGATGGAATCCGCAAGGCTTCCCGGTACTTGGCGACGGTTCGGCGCGCGATATCGATGCCGGCTTCTTTCAGGATCTCGACGATGCGGTCGTCGGACAGAACATCGCCGTCGCGGCCCTCGTGGTCGATCATCGACCTGATCCGATGGCGGACGGCCTCGGCCGAATGACTGGCCCCGCCGTCGGTCGCCTGAATGGCCGCGGTGAAGAAGAATTTCAGTTCGAACACTCCGCGCGGCGTCGAGACGTATTTGTTCGAGGTCACCCGGCTGACGGTCGATTCGTGCATTCCGATGGCGTCGGCCACGGTCTTCAGGTTGAGCGGCCGCAGGAACTCGACGCCGAACGCCAGAAAGGCGTCTTGCTGGCGGACGATCTCGGACCCGACCTTCAGGATGGTCTTGGCGCGCTGGTCCAGCGACTTGACCAGCCAGTTGGCCTGGGCCGCGCAGTCGGCGACGAAGGTCTTTTCCGCCTCCGTCCGCGCTCCGGCCGAGACCGAGGCGTGGTAGCGCTTGTCGACCAGCAGGCGGGGCAGGGTGTCGGAGTTCAGCTCGACCTTCCAGCCTCCGGCCGGGTCCGGGCGGACATGGACATCGGGGATCACCGTCTGGGCGATCTCGCCGGCGAAGCCCGCGCCTGGCCGGGGCGTAAGGGCCTTCAGCTCGGAGATCATCTCCGACAGGTCGTCGACGTCGACGCTGCACGCCTTTCGAAGAGCCCCGAGGTCCCGCCGGGCCAGGAGGTCGAGGTTGTCCAGCAGCGCCGCCATGGCCGGGTCGAAGCGGTTTCGCTCGATCAGCTGCAGCTTCAGGCATTCGGGGACGGAGCGCGCCATGACGCCAGTGGGCTCGAACCCGTGGCACACCGCCAGCACCGCCTCGATCCGCTCCAGGCCACAGCCCAGCCGATCGGCCAGTTCTTCCAGTTCGCCGCGCAGGTAGCCGCCGTCGTCGACGCCGTCGATCAGGGCCAGGGCGACGGCATGGTCGGCCGCCGAAAACCCCGCCGAAGACGCTTGCGCCTGCAGGTGCTCCCACAGGGTCGGATCGTGACGCTCGGGCCGCTCGCCGCCGTCGCCGTCGTTGAACGACCCGCCCTTGCCCGCCGCCGACCAGTCCGACAGCCCCGGCTGGGACGCCGCCTCGTCCGACAAACGGTCCGATGTGCGTTCTCCGGGCGTGGCGTCGCCATAGACGTCATCCTCGCGCGCATCGACCGTGGTCGCGCGATCGGAAACCTCGGCATCGGCGAAACTGAGTTCCGCCGCGTCCGCCGCCAGCTCTCGCGCCGGCTCGGGGGCGCTCTCCGGCTCCTCGCGCTGGAGCAGGGGGTTCTTCTCCAACTCGGCCTCGACGTATTCGTCCAGTTCCTGATTAGACAGCTGCAGCAGCTTGATCGCCTGCTGCAGCTGGGGCGTGATAACCAGCCCCTGGCCTTGCCGGATCTCGAGCCGCTGTCCGATCACGCGCTGACGTCCTCGCCGTCCGGCCATGGTGGCCCGGAACTTGCTGTCACGATGGCGCGAAGCGGTTAACGGCGTTCTAAGCGCGGGCGGGCGGCCCTGTCGTGCAGCCCTCAGCCGCGGCCGTAGAGATCGCCCAGATAGACGCGCCGGACCTCGGGGTCGTGGATGACCTCGTCGGCCGTGCCTTCGAACAGGACCTCGCCGTTCGAGATGATCGAGGCGCGGTCGATGATGTCGAGCGTCTCGCGGACGTTGTGGTCGGTGATCAGCACCCCGATGCCCTCCCCCGCCAGATAGCGGATGACCTGGCGGATGTCGGCGATGGCCAGGGGGTCGATGCCGGCGAAGGGTTCGTCCAGCAGCATGAAGCTGGGCCGGCCGGCCAGGGAGCGGGCGATCTCCACCCGCCGTCGCTCGCCACCCGACAGACCGGTGGCCGGCGCATGGCGCAGATGGCCGATGTTCAGGTCTTCCAGCAGCCGGGTGGTCTCGACCTCGATCGCCTTGCCCGAGTGGTTCAGCTCGACCACCGCCATGATGTTCTGTTCCACGGTCATGCCGCGGAAGATCGATGCTTCCTGCGCCAGATAGCCCAGCCCCATGCGGGCGCGCTGGTACATGGGCTGGGCAGTGATGTCCTCGCCGTCCAGCCAGATCGAGCCGCTGTCAGCCGGGATCAGGCCGGTGATCATGTAAAAGCACGTCGTCTTGCCGGCTCCGTTCGGCCCCAGCAACCCCGCCACCTCGCCCCTCTGGACGGTCAGGGAAACGTCGCGCACGACCTGGCGGGCTCCGAACGCCCGGGCGATGTTCTGGACCCGAAGGCCCTTGTCGGGCGCGGGCTCGGGCGACGAGGCCGGTTCGGCCTCGCGTTCCTTCAGGTTCAGGGCGGAGAGTTCCTTGCGCGCCATCCGGTGGATCTGGCCCGAGGGCTCAGTTCGCGCCTTGCGGATAGAAGACGCCCCGCACACGCCCGCCGTTCTGGCCGCCGCCGCCCTCGATGCGGGCCTGGCCCGTATCGACATTGTAGCTCAGGCGTGCGCCGGTCAGGACATTCTGGCCCTGGGTCAGGATGACGTCGCCCGTGACCACGACCGTGGCATCGGCGACGTTGTAGATCGCCCGGTCGCCCCGGATCGTTTCGGTCGGGGTGACGTAGTAGACGTCGCCCGAGGCCTCGATGCGGGTCAGGCCCCCTGAGGCGTCGCGCGCCCCCTCGATGGCGTTGGCCCTCAGGCGCGACTGGCCTTGCGTGATCTCGGCCCTGCCGCGCAAGGAGACGGCGGTGTTGGTCAGTTCACCGGTATCGGCGCCATAGCCGATCGGCTGGTTCGAGGTGTTCGGCCGCGTCTGGGCCATCGCGACGCCGCCCGCCGCGAGCGCGAGGGCGGCCGTGGCCGTCAGCAGGATCCTGGTCGTCGTCATGGTCATCCACCGGAGGCGGCGGCGATCGTGCCCCGCACCTTGTTATCGCCAGAGCCGCTGAACACGACCCGCTGGCCCTGTTCATATATCGCATAGGACGTCGCGGAAATGGTTCCAAGGGGGCCGCGACCCTCTACGCCCTTGTCGCCCGTCACGACACCGGTGGCGGTATCCACGACCGCCTCGGGCGTCGTCAGGACAAAGCCGGAACCGCCGTCCGAGATCCGCACGTTCGGGCCGATGGTCACCGACCGCTCGGCCTCGTTGTAGATGCCGGCGTCCGCCGTCATCTCCGTGACCTTGGCCCCGCCGAGGTTCAGTCTCAGGACGGGGCCGTTCAGCCGAAACCGCCCCGTCGCCGGATCGCGGACCGCGCCTTCCGCGCCGATGACGAAGCTGCGGCCCTCGGCGTCCTGGCCATGGAACATGGGGTTGTCCAGGCGGATGTCCCGCGCCTGGCTGGCCTCGCGCTCGACGCCCGACATCACCGTGCGGAACACCGTCCAGGTCAGGGCACCGCCCGCCAGAACCACGATCAGGATGGGCAGCAGGCGGCGATAGAGCCGGACCCGCTGTGACCGGGCGCGCCAACGCTCGGCCTCGGCCGCCAGTCGCGCCTCGTCGGCCGCCTTCCGGTCAGAGACGGGCCCGAGGTCGCTCATTTGGTCCAGGTGTGGGCGAAGACGTCGTCTTCGAAACCGGCCAGGTCCAGACGGGCCCGGGTCGGCAGGAAGTCGAAACAGGCCTGGGCGATCGCGGCCCGCCCCTCGCGCGCCAGCATTTCGTCCAGGCGGTGCTTGATGGCGTGCAGATGCAGCACATCGGAGGCGGCATACTCCAGCTGCGCCGTCGACAGCTCCGCTGCGCCCCAGTCTGAGGATTGCTGGGCCTTGGACAGGTCGATGCCCGCCAGTTCGCGCGCCACATCCTTCAGCCCGTGCCTGTCGGTATAGGTCCGCGCCAGCTTGGAGGCGATCTTGGTGCAATAGACCGGCCGGGTCTCGACACCGAGATGCAGCTCGACCATGGCGATGTCGAAGCGGCCGAAGTGAAAGATCTTCAGCACGCCCGGATCGGCCATCAGCCGTTTCAGGTTCGGGCAGTCGTATGCGGGCCGATTCAGCCGCACGACATGGGCGTCGCCGTCGCCGGCCGACAGCTGCACGACGCACAGGGGGTCGCGCCCCAGTCGCAGGCCCATGGTCTCGGAATCGACGGCGACCTCGGGCCCGAGGTCCAGGCCGTCGGGCAGGTCGCCTTCGTGAAACTGAACGGTCATGGCGCTTCCTAGCGCAGCCGGGGGGCGGAGGCGATAGGGCCGTCGATCGGCGAACCCTCAAGCGAAAAGGGGGCCCGGACGGTGTCCGGACCCCCAATGTCGTCGTTGCGGCGAAGACCTAGTGTCCGCCGTCGACCGGCGTGCAGACGGTGCCGTCGGTGCAGTCCGAGAAGTGGACCTGCGGCGGCTCGACCAGGATCTCCGACGGCCGCACATGGACCTCCGGACGCTGGACGTAGATCTGGGCCGGCGCGATGCGGATCGGCGGCGCGTCCACATAGACGGGCGGGCCCTGGATGTGGATGGTCGGGCCGGCGACGTGCACCGGACGGCCGACCACCCGGTAGCCGGGCGAGGCGACGTGGATCGCCGGGCCGGCGGGAATGTTGATGGGCGGGCCCCAGCCTCCAGGAGGCGTGTAGCCGCCACCCCCCGTCCAGGGGCCGTAGAAGTCGACGACGCGCGTGCAGGCGCAGGCGTCGCTACCGTGGTGCGGCGCTTCATGGCAGCCATGCCCGTCCGACGCGGGAGCGTCGGAGATCAGCATGGAGGCCACGATCGAGATAATCGGATCCATTGTCAGCTCCCCTCAAGTCCTTGCGAGACCTCACTTTTCCCCTCTCAGGCGAACCCTGGGAGGGGCAGGCGAGCCGCCTAACCAGCGTTATATTAACCATTCTGGACTGTCTACCGCCCGGGTCGCCTTGCCCTTTGGCGTGGCCCGGACTACACGGCGGCCGTCATCGGGGAGTAGTCGCCTGCACCGCTCAGCAGGGCCCGCGTCAACACACTTCCTCTCACCCGGAGAGGATGGCGCGGACGGTTTCGGATCTGAGGCTCTCTTCGCGACAGCCTCGTCCCTCAAGCAGCGAGACGCCGCGCGTCGAGCGTTAGGGACAAAAGAAACCTGACAAGACCGTTGGCTTCGCAGGGTTGATTCCACGCGGGGTCCGGCTGCGAACGCCACAGGTCCGCCCGCCGAGGCCCCGCGAGAGACTGCGTTCTGGACGCCCTGCTGATCTCCATCGGCCTCGTCTCCCTGGCGGAGATCGGGGACAAGACCATGTTGCTGGCGATCGCCCTGGCGGCGACCTGGCGACGACCCACGCCGGTCGTCCTGGGTATTCTGGCCGCGACCCTGGTCAATCACGCCTTCGCCGCCCTCGCCGGCACCCTGGCTGCTCAGTATCTGGACGGGCCGTGGATGCGTTGGGTCGTGGGGATCGCCTTTCTGGGCTTCGCGGTCTGGGCCCTGATCCCCGATACCCTGGACGTCGAGCAGGCCGATGCGGTCGAGATCACCAGCTGGGGCATCTTCTGGACGACGACCGCGGCCTTCTTCCTGGTCGAGATGGGCGACAAGACGCAGATCGCCACGGCCGGCCTGGCCATCCGCTTTGAGAACCTGCCGCTCGTCGTCGCGGGGTCGACCATCGGGATGATGCTGGTCAACGGTCCGGCGGTCTGGCTGGGTGAGGCGGCCGCCGAGCGCCTGCCGCTGCGCTACATCCGCATGGCCGCCGCCGCCGCCTTCGCCGCGACGGGTCTGTGGGTCCTGCTGGCGGGCTAGGGTCGGATCAGAAGAACCGTTCGCCGATACGGATGGTGTCGCCCGGCGCGACCTGTGTTCCGGTGGTCAGCGGGAACTGCTGTTCGCCCGCCGCGTCCGCCCGCTTGATATAGACCCGGCGCGTGTCGGCCCGATAGGTGAAGCCTCCCGCCGTGGCCACCGCGTTCAGGACCGTCAGATTGGCGGTGTAGGGATACTCTCCCGGCGTGTTCACCTCGCCCAGGATGTAGAAGGGCCGATAGTTCAGGACCTCGGCATTGACGCGCGGCTCGGTGATGTAGCCCTGACGCAGAGCGACGGCGATCGCCTCCTGAAGCTCTCCGATGGTCAGGCCCTGGGCCTGGACCTCGCCGATCAAGGGCAGGGAGATCTTGCCCGAGTTGCCGACCAGGAACTCACCGGTCAGGGCCTCTTCGCCAAAGACGTTGACCCGCACCTTGTCGGCCGGGCCCAGGCGATACTCCGGCACGATACGGACGACCTCGCTGCCCTCGGCGATGGCAACCGGGGTCGCGCCCGGGGCGGCGGCGCAGCCCGCGAGCACGAGGCTCATCATCAGGCCGATCAGCCAGGTCAGATATCCACGCATGCCACAATCCCCACGCTCTCCGGGTCTTCTACCGGTCTTGCGGTCTTCGATCCAGTCCGGCGATCGGCGTTCTGGGGCGCGGAGGCCTTATCTCAGGAAAATATGGGGCGGAGCGGTCGCGGCCTTGTCGGGCGCGAACCCTGCGGCCCCCAGGATGGCCTGGTAGGCGGCGGCACCCAGACTGGCGTGATACAGCCGTTCGCCCCGCCACTGACCCAGGCTGACGCCGGCCTCCCCGCCCTCGGTGAGAAGCACGGTCGAGGTCGCCGCCGCATGGTCCAGGATGCGTCCGAGCGCGACGCGCTGGTCGCCGGGGTTCAGGTGGAACAGGCTGTGCCAGACCAGGACGCCGTCGAAGACGCGGCCCAGATCGAAGGTCCGCATGTCGCCGACGATCCATTCCCCGGTCGGCAGCGTCCGGGCGGCGTGGGCGATCAAGCGGGGCGAGGCGTCCACGCCGGTCAGGTGAAGGCCGCGTTCCAGCAAGGCCGCGCCCATCGGCCAGCCCGAGCCGCAACCGACGTCCAGCACGCGGGCCCCGACCGGCAGGGCGGCGACGAACCGGTCCAGCGCCGCGACCTCGTCCAGCGACTTGCCCGGACCGCCGAGGGCGCGACCGCGATCGGCGATCCAGCCCTCGGCCTGTTCGTCATAAAGGCAGACGACGCGTCCGGCCGGGTCGGTCATTCCGCCAGGAAGACGTCCAGTTCGCGGTTGAAGGCCTCGGGCTGGTCGAGGAAGACGAAGTGGGCCGCCTCGTCGATGCGCGTCAGTTCCACACCCGGCAGGGTCGCGAACGACATGCTATAGATGCCGTCTGTCATCTCGGGCGTCATGCCCGGGAAGTCGAAGGCGACATAGACCACCTCGGTCGGCACGGTGATGTTCGCCAGCTCGGGCCGCAGATCGGTGACGATCAGCTCGCGATAGGCGTTGGACGAGACGGTGCGGTCGCTGGCCGCGGTGTCGGCCAGGATCATGGGTTCGGCGGCTTCGTCGCGGACCATGGCGGCGACGGTGGCGGCGGCCTGGGCGCGATAGGCGTCCTCGGGGCTGTTCAGCATCTGGCCGTGAATCATGTCTGCCATGGGCGCGACGCTCTCGGCGGTCGGATTGGTGCCGGGCTGGGCGAACATGGCCCCCATGAAGGGCACCATGTCGACGACCATCAGCCGACCGACCGCGTCCGGATGGCGCGCCGCGAGCATCATGCCGATCGTGCCGCCCATCGAGTGGCCAACGACGGCGGGCTTCTCCAGTCCTTGCTCGGCGATATAGCGGGCGATCTCCTCGGCGACGGGCGCGGCGACCGGGCCTTCGGCGTTGCCCTCGACCGGGGCTCCGGCGAAGCCCTGGATGTGGATGCGATGCACCCGCCAGCCGCTGCCCAGATGATCGACCGTGCCCTGCCAGACCTTGGGCGAGGAGCTCAGGCCGGGGATCAGGATGATGTCGCGCACGCCGGGGCCGGCCTCGCCGTCGACGCGGACATGCATGCGGGTCGAGGCGAAGTCGGCGTGCTGATGGGCATGATCGCCGGCCTCGCGTGTCTGGGCGAGGGCGGGAGCGGTGAGACTGAGGGCGGCGGCGCAGACGAGGGCTTTGAACATGGCGAATTCTCCTGTGTGAGGCCCGTATGCGGCATTCACTTTGGAATGTAAAGTGCTTTCTCAGTTAGGCCGAGACCATCTGCATCCCGAGCCATTCCGCGATCAGGGCCGGCTTGTCGCCGCCCTCGATCTCGACGGTCAGTTCGTGTTTCAGCAGCCAGCGGACGACGCCCCCAGAATGACCTTTGTCTTCGGCCGACAGCAGCTTGAACCGTCCCCGCACCTTCGATCCGGCCGGCACGGGGGCCAGGAACCGCAGCTTGTCGAAGCCGTAGTTGACGCCCATCACCACGCCGTCCAGCGGCTTCACAGCGTCATAGGACATGGCCGAGGCGAGGCTGAGCGTGAGAAAGCCGTGCGCGATGGTGCCGCCGAACGGCGTGGCTTTAGCCGCCTCGGGATCGACGTGGATGAACTGCTCGTCCTCGGTGATCCTGGCGAAGGCGTCGATCCGCGCCTGGTCGATCTCGAACCAGCGGCTGACCCCGATTTCGGTGCCGATCAAGGACGGCAGGTCGGCGGGCTTGGTCATGCGGCGGCTCCGGTGAAGCGGTCTTCGATGATGGCGGCGAACAGGCCCGGATCGATGTTGCCGCCGGACAGGACGATGGCGGTGGTCCGGCCTCGAGTTTCGATCTTGCCGGCCAGCACTGCGGCCAGGGCCGCCGCCCCGCCTGGCTCGACCACCAGCTTCAGCGTGCGAAAGGCGTAGCGCACGGCTTCCGCCGCCTCGGCGTCGCTGATGGTCAGGGCACCCTTCAGGACCCGCTGATTGATCGGAAACGTCAGCTCACCCGGGATCGGCGTCTGCAGGGCGTCGCAGATCGACGGCGGTCCCCTGGGATGGCCGACGCGCTCACCGGCCTTCAGGGATCGTGCCGTGTCATCATAATTCTCGGGCTCGACGGCCCAGCTCTCGGTCGCGGGGCTCTGCGCCTCCAGCACCAGATTGATGCCGGCCATCAGCCCGCCGCCGGAGCAGCAACAGACCAGCTGGTCGATCGGCCCGTCCGCCTGGTCGAGGATTTCCAGCGCTGTCGTCCCCTGTCCCTCGATGATGAAGGGATCATCGAAGGGCGGCACCAGAATCGCGTTCTTGTCGCGCGCCAGCTGGGCCCCGATCTCCTCGCGGCTTTCGGTCCAGCGATCGTACAGCCGCACCTCGCCGCCGAACGACTTCACGCCCGCGACCTTGATGGCCGGACTGTCGGCCGGCATCACGATGGTCGCAGCCGTGCCTACCATCCGCGCGGCCGCCGCCACGCCCTGGGCGTGGTTGCCCGACGAAAAGGCCACGACACCGCGTCCCCGCTCCTCGTCGGTCAGGCGGCTGATGCGGTTGTAGGCCCCCCGGAACTTGAACGCCCCGGCGACCTGCATCGTCTCGGCCTTCAACAGGATGCGCCCGCCCATGCGTTCGTTCAGGTCGGGGCTTTCGATCAGGGGGGTGCGAACGGCCGCGCCCTGGATCTGGCGGGCGGCGTCGACGACGCCTTGATAGGAAGCGGTGCGGTCGGCCATGGACGGCGGATTAGCGCATCGTTCGATCCTGCGTAAGGTGGAGCCATGACGAACCCCGCGACGACCTGCATCCTCGCCATCGACCAGGGCACCACCTCCACCCGCGCCATCGCCTTCGAGGTCAGGGAGGATGGGGGTCTGCACCCGGTCGCCCTCAGTCAGATCGAACTGGCCCAGCACTTCCCGGCCTCGGGCTGGGTCGAGCATGACGCCGCCGAGATCTGGACGGCCACCCTCCAGACCTGCCGCGAGGTGATCCGCAAGGCCGGCGGGGTGGGCCGGTTCTCGGCCATCGGCATCACCAATCAGCGCGAGACGGCCGTCGTCTGGGACGCCGCGACCGGAGAGCCCCTGCACCGCGCCATCATCTGGCAGGACAGACGAACGGCCGACGTCACCGCCGGGCTGGCGGCCGGGGGCCACGAGGCTGAGGTCCAGGCCGCGACCGGCCTGATCCTCGACCCCTATTTCTCGGCGACCAAGTTCGCCTGGCTGCTGGACGCGGTCCCCGGCTCCCGCGAGCGCGCCACTCGCCGCGAGGTCCTGCTCGGCACCATCGAGACCTGGCTGATCTGGAAACTGACCGGGGGCGCGAGCCACGTCACCGACGCCACGAACGCCAGCCGCACCTCGCTGATGGACCTTAAGGACCGGGTCTGGCGCGACGACCTGTGCGGGCTGTTCCGCGTGCCGCGCCAAGTCCTGGCTGAAATACGCGACTGCGCAGGGCTGCTGGGAACCACCGACCCGGCCCTGCTGGGACTGGCCCTGCCCATCACGGGGTCGGCGGGCGACCAGCAGGCGGCGCTGGTCGGCCATGGCGCGCTGACGGCGGGCGACGCCAAGATCACCTACGGCACGGGGGCCTTCCTCGTCGCCAACGTCGGAACGGCTCCGGTGGCCTCGACCCGGCGGCTGCTCGGCACCCTGGGCTATGCGGTCGGTGAGGATGCCGCCTATGCGCTGGAGGGCTCCATCTTCTCGGCCGGGGCGGCCATCCAGTGGCTCAGGGATGGCGTCGGAATGATCGCCGACAGCCGCGCCTCCGAGGCCATGGCGCAAGGGCTGAAGAACAACGGCGGCGTCTATCTGGTGCCCGGCTTCACGGGTCTGGGCGCGCCCTGGTGGGAGCCGGAGGTGCGCGGCGCGCTGATCGGTCTGACGAGGGATTCGACCCCCGCCCATTTCGTCCGGGCGGGGCTGGAGGCGCTGGCCTACCAGACCCGTGACCTGCTGGACGCCCTCGCCGCCGACGGCGCGCCGCGTCTGAAGGTGCTCAAGGTCGACGGCGGGGTTACGGCCAACGCCTTCGCCATGCAGTTCGTCGCCGACATCTGCAAGGTCACCGTCGAGCGCCCCGCCTTTCAGGAAATGACGGCGCTGGGCGCGGCGCGGCTCGCGGCCCTGGGGGCCGGGCTGATCGACGATCTGGAGCCGCGCGGAGACGAGGCACCCGCCGTCTGGACGCCGCTCATGCAGCCCGCCGAACGCGAGCGGCTGCTCGGGGGCTGGCGCCGCGCCGTCCGCGCCGCCATTGTCGCGGCGCCAGAATCCGGAAAAGCATGACTGACGCTCTCGACGATCCGCAATCGACCTTCTCCGGCACCCGCGAGGTCGATCCCCGCTATCGCCTCGACGAGGCCGCGCTCGACGCCTGGATGGCCGCCAACGTCGATGGCTACGCAGGCCCCCTGACGGTGCGCCAGTTCAAGGGGGGTCAGTCGAACCCGACCTATGAACTGACCACGCCCTCGGCCGCCTATGTGCTGCGTCGCAAGCCGCCGGGCGTTCTGCTGCCCTCGGCCCACGCCGTGGACCGCGAGTTCACAGTGATCTCGGCGCTGGCCGCCCAGGGATTCCCGGTCGCCCGGCCCCACGCCCTGTGCCTGGACGAGGGTGTCATTGGCTCGATCTTCTACGTCATGGACAAGGTCGAGGGGCGGGTCTTGTGGGACCTGAAGCTGCCCGGCATGACGCCCGAGCAGCGCCGCGCCATCTATGACGCCCAGGTCGACACCCTGGCGGCCCTGCACAGCTTCGAGCCCGATCAGATCGGCCTGTCGGGCTACGGCAAGCCGGGCAACTATTTCGCGCGCCAGGTCGGCCGCTGGACCAAACAGTATCAGGCGTCCCAGACCCATCCGATCCCGGACATGGACCGGCTGATCGCCTTCCTGCCCCAGGGCCTGCCGCCCGAAGGCCCGACCCGGATCGTCCACGGCGACTTCCGCCTCGACAACATGATCCTGGCCCCCGAGTCAGACGAGAATGGCGCGCCCCAGGTCCGCGCGGTACTGGACTGGGAGTGGACTGGTTGTTCGCCTACAACCTGTTCCGGCTGGCGGCCATCTGCCAGGGCATCGCCGGGCGCGTCCGCGACGGCACGGCCGCCTCAGCCCACGCCAAGACCATGGCCGCCCAGGTCGAGCCCCTGGCCGCCGGAGCTTGGGCGTTCGCGAAGAAGGCGGGGGCGTAGGTCACCTGTTTCCGCTCATCCCCGCGAAAGCGGGGACCCAGTGATTTTGGAGCTCCCGAAGGTGCCGATTGGTTTCGACCCCGGATCGACCCGGCGCGCCTCACTTAAGAACTGGGTCCCCGCTTTCGCGGGGACGAGCGGAAGGGTTGAGGTCACAGAAAACTATACGGATCGACATCCACGCTCAGCCGAACGGACCCCGGCACCTTCACACGGCTCAGCCAGGCCCGCAGGAAGCCCTGAAGGTCCACGTCTCGGTCGGCCCGGACCAGCAGCCGCTTCCTCCGCCGTCCGCGCACCAGCGCCAGGGGCGCGTCGGCCGGGCCATAGACCTCCAGCCGCTCGGCATTGGGAATGACGGCCGCAAGGGCGCCGGCGACCCGCTCCACTGCGGCCGCGTCCTCGCCCGACAGGATGATCGCGGCCAGACGGCCGTGGGGGGGCAGGGACGCCGCTTCCCGCTCGGCCATCTCGGCCTCGATGAAGGCGTCGCGGTCGCCGGCGGCCAGCGCCATCAGCACCGGATGATCCGGCGTCCAGGTCTGGAGCAGGGCCCGCCCCGGCCGATCCGCGCGGCCCGCCCGCCCCGTCGCCTGGGTCAGCAGCTGGAATGTTCGCTCGGCCGCGCGCAGGTCGCCGCCGCGCAGGCCCAGGTCCGCGTCCACCACCCCCACCAGCGTCAGACGCGGAAAATTGTGCCCCTTGGCCGCCGCCTGGGTGGCGACCAGGATGTCGATCTCGCCGTCCGTCATTCGCTGGATCAGGGCCCGCGCCGCCCGCGCGTCCGGCACGGTGTCGGAGCTGAACACCGCCGTCCGCGCGTCCGGAAACAGGGACCGCGCCTCCTCCTCGACCCGCTCCACGCCGGGTCCGACCGAGACCAGGGTGTCCTCCGCCCCGCAGGCCGGACAGTGTTTCGGGCGCGGCGTCGAAAAGCCGGTCAGGTGGCAGACCAGCCGCCCCGTATAGCGATGCTCGACCAGCCAGCTGTCGGTGTCGGGCGCCGTCAGCCGGTGGCCGCATGCCCGGCACAGGACGACCGGCGCATAGCCGCGGCGGTTCAGAAACAGCAGCACCTGCTCGCCCGCCTGAAGCGTCTCGGCCATCGCCTCCTTCAGCGGCGGCGACAGCCACTGATCGCGCTCGGGCGGGGCTTCACGCAGGTCCAGCAGGCGGATGTCCGGCAGGGTCGCCGCCCCGTGTCTCCGCCCCAGCTTCAGCCAGCCGTATCGCCCCTGCCGCGCGTTCCATAGCGTCTCCAGCGACGGCGTGGCCGAGGCCAGGACCACTGTCGCTTCCTCGATCCGGGCCCGCGCCACCGCCAGGTCGCGGCCGTGATAGACGAGGCCGTCCTCCTGCTTGAACGAGCCGTCGTGCTCCTCGTCGACGATCAGCAGTCGCAGCTTCGGGAACGGCAGGAACAGGGCTGACCGGGCCCCGACGACGATGTTGCAGCGGCCCGCGGCGACCGCCTCCCACACCTGTCGCCGACGCGGCGGGGCGACGCCCGAATGCCACTCGGCGGGGGCGGCACCGAACCGGGTGGTAATTCGCACGATCAGGTCCTGGGTCAGGGCGATCTCGGGCAGCAGGATCAGGACCTGCGCCGTCGGATCGGCCCGCAGCGTTCTCGCCACCGCTTCCAGATAGGCCTCGGTCTTGCCCGACCCCGTGACCCCGTCCAGCAGGAAGGCCGAATAGCCGCCCTTCGCCGTCGCGGCCGACACGGACTCGGCCGCCGCCGCCTGATCGGGGTTCAACTCCGCCGGTCGGTGGTCAGGGTTCGGCGGATCGAAGGCAGCGACGGCGGCGATCTCGACGACCTCCAGCACGCCCTCGTCGATCAATCCCTTGACCACGCCCGACGAGACGCCTGCGGCCCGCGCCAGGTCCACCGCCGTCATCGCCCGCTCGCCCAGAGCCTCCAGCACCGTGGTCCGGGCCGCCGTCGGGCGGGCCGGCTGCCGCTCGCCGACGCGGCGGACCCGACGCTCCGGCCGGGGGGCGGGGTTGCGCAGACCCTTCAGCGCCATGGCCGCCATCTCGCCCGGCGGGCTGAGCGTCCAGCGCGCGGCCCATTCGACGAAATCCAGCGTGCCCCCCGGTACGGGCGGATCGGTCAGCCGTTGCTCGACCGCCTTCAGTCGCCGGTTGGAGCCCGTCGTCTCGCGCACCTCGGCCACCACGCCGCGCATCAGCCGGGGCCCCAGTGGCACGGCCACCTGGTCGCCGCGCGCCAGCACCATCGCTTCAGGCACCTCATAGTCGAAGGCCTCGTCCACCGGCAGGGGAATCAGGACCGAGGCGACTTTCACCGGGCCGTCCGCTCGGGTAGACACCGCGCCATGAAACTGTTCCTCGACACTGCGGACGTCGCCGTCATCCGCGAGATGCTGCCCACCGGAATCGTGGACGGCGTCACCACCAATCCGTCGCTGATCGCCAGGTCGGGTCGCGTCATCGCCGAGGTCATCGCCGAGATTTGCGCCCTGGTCGAGGGCCCGATTTCCGCCGAGGCCGTGGCGACCGACTTTGAGACCATGGTCAAGGAAGGCGACAAGCTGGCCGCCATCGCCCCGAATGTCGTCGTCAAACTGCCCCTGACCTGGGACGGGCTGCGCGCGGCGCGGGCGTTCTCGGACAAGGGCATCAAGACCAATGTGACCCTGTGCTTTTCGGTAGCCCAGGCGATGCTGGCCGCCAAGGCGGGCGCGACCTTCGTCTCGCCCTTCGTCGGGCGGCTGGACGACCACGGGGCCGACGGGGGCGAACTGATCGAGGCCATCCGCGTCCTTTACGACACCCACGGCTTCGAGACCCGGATTCTGGCGGCTTCGCTGCGCCATCCGGCCCATGTCGAGGCCGCGGCCCTGGCGGGTGCCGACGCCGCGACCCTCCCGGCCGACACCTTCAAGGCCTTGGTCAAGCACCCGTTAACCGACAAGGGGCTTGATGCCTTCCTGGCCGACTGGGGCAAGACCGGCCAGTCCATTCTCTGATTCGCGGCCCGGCGCCCTCCGGGAGGAGCGCCTTCGCGTGACCACACAGGACCAGACCGCCGACCTGTTCGCAGACCCTCTAGATCGGGAGGGGGAGCCGCATTGGCCCGACGTCCGCGCCTGGCTGCAGGCCAACCCCCAGACCCTGCTGGATGACCGGTCGCTGCTGGAGGAGATCGGCCTGACGGTGCGCGGCAAGAACGTGGTCGAGTTCGGCCGCGCCGCCCTGACCAGGCTGGAAGCCGCCGCCGAGCGCGAGGCGGATGCGCGAAAGCGGATCGAGGACGTGGCCCGCGCCAACTTCGCCGCCCAGACCCAGACCCATGTCGCGGCGCTGGACCTGATGGAGGCGCGCAACCACTCCGACCTCGCCCGTCGCCTCGACGCCGTCGCGGTGGCCCGCTTCGGCCTCAGCGCCGCCGCCGTGGCGATCGAGAAGCCGGGTGGCGTGCCGTTCGGCTGGCGTCCGTTGGAGGCCGGCGGCGTCGACGGCCTGCTGGGCGACCACGGCCTGACCTGGCTGGGGCCGATGTTCCCGGACCTCGACCTGTTCGGCCCGGCGGCCGAAGAGGTAAGGTCAGTCGCCCTGATCCGCATGTCCCTGCATCTGGGGGGCGAACGGGGCGAGCAAGCGCGGCCGGGGCTGGCCGCCTTCGGATCGCCCGAGGCCGAAGGCTTCACCGCCGGCATGGGCTGCGAACTGGTGGCCTTCGTCGCCGGGGTGGTGGCGCGGACCGCCGAGCGCTGGCCGGTCCTCGGCTGAGATGACGGCGTCCGAGGCGGCAGCTGGTGAGGGGTTGGGGGCCTGGCTGGAGCATCTGGCCCACGAGCGCCGCCTGTCGCCCCGGACGCTGGAGGCCTATGGCCACATCGGCCGGACCTGGCTGGCGTTTCTGGAGCGACACCGGGGCGAGCCGCAGCGGCTGTCGGACCTGGGTACGGTCACCGCCGCCGAGGTCCGGGCGCATCTGGCGGAACGGCGCGGGGGCGAGACGCCGCTGAGCGCCCGATCGCTCAGCCAGACCCTGTCGGCCATCCGCACCTTCCACGGCTTTCTGGACCGGCGCTGCGGCGTGCCCACGCCCCAGTTGGCCCTCGTCCGGGGCCCGCGCGTCAAGCCGTCCCTGCCGCGCCCGATCAGCGCCGACCAGGCCCGGGGCCTGCTGGCCGAGCCCGCGCTGGACCCGGAGGCCGAGCCCTGGGAGGCGCTGAGGGACGCGGCGGTGCTAAGCCTGCTCTACGGCTGCGGTCTGCGGATCTCGGAGGCGCTGAGCCTGACCCGCGCCGACGCGCCCCTCCCCGAAACCCTCCGCATCACCGGCAAGGGCGGCAAGACGCGGCAGGTGCCCGTCCTGCCCGCCATGCGTCAGGCGGTGGACCGCGCCGTGGCCGCCCAGCCCTTCCTGCTGGAGCCGACCGACGCCCTGTTCCGAGCGAGGCGCGGCGGACCCCTGTCGGCGCGGCACGTCCAGGCCACGGTCCAGCGGCTGAGGGGGCGGCTCGGCCTGCCCGCCTCGGCCACGCCCCACGCCTTGCGCCACAGTTTCGCGACACATCTGCTGGGCGCCGGCGCGGATCTGCGCAGCATTCAGGAGCTGTTGGGCCACGCCAGCCTGTCGACGACGCAGAAGTACACCGCCGTCGACGCCGCCCATCTGCTGGGGGCCTATGCGTTAGCGCATCCAAGGGCGTGACCTAGCGGTTCAGTTCTTCGCGCTGGCGTTCGATGGCGGCGTCGCGGGCGTCGCTTTCGGCGGCGAGGCGTTCCTCGATCGCCAGGAGCTCGCGATTGGCCGCGTTGGACGCCTCTTCGCGGCTGACGCCTTCGGGACGGCCGGTGATGTCGGGCAGATAGATCGGCGTCAGGCAGCGGCGTTCCTCGGGATACCACCAGCGCCCGTCGCGCGCGCACGCCTCCTGGGGATCGACCCAGAAGCGCTGGACCAGCACCAGACCGCCGACCAGAACCCCGAAGATGGCGAAGAACAGGATCGCCAGGCGGCGCGTGGTCAGAAAACGGTTCATCGCTGGGTTCGCTCTCGCTGCGGCGACCGATCACGCCGCGTTACATTGACAGGCCGTGTCGCCCGTTCCATTCCCTGCCGCAACATTCCGGCGATCCTAGGACTGCACGACATGAAGGTTCTCGTCCCCGTCAAACGGGTGATCGACTATAACGTCAAGGCCCGCGTCAAGGCGGACCAGACCGGCGTCGACCTGGCCAACGTCAAGATGAGCATGAACCCCTTCGACGAAATCGCCGTCGAGGAGGCCGTGCGCCTGAAGGAAGGCAAGGAGCATCACGCGGCGGGCACGGCGAGCGAGATCGTCGTCGTCTCCATCGGCGTGACCCAGGCCCAGGAAACGATCCGCACCGCGCTCGCCATGGGCGCGGACCGCGGCATCCTGATCCAGTCCGACGCCGACCTTGAGCCCCTGGCGGTCGCCAAGCTGCTGGCCGCCGTGGTCGCGGAGGAAAAGCCGGACCTGGTCCTGATGGGCAAGCAGTCCATCGACGGCGACAACAACGCGGTGGGCCAGATGCTGGCGGCCCTGCTGGACTGGCCCCAGGCGACCTTCGCCGCGAAGATCGAGATCGCGGGTGGCGCGGCCAAGGTCACGCGCGAGGTCGACGGCGGCAACCAGACCCTGTCGGCCCCCCTGCCGGCGGTGGTGACGGTGGACCTGCGGCTGAACACCCCGCGCTATGCGTCGCTTCCCAACATCATGAAGGCCAAGAAGAAGGAGATCGCCATGAAAGCGGTCGCCGACTACGGCGTCGACGTCGCGCCGCGCCTGACGGTCAGGAAGGTCACCGCCCCGGCGACCCGCTCGGCCGGGATCAAGGTGGCCGACGCCGCCGAACTGGTTTCCAAGCTCAAGACCGTGGGAGCGCTGTAAATGGCCGTCACAGCGCCGCCAGGATCGCGGGCGTCAGGAAGGTGCTGCTGGCCGAGAGCGGCGAGCTGGGTCACACCCTGGCCGAGGCCGTGACCGCCACGGTCGTGGGTCTGGCGGACGGCTATGACGCCGTGCTGGCCCCCGCCTCGATGGACGGCAAGAACTATATGCCGCGCATCGCCGCCAAGCTGGACGTCGCGCCGATCTCGGACATCGTCGAGGTAGTGTCGGCCGACACGTTCGTGCGCCCGATCTATGCGGGCAACGCGCTGGAGACGATCCAGACCTCGGACGCCAAGAAGGTCATCACCGTGCGTCCGACCGCCTTCGCGCCGGCGGCCGAGGGCGGCTCGGCCCCGGTCGAGACCGTGTCAGGCACCGACGCGGGCAAGGCGTCCTTCGTCGGCGAGGAGATGGTCAAGTCGGATCGCCCCGAGCTGGGTGCCGCCAAGATCGTCGTGTCCGGCGGACGGGCCTTGGGCTCGGCCGAGGAGTTCCACGCGGTCATGGACCCGCTGGCCGACAAGCTGGGCGCCGCCGTGGGCGCCAGCCGCGCCGCCGTCGACGCTGGCTATGCGCCCAACGACTATCAGGTCGGCCAGACCGGCAAGGTGGTGGCTCCGGCGCTCTACATCGCCATCGGCATCTCGGGCGCGATCCAGCACCTGGCGGGGATGAAGGATTCCAAGGTCATCGTCGCCATCAACAAGGACGCCGACGCGCCGATCTTCCAGGTCGCGGACTACGGCATCGTCGGTGACTACAAGACCGTGGTGCCCGAGCTGATGAACGCCCTGGGCTGAGACGGACAGGCGCGGTGACGGCGCGGGCCGTCACCGTTCATCCGCTCAGCGGCTGCGGGCCTTGCGGGCGGCGTAGCGGGCGTCACGGGCGGCCTTCTGCTCTTCCTTGGTGAGCTGCTTGCGCTCCTTGCGGGCGGCGCGCTTCTCGGCCTCGACGGCTTCCTCGGCCTCGCGCTCGGCGGCCAGACGCGCGGCCTCCTTCTCGGCCTTCTCTCGCCGGATCTCGGCCTTCTCGGCCTCGAGCTTCTGGCGCGCCTCCTCCTTCTCGGCCGCGCGCTTGGCTGCCAGCTTGTCGAATTCGGGATCGGGCGCGGCCGGCTTGGGCTTGAACTTGGCCAGGAGCGCCTTTTTGGCCTCCTGCTGGGTCGTGATGCGATCTGCGAAGCCGGTCTGTTTCAGGTCTCTCATGCGGGAGTTCGGTCGTCCTTGTTGCAAGCGGGGCGGTGTGAAAGCGGAACGTCGCCGGGGCGGCGATGGGGTGGCGCGAAGGCGGTCGCCGTGGGCAAAGCCGAAACGGCGTCGAAAATCAAGGTCAGGTGACGGCAAACACGGGCCCGAGACCCGTTCCGCCGCCGACTGTCGCCTTCAGGTGCGCGTTCGCGTCGGACAGATGGGGACAACCGAACCCATCGCCAACCCGGCAGCGGGCCCTGTCAGTCCGGCTTGGTCGCCTGACCGACCGCCGCGCCGGCCGCGCCGCCCACGGCCGCACCGACGGGACCGGCCACAACCGCGCCGGCGACGGCGCCGGTCGCGGCCCGCTGCTCGATGGTCTGGCCACAGGCGGCCAGGGCGGAGGCGGAGAGAATGAGGGCGATGGGGACGATCAGACGGCGCATGGCGGGGTTCCTCAAGCGGAGCGGTGGACTGCCACGGTGAACGCGACCGTCGGGCGCGGGTTCCGGTACGGCCACCACCCTGAGATCAGGGTCGGGACTTGATGCATGCGAATACAATATCCGAGGGCCGCTAGAACAACAGCGGATCAGCCAAGTGGCCGCCAAAGTTCCGCAAGTGCAAACGGATACGGCTTTCGCGCCAAATGCCCACCACCGCGACACGACCGCGTCGTCTCTCGACTCTGCGACAACTCGCGCCAGGTCCGGATTGCTGCGTTGCAGCACAATCTTGCGAATCAAACACATTGATGCCACATTAACGGGGATAAAGGCCCACCTCCGGAGGTCAGGCGTTCGCCGACCTCCGTTCTTCGCGAAGGACTGGATGTGGCGGGTTGCGCGCCCGGTCCTTTCGCAGACGACCCGGGGGCGACATGTCCGCCCTGCTGAACAGGACGACGCCTTTGCTTGATCCCGCTCCCACGCGCACCGACGCGCGCCCCGACCATGTGGCCCGGCTTCGGCCCACCACGGCGGCGGCGATGTTTGGCGGATTGCTGGGACTGGCGATAGGGTGCGCCTATCTGGGCGGCACCGTGGCCAAGGCAACGACGGTGCGGGCCCAGGCCGAGCGGCTGGAGGGCGCCACTGCCGCCGGCTTCACTGAGGAGGCCCTGGCCGCCGCCGCCGGGGGGCTGGACGCCAGCGCCCTGACCATCGCGCGCCGCCACGACCCCTATATCGTCGCCGGTTCGGCTCAGCGCGACCGTCAGGCCGAGCTGCTGACGGCCCGTCTGGAACAACTTCGCGGCGGCGACGCGCGCGCCGATCTGCGTCGCGCCAGCCTGAGCACCCTGGCCGACAGCGCCCGCCCCTTCCGCCTGTCCAACGCCCTGGACGCCTCGCGCGATCTCGAATGCCTGACCCAGGCCGCTTACTTTGAGGCGCGCGGCGAAGGCTCGGACGGCATGCGGGCCGTGGTCCAGGTGGTCCTGAACCGTGCCCGTCACGGGGCCTTCCCCAACAGCGTCTGCGGCGTGGTGTTCCAGGGTTCGAACCGCCGGGTCGGCTGCCAGTTCAGCTTCACCTGCGACGGCTCCCTGCGGGGCCGCCCCAACCAGGCGGCCTGGAACCGGGCGCGCGACATCGCCTCGGCCGCCCTGTCCGGCGCGGTCTATGCCGGCGTCGGCAACGCCACCCATTTCCACACCACGGCCGTGTCGCCGCGCTGGAGAAACAGCCTGGTGCGCGTGAACCAGGTCGGCAGCCACGTCTTCTACCGCTTCGGCGGACGCGCCGGGTCCTCGACGGCCTTCCGCTATGCGGTCAATTCCTCGACGGGGGCCGAGGTTCAGCGGACCGTCCACGCGGGCATCGATCCGGCCAACTCCCTGCGTCAGGCGGGTCAGGCGATCGCCTATACCGCGCTGCTGGCCCAGGAAGGGCGCACGGAGGACGACGCGCCGACCACGGCTCCCGTCGCCCAGGCCGTCGCGCCCGCTGCTGCCGCTCCGGCTCCGGCCGTGGTGCCCGCGCCGGTCGCAGAAGCCGTGGACAGCGCTTCGGTCGACACGCCCACGGCCTGAGCCGCGCGCGACGCCGTCAGACCGCGTCGAGACCGATATCGAGGACCGGGGCGGAGTGCGTCAGCGCGCCGACCGAAATGACGTCCACGCCGGTCTCGGCGATGGCGCGGACCGTCGACAGGTCGACCCCGCCGGAGGCTTCCAGCACCACGCTGTGACCGGCCTGCACGCGCCGCCGGACCGCCTCGGCCAAGTCGGCGCGTGTGAAATTATCCAGCATGATGACGTCGGGACCTGCGCCCTGGGCGACCAGGGCCAGGGCCTCGTCGAGCTGGGTCAGGCCGTCGACCTCCAGCTCGATCTTCATCAGATGGCCGACATGGGCGCGGGCGGCCCGAACCGCTGCGGTGACGCCACCGCAGACGGCGACGTGGTTGTCCTTGATCAGCACCGCGTCATCCAGCCCGAAGCGGTGATTGACCCCGCCGCCGCAACGCACGGCGTGCTTTTCCAGCGCGCGCAGGCCGGGCGTGGTCTTGCGGGTATCTGCGATGCGCGCGCCTGTGCCCGTGACAGCACCGACATAGGCCCGCGTCAGGGTGGCCACGCCGCAGAGACGGCCCACGAGGTTCAGCGCCGTTCGCTCGGCCGACAGGAAGGCGCGGGCGTCGGCCTCGACCTCGGCCAGGATCGCTCCGGCCTCAAAGGCGTCGCCGTCGGACAATCGCAGGTTGATCCGAGCCGCCGGGTCCATCTCCATGATGGCCAGCCGGACGCAGTCGATCCCCGCCAGGACGCCGGGCTTGCGGGCCGCGAATACGGCCATCATGCGCGATCCCGCGGGGATGCAGGCGGCGGCGGTGACGTCTCCCGCCCGTCCCAGGTCCTCAGCCAGTGTGGCCTGGACGATCGGTCGGATCAGGGTGTCGGGCGGGCCGGGGATCACGCGGCGGCCTTCAGGGATGTCGCCGCCCGTCTCAGCCGGGTGTGGGTCGGGACGGGCGCGGTCTGCGGGAAGTCGCTGCGATAATGGCCCCCCCGGCTCTCGCGCCGGGCCAGGGCCGCGTCGGCGATCAGGCGGGCGGCGACCAGGGCGGGGGGCGCGCCGTGGGCGGCCTCCAGTCGGTCGATCAGCTGCACGAGACGCGTCAGGCCGACGGCGTCGCGCACGACGCCGCAGTCGGCGCTCATGGCGGCGCGCAGTTCCGCGAGGGCGGCGTCTGGCAGGTCCTCGACGATCGGCCCGATCCGCAGCGCTCCGACGCCGATCGCCGCCTGTTCGGCCGCCGCCCGGCCCGTGCGACGACCGAAGGCCGCCGCCTCCAGCAGGGAGTTGGACGCCAGTCGATTGGCCCCGTGTACCCCCGTCGCGGCGCATTCGCCGACGGCGAACAGGCCAGGCAGGCTGGTGCGGCCGTCCGGATCGGCGACGATCCCGCCCATGTGATAGTGGGCCGCCGGGGCCACGGGGATGGGGCTGAGGCGCGGGTCCAGCCCTGCCGCCATACAGGCCGCGAAGACCGCCGGAAACGCCTGGGGGAAATGGTCGCCGATGGCCGCGCGGCAGTCGAGAAACACGCCACGTCCTTCCGCGACGCCAGCGTGGACGGCCCGGGCGACAATGTCGCGGGCCTTGAGGTCGGCGTCGGGTTCGGGCCCGAGCAGATAGCGGCCCTCGGCGTCGATCAGCCGGGCCCCGTCGCCGCGCAGGGCCTCGGTCGCCAGCGGCATGGGGTCCAGGCCGACGTCGATGGCGGTGGGGTGGAACTGAACGAACTCGGGGTCGAGGATCTCGGCCCCCGCCGCCCAGGCCAGGGCCAGACCCTCGCCCTTGAGCGCCATGGGGGTGGTGGTGCGTCCGAACAGGCCGCCCGCGCCGCCGGTGGCCAGGACCACGGCGGAGGCGAGGACCTCGATCAGGTCTCCGTCCTTCTCGATCACCGCGCCGCGTACCCGGCCGGTCGCGTCCTGGATCAGGGTCCGCAGGCGCGCGCCCTCCCAGACGGTGACGTGGTCGGCCACGCGGGCGGCGTCGACCAGGGCCGACAGGATGGCCCGTCCCGCGCCGTCGCCACCGACCCGGGCGACCCGGGCGCGGGAATGGGCCGCCTCCAGGCTGACGGCGAAGTCGCCGGCGGCGTCGCGGTCGAAGGGCGCGCCCAGCGAGGCCAGCCACTCGACCGTGGAGCGGCCGTCGGCGGTCAGGGCCTGCGCGGCCGCGTGATCGACCAGACCGGCGCCGGCGGCCTCGGTGTCCTTGAGGTGAAGCGCGGGCGCGTCGTCGGCGGACAGGGCGGCGGCCACGCCCCCCTGGGCCCAGGCGCTGGAGGCGGCCTCCAGCAGAGGCGCGGGGCTGACGACCAGCACCGGTCGCGGCGCGGCCGACAGGGCGGCGGACAGGCCCGCCAGCCCGCCGCCGATGATCAGCGGCCCGTCATGGACGATCCGGCTCATCGCTCGAAGCCGATGAAGCGGGCGGCGATGTCGAGGGCTCCATCGACGGAGCCGTCCGACAGGGGGAGGAGCACGCCGAGCGCCGTGGCCGCGCACAGGGCGGCGGTGACCAGGAACAGGCCCAGCGACTGGCCCGCCTCGCCCCAGCTCAGCACCCGCTCGCCCGGCCGCCACGCGCCCCGGCGCAGCGAGCCCAGCACGGCGATGCCGAGGAAAATCGCCAGGATGTAGCGGCCGGTGGAGAAGCCCCACCAGACCACCAGCGCCCCGATCAGGATCAGGGCGGCCTTCTCGACCATGGGATCGATGCGGGCCAGGACCGGGCCGAGCGCCTTGGACCCGTCCAGCGGCGGGGCGGGGGCCAGGTTCACCAGATTGATCATGGCGATGAAGAAGGCCCCCAGCATCCAGGCCGGGTCCCCGGTGACGAACCACAGACCGACCGCCGGGATCACGGCCAGGAGCCCAAAGGCGGGGCCCGCCAGCGACACAAGCACCCCGTCCCACTCTGTCTTCGGATTGCGCTGCCCGCGCGCGAGACCGCCGAGGAAGGGGATGATGTAGATCTTGGCCGGGCCCATGCCGAGCCGGTTCATCGCCAGGACGTGGCCGTATTCATGCACGAACAGGCCGAAGATCGCGGCGACCGCCACGACCCAGCTGCCGGTCGTCCACCAGATCAGACCGCCCAGAAGCAGGGTCGAGACCACCGCCCAGGGCAGACTCTGGCCCTTGTCCACGACCGGCGCGCCGGGGGTGGAGGATGTAATGGTCGCGGTGGGCTCAGCGATCACCGGCGTCGGCGCGGGCCGCCCGTCGCGTGAGCCCCAGGGGCCGATATCGCTCATGATCGATCAAGCCCTTGCCTAGGGTCAGCCCCGGTCATCGGGACAAATTCGCCGAATAGTCGGCCGAGATGAACACGATGGCCGTGTCATCCGACGTCGATAGAACCCCTGTCCAGAATCTGTCGCTTCCACTGTGCTGCAGGACGAAGGCGTCGGCACCATAGCTGTCGTACGACGTGCCCCTGACCTCGCATTCGATACGGAGTTCCGCTCCGTTCTGCGTGCCGATGCAGTCCTGATAGGCGAGGCCGACATCCTCTCCTTCATCGTTCTGTTGGTACTGAAGGGCGGCGAGGGTGATGGCATAGCGCCCTGAGGAAAGCGGGCGCGACTCCGCGAAGCCGCTCAGGGTGCTGACGGTCGCGTTGGCCCAGAGATCGTGAGACTGGAACACGAAGCGTCCGCTGAATGACGGGGACTGAGCGGCGGCCGGAGAGGCGGCCAATCCGGCCGCCAGAAGCAGTCCGGCGATCTTGAAGCGGCTCTTCATCATCATCTCCAGGAATGGCCCGGCGCACGCTCGCCGAAGGGCCGGTTCAGAACCAGGCAGGCGGAATTCAGATCAGCTCCACCGGTACATGATGGCGCGCCTTGATCATGTCGTAGCGGGCGGGGACTGCGGGCGGCGGCAGGTCGATCATGCGCTGGACGGCCCGGGCGGCCCTGGGAATCATGTCTTCGGGCACCGTGACCTCGAACGTCATGTCGCGCAGGCAGTCGCGGATGTTCGTGAGCGTGATGCGCTTCATATAGGGGCACAGGTTGCACGGGCCGATGAAGTCGACCTCGGGCACGTCGCCCTTGATGTTGGCCGCCATCGAGCATTCGGTGATCAGCACCACCTGGCGCGGCTTCTTGGCCATGACGTAGTCGGTCATGGCGGCGGTCGAGCCGGCGAAGTCGGCGGCACCCAGCACGTCCTCAGGGCATTCCGGGTGGGCAAGGATCTCGGCGCCCGGATAAGCCTGCCGCATCGCATGGATGTCGTCGGCCTTGAACCGCTCGTGGACGATGCAGCGTCCCTTCCAGGCGATGATGCCGACGGTGGTCTGGGCCGCCACGTTTCGCGCCAAGAACTCGTCGGGGATCAGGATGACGCGGTCGACGCCCCATTCCCTGGCCGCCCATTCGACGACTTGAACCGCATTGGCCGAGGTGCAGCAGATATCGGTCTCGGCCTTCACGTCGGCGGTGGTGTTGACATAGGTCACGACCGGCAGGCCGGGATAGCGCTGCTTGATAAGACGCACATCGGCGCCCGTGATGGCCTCGGCCAGAGAGCACCCCGCCTTCAGGTCGGGGATCAGCACGGTCTTATCGGGGCTCAGGATCTTGGACGTCTCGGCCATGAAGTGGACGCCCGCC
>NCEB01000048.1 GCA_002280475.1 Brevundimonas subvibrioides
CGGCGTCCAGGTCATCGTCGAAGTCCTGACCGACAACCGCAACCGCGCCGCCTCGGGCGTGCGCTCGGCCTTCGCCAAGAACGGCGGCGCCCTGGGCGAAAGCGGCTCGGTCACCTTCATGTGGGACCGGGTCGGCAAGATCGACTACCCGGCCGAGGCGGGCACCGAGGACGCCGTCATGGAGGCCGCTATCGAGGCGGGTGCCCAGGACGTCGAGAGCGACCTGGTCAAGCCCGACATCTACGAGGACGCGCCCGGCCATGTGATCTGGACCGCTTTCGAGGACCTGAACGAGGTGGCCGAGGCCATGTCCAAGGTGCTGGGCGATCCGAAATCGACCGCCATCGTCTGGAAGCCGCAGACCGAGGTCCCGGTCACCGGCGACGCGGTCGGCACCCTGATGAAGCTGCTGGATGCCCTGGACGCCGAGGACGATGTCTCGGCCGTCTACTCCAACGAAGACATCTCGGACGAGGACCTGGCGAAGTTCGGCGGTTAGGGCACGGGCACGGGCATGGGTGACGATGGCGTGGCCAACCCCGGATCGTCCAACCGCTGGGTCGCGGTCCTGGCCTGGCTCGTGGCGATCGGTTTCGTCGTGGCCCTGGCCGCCGCCGCGGCCTCGAGGCTGAACGACCTGTCCGGCGCGCTGGCCGACGCCATAGAGCGGAGCCGCGCGCGCACCTCGGTGGCCTACGATTCCAGTTCCGCGGCCCCGGTGGCGTCTGATCTCCCCGCCGCCGCCCCGGCTCTCGTCCTCGACGCGGAGGGTCGCGCGGTCACGCCGCCCCGCTGGCTGGCGGTTCCCAGCCCGGACTACCCCGTCACAGACGAAGGCGACATGGTCTCGGCCACGGTCGCGCTCGCCTGCGGCGTCGACGCGACGGGCCGGTTGTCGGATTGCGAGATCATCCGCGAGACACCTTCCGGCCAGGGATTCGGCGAGGCGGCGCTGCGATCGACCGCTCTCGCGCGCCTGACACCCCGCCTGATCGATGGCGAGCCCGTCGAAGGTCGGGTGAATTTCGCCATCCGCTTCTCGCCGGATCGACCACGCGCGGGCTGAACCGAGGAACGGATTGGCCAGCCGGCAGCACATTCGATGCAAGGGGACCTTCATTGCTCGCTAACCCTGTTTGCGGCATGACTGGAACGGATGGCGAACACACCGATTCACAGCGGGGCGACCCGCATCCTGGGGCTGGATCCCGGCTTGCGGCGCACGGGTTGGGGCGTGGTGGTGTCGGAGGGTTCGCGGCTGTCGTGGGTCGCGCACGGCGTGGTCAGTCCGCCGGACACCCTCCCGCTCTCAGAACGCCTGCTGTGGTTGCTGGATGAGGTGGGCGAGGTCTGCGCCGCGCATGCCTGCGACGAGGCCGCGATCGAGGAGGTGTTCGTCAACGTCAATCCGGCCTCGACGCTGAAGCTGGGTCATGCGCGGGCGGCGGTGATGCTGGCCCCGGCTCGGGCCGGGCTGTCGGTCGCGGAGTATTCGCCGAACCTGATCAAGAAGGCCGTGGTCGGGGCCGGCCACGCCGACAAGACCCAGATCACCTTCATGGTGAAGCGGCTTCTCCCGACCTGCGGCGAGGTGAAGGCCGACGCGGCCGACGCCCTGGCCGTGGCCATCACCCACGCCCAGCTGCGGCGCTCTTCGCGCCGTGACGGAGGGGGCGAGGTGATTGCGGAGTTTGGGGCTGGCAACCTTGACGACAACGGACGGACTCGACCCCTCCGTCACTCCGCTTCGCTGCGTGCCACCTCCCCATTCGCTTCGCGAACAGGGAGGAGAAGTTGATGATCGGCCGGCTGCGCGGGGTCCTGGCCGAGGTCGAGGAGGGGCATTGCCTGATCGACTGCGCGGGCGTGGGCTATGTCGTGGCGTGCGGGGCGCGGACGCTGCAGCGGCTTCCCGCGCCCGGCGACGAGGCGACGCTGCACGTCGAACAGAGCTGGTCGGCCGAGAACGGGCCGCGCCTCTACGGCTTCCTGACACGCGACGAGCGGCGGGCCTTCACGACCTTGCTGGCCATCCAGGGTGTCGGACCCAAGGCGGCGCTGTCGGTGCTGGATGTCTTGCCGCCGGGAGAACTGGCCGCCGCCGTGGCGCGCGAGGACAAGGCGGCGGTGGGGCGCGCCAACGGCGTGGGCCCGAAGCTGGCGCTGCGCATCGTCACGGAACTGAAGGGCAAGCCGCTGGGCGACGTCTCCTTCACGCCGTCCGCGCCCGGGGCCCATGCGGAGGTCGTGACCCCCGCGCCCAGCGTCACGGGAGAGGCGGTTTCGGCCCTGCTCGGCCTGGGCGTGGCCGAGGTCAACGCCCGGCGCGCCGTGGATCAGGCGCTGATCCGTCTGGGTGACGAGGCCGAGCTGTCGGCGGTCATCCGCGCGGCCCTGCAGGAGCTGGGACGGTGACGGACGACCGGATGATCTCGCCACAGGCGGCGCCAGGCGAAACCTACGACCGCGCCCTGCGGCCCCAGACCCTGTCGGACTTCGTCGGGCAGGAGCAGGCAAAGGGCAATCTGAAGGTCTTCATCGAGGCGGCGCGCGGGCGCGGCGAGGCGATGGACCACGTTCTGCTGTTCGGCCCGCCCGGACTGGGCAAGACGACGCTGGCCCAGATCGTGGCGCGCGAACTGGGCGTCGGCTTCCGGGCCACCAGCGGCCCGATCCTGGCCAAGGCGGGGGACCTCGCGGCCATCCTGACGAACCTGGAACCGCGCGACGTCCTGTTCATCGACGAGATCCACCGGCTGGCTCCGACGGTGGAGGAGATCCTCTATCCGGCCATGGAGGACCATGTGCTGGACCTCATCATCGGCGAGGGCCCTTCGGCGCGCTCGGTGCGGATCGACCTGGCCCCTTTCACGCTGGTGGGGGCCACCACACGGGCGGGTCTGCTGGCGACGCCGCTGAGGGACCGGTTCGGCATCCCCCTGAGGCTGGAGTTCTACACACCCGAGGAACTGGTCAGGGTCATCACTGGCGCGGCCCGAAAGATGGGCACCCCGATCGACGATCAGGGGGCGAGGGAGATCGCCGGCCGGTCCCGGGGCACGCCGCGCGTCGCCGGTAGGCTGCTGCGGCGCGTGCGCGACTTCGCCGGGGCCGAGGGCGCGGCCGTCATCGACCGCGTTGTGGCCGCCCGGGCCCTGGCGCGGCTGGAGATCGACGAGGCGGGCCTCGACGCCAACGATCGCCGCTTTCTCAAGGCCCTGATCGAGAACTATGGCGGCGGGCCGGTGGGCATGGACACCCTGGCCGCCGCCATCGCCGAGGCCCGCGACGCCGTGGAGGACGTGATCGAGCCCTATCTGCTGCAACAGGGCTTCATCCAGCGCACGCCGCGCGGCCGCATGGCCTGCGCCCGGGCCTATGCCCACCTGGGTCTGACGGAGCCGCCGAAGCCGACGGGAGCGTCCCAGGCGGGGCTGTTCGAGTGAGCATCGGCTTTCACGCCGGTAAGGACACCGTCAATCGGGCCAAGCATGGCCTGTCGCTCGGGGATGTCGCAGAGGGGGATTGGGCTTCCGCCTTCATCGCCCTGGACGACCGTCGAGACTATGGCGAGGTACGGTGGTATGCTTATCTGCCCATCAAGGGTCGTGTTCACGTCGTGATCTACACGGAACGCGAGGATGTGACCTGGATCATAAGCCTGCGGCGGGCCAACCCGCGCGAGGTGAAGAAATATGACGAACTCAGAAACTCCTGACGCCGCGCTGGACCTCGACAATCCCGAACTGACCGATCGGGACATCGAACGGATGCGACCGGCCCGAGAGGTTCTTTCTCCGGCGGCCTACGCTCGCTTGACGGAAGTCAGCGAGGTCGGGCTCCAGCTTCCCGCAGAAACCATCAAGGCGTTCGCCCTCGACGGCGACGACTGGCGCGAGCGGATGGCCGACGTTTTGGTCAAGGCTGCGAAAGCCAAGCGCGCGGCGTGACCGACACCCCCACCTCCGGCCGGTTCGACGGGCGCGATCACCTGTTGCCGGTGCGCGTCTATTACGAGGACACCGACTTCACCGGCGTGGTCTATCACGCCAACTACGTCCGCTATTTCGAGCGGGGGCGGTCGGACTTCCTGCGCGCCATCGGCATCGGCCATGCCCAGCTGCTGGAGGGCGAGGCCCCGACGGCCTTCGTCATCGCCGAGATGAAGCTGACATTCCTCAGGCCCGCGCGGATCGACGACGCCCTGACCGTGCGCACCCGATACGATGCTGTGAAGGGGCCCCGGCTGATGATTTCCCAGGTCATCGAGCGGGACGGCGAGGCGCTGTGCCGGGCCGAGGTGACGGCGGTGTGCATCCATCTGGACGGAAGGCCCAGGCGTCCGTCGCCCGCGCTGGTCGAGGCGGTCAGGCCGTGGCTGGCGCCGATCCACTGAGTCTTCGAGGCCACAGGCTCAGTGTCGTCAGGTTCCGGCAGTCCGCGTTAGGGACTTGGCGGCCCGATCTGCCTTAGAAGGGCCATGGGCGGTCGCTCGATAGGCCGTGCCTGCGCTCAAAGGACCCGTGAATGACCGCCGAAGTCGCCGACGCCAGCCTGTTGAACCCGGTCCACCTGTTCATGGCCGCCGACTGGGTGGTCAAGTCGGTGATGGTCGGACTGGCCGTCGCCTCGGTCTGGTCCTGGACCATCATCATCGACAAGGCGTTCCGCTTCGCCGCCCTGAACCGCCAGGCCGACGCTTTCGAGGGGGCCATCTCGTCGGGCCGGTCGCTCGAAGACGTCGCCGCCCAGGCCGGGCCGGAGCCGAGCCACGCCCTGCCGCGGATGCTGGTCATCGCCCTGGCGGACTGGCGCGAGACCCGGTCCAAGGGGCCATTGACCGATACCCAGGGCAACCTCTTGATCACCCGCATCGACCGGGCGCTGGACAGTCTGATCGCGCGCGAGGGCCAGCGGATCGAGGAGGGGCTGGGCGTCCTGTCGGTGGTCGCCACCGCCTCGCCCTTCATCGGCCTGTTCGGCACGGTGTGGGGCATCATGAACGCGTTCGGCGCCATCGCGGCGGCCGGCAACACCAACCTGACCACTGTGGCCCCGGCCATCGCCGAGGCCCTGTTCGCCACGGCCATCGGCCTGGCCGCCGCCATCCCGGCCTATATCGCCTACAACAAGTTCTCGATCGACGCGGGCAAGTTCACCGGTCGGCTGGAGAGCTTCGCCGACGATCTGCAGGCCGCCGTGGCGCGCCGACTGGGAGGCGGTGGCGCTCCCGTTCCGCCGCCGCCGCCGTCCGACCTCGGCATCCGGCGGAGCGTCTGAGCCATGGCCATGGGTGGAGGCGCGGGAGGCGGCCATGTGCGCGGCCGACGCCGGGCGCGCAAGCGGCCGCTGTCGGAGATCAACGTCACGCCCCTGGTGGACGTGATGCTGGTTCTGCTGATCATCTTCATGATCTCGGCGCCGCTGCTCACCGTGGGTGTTCCGGTCGAACTGCCCAAGACCGAGGCCAGCGCGGTCGAGACCGACCAGCCGCCGGTGACCGTGTCCGTCGACCAGGAAGGGGCCATCTTCGTCCAGCGCGACGAGACCGCCTATGACGCCCTGCTCGAACGGGTCGCCGACGCGGCGGGCGAGACCGAGCGCGAAGATTTGTCCGTCTTCGTTCGCGCCGACGGCCGGGCCCCCTATCAGGCCGTGGCGCGGGTGATGGCGCGGCTCTCGGCCGGGGGCTTCACCAAGCTGAACCTGATCACCGATACCGCCCCGGAGGCGGAGGGCTGAGCCATGGCGGCGCGGGCTCCCTCTCCGGCCATCCTGGGTGCCATCCTGCTGCATGTGGGCGTCGCGGGCTTGTTCTTGCTGCCCAGGGCCGAGCGCGAGGAGATCACGCCGATCATCAACTCGGTGCCCGTGTCGATCGTCTCGTCCCAAGTGATCGAGGCCGCAGCCGCCGACAATCCGGCGGAGGAACTCGTGACCGAGGACGCCGCCACGGCCCCGCCCGAGGAGGCCATTCCAGAGCCCGCGCCGCCGGGACCGACGCCCCCGGTTCCGGCACCGCCCGCGCCCCGGCCCGCGCCCACGCCGCGCCCGACCCCGCCACGACCTACACCGCCGCGTCCCGCACCCCCGACCCCGACGCCTCCCCGGCCGACACCGCCGCGTCCGACGCCGCCCAGGCCCACCCCGCCGCGTCCCGCTCCGACCCAGCCGACCGCGCCGCTGGACCTCGACGCCCTCGCCGGGCCGCGCCGTCCCGCGCCGACGCCCGGGCCCCGCGCGCCCACGGGTCAGCAGGGGCAGGGGCGGGCTTCGCAAGCGACGGGCCCGCAGATCGCTGCCATCTTTCGTCAAGTTGACCCTGCGTGGCCTGCGTCCGTCTGCGAGCGTAGGGATTTGAGGGTCGTTCTCGATGTCACGCTTTCTGTCGATGGTCGTGTCGTCGCCGGTCCGACCCTGGTCTCTCCTCAATCCGATCCGATCTACCGTGTGGCGGCTGACGGTGTGCTGCGCGCTTTCCGAGAGCGCGGCGTCTTCGATGTGCCATCGAACTTCCCCGGAGGTCGTTTCCGACCGTCGTACATTACCCAGACGGTCTGCCAGAACCGCTAAGCGTCAGAGCTCTCGATGACGACAAGGGCTTCGTTTCCGCCCTTGACGGCGGAGGCGGCAATGCGCCGGTCGAAGGTGGCGAGCCTGCCGCCGTTCTGGACAGCCAAGGCCAACAGATAGACGTCGGCGATCTGGCCGTGGCCCGCGATGCGGCGCGTGTCGATCAACGGATTGGACACGAGGCTGATGCTGTCTGGCCAGAACACATGGCCCGGCCGGGCGCGTACCCGGACCAGAAGTTCCGCCATGTCCGAAAAGGTGCCGGGCATCTTGTAGGACGGCTTGCCAGCGATCCTGACAAAGGCGTTCTCGGTCATCGGGCATGTAGCCCAGCCTTCATCAACCGTTCTTTCAAACCACGCCTTGGCGTAGGCGCTGTGGACGTGATCCGGGTCGATCAGCGCGATCAGGAGGTTTGCGTCGAGGAGATGGATCAATCCTCCTCATCCCGCGCGGCATTGACCATCTTCATCGTCACGACGGCACCGCGCTTCGGCAACTGTGGGAAGCCGTTCCATGTGTCGAGGGCGGGACCGGGAGCCGCGAACGATTTGCGAAGCCGCTCGGACACCACTTCACCGATAGAGCGGTTTTCGTAATCGGCGATCGCGCGAGCCCGCTCCAAGACATCGTCATCGATGGTGAGCGTTGTTCTCATGGCCCCAGGCTAACGCATCACGCATCACGCATCAATGATGTCGATCCCTGACGTCGCATGCCCGGCAATCCTTGCCGTCCCGAATCTCGCCCCAATCCGCGCCAAGCTGGCGTTTGTCACACGGCCCATGGATAAGGGCCGGGACCTCTCGCCTTCGACGACCTGGAGCCATCGATGCGTCTGAATCTGTTTCTCTCCACGGTGTGCGTGCTCGGTCTCGCCGCGACGACCCTGGTGCAGGCCCAGAGCGCGACGCAGAGCCTGAACGGCGGCCCGTCGCAGCAGCAGGCGCGCCAGCAGCCGGCCCAGAACGGGGGCCCGATCGAGGTCGAGATCGATCAGGGCGTGCTGCGTCCCTTCCAGATCGCCGTCGCCCCCTTCAGCGGTCAGAACGGCGCGTCGATCGCCGAGGTGCTGTCGGGCGACCTGCGCCGTTCGGGCTTCTTCGAGCCCATCAATCCGGCCAGCTTCATCGAAACGGGCCTGACCCTGGCCAATGCGCCGAACTTCCCTCAGTGGACCCAGATCGGGGCGCAGGCGGTGCTGTATGGCTCGGTCACGCCGCGTCCGGACGGGCGCAACGACGTGGGCTTTCGGCTCTATGATCCGTATCGCCAGTGCCAGCTGGTCAGCTACAACTTCATCGCCACGCCCGAGCAATGGCGGCGGATCGCCCACAAGATCGCGGACGTCGTCTATCAGCGCATGACGGGCGAGAGCGGCTTCTTCGACAGCCGCATCATCTACGTCGCCGAAAGCGGCACCGAGCTGAACCGCCTGTCGCGCCTCGCGATCGTGGATCAGGACGGATACAATCCTGTCTTCCTGACCGACGGCAGTGAGATCATCCTGACGCCGCGCTTCTCGTCCAACCCCGACGAGATCGTCTATATGGCGCTGGGCGAGGACTACAGCCGCATCTATCTGTACAATCTGACCACGGGCCGTCGCGAGAACCTGGGCGAGTTCGACGGCCAGCCCCTGGCGCCGCGCTATTCGCCGGACGGGTCCAAGGTGGCTTTCTCGATCATCCGGGGCGGGAACACCGACGTCTATGTGATGGACCTTCAGACGCGGCGGCTGTCGCGCCTGACCAGCGATCCGGGCATCGACACCTCGCCCTCGTTCAGCCCCGACGGATCGCGACTGGTGTTCAACTCCGACCGATCGGGCACGCCACGCCTGTATGTCATGAACGCCGACGGCTCGGGCCAGCGGCCGATCTCGCGGGGCGGCGGCAGCTATACCGCCCCGGCCTGGAGCCCGCGCGGCGACCTGATCGCCTTCACCAAGTCGGGCGGTGGCCAGTTCGGCATCGGGGTCATGGCGCCGGACGGCTCGGGTGAGCGGATGCTGAGCCGGTCCTATTTCGAGGAGGGTCCGTCCTGGGCCCCCAATGGCCGCTACCTGATGTTCTCGAGGCAGACGCGGGGCGGGGACACCAATCTGTGGATGGTCGACCTGTCCGGCCGCGTCATCGCCCAGTCCGGCTATCAGGGTCGGGGCTCGGACCCTGCCTGGTCGCCGCTGCTGGACGAAACCTCCGCCAATCTCGGGGCCGGCGATCCCGACGCCTGCGATGCCTGATCCGACCTTTTCAAACATGCCATTCCGGCGCGCGGGCCCTATGTTGGCCTTCGACGCCGCCAGACACACACAGGAGACGCTCTGATGATGACCGCATCCCGCACCGCCAAGGTCGTGCTGATCGGCCTCTCTGTCGTGGCCATGGCCGCCTGCGCGCCCCGTCGCCCCGTCGAGGGCGCGACGGGCGAGACCGGAACCGGAACGAACGTCCCCGCCTATCCGGGCCCGGGCACCGGCGGCATCGAGGGCGGCGGCATCGGCGCCGGGGCCCCCGGCAGCCAGCAGGACTTCGTCGTCAACGTCGGCGACCGCATCTACTTCGACCTCGACAGCTACTCCGTCAGCCCGGAGGCCTATCCGCGTCTCGACGCCCAGGCCCAGTGGCTGCAGCGCTATCCGCAGGTCACCGTCCGGATCGAAGGCAATGCCGACGAACGCGGCACGCGGGAATACAATCTGGCGCTCGGCGCCCGCCGTGCCGAATCGATCCGCAACTATCTGATCGAGCGCGGCGTCTCGGCCGGCCGGATCGACACCATCAGCTTCGGCAAGGAACGCCCAATCGCCCAGGGCGCGAGCGAGGAAGCCTGGGCCCGGAACCGCAACGGCCACACCGCGATCGTGTCCGGCGCCAACTAAGCCCGGCTCCTCGCCCCGGCTTGCCCGGTCTTGTGCAGCGCGTCACACTGGCTGCTGAGCGAAGCCGGGGGCGAGCATGGTGGACATCGACGCAGCGGGCGGTGCCGCGACCGGAGGCCTGATCGCATCCGCGGTCGAGAAGCCGACGGGCCATGCCGGCGACCATCTCGATGTCTGCACCGATTGCGGTGAGCCTGTCTCCGGCAAGTTCTGCTCGAACTGCGGCCAGCCCACCCATGTGCATCGCAGCCTGCTGCACCTCGGCGAGGAGCTTCTGCACGGCGTCATGCATTTCGACGCCCGCATCTGGCGGACCCTGCCGTTGCTGCTGCTGAACCCCGGTCGGCTGACGCGTGAATGGATCCAGGGCAGGCGGACGCGCTACGTCTCGCCGCTGGCGCTGTTCCTGTTCACCGTCTTCCTGATGTTCTTCCTGCTCAGTTTCAGCGGCAGGGACGCGATCCAGGTGGAGTCTCTGGACGACCAGATCGCGGCGACACGGGCGGCCATCTCGGATCTGGAGGAGTCTGTCGCCGAGGCAGAGGCGAGAGCCGCTGAAGGCGAACCAGGGGCGGAGGCGACCGCGGCGGGACTTCGTGGCGGCTTGATCGGCGCGCAATCCCGATTGGCGGATCTCGAAGCGGCGCAGTCGGCGGGTCCGCGCACCGATGGCCTGACCCCCGGCAGTTGGCAGGCCAGCGTCGCCGACGCGGCCAAGAGCGGCAACGTCACCGTCGGCATCGGCGATCAGAAGTTCAGGGACAAGGTCGTTGAGAAGCTGTCGAACCCCGACTTCGCCTTCTACAAGGCGCAGCAGACGCTCTATAAATTCGCCTTCCTGCTGGTGCCCCTGTCGATTCCCTTCGTCTGGCTGATGTTCGCGTGGAAACCAGGGTTCAGCTGGTATGACCACGGTGTCTTCGTGCTCTACTCGCTCACCTTTATGGCGATCTTCACCATGGGTCTGTCGCTGTTCGACTGGATCGCGGGCAATGACGGCGGCTGGTGGGAGGCGACGGTGGGTTCGATAGCCGGGCTGCTGACCCTCGCGGTCCCCGTCCACATGTTCGCCCAGCTTAAGGGGACCTATTCGCTGGGCTGGTTCTCGGCCCTGTGGCGGACCTTCCTGCTGCTGAATTTCAGCCTGTTCGTGTTCACCCTGTTCCTGGTGGGCGTGATCCTGTTCGGCCTGGGCTTCTGACGCCTTGCGGCGGCCCCAAATCGGTGGAACCTGTGCCGGCATGAACAGACATCTGACCTTGCGGACACTCGCCCTCGCCGCCGTCGCCGTCGGCGTCATCGGCGGCGCGGTGGTGGCCCAGACCCAACCCCTGCCGGGGATCCAGTGGGACGTGCGCCGTCTCGACAATCTGGACCGCAATGTCCGACGACTGGAACGCGCCATCACGCAGCGAAACGCGCAGGGCGAGCCAGTTCTGGTCGAATCCGATCCTGAGCTGGTCGCGCTCCAGGGCCGGGTCTCGATCATGGATCGCAGGCTTCAGGACATGGAGCGGACGGTTCAGCGGGTGAACGCCGATCTGGAACGCTTGACCTTCCAGCTGGACGAGAGCGATCGCGACAACGCCGCCCTGCGTGCCCGTCTCGCCGACGCCGAGGGAAGGCTGGGCACCATCGAGCAGGCTCGTGAGGCCGCCGAGACCGCCGCGCGCGAGGCCGAGGAAGCCGCCGCCCGCTCGCCGACCGGCGACGCCGTGTCGGACCTCGCCGCCGCCCGCGCCCTTCTGACGACCGATCCGGCTCGCGGTCGCGCGGCGCTGGAGCTCGTCGCTTCCACCTGGGCCGACACGCCGTCGGGCCGCGAGGCGACCTGGCGGATCGGCGACATCATCCGCGCCGGCGGCGATCAGGCCGGGGCGGTCCAGCAATACGCCCAGGCGCTGCAGGGCTGGCCGACGGAAGGCTGGGCCGGTGAGGTGACGCTGAAGCTCGCGCGCGGTCTGGAGGCCACCAACCGCGACGCCCAGGCCTGCGCGGCTCTGGGGGAATACGACCGGCGCTATGCCGAGACGTCCACTCCGGGGCTGCGCGCCATCGCGAGCCAGACGCGAGCCCAGGCGAACTGTCGCTGAGCCGGGACGACCCGTCCGCCGAACTGGAGCGCCGGGTACTCGCGCGGCTGGACGCCCGGCTGGAGCGGGACACCTCGCGACCGCTGGCC
>NCEB01000049.1 GCA_002280475.1 Brevundimonas subvibrioides
AAACCTGGAGCCCGAGCGGTTCACCAACCACGAGATCGGGCTGAAATGGCAGGCGCAGCCCAACCTGATCGTCACCGCCGCCCTGTTCCAGCTGGACCGCACCAACGCCACCACGCCCGATCCGAACAACCCGACGCTGACCATCAACGTCGGGGAGACCCGGACGACGGGGCTGGAGCTGGCCGCGACCGGGAATATCACCGACAAATGGCAGGTCAGCGCCGGCTACGCCTGGCAGGACGGCGTGCTGAAGGGCAACGACTTCATCCGCCTGGCCCAGGTTCCGGAGCAGCAGTTCAGCCTGTGGAACCGGTTCGAGGTCACGCCGCGCCTGGGCCTGGGGCTTGGCGTGACGCACCAGTCCGACCAGTTCGCCGCCATCCGCACCTCGTCGGCCGCCACCCGCCTGCCCGGCTTCACCCGCGTGGACGCGGCCGCCTTCTACGAGGTCTCCGACCGCGTCGAGGTCCAGCTGAACATCGAGAACCTGTTCGACGCCGACTATTTCCCGGACGCCCACAACAACGCCAACATCTCGACCGGCGCGCCGTTGAACGCGCGGCTGACGGTCTCGACAAGGTTCTGACGGGGTCTAGGGCCGGACAGGCGCCTACATCAGACCCCGCTGCTTGAAACTGGTGACGCCGTCGCGACCGACGATGAGGTGGTCGTGGACCTCGATCGACAGGGATTTCGCGGCCTGAACGATCTGTTTGGTCATGTCGATGTCGGCGCGGCTGGGCGTCGGGTCGCCCGACGGGTGGTTGTGGACCAGGATCATGGCGGCGGCCGAGACCTCCAGGCCCCGCCGGACGACCTCGCGCGGATAGACCGGGGCATGGTCGATGGTGCCGCGGTTCTGGACCTCGTCGAGGATCAGCTGGTTCTTCTTGTCCAGATAGAGCACCCGGAATTGCTCGCGCGGCTCGTGCTGGAGGGCGACGCGGACATAGGCCAGAAGCGCGGTCCAGGACGAGATCACCGGCCGCCTGATCGCGGGCTCCTTGGCCACGCGCTGGGCGACCTCGTGCAGTGCGGCCAGATCCAGCGCCGTCTCGACGCCGATCCCCTTGACGCGCCCCCGGGTGTCTTCGGCCCGAACCGTCATCAGTTCCTCGACCGAGGCGGCCAGAACCGCCGCAAGGGATCCGAAGCGGGTCAAAAGCGCCTTGGCGATCGGCTTGACGTCGCCCTGCGGCTGGCTGCGGAACAGGAACAGCTCCAGCAGTTCATAGTCGGGCAGATGGGTCAGACCCGCAGCGCGCGCCCGATGACGCAGCCGCTCGCGGTGACCGGCGTGGTGAGGGATTGGCCGGTGGGTCGGCATCGATACCGCAGCCGTCCGCTCCGGAAAGTTCAGAACCGTCGCGCCCGCCTGCATGAGCCACCCTCGTCCGTCATTCGTCCCGCGCGGAGAGCATGGCAGAACAAAGATAGAACGTCCAGTGGCTTCAGTTCGGGCGGAACAGGCCCGCAGGGCTGGCGGTGAAGATCTCGACGCCGTCCTCGGTCACGCCGACGGTGTGTTCGCACTGGGCCGACAGGGACTTGTCGCGGGTCACGGCGGTCCAGCCGTCGGACAGGACCTTCACATGCGGCTTGCCCAGGTTCACCATCGGCTCGACGGTGAAGATCATGCCGGGCTTCAGGACCGCGCCCTCGCCCTTGCGGCCATAGTGCAGGACGTTGGGGCTGTCGTGGAACAGACGGCCGATGCCGTGGCCGCAGAAGTCGCGAACGACGCTCATCCGGTTGGCCTCGACGTGGCGCTGGATGGCGTAGCCGATGTCGCCGAAGGTGTTGCCGGGCTTGACCTGCTCGAGGCCCACCGCCAGCGATTCATACGTCACATCCACCAGCTTCCTGGCCCGGGCGTTGATGTTACCCACCGCATACATGCGGCTGGAATCGCCGTGCCAGCCATCGACGATCACGGTGTGGTCGATGTTGACGATGTCGCCGTCCTTCAGCACCCGGTCGCCAGGGATCCCGTGACACACCACATGATTGATCGAGGTGCAGACGGTCTTCATATAGCCCTTGTAGCCCAGGCAGGCGGGCAGGCCGCCCCGGTCCAGGGTGAACTGGCGGATGCGGTCGTCGATCTCCTGGGTCGTCACGCCGGGCACGACATGGGACGCGATCATGTCCAGGGCCTCTGCCACCAGCCGCCCGGCCGCCCGCATGCCTTCGAAATCGGCGGGGTCGTCGTAGATGCGGATGGCGCTGGTGCGGACCAGGGTGTCGGCTTCCAGCTCGGGCGTTTCGTACATGGTCGGGTCTCGGCGGTCCGTCCGGGACCATTGTGGCGCGTCAGATGGCGACGATAGCACAGAACCTCAAGCGGTTTGAGGGCCGCGTGTCGCAAGGCCTTGTGCTTGAGCGTGAACGGCCTAGGTCCGCGTCATGACCCAGATGACCGCCCCCACCGCCGCCGTCCTGATCATCGGCGACGAGATCCTGTCGGGCCGGACGGCCGACACCAATCTGAACACGGTCGCGCGGTTTCTGGCGGCGCTGGGGATCGACCTGCGGGAAGCGCGCACGGTCGGCGACCGGGAAGAGCAGATCGTCGAGGCGCTGAACGCGCTGCGTCACGCTCATGATTACGTCTTCACCACCGGCGGGATCGGGCCGACGCATGACGACATCACCGCCGATTGCGTGGCCCGGGCGTTCGGCGTGGGTATTTCGGAGCATCCCACGGCCCTGGCGATCCTGGAGCAGCGCTATGGCCACGAGCTGAACGCGGCGCGGCGGCGGATGGCGCGAATCCCGGAGGGCGGCGTCCTGATCGCCAATCCGGTCACCGACGCGCCAGGGTTTCAGGTCGAGAACGTCTTCGTCATGGCGGGCGTGCCCAGGATCATGACGGCGATGCTGGAGGACGTGGCGCCGCGCCTGAGGACCGGGGCAGTGGTCCATGCGCGGACGCTGCGGGTCAGCGGCGTCGGCGAAGGGGCGGTCGCCGCGACGCTGGCCGAGGCGGCGCGCGCGAACCGCGAGCTCAGCTTCGGCAGCTATCCGTTCGGGGCCGGAAGCCAGGGCGAGATCGGCACCAACCTGGTGGTGCGGGGGCGGGACGCGGCGGCGGTCGAGGCGGCCGTCGCGGCCCTGTCCGAGCGCCTGACGGCCGAGGGCGTCGCGGTGGCGCTCCAGCCGGCCTAGGAGAGCTCCGGCCCGCCGGTCGGGTCGCGCGGGTCCAGCGGCAGGCCGGCTTCCTGACGGGCCTTCAGCACCCGCAACCAGCCGTGCATGGCCTCGCAGTCCAGGCCGTGCATCATCAGCCGGTAGCCCGCCTGGAGCGTGGACAGGGCCACCAGCGGATGGCCGTTCTTGACGAAGCTCATGTGGTAGTCGGTGCCGAGGATGCGGCCGATGTAGATGCCGACGATCTCGTCCAGCTGCAGCGAATGGCTGGCCCGCATGAAGTCGGCGCGGGGCAGCATCAGGGCATACAGCGGCGTGTAGAACTCCACCGCCGTCTGGATGTCGATGCGGTTCAAAGGGCCGGTCGGAAAGCGTTCGAACGCCGGATCGATGTCGGAGATCATCGAGAAGTCCACGCGGTCGGGCGGGGTGATCTCCTTGCCCGCGGCGCGCAGCGCCAGGTTCAGTTCGATGATGAAGTTGAAGACGTTCAGGTCGTGCTGGAGGAAGACGTTGTCCTCCAGGTCCTTCAGCGTCAGGGGTTTCAGCGGGATCGTCGTCACCAGGGCCGGATCGATCCCGGCGTTGGCCTTCATGAAGGCGAGCAGTTCGGTTCCGACGTGAAAGTGGCGCAGGATCAGGGTGTTGCACTCCGGGCTGCCGAAGGTGCGCAGCCCCCGGTGGATGGATTTGTGCAGCAGGCCGTTCAGGTTCGGATAGCGCGGCGAAATGGCCCGCAGCACCTTCACCAGGCCGAAGAACAGAAAGACAAGAGGCCGACTGACCGGGAACAGCCAGCGCCGCGACCAGGACCGCGCCCCCATCAGCAGAGCCCGCTTGGCCTCGGGGTCGATCGGCAGGGAGTGGTCCAGATACAGCGCCAGCCAGGGATCCGGGTCACGCGCGTCATAGCGGCGGGGATCGAAGGGGTCGGATTTCCAGTCGGCCGCGCCGTCCGACAGGCTCACGCGCCGATCTCCTCGATCTGCAGCGCATAGAGCCGGGCGGTCACCCGGGCCGTGGTGACGATCCGCTCGGCCACGGCGTCATCGGGCAGGACCATCCGCAGCATCTGTTCGAATTCGGCCATGTGCTCGGCGTCGTTTTCGCCGTGATAGAGCAGGAAGCGGACGGCCTCGTCGGGCAGGTCCAGCCGCGCCTTGACCTGACGCCCCCAGGGCGCGGCCTTGATCGAGCCCAGCCCCTCGATGATGAACATGGCACCCAACAGGCCGAAGGGGTCGGGTCTGGACGCCTCGTGGAACATCCAGGCCGACAGGGCCTCGGAGCCGACGTTCTTCTTGGCGGTCCGGATGACCGCCAAATCGCCGCCCGCCGCCACGAAGTCGGCCTCCAGCAGGCGGAAATCGCGATGCTCGGTCACGGCGTGGCGCATCAGGGTCGAGCGCAGCTCCAGATGATCCTCGCCGATGTTGGAGGCGGCGCGGCTCATCCATAGCGCCCCATCCTTCACCTGCTGACGCAGGTTGATGAGGAAGGCGTGGTAGTCCGCCAGTTCGAACCGTCCGCGCGTCAGCTTCCTGATAAGCGGCGTCGCCTCCAGCCGCTGCTCGAAATCGGCGAAGACCAGGGCGAGCTTTCGCAGGGTGTCCGAAACCGGGTCGTCGATCCGCGCGCCGTCCGCCATCACACCACCTCGCACATCGCGAACCCCACCATGGCCCGTCCGCTTTCGGGCACGATCAGCAGCACCCGCTCGCCCCGCCTGGCCCGCCCGGACCGGAGGAAGGCGTCCAGCATGACCCAGATCGAGGCCGCGCCGATATTGCCGACTGTGGCGAGGTTCGAGAACCACTTCTCCTCAGGGATCATGGCGGCGGTGCTCTCCAGAAGGCCGACGATCTCTTCCCTCAGCGACCGCGCCGAATAATGGCAGAGCAGGTGATCGACGCGGTCCGGCACGATCCGGCCCGTGTCGACCTTTTCCAGCCAGACCCCGATCCAGGCGCGGATCACGATCTTCAGCAGCTCGAAGTCCTGGACCAGGGCGATGGACCCGCTGGCATGGGCCGCGACCGGCCCTGCGTGGCTCCAGGCCGAGCGCATGTCGGACCGGTCGGCGAAGGTCGAGCCGGCCCACATGCAGGGGTCGAAGCGACCGGCGAGCGAGGTCAGGTCGATCCATTCGACTTTCAGCGACAGGCCGCCGGCCTTGGGTTTCGGCTCCAGCACCACGGCTCCGGCGCCGTCGGACAGGGTGAAGCGCAGGAAGTCCGCCTCGACGCGAGCCCGTCCCCTGGCATCGACCAGGGCCGTGCCCTCGTAGAACTCCGGCCGAAACCAGCGCGAGGAGAACTCGCCCGCGGCCGTGGCCGCCACCTCGGCCTCTCCCGCGCGCACGGTCAGCCAGGCGTGTTTGAGCGCCGTCAGGGCCGAGGCGCAGACGGACTGATGACTGGCGATCTCCATCGGGCCGGAGCCCAGTTCGGCGTGAACCGCCGCCGCGTGGCCGGGAACGAGGTAATCGCCCTGGGTCGTCGCCGTGGCCAGAAAGTCGAGGTCGTCCGCCGCCAGGCCCGCATTGTCCAGCGCCGCCCTGAGCGCGTGGGCGGTCATGGAGGCGTTGGAGTGCAAAGGCCGGCCGTCGATGCCCAGGGCGTAGTGGCGCGTCTGGACCCCGTTCCAGCGCAGCGCCCGGCGTCCGACCGCCGAGGACCGCCCGCCGATACGTCCGATGTGGTCTTCCATCGCGCCCACCCCGACCGGGGGACCCGGCAGGAAGGCGCCGGCGCCGGTGATATAGACGTCCCTCAGACGTTTGCCGCTCATGACCGATCAAGGGCACGGTTCGCGCCCCGGCGGCAAGCGGATGGTTCCTGACGGCGCGCCTAGCCGTCCAGCGAAACCACCGGCCCGGCTTCGACCGGGCGGCGCGGGGCCCGACGCCGGGCCAGGGCGGCCTTGATCCGGGTCTGGATCGGCTGGTCGATCAGGGCGTGGAAGGCGAAGGCGAACACGAAGGCGGCCGCGACCCCGGCCGCCCACAGGCCCCACTGGACCCCGACCGGCAGGGCGAACCGCGCCACGAGAACATTGACCACGCCGAACCAGACGATCCGCACGGGTTCGTTGGTGATGAACATGGCGAAGGAGACCACGCTGGCCTTCTCCACCCACTGCGACGGCCGCGTGACCGGAATGGCGCCGGCGGCCAGCAGGATCAGGGCGATGAAGACGATGGAGATCAGGGCGTGCTTGTCGAAGGCCTGGACCGTGGCCAGGCCCACCGCCGCCGCGACGCCGACGATCCGGGCCAGACGCGGGGCGACGAAGACGCGCTCGGAAAAGACAGCCAGCGCCATGCCGAGCGCGAACAGCGGCAGGGCCCGCCAGATCCCGAACATCATGGGCATCTGATAGACGGGGTAGCCCAGAAGGCTCAGCGTCGCCTCATTGACCAGCAGATAGAGACCGCCCGCCGCGACCAGCGCCGTCCACGGCCCGCTCCGGCGCAGGGCCGTCAGGATCCAGGGGAAGGCGACGTAGCAGCCCAGCAGGGCCGACACCGACCAGCTGGGGGCGTTCCAGCCGAGGCCGCCGGGCACGCCGAACGCCTGGGTCAGGGTCAGCTGGGCGGCCAGCTGGTCCCAGGCGAACCATTCGGGATTGCGCGGGGCGATGCCGACGAGGCCACCGAGGACGACCAGGGCCACGAGCCCGAGCCCCATGATCAGATGGGCCGGATAGACCCGCAGAAACCGCTTCACGAAGAAGTCGCCGGGCGACATCCGGCCGGTCCCGACCGAACCGCCATAGACCCGCATCAGGACGTAGCCCGAGTCGATCAGAAAGAAGTTGGTCAGCAGAAACCCGCCCCGCTCGAACACCGGATGCAGGTGCTCGGCGAGGGGCGTCGGGCCCGCCGCCTGGAAGTGATGCAGGATGATCAGCGAGGCCACGATGAACCGCAGGGCGTCCAGCCACCCGCCGCGCGCGATGGGCGGTGTCTCGTTTCGGGTCGAAATCGCGGTCCAGGCCATGGGAAACCTCTGTTCGAGGACCCACGGCGCAAGGGTTGGGCCGCCCGCTTGCCGACGGCGCGGGTTGCGCTACCTTGCCGCGCTTCCGGGGGGCCAATGACCGACGAGAACCCACGCGTGGGCCGCATCCAACGGGGCTGGCGCGCCGAGGCCGAGGCGATGCTGGAGACGGCGGCATCATGAGACCCTGGTCGATCGTCAGGAGAAGAGGCCCTTGACCGTCTGGGTCACGCGCGCCCGGCCCGGCGCGGAGGCCACGGCGGCGCGACTGGAAACGGCGGGCTTCGTGCCGACTGTCTCGCCCCTGCTGGAGGTCCAGGCCCTTCCCGCCGAGATCGATCTGACCGGCATCGACGCCCTGGCCTTCACCAGCAGGAACGCCGTCGCCGCCTTCGCCGCCCTGACGCCCGACCGCGACCGGCCCGTCTTCGTGGTGGGGGCTTCGACCGCGCGCGCGGCGACTGAGGCGGGGTTCGCCCAGGTCCGATCCGCCGACGGCGACCTCATCGCGCTCGCCGGCCTGATCGCTGGCCAGGGCCGGGGCCTGTCGATCCTGCACCCCGCCGCCGCCCGGCCCGCCGGGGACCTGGGCACCCTCGTCGGCGACGCGGCGCAGGTCAGGGCCGTCAGCGTCTATGAGACCGTCGAGACCCGCGGCTCCCCGCCCGAGGCGTGGGACACCGTGCTGATCCACAGCCCGCGCGCCGGGCACGCCCTGGCGATGACGTCGCCGGAGGTTCGGGGCCGCGTCGCCTGCGCCATCTCCCCGGCCGCCGCCGCGCCGCTGGCCAACATGCCCTTCGCCGAGGTCCGGATCGCCGCCTCACCGACCGAGGAGGCCCTGCTGGCGGCCCTTGGCAAGCCGGGGCCCGGCGTATAAAGAGCCGCTTCCGTCGCCGGGCGCATTCCGCCCTCGCAGACAGGCCGCTTTAGCTCAGCTGGTAGAGCATCGCATTCGTAATGCGGGGGTCAGGTGTTCGAGTCACCTAAGCGGCACCACCTCTTCCCGTTGGACATCGACGCCGCGTCGGCGGGCGCGCCTTTCCGCCGGGACGATGCCGGGTCCGGCGCGGGTCGTCCAGCGCGGGCTCAGAACGCTTTTGAGACCGCTATGAACGCCCGCCAGCCGTCGTCGCTTTGATTGATAGGCGGACCGGACAGCGGCTTGGCGAGCTCTGCCCGGACCGTGGCCCTGCCCGCGAACGTGACCCGCGTCCCGAGCCCCGCCGAGGCGAGGTCGGCGTCGGTATGGCCAGCCGGACCGCGGTTCCAGACCCGTCCGGCGTCGGCGAACGCATACACCTGGAAGAAGGCGATCTCGGTCGGCGCGGGGTCCCAACCGACTCGCAGCTCAACCACGGCGGACACGCCGGACTCGCCGCTCAACGCACCGTAGCCGTAGGCCCGCCCGATCTCGGAGCCGCCGACGTAGAACTCCTCGGAGCCCAGCAGGGGGTCGTCCGACCATTGCGCGGACCCGGCGACATGGACGCCTGCATACCGGCCGATGTCCTGGTAGGCCGAGACGCTGGCGTTGACCTTGGTGAACCGGCCCGTGCCGTCCGCGCGGGTCAGGCCGGGCTGGGGTGACGTGGTCGCCCCGAACCAGTCGAGGCCGCGCGAGATCTGCGCCGAGACCTGGACGTTGCCCTGGTCCGACCTGATCTGGCCCCACAAGGATGCCCGCGCCACGGTCAGGTTCTCCGTCATGGTCTGGCCGGTCGCATAGGACTGCTCGACCTCGCGGACGTCGAGACCGGCGCTCGCCCACAGGCTGCGATCGCGTTGTCGCGATATCGCGGAGGTAACCGCGACGGTGGCCGCGACGCTGTCGCCGCTCAGCCAGCCGCTGGAGCCCGGCGGGGCATTGGTCGAATAGCCCGAGACCGCCGCCCTGACGCGGGTCCCGGCGCTGATCGGCACGGTGTAGGACCACTCGCCATAGGTCAGTTCATCCGGGTCTTCCGGGACGGTGAGGACCGAGACCGTCATCCGGTCTCCGGGTATGGCCAGGGAATTCGCAGCGGCGGAGGCATAGACCTGCCACGGTCCCTGGGTTTCGGAGCCCCGGTTTTCGACGAACACGCCAGCGTCGACGCGGTCCAGTTCAGCCGTGACGACCAGCCGGTGCCGCGCCGGATTGTCCAGGATGGGCTCGATCCGGTTGGTCAGGCGGATACCCGGGACATCGGACGCCAGGGCCAGCCGACGGTCGAGTTCGCGGATGGTCAGCACCCACTGCAGTTCCAGCGGCTTCAGGATGCCGGACACGGCGGTCGCGCCGGATCCCTCGACCACCACCTCTCCGATATAGCCTTCATAGACGACGATCTGCGCGGACCCGGAGGTGGGGTCGCCCGGGGCCACGACGGCCCGCGTCAGGAAGTAGCCATCCCGCCGGTAGTGCTCGGTAATGGCGTCCGCCGTGCGGACCAGATCGGCCACGCCGATTTCCCGGGCGAGGTAGTCCGAATAGGTCCCGGACAGGTCCGCCAGCGGGTAGGCGGTCACACCCTGTATGCTCAGACTGGTGAGAACAAAGCAGTCCTGCGCGCAGGTCGTCGGCGTTTCGGCCAGAGAACGACTGGTATGGCCGGTCATACCGAGCCCGAGGGCCAGTGAGAACAGCACAATTCTAGCGATCGATCGAATGTCAGTGAGCACAGACTGCGGCCCTTCAGCCGGACGTCGGGATGAGGCGCAGATTGTCCTTGCAGTTTTCAAGATCGCATTAACGCCGTCCCTTAAAGAGGTGGAAATCAAGCCTCTGTATTTCTGCGATACTTGGGAGGGACCATCATGTCCACGAATCGACTCTTCATCGCCGCCACGGCCTCGATCTGGTTGTTCGGCACCACCTCGGCCCTGGCCTTGGACTGGCAACTGCGCGAGGTCAGCGGCTCTGTTCGCGTCGCCCTGCCCGCCCGCGCGGCGACGAACGGCACGGTCGGCCAGGTCCTGCCAATCGGCACCAGCGTCACCACGGGCCAGGGCGGCCGCGCGGTCATCGTCGATGGCGACCAGCGGATCGTCGTGGGGCCCAGCAGCCGCACGACCCTGGCCCCCGAACAGGGGGGCGTGACCCGCATTCTCCAGGACCTGGGCTCGGCCCTGTTCCAGGTCGATCGCCGATCCCGGCCGCACTTCCGCGTCGAGACGCCGCTCCTGGCGGCCGTCGTGAAGGGCACGACCTTCACCATCAGCGTCGATGCCCAGGGCGATCGCGTCCATGTGGCCGAGGGCCTGGTCGAGGTGCGCTCCAACAGTGGCAATGCGACCAGCGATGTCGCAGCCGGCGCGACCGCCGTGGTCACGCGCGAGCAGCCGGCCTCGGTCGATGTCTCTGCGCCCAGCGCCTCGGTGCCGGTCGAGACGGCGGCGGTGACCGTCGCGCCGATCGACTACAGCGAGGCCTCCGGCGGACTGGTTCAGAATCCGGTGGGATCCGTAGCCGCGGCCTCGGCGGCCGTGTCCCCGACCGGTTTTGGCGAGGTCGGGAACGGGCCGCTTTATGCGTCGCCGAGCGTCGCAGGCGTGCAGGCCGCAGCCGAGCTGAACCGCAATGACGGCAACCCGTCCGGCGGGAACGCGAACCCGGGGAATGGCAACCCCAATCCCGGCAACGAGGGCGGGAATCCGAACCCTGGGAACGGGAACGGCGGCGGCGAGACCAGCACCGGCAACCCCGGCAACAGTAACGGTAACTCTGGAGGCAATGCCAATCCCGGCAACGGCGGCGGGAACAGTGGATCCAACCCCGGCAACGGGGGCGGCGACGCCAATCCCGGCAACGGCGGCGGGAACAGTGGGTCCAACCCCGGCAACGGGGGCGGCGACGCCAATCCCGGCAACGGGGGCGGCAACGCCAATCCCGGCAACGGCGGGAACGGCGGGGCCAACCCCGGCGACGGGGGCGGCGACGCCAATCCCGGCGGCGGCGGACGGCGGCGGCGGTGGCGGTGAGGCCAGCACCGGAAATCCCGGCAACGGCAACGGCAACGGCAACGGCAACGGCAACGCCGGTGGAACCGTCGGCAGCGGTGGCACCACCACCAGTCCCGGAAATGGCAACGGCGGCGGGACCAGCACCGGAAACCCCGGCAACGGCAATGGGGGCGGCAACGCCAACTCCGGTGCCGGCAACGGGAACGGGAACGCCTCGGCGGCGATCAATACCCCTGAAGTGAACCAAGGCGCTGAAGCCTCGGGCAAGGGCAGAGAAGCCTTCCACCCATCGCCGGTCTCGATTTGAAGACGCTTGTCACCACGCTGTGGCGGCGGGGATGGGTGCGGAACGCGATTGGTTCCTCCCTCATCCTGGCCGCCGTCGGCCTGGCCCTTTGGTTCGGCGCGCTGCGGCCGATCGATGACCTGTTCAACGGCTGGCGTTTCGACAACGTGCGCAGCGAGGCCAGCAAGGGGCTGGTGATCGTCGAGATCGATTCCCGCAGCCTGAGCCGGGCGGAGACCTGGCCTTGGGAGCGAGAGCGCTACGCCGAGGCCATCGATCGGCTGCTCGGCGCCGGCGCCACCCTGGTCGCGATCGACGTGGACTTCAGCGCGGCTTCGGACGCCGAATCCGACGCGGCCCTGGCCGGGATGATCTCGCGGTATCCGGGCCAGGTGACCCTCGGCTCCTTCCGGCAGATGGACAGCTATGGCGCCGGAGAAAGCCGCGTCGTCCAGAACCTGCCGATCCCGATGCTCATGCGCGACGCCCTGATCGCTTCGGTCAATGTGCCGGTGGACGAGGACGGTGAAGTCCGCCGCTATGGCTACCGGTCTTCGATGGGCCAGCGCGCGTCACTGGCCGCCAATCTGGCCGGAGTGACCCGCGAGGGCGAGTTTGCCATCGATTTCGGAATCGATCGCCGCACCCTGCCGCACCTGAGCTTTGACGACGTGCTGAACGACCGCTTCGACCCGCGATCGGTCGAGGGACGCGTCATTCTGATCGGCGCGACCGCGCTGGAGCTCGGCGACGAGTTCGCCACCCCCGTCGGGTTGTTGCCCGGCGTGGTGATCCACGGCCTGGCCTATGAAAGCATCGTGGCCGGCCGGACCCTGATGACGCTCCATCCGGGGGCGATACTGATCCTGTGCCTCGGCCTCGGGTTGCTGCTTCTGCCTCGGCGGGACGGTCGACGCCTCCGCGACCTGATGGTCCGCCATGTCATCGTCGGCGGCGGCATCGTCGCGATCCCCCTGGTCCTGCAGCAGGCGACGCCGGTCAGCATCGACATCGCCGCCCTGCTCGGTACCCAGGTCCTGTTCGGCGTCTGGGCCGCTCGCTCGGAACTGATGCGTCGGGGCCGCGAGATCGTGGCCGAGCGGGAGGCCGGGCTGCGTCGGCTGGCTCTGCATCACGCCGAGACCCAGCTGCCCAACCGGCGAGCTCTCATCGAATGGATCGAGGCCGGGCCCCAGACAGGGCAGGTCGTGTTCGCCGTGGGGATCGAGCGGTACGCCGAGATGCGCGGTGTCGTCGGCTACAACGTCACAAATCTGGTCATGCGCGAGCTCGCGGCCCGCCTGTCGAGCCTGGGCGAGCCGGCCCAGGTGGCCCACATCTCCTCCTCGGTCCTGGCGTTCGCCCGGACCGACCTGTCGCCGGACGCGTTCGACGCCCTGCTGAACCGGTTGCGTCGACTGGAAACCAATTTTCAGATCGAGGGCCACTCGGTCGACGTCTTCCTGCGCACCGGTATCGCCACCGCCGACGCCGTCGGGACCTCGCCCACCGAACTGGTCGAGCGGGCGACCCGCGCGCTGGATCGCGCCGGCGGCGCGGTTGATCGGGTCTGCGTCTACGACGAAGCGACCTTCGCCTCGGCCGATAACAATCTGGCCCTGATGACCGAGATGATCGATGCCTTGGGCCGAAACGAGATCAGCCTTCACTACCAGCCCAAGATGCAGACCGCCGACGGGCAGGTCACTTCGGTGGAGGCGCTCTGCCGCTGGCACCATCCGATCCGCGGGTTCGTGCCGCCCGATCTGTTCATCCCCATCGCCGAGCAGACGGGGCAGATCCGGGCGCTGACGGAGTGGTCGATCCTGCGCGCCATTCAGGACCAGATTCGCCTGCGCGCCTCGGGTCACGACGTCACCATCGCCCTGAACATCTCCGGGCGGCTGCTGGCGGACGACGCGTTCAAGGACAAGGTGATCCAGTTCGCCTCCGCCGTGGACGCGGACCTGTGTCTCGAAATCACCGAGACCGCCGTCATCGACAATCCGGACAAGGCGCGCTCCGCCATCGCGGCTTTCCGTGCCGTCGGCCTGAAGATTTCGATCGACGACTATGGCAGCGGGTTGTCTTCCCTCGCCTATCTGAAGCTGCTCAATGCCGACGAACTGAAGATCGATCGGTCGCTTGTGACCGAACTGGCGGACAGCCAGCGCGATCGGTTGATCATGAAGTCGACGATCGATCTGGCCCACAGTCTGGGCATGTCGGTCGTGGCCGAGGGGGTCGAGACCGAAGCGATCGTGGCCTGCCTGTCGCTGCTCGGCTGCGACGTCATCCAGGGCTACTGGCTATCCCGTCCCCTGCCGCTCGTCGCGCTCGCCACGTTCCTCGACGAGCACGCGGCGACATCCCTGGACACCCCGCTGCGCCAAGCGAGCTGAGCGCCTTCGCGCGGACCGGGCAGGTCGCGATCAGCCATCCCTTGATCGCATAAAGATATCTTTATATGTCTGCGCGCCACGCCGCGCGGCCGCGCGACCTCCCGGAGCCAGACCTTGTCCCGTTCGTCCTTCCTGTTCACCTCGGAAAGCGTGTCCGAGGGCCATCCCGACAAGGTCTCGGACCGCATCTCCGACACGGTCGTGGACCTGTTCCTGTCCAAGGATCCCTATGCCCGGGTGGCGTGCGAGACCTTGACGACGACGAACCTGGTGGTGCTGGCCGGCGAGATCCGGGGCCAGGGCATCATGGACACCGACGGCAACTGGGCCCCCGGCGTCGAGGCCGAGATCGAGGCCGCCGTGCGCGCCGCGGTCAGGGACATCGGCTATGAGCAGGACGGCTTCCACTGGGAGACGTTCGAGTTCATCAACCGGCTGCACGGCCAGTCGGCCGACATCGCCGTGGGCGTGGACGCCGCCGGCGACAAGGATGAGGGCGCGGGCGATCAGGGCATCATGTTCGGCTATGCGTCCAACGAGACGCCCGAGCTGATGCCGGCGACCCTGCAGTACAGCCACAACATCCTGAAGCGTCTCGCCGACGTCCGTCACGCGGGCGAAAAGCGCCTGGAGCCGGACGCCAAGAGCCAAGTCACCATCCAGTACGAAGACGGCAAGCCGGTCCGCGCCACCTCCATCGTCCTGTCGACCCAGCACGCCAAGGGCATGACGCAGCAACAGGTCGCCGACCTGGTCAAGCCGCACATCCTGGCGGTCCTGCCGGAAGGCTTCACCGACGAGAACACCGTCTGGCACATCAATCCGACCGGCATCTTCGAGATCGGCGGGCCCGATGGCGACGCCGGCCTGACGGGCCGCAAGATCATCGTCGACACCTATGGCGGGGCTTCGCCGCACGGCGGCGGCGCCTTCAGCGGCAAGGACCCGACCAAGGTCGACCGTTCGGCCGCCTACGCCTGCCGCTACCTGGCCAAGAACGTCGTGGCGGCGGGCCTGGCGGATCGCTGCACCATCCAGATCAGCTATGCCATCGGCGTCGCCAAGCCCCAGTCGATCCACGTCGACCTGCACGGCACCGGCAAGGGCGCGGTCAACGAGGCCGTGCTGGAGACCAACATCCTGGGCCTGATCGGGGGCGCCACGCCGCGCGCCATCCGCGAGCACCTGGGCCTGAACAAGCCGATCTATGCGCGCACGGCGGCCTATGGCCACTTCGGCCGCGCGCCGGACGTCGACGGCGGCTTCGGCTGGGAGAAGGTCGATCTGGTCGACAAGCTGAAGGCGCTGGCCTGAGCCCACCCCGCCTGATCTCCGGATCGGGCATCGTGATCGCCGGTCGGCGCTGAGAGGCGCGACCGGCGATTTTGCGTTATAGGCCCGCCGATGCCCGCTTCCCCTCCCAAAAAGCCCGGCGATCCGCTGCATCCGAGAGCCACAGGGCCCCTTCGGTCCTATGGTCGTATCAAGTCCCGCGCAGTCAAGCCGCGCCAGGCGGCGCTGTTCGACACCCTGATGCCGTCGGTGCGACTTCCCGTGCCCGCGACGGGAAAGATCGACGTTCAGGCCCTCATGCCCGGCGCGTCCGAAGTCTGGCTTGAGATCGGCTTCGGCGGGGGCGAGCATCTGGCAACGCAGGCGGCCCGGCATCCGACGGCGCTGATGATCGGCTGCGAGCCCTTCATCAACGGCGTGGCCTCGGCTCTGCGGCACATCGAGGAGGGCGGGCTGAAGAACGTGCGGCTGCACGACGACGACGCCCGGGCGGTGGTCTCGGCCTTGCCCCACGCCTGTCTGGACCGGGTGATGATCCTGTTCCCCGACCCTTGGCACAAGGCGCGCCACAACAAGCGCCGCCTGATCCAGCCCGAGCTCGCCGCCGAACTGGCGCGGGTCCTGAAACCCGGCGGGCGGTTGCGGTTCGTCACGGACTGGAAGGATTACGCCGGCTGGGCGCTGGAGCGGTTCCTGGTCACGCCGGGGCTGGTGTCGCTGGCCGACGAGGCGGCGGACTGGAAGGCCGCGCCGGAGGATCACGTCGTCACCCGCTACGAGGAAAAGCGGCTTGGCGACACCGATCCGCTGTTCCTGGAGTTCGAGCGGGTCGCTTGAGCAGATATCCGTCGCCCTCGGACTTGATCCGAGGACCGGAGGCTCCGCAGGCCGTTCAAGCAGCGTGAGACGAGATGGAGGGGACACCTCCATCATGCCCGCTGCGGACAGTCCGATCCTCGGATCAAGTCCGAGGATGACGGTGGGGGAGTGAGGACATCGCGCTCAAGCAGCGAGCGACCGCGTCGCGAGCGGTAGCGCCACAAACTAGGCCTGCCGGAAGCCCAGCACGTCCTGCATGTCGTAGAGGCCGGGGCCCCGGCTGCGGGCCCAGGCGGCGGCGGCGACGGCGCCCTTGGCGAACAGGGAGCGGTCGATGGCCGAGTGGCTGAGGGTCACCACCTCGTCCTCCGAGGCGAACAGGACGGTGTGCTCGCCGACGATCCCACCCGCCCGAATGGAAGAGAAGCCGATCCGGCCGGTCTCGCGCGGCTCGCCGACGCCGTCGTAGGGGGGGCTGCGAAGGTCTGCGAGGTCACGGCCGCGCCCGGCGGCGGCGGCCTCGCCCAGCATCAGGGCGGTGCCGGAGGGGGCGTCGACCTTCTTTCGGTGATGGGCCTCGGCGATCTCGATGTCCCAGTCGCGCGCGTCCAGCCTCTGGGCCGCGTGTTCGACCAGACCGATCAGGATGTTGACGCCCAGCGAGAAATTGCCGCTGCGGACGATGGCGATGCGTTCGGCGGCACGGGCGATCTCCTTGTCCTGCTCCGGCGAGAAGCCGGTCGATCCGATCACCAGAGCGGGGCCACCGCGTTCGGCCGCGATCCGGGCCAGGGCGACCGAGGCCTCGGCGGTCGAAAAGTCGATGACGACGTCGCACAGCGACAGATCCGGCGTCTCGCCCCAGTCGAAGCGGACGGCGACCACGACGTCGTCGCGCGCGTCCAGGGCCTGGCTGACGGCCCGCCCCATGCGGCCGCGCGCGCCGGAGATGCCGACGTGAAACAGGTCGCTCACCGGGCGGGCCCCCCGCGAACCCTCACTGGGCGCTCTCGCGCTGGGACCGGGGCTCCTCGGCTCCCAGGATGTCGGCCCAGAAACGCTTGGCCTTGCCCGCGAAGGAGGAGTTCCGGGGGCTCTGGTCGTCGCCGAAGGAGGCCGCCAGTTCCTGCATCAACTCCTTCTGGCGGGGCGTCAGGTCGGTAGGGGTCTCGACGAACAGTTCCACCACCAGGTCGCCGCGCTGGCGGCCGTTCAGGTGGGGCATGCCCTTGCCGCGGATGCGGACCGTCTTGCCGGTCTGGGCCCCGGCGGGGACGCTGACGGGGGCCTTGCACTGGCCGTCGCAGGCCTCGGACACCAGGCATGGGGCCTCGATGTCGCCACCCAGGACCGCGACCGTCATGGGCACGGGCACGGTGACCAGCAGATCCAGATTGTCGCGCTCGAACAGGTCGTGGGGCTGGACCGACAGGAAGACATAGAGGTCGCCGCGCGGGCCACCCCGCGTGCCGGCGTCGCCTTCCCCCGACAGGCGGATGCGCGAGCCGTCGTCGACCCCGGCCGGGACCTTCAGCGCCAGCTTGCGGGTCTTTCGGACCTGACCGTGGCCGTGACAGCTGGTGCAGACGTCGGCGGCCGCCAGACGCTGGCCCTGGCCGCCGCACGACGGGCAGGTGCGCTCCATCTGAAAGAAGCCGTTGGCCTGGCGGATGCGGCCCGCGCCGTTGCAGGTCGAGCAGGTCGAGGGCTTGGCCCCGGGCTTGGCGCCCGAACCGGTGCAGGTCTCGCACGTCGCCGTGGTCGGCACGGCGATCTCGACCTCGGCGCCCTTGTAGGCCTGCTCCAGGGTGATCTCGAGGTCGTAGCGCAGGTCCGAGCCGCGTCGCGGGCCATTGGACTGTCGGCGTCCGCCGAACACGTCGCCGAAGGCGTCGCCGAAGACCTGGGCGAAGATGTCGTTGACGTCGTGGAAGCCCTGCTGGCCGCCGCCGCCCTGGCCATTGACGCCCGCGTGGCCGAACCGGTCGTAGGCGGCCCGCTTGTTGTCATCGGACAGGACCGAATAGGCCTCCGACAGCTCCTTGAACTTCGCCATGGACTCTTCCGAGCCGCCGTTGCGGTCCGGGTGATGTTCCATCGCCAGCTTGCGATAGGCGGATTTCAGGCCGGCGGCGTCGATCCCCCGATCGACCCCCAGCACTTCGTAATAGTCACGCGCCATGCGCCGATGGTCCTCTGCCAACCCCTGACATTCCGTTCACGCCTCTTGTTTGCGGGCGATCTATCCGGAACGGCGACGCCAGAGACATGGGCGTCGGGGGCGATGATGCAAGAATGCGGCCGGGAGCGCCGTTGGAGCGAGAGTGGGTGAAAGTGACTCTCACTTCTCTCACTCCGTCCGGCGCCGCCGCCCTGCGGTCTCCTGAGACGCCCTCCCGATCGTGTTCGGGAGGGACGTGCATCAGGCGCTCTTCTTCTGATCGTCGTCCGAGGAGACCTCCTCGAACTCGGCGTCGACCACGCCGTCGTCGGCGGGGGCGTCGTCACCCGAGCCGCCGGCGGCCTGGGCGTACATGGCCTCGCCCAGCTTCATCGAGGCCTGGACCAGGGTGTTGGTCTTGGCGCGGATGTCCTCGGGGTCGGTGCCGTCGCGGGCCGCCTTCAGCTCGGTCAGGCCGGTTTCGATGGCGGCCTTTTCGTCGGCGCCGACCTTGTCGCCGTGTTCGGCCAGGGCCTTCTCGGTCGAGTGGATCAGGCTGTCGGCCGCGTTCTGGGCCTCGACCAGGTCCTTCCTGGCCTTGTCGGCGGTGGCGTTGGCCTCGGCTTCCTTGACCATCTTGTCGATGTCGGCGTCCGAGAGGCCGCCGTTGGCCTGGATGCGGATCGACTGTTCCTTGTTGGTCGCCTTGTCCTTGGCCGAGACGTTGACGATGCCGTTGGCGTCGATGTCGAAGGCCACCTCGATCTGCGGCATGCCGCGCGGCGAGGGCGGAATGCCCATCAGGTCGAACTGACCCAGCATCTTGTTGTCGGCGGCCATCGGACGCTCGCCCTGGAAGACGCGGATGGTCACGGCCGACTGATTGTCGTCGGCGGTCGAGAACACCTGGCTCTTCTTGGTCGGGATGGTCGTGTTGCGCTCGATCAGGGGGGTGAAGACGCCGCCCAAGGTCTCGATCCCCAGCGTCAGGGGCGTGACGTCGAGCAGCAGCACGTCCTTGACGTCGCCCTGCAGCACGCCGGCCTGAACGGCGGCGCCCAGCGCCACGACCTCGTCAGGGTTGACGCCCTTGTGCGGTTCCTTGCCGAAGAAGGCCTTCACGGCCTCCTGCACCTTGGGCATGCGGGTCATGCCGCCGACCAGCACCACCTCGTCGATGTCCGAGGCTTTGAGGCCCGCGTCCTTCAGCGCCTTGGCGCAGGGCTCGATGGTGCGCTGGATCAGGTCGTCGACCAGGGCTTCCAGCTTGGCGCGGCTGAGCTTGATGTTCAGGTGCAGCGGGCCCGAGGCGTTCATGGTGATGAACGGCAGATTGACCTCGTACTGGGTCGTGGAGCTGAGCTCCTTCTTGGCCTTTTCCGCCTCTTCGCGCAGGCGCTGCAGGGCCAGCTTGTCCTGGCGCAGGTCGACGCCCTGTTCCTTCTTGAACTCGTCGGCCAGATAGTCGGCCAGGCGCACGTCGAAGTCCTCGCCGCCCAGGAAGGTGTCGCCGTTGGTCGACTTCACCTCGAA
>NCEB01000050.1 GCA_002280475.1 Brevundimonas subvibrioides
GGCGACAACGTCGGCGACTGCGCCGGCATGGCCGCCGACCTGTTCGAGACCTATGCGGTGACCACGGTCGCCACCATGGTGCTGGCCGCGATCTTCTTCCGCGACCAGCCCTACGTCGAGACGATGATGCTGCTGCCGCTGGCGATCTGCGGCATCTGCGTGGTGACCTCGATCATCGGCTCGTTCTTCGTGCGTCTGGGCAAGTCCAACAACATCATGGGGGCCCTGTATCAGGGCCTGATCGTCACAGGCGTGCTGTCGGTCGGGGCGGTCTGGTGGGTCATCACGACCATGGTCACCGGTCCGGTCGTGACGACCAGCGGTCTGCAGATCGAGCCCATGGCCCTGTTCTGGTCCGGCCTCGTGGGCCTTTTGGTCACCGCGGCCATCGTGGTGATCACCGAATACTACACCGGCTCCAACTTCCGGCCCGTGCGGTCGGTGGCCAACGCCTCGGTGTCGGGTCACGGCACCAATGTGATCCAGGGTCTGGCCGTGTCGCTGGAGTCGACCGCGCTTCCGGCGCTGGTGATCATCGTCGGCATCGTGGCCAGCTTCCAGCTGGCAGGCCTGTTCGGCATCGCCATCGCCACCACGACCATGCTGGGCGTGGCGGGGATGATCGTGGCGCTGGACGCCTTCGGTCCCGTGACCGACAACGCCGGCGGCATCGCCGAAATGGCGGGGCTGCCCAGCGACGTGCGTCATGTGACGGACGCCCTGGACGCGGTTGGCAACACCACCAAGGCCGTGACCAAGGGCTATGCGATCGGTTCGGCGGGCCTCGGCGCGCTGGTGCTGTTCGCGGCCTATACGTCGGACCTGCAGTATTTCGCCGCCAACCCGGCGGACTATCCGTTCTTCGCCAACATGGGCACGGTCGCCTTCGATCTGACCAACCCCTACGTCGTCGTCGGCCTGCTGTTCGGGGGGCTGCTGCCCTTTCTGTTCGGCGGCATGTCGATGATGGCCGTGGGTCGGGCGGCCGAATCGGTCGTGGAAGAGGTTCGTCGTCAGTTCCGCGAGAACCCCGGCATCATGACCTATGAGGTCAAGCCGGAGTACGGCCGGGCCGTCGACATCCTGACCAAGGCGGCGATCCGCGAGATGATCGTGCCGTCCCTTCTGCCGGTGCTGTCGCCGATCGTGCTGTTCGTCGCGATCCTGTTCATCTCGGACAAGGCCAACGCCTTCGCCTCGCTGGGGGCCATGCTGATGGGGGTGATCGTGACCGGCCTGTTCGTGGCCATCTCGATGACCTCGGGCGGCGGGGCTTGGGACAACGCCAAGAAGGTGATCGAGGAGGGCTTCACCGACAAGAACGGCGTCGTCCACGGCAAGGGCTCCGAGGCGCACAAGGCCGCGGTGACCGGCGACACGGTCGGCGATCCCTACAAGGACACGTCCGGCCCGGCGGTGAACCCGATGATCAAGATCACCAACATCGTCGCGCTTCTTCTGCTGGCGGTCTTGGCGAGCGGAAATCTCGGCTAGCCCTCGCGCAGGCCGAAATGAAAGACGCCCCGGAGAGCGATCTCCGGGGCGTTTCTCATTCTCCCCCTTTGGGCGAGGGGGACCACGAAGTGGTAAAGGGGGTCAGCCACGCATGCGGTGTTCGGGGCGTTCCCCCTCCGTCACTTCGCTGCGCCTCGTGCTACCTCCCCCTACGGGAGAGGACTTTAATCCGGGCGGCGCTGGCCGGGGACGTCCTCGTTGGTGCGGGGCAGCTGGCCGCGGCCGACGTTGCCTAGAAGCTGCTCGATAACGGTCAGCTCGCGGCCGCGCGTCGGGGTCTCGCGCTCGTTCATGGCGATCTGCTGGCCGTCTTCCAGTCCAAGGTTGCGCACCTCGGCGACCGTGTCGTCGGCTTCGTTGAAAGTGATGGCGGTGATCGACCGCTGCGACACCTGGGGGCGGTTGTAGGTGTACCGCTCGGTCGTCTGGCTGATGTAGTACCAGATGTTCTCTTCGAAGGTCGACGTGGCCGACGGCGAACCCAGCTGGGCCAGGACGGTGGACTTGGTGTCCTCGCCGACCTTGATCTCGGCGGGAGCGACATCGACGGTCTGGAAACCATGGGTTCCGACGACCGGGGCGCAGGCCGAGGCCAGGGCCGCGACGGCCGAGACGAGGGCCAGACGGGTGACGAGGGTGGTCATGAAATCGGCTGCCTGCGACGAAACAAGGTCTTTGACCTAGACGGACCCGCGTCCTAGTTCAACGGCGCGGCGGAAAAGGGGCCGTTGATCATGCTGCAGAACCTGTTCAAGAGCCGCCCCCCGGAGCGTATCGGGCTGTCGCTGTACTCCCAGGCGGTCGATCAGGCCCGTCAGCCGGGGTTCTATACGGCGCTGGGGGTGACGGACGAGATCGACGCCCGGTTCGAACTCTATACCCTGCATGTGCTGCTGCTGATCCTGCGGTTGCGCGACGAGGGCGAGCGGGGCGCCGAGATCGCTCAGGATCTGTTCGATGTCTATGTTTCGGCGCTGGACAATGCCTTGCGCGAGTTGGGCGTGCACGACGTCACCATGGCCAAGAAGATGCGGAAGCTGGGCGAAGCCCTGTACGGCCGCATGACGGCCTATGAGACCCCGATCCGGGCCGCGGACCGGCCCGCCCTGGCCGAGGCCCTGGCCCGCAATGTTTATGAGGGCGCGGACGCCGCCGTGGCCGAGGGGTTGGTGGATTACGCGCTGCGCGCGCGTTCCGGGCTGGCGTCGCAGTCGCTGGATGAGGTGCTGGCCCGGCCCGCCTGGGCGGAGGTCGCGGCATGAACCCGGATCATCGGCTGCCGTTCAGCGAGGTCGTTCGCGTCAACGAGATCGGCGCGGGCATCACCCGCCATCTGGCACCGGACGAAGCCGCGCGCGCGCGGATCATCAAGGCTCTGGACCTGGCGTCGCTGGCCTCGCTGGAAGCCACGATCACCGTCGCGCCGGCCCATGTCGGCTGGACCCTGTCCGGGCGGGTGACCGCAGATGCCGAACAGGTCTGCGGCATTACTCTGGAGCCCCTGCCCGTCACCGTCGACGAGCGGTTCTCGGTGCATCTGGTCGAACAGGTCGAGGCGTTGCCCGAAGTCGAGGTGACGCTGGACGATGACGCGCCCGACGTCATCGAGGAGGGGCGAATCGATCTGGGCCAGTACGTTGTCGAACAGTTCGCCCTGGCGCTGGATCCGTTTCCGAGAAAGCCGGGGGCCCAGTTCGTTCAGCCCGAAGAACCCGCCGAAATCTCACCGTTCGCCGTCCTGAAGGCGTTCCGGCCGTCGGGTAGCGACGGAAAAAGCTGACCCTGCGTCGGGCGTCATTGCATCCGCCCGGCGGGGCGGTATCCTGAACGAACAAGATCGCGTCCTCGGACGACGCGCCGGAGCCTTTCGACCCCTTGCCCATCCCGACCGTGATCTCGCTTGATGCCATGGGCGGAGACCATGGTCCGCCGGTCGTCGTGGCCGGAGTGCGCGACTATATCCGCCGTCACGGCGGGGAGGGCGTCCGCTTTCTGCTGCACGGCGACGAAGCGGCCATCGTCGCCGAGATGGCCCGTCACGATCTGACGGGCGACGTCTGCGACATCCGGCACACCGACAAGAAGGTCGCGTCGGACGAGAAGCCGGCCCAGGCCATGCGACGCGGCAAGGGTTCCAGCCTGTGGAACGCCGTCGAGGCGGTGAAGCTCGAAGAGGCCGGCGCGGCCGTGTCGGCGGGCAACACCGGCGCCCTGATGGCGATCTCCAAGCTGATCCTGCGCATGTCGGCGCCCGGGCTGGAGCGTCCGGCGATCGTGGCCAGTTGGCCCACGCTGCGCGGTGTGACCGCCGTCCTGGACGTGGGCGCCAACATCGAGAGCGATGCCGAGCAGCTGGTCGAGTTCGCCATCATGGGCGAGGCTTTTCACACCGCCGTTCACGGCGGCGTCCGACCGACGATCGGCATCCTGAACGTCGGGTCCGAGGACGTGAAGGGCCACGACGAGGTGCGCGAGGCGGCCCGGATCCTGCGCGAGGGCGGGCTGGGGCTGAACTATCACGGCTTCGTCGAGGGCGACGACATCGCCAAGGGCACGGTCGATGTGGTGGTCACCGACGGCTTCACCGGCAACATCGCCCTGAAGACCGCCGAGGGCGTGGCGCGGTTCATTTCGACCCTGCTGAAGCAGGCGCTGACATCGAGCCTGCAGGCCAAGGCCGGGGCCTTCATCGCCATGCCGGCGCTGAAGGAAATGAGCCGCAAGATCGACCCCAGCGCGATCAACGGCGGTCCGCTGCTGGGGCTGAACGGAATCGTGGTGAAGAGCCACGGCGGAGCCGACGCCAAGGGATTCGGCAACGCCATCCGCATCGCGGTCGACCTGGCCCGAAGTGATTACATGAAGACCGTCGGGGCCAATCTCGGGCGGCTCGACAGCGTCATGCACGCGGCCCCGGCTGGAGTGCCCAGTGAAGAGACTGTTTCGTGAGCGTCATCCGTAGCGCCGTGACCGGCGTGGGTTCCTTCCTGCCCGAGCAGATCGTCACCAATGACGACCTGTCCAGAATCGTCGATACCTCCGACGAATGGATCATCGAACGGACGGGCATCCGGCAGCGGCACCGCGCCCGGGACGACCAGCCGACCAGCGAACTGGCCACCGAGGCCGCCCGCCGCGCTCTGGCCGACGCGGGCCGGGTGCCCGCCGACGTGGACATGATCATCGTGGCCACGACGACGCCCGACATGACGTTCCCGGCGACGGCCTCGATCGTGCAAAGGAAGCTGGGCGCGCCGACCTGCATCGCCTTCGACGTCCAGGCGGTCTGTTCGGGCTTCGTCTATGCGCTGAGCGTGGCCGACGGCTTCGTGGCGCGCGGGCTGTCGAAATGCGCGGTCGTCATCGGTGCCGAGGAGATGACCCGGCTGATGGACTGGACCGACCGGTCGACCTGCGTGCTGTTCGGCGACGGGGCCGGCGCCTTCGTGGTCGAGCCGCGCGAGGGGCAGGGCACCAGCGCGGACCAGGGCGTTCTGGGTTTCGCGCTGCGCTCGGACGGGACCAAGACGGACCTTCTCTATGTCGACGGTGGCCCGTCCAGCACGGGGACGGTCGGCCACCTGCGGATGGCGGGCAACCAGGTGTTCCGCCACGCGGTCGTCAACATCGCCGAGGCCATCACCGCCGCCTGCGCGGCCTCAGGCATCACGGTGCCGGAGGTCGACTGGTTCGTGCCGCACCAGGCCAATCAGCGGATCATCAAGGGCGTCGGTGACCGCTTAGGGCTTGACGAGAACAAGGTGATCTCGACGGTGGCGATGCATGCCAACACCTCGGCGGCGTCGATCCCGCTGGCCATGGATACGGCTATCCGAGACGGGCGGATCCAGCGAGGCGACCTGATCCTGCTGGAGGCCATGGGCGGCGGCCTGACCTGGGGCGCCTGCGCGCTGCGGCTCTGAAGGGCCCTTAACGACGCTCGCGCTTTGACTTCGTGGCCTTTTCGCCTCTTTATGGAACGGGCTGGACCTTGGGGGACCGATCCGTGGGCGAACTTCAGACATTGACGCGTGCCGATCTGTGCGAGGCGGTCCATGACGAGGTCGGGCTGTCGCGACAGGAGTGTTCGACCTTGGTGGAGCGGACGCTGGACCTGATCGTCGAAGCCCTGGAAAAGGGCGAGACCGTCAAGCTTTCCGGCTTCGGCGTGTTTCAGGTTCGCGAGAAGCGGGCCCGGATGGGGCGCAATCCCAAGACAGGGGAGCCCGCCGCGATCAATCCGCGCCGGGTCATCAGTTTCCGCGCCAGCCAGATCATGAAGGCCCGGGTCCACGGCGCGAACGGCACCTGAGGTGGCCAAATCCCCGCAGGCCTTCCGCACCATCTCGGAAGCGGCAGAGGCGGTCGGTGCGCCGCAGCATGTGCTGCGTTTCTGGGAGACCAAGTTTCCGTTCGTCACCCCGGTCAAGCGGGCCGGCGGACGGCGGTTTTATCGGCCGCAAGACATCGTGATCCTGAAGGCGATCCGGCGTTTGCTGCACGATCAGGGGCTGACGATCCGGGGCGTTCAGCGGCTGCACAAGGAGCAGGGCCTCGCGGCGCTGGCGGCCTATGGCGAGCCGGGCGCGGCGTTCACGCTTGAGGCGGGCGAGGGCAACGCGCCCGCCAGCGCGCCGCGAGACGCAGTGGCGATCGGGGGCTCGTCGGGCGGGCGGTTGCGCGCTGTCCTGGCCGAAATCGAGGCCGCCCGGTCGCGGCTGGACGCGGTCCTGGCCGGCTGACAGACAATCGGTCCGAGCCCCGCTTTTAGGGTTTGCGACGGCGCGGTCCCGCCGCTATAGGACCGGCCTCTCGGAGCGTGGCGCAGCCTGGTAGCGCACTTGACTGGGGGTCAAGGGGTCGCAGGTTCGAATCCTGTCGCTCCGACCATTTTCCCTTGACCCATTCCTGTTCGCCTTAACGTGAGCCGCGCGGCGGCTCTCTGCCTGAGGACGGGTTGTTCGTCCGACCGCTCGCGACGCCGGCGGTCGCTGCTTGAGGGCTGGGTCAGAAACCCCTCACAAGTTGAATGATCCAGCGCTGGTCGAACGGTTCGTCATCGGAGACCGGCAACTCCACACCGATGAGCAGGAACAGGCTGTCGACGAGCCGGGTCCTCAGCGCGGGTGTCACGGTCACCACGTCTTTGCCCTCGTCCGGCGCGAACCAGTTCACGGCCAGGGAATAGGTGAACTGGCCGAGCGGTGCCGCCTCGGCCGGCGTCACGGTCTGGCCGAGCGCGAGACTCAGGCCGAAGCCGTCCGCGCCGCCTTCGTCGCGCGCGGCATATGAGGCCCGGCTCCGAAAGGAGACACCGGCCCCGAGGTCCGTCCACAGATTGACCTGGGGCGTGACACCGAACACCTCGCCCGCGCCGACCGAGTCGTCGCCGGTGGGCAGTTCGAGGCCGAGGCCGGCGTTCAGGGACAGGTCTCGCGTCTCGGCGAGCATGACCTGGGCCGTGACCCCGATGTCGCCGATGCCGGAGCCGCCGCTGTCGAGGTCCTGATAGATCGGGGCCTCGACGCCGACCCAGAGCCGGCGCGAGAGTGGGTAGTTGAAGCGGGCGATGACGCGGTGGGCCTCACCGCCGTCGGCATCGATCCAGTCGTAGGCGAGGTGGACCTCGCGGGTGAAGAATCCGTCGGGCGCGCCAAGCCAGCCCTGACGGGGCGCGCCGCTGGACCCGTCTGGCACGCCGATCCAGGGCTGGGTGAACTCCGCGGCGAAGCGGGAGGCCTCCAGCGGCGTCCAGGTCTGGGCGGTGGAGGATGAGGCGGCGGCGACGGTCGCGATCGATGCGACAGCGGCGAGAAGGGCGAAGCGGAGGGACATGAGCGGGTCTTCCGAGCAGGCGCTGCGAGCGCCGGGGCGTCGGACGGCCACAGCGGCCGTCTCGGCACACCAGAGCCCGGCGGTCACAGCCCCTTCTTGCGGCGGATTGGCGTTCGCTTGCGTATTCTTGCCTTTGGGACCCTCAGCGCCGTTTGAAGAACGGCTTGCCCTCGGCCCAGGAGAGAAGGGGGAAGAGGGGCAGGCCCCAGAGGGTGCCGGCCAGTGCGTAATAGGTCAGCAGGGCGAGGGGATGGTCCGGGATCAGCCCCCCGACGGCGATGGCGACCCAGATGTAGCCGATGAGGAAGATCATGATGCCGAGGGAGGCCACGGCGCGGCGCGTGCGCAGGCCCATCAGCGGGTATTCCGGAACAGGTAGAAGGTGACGAGGCCGAGCACGGATCCAGCTCCGGACCAGGCGGTCCAGCCGATCTCGTCCATCGAGGCCGCGCCAAAGACGCGGACCGCCAGGAACCAGCCGCACACGGCCCCGGTCGCGGACACGAGAGAGGCCGCGAACAGCCCTCTGCGACCGGTCAGCTGATCACCGGCCCAGGCCAGGATCAGCACGCCCACGATGGCGATCGCGATATCGGCCTGCTGCATGGTGTCTGTCTCTCCTCAGCCCGGTGCCGCATGCGACCTCGCGTCCGGCCGGCGGCTTTGATCTTGCCGCGATGCAGGGGCATACCGCCCGTCGACGCCGCGAGGCGTCACTGTATCGGTCGGAGCGTCGGGCGTCGAATGAACCGTTTCGGAAAAGTCGAACAGTCGCGGGTCGTGGCCGTCTGGCTGTTCTTCACCGCCGTCATGGTGTTCGCCATGGTCGTGATCGGCGGGATCACCCGTCTGACCGGGTCGGGCCTGTCGATCACCGAATGGCAGCCGATCATGGGGGCCCTGCCGCCACTGACCGAGGCCGACTGGAACGAGGCCTTCGAGAAGTACAAGGCGATCCCGCAATACGCCCTGGTCAATGCCGGCATGAGCCTGAGCGAGTTCCAGGGCATCTTCTGGTGGGAGTGGTTCCACCGGTTGTTCGGGCGGCTGATCGGGGTGGTGTTCGCCCTGCCGTTCTTCGCCTTCCTGGCGTTCCGACTTCTGCCCGAGCGGTCGTTCCTCGGCCGGTTTGCCCTGCCGGACCGGTTGGTGTGGCGGTGCGCCCTGCTACTGGTGATGGGCGGGATGCAGGGGACGATCGGCTGGTGGATGGTGTCGTCGGGCCTGTCGGAGCGGGTCGATGTCGCGCCAGAGCGGCTGACCGTGCATCTTGGGCTGGCGCTGCTGATCTTCGCCGGGCTGATCTGGACGGGGCTGGAGGCGTGGAACGGTCCGGAGACGTCGCGGTCGCCGGCGGGATGGAGCCGGGGGGCCACGGTGCTCTGGGGCGCGGTCTTTCTCCAGTGCCTGCTGGGCGGGCTGGTGGCGGGGGCCAAGGCGGGTTTCATCTATACCGACTGGCCGCTGATGAACGGAGCGATCCTGGCGCCGGTCGACTGGGGTCAGGGAGCGCTGGCCTTCCTGCACGATACGGCCCTGGTGCAGTTCAATCACCGGATCTGGGGCTATCTGCTGGTGCTGGGGGCGACCGTCTATGCGGTGCAGGCGTGGCGCTGGAGGCTGGCCGAGGGGCTGGGTGCGGCGGCGATCGGGGTGGCGGTGGCGCTGTGGCTGCAGGCGGCGCTGGGCGTCGTGACCCTGGTCAATGTCGTGCCGATCTGGCTGGGCGGGCTTCACCAGGCGGGCGCGGCCCTGGTGCTGGCCCTGGCGACGGCGAACCTGTGGCTGGTCCGCCGGTCCCAGCCGCGGCTGTTCATGAGTGGCCCGCGCGGCTGAGCGTGTCGGCGATCAGGCGCGCAGAGTCTCCCACGGGCCGGTGATGGCCAGGGTGATGCCGGGCCAGTAGATGTTCACGAACAGGGTGCGGCCGTCCGGCGAGAAGGTCGCGCCAGCCAGCTCGGCGTTGCCCTCGAACACGTTCCGGCCGATCACATAGACCTTCCCCTCGGGCGTGATGCCGCGCAGGTGGTTGCGATCGGTCTCGGAATAGCGGTCCTCGCAGATGATGATGTCGCCCCACGGCGCGATCGTCAGGTTGTCGCCGTAGTCAAAGACCTTGTCGTCAACGGATTCGAAGAACAGCTGCAGCCGGCCGCCGCTCTCGTCGGACTGGCCTTCGCGCGGGGAGGGGACGTAGCGCATGACCTGGCCGTCCTGGGCCGCGCCGCCCGAGGTGCAGGTGAAATAGAGTTCGCCGCGACCGAACTCGATGCCCTCGCCGCGCGCGAAGTTGGCCGCGCCGCGCTGATGGCCGCGCATCCGCAGGTCGTCGTCGGGGGCCTCGACGTCGTCCAGATCGATCCATTCGACCTCGACCCAGTCGCCCATGTTCCACAGACGGGTGTCGATGTTGGAGGTGTCCGCGCCCGGCTGGCCCTTGATGACCAGGGCCTGGAGCCGTCCGCCCTTGACCAGTTCGCCGGGGGCCTCGGGCAGGTAGCGGTAGAACAGGCCGGTGCGGCCGAAGCTGTCCTCGGTCATGTAGACGATGCCGGTGCGGGGATCGACGCAGGCGGCCTCGTGCTGGAACCGGCCCATGGCGGTCAGCGGCACCGCCTGCTGGAGGCCGGTGGCGGTGGGGCTGACCTCGAACATGAAGCCGTGGTTCCGGGACAGGCCGGCGGCGATGCCGTCGGTGTTCTCCTCGCCGCTGAGCCAGGTGCCCCAGGGGGTCTTGCCGCCGCCGCAGTTGACGATGGTGCCGGTCAGGCTGAGGTGCTGGCTGACCGTGCGGCGCTGATTCATGTCGTAGACGATGGTCGTGGTGCCGCCGGTCAGGGGCATGTCGCCGGTGACGTCATAGGCCCGGCTCTTGTCGATCAGGCCGATGCGCTCGGAGCGGACTCCGGCGGGGCCATAGCTGGTGTCGCGGGGCTTGAGCTCGTGGTTGCGGATCAGGGCGACCTGGCCGCCGCCGAGATCGAAACAGCCCATGCCGTCGGCCTTGTAGGGCACGAACAGGCCGTCGCTCATGGTTTCACCGGCCTGGGAGACGACGCGGTAGGAGAAGCCCTCGGGCAGGTCAAAGACGCGGAACGGGTCGGCGCGCAGGGGGCCGTAACCATGGACCTCGTTGCGATAGGTCTCGTCGGACGGCAGGTCCTGGGCGGCGGCGAAGCGCGGCAGGCCCGAGAAGGCGAAGCTGGCGGCGCCGGCGGTGAACAGACTGCGACGGTCGAGACGCATGGGGAGGCTCCTGGATAGAGCCGCCGTTTAGTCGATCGGGGTCCGGCGGGTCATCATGGTTCTGTGACGCGGGGCGCGGCCATGCGTCATCGCTCTTCCGCTGCGAACGGGTTGGGAAGGGCGGGCGGAGCGTCCCGGCGGTCGCCGGGATGACAATGAAATACCGTTTCGCGAACGCCTCGACGCTCCGCGCGATTGGTCTG
>NCEB01000067.1 GCA_002280475.1 Brevundimonas subvibrioides
AGCCATCAGACCGGCTTCCTTGAAGCGGTCCTGGTAGGCCCACTGCCACTTGTATTCGAACTTGGCCTCGTCGCGCGGCTCGTAGTTGGCGGTGTCGAGGTAGTTGACCCCGGCCGCCAGGCAGGCGTCCATGATGGCCAGGTCCTGGTACGGCAGGGCCAGGTTGACGACCAGGGCGGGCTTGACCGCCTGGATCAGGGCCGTGGTCGCCGCCACGTCGTCGGCGTCGATCGCCGCCGTGTCGATGGTCACGCCAAAGCGCGACTTGACGGACTCGGCGATGGCGTCGCACTTGGACTTGGTGCGGCTCGCCAGAGTGATGTGCGAGAAGATGTCCGCATTCATCGCCATCTTGTGGACCGCGACGGAACTGACGCCGCCGGCGCCAATGACCAGCACCCTGCTCATGTGTGCTTCTCCTGAAGACTGAAATGCTCTGGCGACATCGCCGCCCTTATAAAGGGCGGGGCTCTTAGCACGATGATGACAGGACCGCTAATGCGGGGGGCGTTTGGGATGGAAATCGCATTCCACGGCGCCTTTTCCGGCCTTAGGCGCGGAACTCGGCAGGTACGGCTCATGTCATGTCACGACGGTCGGCGCTTCCAGCGCATCACGGACGGTCGAAAGACGATTTCGGCTGATGGGCAAGGGCTTGCCTTCGTCCATCAGCAGCCGGCCGCGCGAACCGTCACGCTCGAAACCGCAAACATGCGTGAGGTTGGCGATCACAGAGCGGTGGACCCTAAGAAAACCCGCCGGCAGTTCGGCTTCCAGCCGATCAAGACGGGCGGCGTGCAGCAGTTTGCGTCCATCGGTCAGTCGCAGTTCCACATAGTCGTCCGCGCCCACGATGGAGACGATGTCCTTGAGCGGGATCCGCAAGGAGGCCGGCGGCGAACAGGAAATAGGAGAGATCGACCAGCCAGGCGGGGAAAAGAAGGCCGGTCGCCATGAAGAGACAGAGGTAGGCCAGGGTCAGACGAGCCCCCGCGCGACGGCGATACACGCCGACGCCGGCCGCCATGGCGGCGAGCGACAGGCCGACCATCAAGGCCAGCAGGCTCTTCAGATCGAAGCCGGGCGCAAAGACGGTCGCGCCAACGGCGACCATGGCGAAGGCGATCAGCAGGCGGCGCGCCTGGGGCCAGAAGCGCTCCAAGACATAGGAGGTCAGCAGCACGGCGAAGGCGGCGGTCAGAAGCCAGATGCCGACCAGACGCCAGCCGTGCACAGGATAGGCGTAGGGCACGAGCGCCCGCAGGCTCTCCAGAATCGCCTGCAGCCCCGCGATGCCCGCCAGGATCGCCAGCGCCAAGCTTGACCCCGTTCGGCGCAGGCCGTGGATGAAGGCGAAACCGAAGGCGGCGGCGAAGAGGGCGCCCGCGACCGTGAAGACCACCGCCAAGGAGACCGCGCGCGACGGCCACGGATAGGGGGCGACCACGATCCCCGCGATGGGGCCGTCCAACCGCACCGCGCCGTGAAACGACGACATGTGGATCACGACCTGATTGTCGCCGGGCCGCCATAGAGTTTCGGGAACCGGGAAGGCCGCTTCGTAGCGGCCGGGCGTTTCGGTCGAGGCGGAAGCGCCCGGTCGTCCGTTGGCGCCCAGCCGCTTACCATTGAGCCAGACTTCGGAAGAGGCCGTGCCGACGACATACAGGGCGGCGGGCCCAGCGCCGTCTGGACGGCGCACGACAGAACGAAGCCACAGCGCCCGCCCCTGGGGGTCCAGAACGCCCTCCACCGCCTGACAGTCCCGAAGAACCGGCGCCGCAGCGCCCCGTTCACCGCGACAGGATTGCCAATCCTGCGCCCGCAAACCCGTCGGGAGGGCGGTCAGGAGAATCACGATGAGAAGCAGCCGCCACATTACGGGAGCCTAGCGTGTCATTGGCCGGAAAGCGCTGCCGTTCACCGACGCAGACGCGCCGTTCGCCGAAGCCCGTCCCCGTCGGCCCGAAAGCCTGCTTCGATCCCTTCCCATGACCCATGCACTCATGAACCGCCGCTCCATCCTCGCCGCCGCCGGCCTCGCCCTTCCTGGCCTGGCTCTGCCCTGGAGCGCCCAGGCCCAGGAACAGCCCGGCCCGTTCCGCTTCGTCGCTGGAGACGGCCAGGAGACAGACGCCGAACGCGGCTTCTTCGAGGTCCCCGAGGATCGGCGCATCCCCGGTTCGCGCCGCATTCGTCTGGGCTATGTGCGGTTTCCTTCGACCAGCGCGAACCCAGGGCCGCCGATCGTCTATCTGGCGGGCGGGCCAGGCGGGTCGGGCGTCCGCGCGGCGATGGGGAATCGGTTTCCGATCTTCATGGCGCTGAGAGCGGTGGCGGACGTCATCGCCTTCGATCAACGCGGCACCGGATTGTCGGCCCATATCCCCGAGCGTCCGGCGTCCACCGCCCCCTGGCCCGCCCTGACCCACCGGGAAATGACGGATTGGTACCGCGACGAGATGCAGAAGGCCTGGGTGGACTGGACCCGAGCCGGCGTGGCGATGACAGGATACAATACCGAGCAGAACGCCGACGACATCAATGACCTGCGCCGCCATCTGGGCGTGGAGAAGGTCAATCTGTGGGGCATCAGCTACGGCACCCACCTGGCCCTGTCCGTGCTGAAGCGGCATCCCGACGTGATCGGACGCGTCGCCCTGGCCAGCCTGGAAGGTCAGGACCAGACCGTGAAACGGCCGGCCCATATCGACGCCTATCTGGACCGGGTGGACCGCCTGCTGGGTGAAGACCCCGTCGCCCGTGCGGCCGTTCCGAACCTGCCCGCCCTGATGCGGCGCGTCCACGCCCGGTACGAAGCCGACCCGGCGACCGTGACGATGCCCAGCGAGAGCGGTCCGGCCGATCTGAAGATCGGCGGCTTCGGCGTGCAGCTGATGGCGTCCGCCATGGTCGCCAATCCACCGACCTTGTCCATGTTGCCCGGCGTCTATCTGGCGCTCGACGCCGGCAAGACCGACGTTCTGGCGCCGCTCTTCCCGCCGCCGGATCGCTATTTCAGCATTTCCGGCATGCCCGAGGCGACGCC
>NCEB01000008.1 GCA_002280475.1 Brevundimonas subvibrioides
ATCATCATCCGCCGGGTCGATCGCATCGACGGTGCAGAGCTGACGACCAGCCCGGTCGATATCGAGCGCATCCCAAGGCTGGAGGATGTCCCGCAGCAGAAGGCCCAGATCAGCCCCACCGCCAGCGCCGAGCGCGAAAAGAACCCGCTTCTGTTCAGATCTTTGTCCGGCCGTGATCTTAGGGTCGATTTCTCGCCCCGCCCGGTCACGAGCCTGCAGCACGGGGTGATGACCGCCCTTCACCTCCCTCGCCAGGTCGTGGATCTGGAGGGCGAGGCCGTGCTCGGTCCCGCCGCTCTCGACGCCCTGACGGATGGCGATCTCATCCGCATCGACGAGGCGACGCTGGACTACGCCTCCTTGTTCACAATGGGCGATCAGGACGCCGGCTATATCGCCTTGATCATTCCTGTATCCTATCGAACCCTTCTGAACCGCCGTGGCCGTGCGGCGCTGATCCAGCAGGGCGGCGGTCAGCCGGCCTTGAAGACCGGGGCCTTGTTCGAAATCCTCGACATGGACAGCGGCACGCCGCCCAGTCGGATCGCGGAAGCGGTCTCGCTCTCGCGCACCATGGTCCGGGGCGTCGTCGCGCGCCTCCCCGAGGGACGGGGCAGCCTCTCGCCCTTCACCGCCGTCGGTCTGACGGGCCTGACGGTGCCGCTGGCGCGGCAGCAGGGCGCCGGTGCGCCGACCTTCAAACCTCCGGCGCAGTCTTTGGATCGGCTCAGGACCGCGTTTCGCGCCCTGATCGCGTTGGACGCCCTGAAGGGCGACGAGGCCGCCCTCAAAACGATGGGGTACACCCATGCCAGTCTGGCTACGGACCACGCCGTGTCGGCCAGGACGGCCTGAGGCCGGGCGGCTGGGACGCGACGGTTCTCCTTGTGTCCGACGGTGACCGTCCGTTCGTCGTGCACGCGCAGCGAAGGCCGGAACCCGCCATGGTCGGACGCCTCTGGACGGCGGCCCGCCGACGTTCGCTAGCCTTGCTCGACGTCGGACGACCTCTCGGCGAGAGCCTGAAACCCGTGAGGAGCTCCCCCGCCCAAGGAAAGTCACCCAGACCTGCCGGGCTCATGGTGGTCCGGACACCACTGCCGGCCTTTCCCCCGGGCGATCAAACGCTTTGCCGCAGGCGGGGTGAACTTTAACGCCCAGTTGTCAGGCGAGGCCGGAGCCGGCCAGGGGATCCCGCTTGCCCCTGCGCGGCTGGAGCATCTCTAGGAACAGGTCGACAAGCTGGGCCGTGGACACCTCGTCGTGCGCCACCATGTCCTCGAGGCGGGTCCGTCCCTCGGGTGAAAACTCGGGTACGATCATGGACCAGTCCGGAAAGAGCCGCTCTTCGATCGGACCGCGGTCCAGGACCCGCATGTCGCAATGACGGGGATCGACTGAGATCCTCCGAAGGAGGGTGTCTAGGGCGTGACCCTCGCCCTCTAGGATTTGCGCATATCGACCGGGCGTGAATGACAGGGCCCCGGTAACTTCCACTGCTCGATTGTTCCTCACGGATTGGGCGAGGATGTCTGAAAACGCGAGGAGCTGGTCCTCCGGGTCGGTGGATCGGCTGACATAGGCGAGACGTTCCAACCGCATTGGATTCACCTCTCAAAAATGGAGTCACTCGCACCCTAGCTCAAATCTGTTACTCGTTCGTGCGCATGGCTGCGGGCCTAGCCTGACCGGGCGGATGTCCCAGGATCCTCGCATCGGTTGCACCAGCAGGGCGCGTTCGGAGTTGCAGTCATGATCGGGTCGGTCCGGGTCTCCTCGGAAAACGCTGCACGCGCCGGCACTCGAGACCTGCCGGATCGCGGGAGCCGCATTCAGAGGTTAACGCCTCCCATCAGGTTGCCAGATCCGACGCGCGTCTTGGCGTTTGCCGACGCCATATTGTGCCGAACGTCAGTCACCCCCTAGACCGGCGGCCTGCCGTTCCCGGTTTGACCGATTTTCGAGTGCAGGTGCAAAGGTTGAAGATGAGGCTCAGGACGGCTTTGGCTTCGCTGCTGCTTGTGACGACGCTCAACGCCTGCGCTACAGGCGCTGGGCCGTCCGTTCCTGCGGCTGAGGTGCAGGCCTGCAGCGGTGCCTGGCGGCTGAGTGACGGGCGCGGCGTAACGGCGTCACCCGTCGAGGCCGGGCTGCGCTGGCGTACCCTGGAGGGCGAGACCGGCCGTCTCCGCCTTAACGCGGACGGGGTCTGGCACGCGTCCCACGGAGGCGAGATCGATGACGGCCGGGCCCCCGTCGCCTTCTCCTGCCCGGGCGGATTGGAAAGGTTCGAGGGTCTGGCGGCCACAGCCGTCCCCACGGTCGTGGTCGATACGGTGTTTGCCGGGTCCGGCGGCGTGAGGCTGGCGGGCCGACTCACACTGCCTGCGGGGCCAGACACCGTCCCTGTCATTGTGCAGGTGCATGGCTCGGAGCGGACCTCCGCCCTTGTCTTCGACCCCTTCCAGCAACTTTTGCCGCTGCAGGGGATCGGCGTGTTCGTCTACGACAAACGGGGCACGGGCGGCTCGGATGGTCGCTACACCCAGGATTTCGAAGTGCTCGCCGCAGACGCCGTCGCCGCGGCCCGCGAAGCGCGACGGCTGGCCGGACCCCGTTTGGGACGGCTCGGCCTGCACGGGGCCAGTCAGGGAGGCTGGGTCGCGCCCCTGGCCGCCACTGGCGCGTCGGCAGACTTCCTCATCGTCAGCTACGGCCTCCTTGAAAGCCCGCTGGAGGAGAACCGGTCGCAAACGATCCTGGACGTTGCCGAAGCCGGGTTCGGTTCGGGGGAGCAGGCGGCGGCTGGCGCATTGGCAGACGCCGCCGGAACCGTGATGGCCTCGGGCTTTCGCGAAGGTTTCCGTGAACTGGAGGTGCTCCGTCGCGAGCATCGTGAGGCTCCATGGTATGGGGCGATCAAGGGTGAGTTCACCGGAGAAATCCTGCGCTACCCGCCGCTCCTTCTGCGCCTCTTTGGGCCTCTGCGCTCGCAAGGGACGAGCTGGCGCCATCAGGGCGAGCCGGTCCTTCGCGGGCTGAACATCCCCGTTCTCTGGATACTCGCCAGCGAGGATCGAGAGGCCCCGCCCCAGCAGACCCGGAGCAGGCTGGCCGCCCTGATCGCCGAGGAGCGGCCCATCCAGCTGGCCGAGTTTGCGGGGGCGGATCACGGCATGAGGGTGTTCGACACGGCGAGCGACGGGTCGCGCCGCTGGACGGGCTACGCCCCCGGCTACTTCCGTGCCGTCGGTGATTTCGCTCTCGGCCGGACACCTGAGAACGACTCCAACCCGCGAAGCCTCCCTCCATGATCCGTCAGGCCATGGTGGCCGACGTGGTCGACGGCGTGTCTTCGCTGCCCCCTGTCTGCCACGACATGGTCAGCCAACCGAGGGCGACGACCCCGGGACGGGACAGGTCGGTCCACCCGGGGCTGCTTCGCGGGACGGCGAAGGAAACCCTGGTCGAGGCATGAACGCCTAACCGTCCCCAGGGGCGGGCGAGTCTGCGGTCCAAGCCGACCTTGGTCTGCCCATGAACCCGCGTCGCCGGCAGCACGAAAGAGGAGCCATCACGGGGGCCAGCCGGGCTGCGTCCGCAATCCGGGTGATGCCCGCGCCTGCGTGACCGAACTACGAAAAACAGATGTCCATACGGAGGAAATGGCTTAGCTTGCCGGAGGGTGGCGCAAGGCCAGACGATCGGGTTCGCGCGAGCATCCTCGAACATGTCATAGAGCTTCGGATCGTCCATGTCTCTCGAACGCCTGATTTATCGCAGTACTGCCGTGAGCGAGGACTGCGCCACGGAATTCGACAGAATTGTCGCGGTGTCCGAGCGCAACAACGAACGATGCGGCATCACGGGGGCGGTCACGCTGTGCGACGGCCGTTTCGTGCAGGTTCTCGAGGGGAGTTCCGAACGACTGGACCCTCTGCTGGCGACGATCGCCCAAGACCCTCGCCATACGGACGTTCACATCTTGGGGCGCTGGGCCGTCACGGGGCGACTGTTTCCGAGCTGGTCCATGGCGCGGGCGGACGCGGCGCGTGCCGACGCCCAGCTGCGTAGCTGGCTGAGATCGGACGACTACGGCGTTACCCTCGTTGGGGCTCTTTTGACCCTCACGGGGCTCTTTTGACCCTCACCCATAATGTGCCGCTGTAGGTCCGCGCGATTCACGACGGGCGGAGGGTTTTGAGCCCGACCACCGCTCCCTCCTGCCACACCACCCGGTAGGGTTCCTGTTCTGCTCCTGTGGTCACGCGAACCATACCGGACAAGACCAGGGCGCGCGTACTCAGCTTGACCCGGGCGCCGCCCTTGTTCCGCTCGCGCAGGACACCGCTGACCACCTCGCCCGTCGCTTCAAGCCATACCGTGCAGGGCTGTGCAATCCGCGGACGGACCCACGCCCGTCGGTCTCCCTGTGTCGATCCACCCTGCATGGCCGCAGCCTAGTCGCTCGCGGTTACGCGAACCCTACCGGACGCGTGCACCGGCTCCCGTGAGCAGGACTCCAGGGTTTCGCTGATGGCGCGGATCAGGGTTTCCGAGGTGATCGGTTTGGCGACGTGTCCGTTGGCGCCTGCGATCTGTCCGGCCTCCACGTGTTCGGGCTGGGCGTTTGCCGTCAACATCAGGATCGGAACCGGCTGGCGGTTCGACGCCATTTCAAAGGCTCGGATCGAACGGACGGCCGCAAGTCCGTCCATCACCGGCATCTGCATGTCCATCAGGATCAGGTCGAGCGTTTGAGTGCGGAACGACAGGAGCGCCTCCGCGCCATTGGTCGCCGAAATAACCTCGGCGCCGATGGGTCGAAGAATCAGTTCGGCGACCTTGAGGTTGGTGGGATGATCGTCTGCGACGAGGATCCGCAAGGCACGGTCCATCGGGTTCGGATCATCCGTCGTCTCCGGCTTCACCTGGGGATCACAGGGCTGAAGGGGGAGGTCCAGCCAGAAGGTCGAGCCGATCCCCGGTTGGCTCATGCAGGTCAGGCTGCCGCCCAGTCTCTCGGCCAGCTCCCTCGAGATCGCCAGCCCAAGGCCGCTCCCCCCGAAGCGGCGCGTGATCGATCCGTCCGCCTGCTGAAAACGACCAAAGACATCCCGACCGCTCGGATCGAAGCCGATCCCGGTGTCGGTGACCGTAAACCGGACGACGTCTCCCTTGCGTGGGCAGACCGAAAGGGTCACCTCGCCGACCAAGGTGAATTTGACCGCGTTGGAGATCAGATTCGTCAGTATCTGACGCACCCGCACGACATCGCCGACGAAAGCGCGGTCGAGGTCGGGATCCAGGTCAAGGCGCAGCCCGATGCCCTTCTCCTCGGCCTTCAGGCGCAGCAGATCTCGGGTCGCGCGAAGGGCGTCGCCAAGGTGAAAAGGCTCCTGCTCGAGCTCGAGCTTCTGGGCCTCGATCCGGGCGATATCGAGGATGTCGGACAAGAGCCGCTCAAGCGTCACGCCTGAGTCCCGGATGATCTCCGCAATCTCGCGTTCCGGGCCGGGGAGGTTGGACCGGCAGAGCAGATCGGCCATGCCGACCACCCCGTTCAGAGGCGTCCGGATCTCGTGGCTCATATTGGCGAGGAACTCACTCTTGGCCTGGCTTGCCGCCTCTGCTGACGAGCGCGCCTGCTCCAGCTCGAGCGCCTGAGCCGACAGGTCGACTTCCCGGGCCTTGTGCTGGGTAATGTCGACAGCGATCGCGACCCATCCCCCGTGCGGGAGACGGCGATCCTCCACACGGAACCACCGGCCGTCCCTCAAGCGCTGCTCGTGGGCCCCGCACGCCTGAGCGCGCTGTGCCAGTCGTGTCCTGATCCAGTCGTCTTCGTTCCCCGCCGCATCCGGATGGGCCCCGCTCGCCACAGACCGGCGCAGCAGATCCTCGAAGCTGCGTCCCACCTTGAGCAGTGTGGGCGCGGTCTCGGAGCCACCTGCGGCCACATAGTGGTCGTTCCAAAGGAGGAGCCGGTCCTCGGCATCGTAAAGGGCGACGCCCACAGGCAGAGCCTCCAGGGCGCCGCGCAGCGTGGCGAAATGTGCGGCGCTTTCCGTCTTGGCCGCCACGGCGGCGCTCAGCGCCTGCCGGAGCTTGGTCTCGCGGCGACGCTGGCCGGTGATGTCGCGGGAGGTCACCAGAAGCCGGACGATATCGCCCTGTTCATCCAGGACCGGCGAGATCACGTGGGACCACCAGCGCTCGCGCCCTCGAGCGGTGGGGCAGGGGGCCACGAACCGGGGTGACTGACCGCGACGCGCCCGCTTCAGGGCCATATTGAGTTTGCGGTGAGACTCGACGGGCCAGAGGTCTGCGAGCAACTGGCCCCGGTTGCGCTCGAAATCCGTGATCTCGAGCAGGGCCTTGCCGCGATCGTTCATGTACTCGACGCGGCCCTCCAGGCTCACGATCCGCACAACATCCTGGCTGGCCCGCAGCACAGCCGAGAAATAACCTTCCGACAGAAAAGCGTCCTGCATCGCGCTCCCCCTCCATGTCGAAGCCCACAAAATGCGACACGCTTCCGTCCGTAGGGGGCAAGAAAAGAATATCGATTTAACAGCGGTCCGCATCGACGGTCCGGCTGACGATTGGCGTCACGCTGTTAACGCTCATGACCGGGCTCGGGCTTGTCCGGAACGATCTCGGGGTCCTGGCGCGCAAGGGAGCGCGGGGCGCCGCCTCGGCGCCCCAAGAACCCGCGGTCCGGCCATGACAGCCGCCGCTAGGCGGGCTGCCGCCAAGGCCGATCAAAAGCCCAGACCGGCGGTGCCTGAACCGGCTTCCCGACCTAACGGGGCTCCGATGCCAATTCGGGGCGGCGTTGAACGCGCCGCAGACCTGGTCGACCTTATCCAGGTTCTTCTCGCTCGGCATTCAGACTGCCATCGGATCCGCGCCTATCTCCACGAGACCTTCCTCTTTGCCGTGGACTGCCACGGCCAAAAGGCGCCGGACTGAAGGAGGGCCTCAGGCTCAGAAGCACCCAAGGAGCTGACCCGCGCTCTGGCTCCGCATCGCGTTTGTCCTTCGCGAAGTGCGCTCGGCAGGGGGACGGCCCTTGCATCACGGGATCCTCCACGCCGCCAGTCCGTGCGAGACGCACGCTGATGGAAGCACGGTCATGCAGCAGACGACCTTTTGCCGTCTCGGTTCTCTTCGGCCGGGTTTAGCGCCAGCCGGCGTCTCTCGCCTTCGCTTCGGCCGCTGCATCGGCCGTCGTCCCCGCGATCGCTTCGTCGACCGCCGCGAGCACGGCGGCTGGGGTCTCCGACGAGGCCCTCCGCACCTCGTCGTCGGACACCTCCAGAGCCGCGAGCGCGGTGACCGTCCAGGTGCCGTCGGCGTGGCAGGCGAGACCGCCCCAGCCGTCGCGCTCGGACTGGAAGGTCCGGCACCAGCGGCCGTCGACATCCTGGAAGGTCAGGCCGACCGACAGTCCCTGCTCGTCCGCGCCTTCCGACGCCAGGCGTTGATCCAGCACGCCCTGGAGCCCCGCGCCCGCCACTGTCCGGTCGGGGCGAAGGGTCAGACCCCCGTCGCGGTTTGCCAGCGGACCCAGCAGCAGGCCGCCGACGAAGGCCGCCGCCGCAAAGGCCGCCCAGGGCACGGCGTGGCGCGGGGCCAGAAGCTCTCCGATCCTGGCGCGCAGGCTGGCGAGCGCGTGCGGCTTGGGCGCGCCAGAGCCGGCGGCGGCGATCCGGCGGGCGAGATCGGCGTCGCGAGGATCGAAGGCGATGGGGAAGGCCTCGGCCAGCGCCTGCCGCGAGTGGCTCATCGCCTTCATGCGGGCGGCGAGCACCGGGTCCGCGCGGGCGGCCGCCTCCAGGCGCGCGGCGGCGTCGGGGGACAGTTCGCCGTCGCTCCAGCGCATCAGGGTTTCGTCGTCGGGCAGGCTCATCCCGTCACTCCCTGTGCGGCGAGGGTCTCGATCAGGCTTTGCCGGCCCCGCACGAGCCGACTGGTCAGGGTGCCGGACGGCACGCCCAGAACCTGGGCGGCCTCGGCGTAGGACAGGCCTTCGATCAGCACGAGGGCCACAGCATGCCTCTGGTCGTCAGGCAGGGCCTGGAGCGCATCGCGCACCGCCAGGCCGTCGGCGCGCAACGCTTCCCCCGCTTGGGCGGGATCGGGCGCGCGAGCGGCGCCCTCCTCGTCCGAGGTCAGGACGCGGCCCCAGCGCTGGGCCTTTCGGCCTTCGTCGATGGCGATGCGTCTCATGAGGGTGAAGGTCCAGCTGTCGAGCCGCGTGCCTGGGCGGAAGCCGGATCGGGACGCGAGCGCTCGCTCCACGGTCTGCTGGACCAGGTCCTGCGCGTCCGCATCCGCGGGCCGCAGGACCTTCGCGAATCGGCGCAGGCGCGGAAGAAGCTCCACAAGCCCCGTCTGAAACTCGTCCAAGCGCGTTCCTCGTCCATTCGGATGAAACGACCGGCCCCGGACGTTTCATCCCTTGGCATATCGAGGATGGATGCCTTTTCTTGCAAGCGGGCATCGGAGCAGAGACGTGAACGGACGAATGGCGGGACTGGCGGCTCTGGCGGCGGCGCTCATCGGCACCACGCCGACGGCGGCTCAGATCGGCCCCCTGACGACACCCAGACTGCCGGGCGTGACCGGCCTGCCGGATGTCGGGCGGCTGGAGGGTCTGGCGGGGCGCGTGGTGGACGAGGCGTTGCAGGCCCCGTCCCGCCTGACCGGGCTGATCCGCCGGTCGCAAGGCGGGCTGGAGGCCGATCCTTCGGGCTGGCCGGTCGTGGCCGGAGAGATCGTCGCCATCGACCTGTCGGACGAGGCGCGGCGGGAGGCGGTGGAGAGCGGATACCGTTTCCTGCGCGAAGAGCGGCTCGAGGCGCTGGACCTGACGACCACGGTACTCGCCCCGCCCCGGCGTCTGTCGTTGGCGCGGGCCGTGGAGCGGCTGCAGGCGCTGGATCCCGGCGCGGAGGTCACCTTCAACCATGTCCATGCCCCGGCCGGCGCGGTCGAGGGTTCGCCGACATTCGCTCCCGCAGTCAGCACGCCGCAGCGCGGCGGGGCCAGGCTGGGCCTGATCGACACCGGCGTGGACGCCTCTCATCCGGCGCTGGCGGGGTCGCGGATCACCCAGAGAGGCTTCGCCGGGACGGCGCGGGCGGGCGCGCATGGATCGGCCGTGGCCTCGCTGATGGTCGGCCGCAGCGGGGCCTTCTCCGGCGGCGCGCCGGGGGCGGATCTTCTGGTCGCCGACATCTACGGTGGTCAGACGGCGGGCGGAGCCTCGACGACACTGGCCCAGGCCCTGGCCTGGATGGTCGAGCAGCGCGCCACGGTCGTGAACGTCAGCCTCGTTGGCCCGCGCAACAGCCTGGTCGAGCGAGCGGTCGCGCGAGCGCAGGCTGAAGGGGTGACCGTGGTGGCCGCCGTCGGCAACGACGGACCCGCCGCGCCGCCGCTATATCCCGCCGCCTACGCGGGCGTCGTGGGCGTCACGGGCGTCGGCGGGCGCAACCAGATCCTGCCCGAAGCGGCGCGAGGGGCGCACGTCGACTTCGCGGCCCCCGGCGCCGACATGGCCGCGGCGGGCAGCGGCGGCGGCTGGACCACAGTGCGGGGAACCTCTTTCGCCGCGCCCATCGTGGCGGGACTGCTGTCTACACGAGGACAGGCGTCGCTGGCGGGTCAGGCGACGGACCTCGGTGCCCGGGGCCGCGATCCCGTTTTCGGTGCCGGCCTGGTCGGGACGACGGCGCGGGTCGCCCCCTCCGCCGTCGGGGCGCGCGGGCGCTTGAGGCGCTGAGACAGAAAAAATGCAGCCGCCGGGATGAATCCCGACCGGCCCGTCGTTGGACCCTGCGAGGGCGACATGCCCGTAATGTTTATCAGGAGACTGACGATGAAGAAGCATCTGATCATGGCGACCGCCGCTTTCGGCCTGGCTCTCGCCGGCGCGGGAGCCTCCGAGGCGCAGGTTCTGGGCGGCTCCGGCGGCCTGACGGGCGGCCTGGGCGGAAGCTTGGGCGGTCAGGCCGGCAGCCTCGGCGGCTCTCTGGGCGGTAACGGCTCGCTGACCGGCGGCCTGACCGGCGGGATCGACGGATCGAGCCTGCGCGACCGCGCCACGGGCACCACCAGCGGGGCCCTGTCTCGCGCCGAGCGTCGGGCCGACCGGCTGCGTGCCCGGTCTGAAGCGGCGGCCGAACGCGCGGGCAACCGTGCCTCGGGCGTGGCCAGCGCGACGCGTGATCGCGCAGGCGTCTTGGCCGGGAGCGCCGAGGGCCAGGCCTCGGGCATGATCGGCGGCGCAGCCTCCAGCGCCGGCGGCGCCCGTCAGGGTCAAGGCCAAGGTCAGGCCGAAGGGGCGGGCATGCTGGGCAGTGCCCTGTCAGGCCGCGATCTCGACGTCACGGGTTCGGGCTCTGGCTCGGGTTCGGCGTCCGGCTTGGCCGCTCGGGAGCCGCGCGAAGCGGATTCGTCAGAGCAGCCCGCGCCGCGTCGCCGGGCCCGCGCGGACGCCGATGCGGGCGTGAACGGCTCAGCTTCGACCCGTCGCAATGGAGCCTCCGGTTCGGTTGGCGTCTCGGGCAGCGCGTCGGCGCGTCGAGACGACTGACCCCCCTCACCGCTGGAGCGCGGTAGGCCCCGTCGCCACCACGGCGGGGCCGCTCGCGGTCGGCTTCAGAACGGCCAATGACTCGGGTACAGCTCCTAGAGGCTGATCCGCGCAAAGTCAGACGGCCAGCCAGCCGTATGAGCGGACCAGGCCCACGTCCGCAGACCGGGGGGGCGGCTTGCGCTCGCGGGACGGTGTTCTGGGCACCGGCGCGGCCGAGCCCCGCCCCCACGGACGGTCCCAGGCGCGGAATCAGGCGTCAGGACGCAGACCCAGGATCGCGTTCCAGGGTCGCCCCCGGTGAAGCATCAGCAAGGCGAGCATCGTCACCAGCACCGGCATCAGGAGGATCAGGCTGAGCCAACTCCCGACGCGCTCCATCCCGTCGAGAAGCGACGTGAGGCGGCCCGGTCTGTTCGGCCAGGCCCCTGAGCCTGACGCCATGCTCTGGCCAATCATGAAATCACGCCCCCACCCAAGGATGAGGCGTCGCGCCGGAAAGCGCGGTTTGCAATGGACGTCACCTGGGGCGCGAAACCTCGAGCCGGGGAGACCTCCAGCCGGCGAGGACGCCCTGACCCGGACGCCCGCGTCGGGGCGTGGGACGCTGGATCAGGTCCGTCTCGCGAGGACGCCAGGCCGGCGGAGATCGGCTACGCCGGGCGATGGGGCGCGGGCGCCGTTTGCGGTCGATCAGGTCCGCGGACGGCGCGCCCGAACCCGGGCCCGACGAGCATCCCCATGACCCCTCAGCCTTCTTGCGCGATCTGGACGGCGACAGGATCGAGGCCCTGGCCTTCGCGGCCGCCTTCGTCGGCTGGGACCGGCCGACGCCTGAATCGATACAGCGAGCGTCGGCTGGGCATGGCACGATCAGCGTCGGCCACCCAGCCGGCGTTGCCAAACCCGGACCCAGGCCTCGATGGCGGCCGTGGCCAGGATGGCTCCGGCCCGACCCCTCCACATCAGGCTTTCGCGAGACAGCAGGGTCTCGGCGGAGGCGCGGTCGATCAGCCCCATCTCCGCCAGCCGGCCGTGGAGGATCCAGGGACGCAGAAGCGAAAGGTTGTCGGCGACCCGACGGCCGTAGACGCGGCTCATGTCGCCCTTCGAACGCCGCGCGACGATGGGGTCCGGCAGCCGCCCTGAGAAGGCGTGTCGCACCAGCCCCCGGTCGCGACCGCCCAGGGTCAGTAGGCCGCAGTCCAGGGCGAGGCAGGCCTCGACGACCGGCTGGGCGCAGAAGGGATGCAGGACCTCCACAGCGCCGGTCAGAAGCGACGGTCCGTGGCGCGAGACCCCGTCCGCGACCCCCGCGATCTGGAGCCGCTTGGCCGGGCCGAAAGGCGCGAGATCGACGAGCCAGGGGTGGGGCGGGACGGGGTCGGCCTGCGGGACCGCCAGGCCGCGACGCGGCGGGAAGAGAGCCGCGTCGGGCGTGGCGACACACGCTTGTCGAAGCAGCGACCAGACCGAGCGATCGTTGGCCGCCGCGAGCCGGACGGTGTCGGGCTCGAACAGGGCCCGCCAGCCCCGGGCGCGCCATCGATCGGCGAAGACCTCCGGCGTGGCCTGCTGGAACAGGGAATCGCCGCCCTTGCCGGTCATGACGGCCGAGAGCCCGGCCCGGGTGATCCGCATCGCCCAGTCCAGGTCGTGGGGGTGATCCAGACCATTGAGACCCGGGCGGAGGCCCTGGGAGGCGGATTCGAGCAGGTCGCCGGTCAGGGGCGCGTCGGCATGGGGCACGGCCTCGACGGCGATGCCCAGATGGGCGGCCAGAACCTCGGCCCAGCGCCGCTCGTCCGCCTCGGGCACCGAGCCGAAGGCGTTGAGCCAGAGCCCGACGCGGTCTTGGCCATCACGGACCAGGCTGGAGGCGACCACCGAGGAGTCCAGGCCGCCCGAGACCTCGGCGGCCAGGGGTTCGGACCGGCGCGCCAGGCCGTCGACCGCCTCATCGACCGCCGCGCGCAGCCGGGCGGCGGCGGTCTCGACCGGTGGCCGCGCGTCCAGGCTCGGCATCGCGAAGGTCGCGGGCGTCCACAGGACCTCTGCAGGGAGGGCAGGGTCGAGGCCGAGCAGGGTCCCGGGCTCGAGCGCGGTCGGCCCGTCCAGGATCAGCGGACCCGTCGCCGCGAGGGGATCGACCAGCGCCCGGGCGAGCCGGTCGCGATCGATCCGCCAGGGCGGGCGCAGATGCTCGACCAGCCAGGCCGGCGCGAAAGAGGCGATCAGGGTCAGGCCGTCCTGGCGCCAGACGACGCATTCCAGGCCGCCCGAGGGGTCGCGCAGGACCGCGAACGGCGGGCGCGCGCCGCCCAGTCGCACGCCGATGAAGCGGCCCCAGAACCGGGCCGCGAGCTTCTTTTCGAACGCCAGCGGATCGTGCGGGCCGACACCGGACAGGTCGGGTGCCCGACGATCGAGGACATCGCCGATCAGGGTCCAGGCTCCGGCCCGGGTGACGGTGGGGTGCCGGGGCCCCGCCGTGGCCATCCAGGACGCCGGTTCGAGCGGGACGATCCCGAGGCCCCGCTCGCCGGCCAGGCCGCGCAGGGCCCTGGACCGCGCGGCCGCCTCGGGGTCGTCCGGACGGTGGGAGACGAGGAGAAGCTCGCCCACGGTCAGACGGTGAGAATGGGGGTGTAGCGCAGCACGCGGTCCAGGCTGTCGTTGAGCACCCGGTCCTCCAGCTGGATCCAGCAGTGGGCGGCGAACGGCCAGGTCCGCACCCCGAACACCCAGTCCACAGGCCAGCCGTGACGAGCCAGCAGGCTTCGCAGCTGAAAGCTGCGCTGGAGGCATTCGCCCTCGAGCGGGATCCAGGGCCAGGCGGCCCGGGCGGCGGCCACCAGGGGTTCGAGCCGCTCGCCCGCCTCCGTCGGGATCCCGTGCGCCACCGGGCCGAGGAGGGTCGGAAGGGTGGAGCGGCGAAAACGCAGGCCGGACGCGACGAGGATGGCCGCGGCGCGGACGATGGCGGTGGGCTCCCGGGAGGGTTCGGGGACGAGCTCGCGTCGGGGTGGCCGGGCGGCGCGTCGCGGCGGGGTCGGGCGGCCTGGCACGGCGAGGCCCAGGGCGATGAGCGCTTCGGCGATCGCGGACGAGGCCTGGACCGAGCCGTCCGGGGCGGGATCGATCTCTTCGCCGAGATCGGGGAGGGCGGAATAGCGATCCGCGGCCGTGTCGAGCAGGACGATGTCGGGCCCGACCCGGGCCATGTGGATGCCGGGGGCGCAGGTCAGATCGGCCATGTCAGGCTCCTCGAGGGCCGGTCCTTCGGGCCGCGGGCGGATCCGAAGGAGAGCCGGTGAGAGGGAGGGCGTTGACGGGCGGCCGCGCGCGACCGCCCGTCCGGCGCTCAGACGCCCGCGGGTTCGCGGCTGTCGAACACGTTCAGCTCCGTATAGGCGCCGCCGATCAGATCGCGGGTCAGGGCCCGGGCGCTTCCGAGGCTGACGAGGCGGATCAGGGGGGTGGTCATCGCGGTCTCTCCTTGGTTGATCGCCACGGTGGTGGCCGGACCAGAGAGCGCCGCGCGGGCGAGAAGGGGAAGCTATATCTGGCGTATATTCAACGGCTACCGGCCCGGACCCGGACGTTTCGCCTCAAGTTCGGCCTGGCCCTGCTCGAGCCAGGTCCGGGTCGGATCCGGCGTCGATGGACGCGCCGCGAGGCCGTCGAACATGGCCGTCACCGCCGAGACCAGGGTGCGGACTTCCATCCGCGACAGGCCGTCGCCGACCGTCTCGTCGAACCGTCGGAGCGCGATCATCAGAATGGTGGCGAAGCGGTTGTCGGCGCTGCGCACCGCGAACTCGGGCGAGCCCATGGCCATGGCCAGAAGGATGGCGTTGGGATCGCAGTCGGTGGCGCGGGCGAAGCGGTGCACATAGTCGAGGTTGAAGCGGATGTCGCCCGCCTCGAACCGTTCATAGGCCCGGACCGAGAGATTCATGGCGGCCGCCACCTCCGGCTTGGAACGACCACTCCGGGTCCTGAGCCGTTTCAGCGCTCGCGAGAGCAGGGCGCGATCCTGTCGCGGTTCTGGCCTTTCGCCCGTCATCCAGGTGCAACCTCTCCTCTGCGACCCGGGCTGGCGGGCGACTTTCTTACATTGCGGGAAGTCCGCTGTCGGACACAACTTGTGAATGCTCGCCCAAGAGCGGCGGTTAATCCGACGGATTCAGGCGGGACGACCGTCGATTGTCGTCGCCGGGGCGCGCCAAGCGCCACAACCGCTTGGCGAGACCGGAGCGCCGCGTTCAAGACCGACGCCTGAAAGGAGGCTGCGGTGAACCGCAGACACGACCCCTTCACCCTCGCCCTGGCCAGTCTCCGCGCCCGGCTCGAGAGCGGCGTCCATGTTCCGGGCGGTTCGATCGTCATCCTCGACGAAGCGCGCCGGCTGAAGCTGTCGACCACCCCGGTGCGCGAGGCCCTCGGCTGGCTCTGCGGCTTCGGCCTGGTCGAGCGGGGCCCGACCGGCGGCTTCCTGGCTCCGCGCCTCGATCCCCAGACCCTGCGCGATCGCCTGGCCTTCCGGCTCCACTGCCTGGGCGCGGGCCTGGACGCGAGCGGCGGGGTCCGGGTCCGTGACGGCGTCGCGCCCCGGGTCGAGGCGGGACCCAAGCCCGCCGAGCTGATGGCCTGGCTCGTCCGCAGCACCGGCAACGCCGCCCTGATGGAGGCCTATGACCGGGTGGCCAGTCAGCTGGTCCTGTTCGGCGAGGCGGAGACGCGACTGTTCGCCGACCACGAGGCCGAGGCCAACACGCTCGTCGCGCGGTTCCGCGATCCGACAGGGCGCGGGCTCGGACCGGCCCTGGCCGCCTATCACCGGCGCCGGATGGCGGCGGCGCCGCTTCTGATCATGGCGGTCGAGACCGCGCGCGACGATCCGGCGGCGGTCTGAGATGGGTCCGCGGCTGATCGGCCTCGGCCTCGGCCTGGTTCTCGGGCTCCAGGCCGCGACCCAGCTGGTCGGCTGGACCTATGGCCATGCTCCCGTCCTGGGCCCCCGGATGTCGATCGCACGCGGGGGCGCGCTCTATCCGCCCTGGGCGCTCCTGGACTGGCGGACCCGGTTCGGGGCCGAGATCGCGCCGGGGATGACGCGGTCGGCGCCGCTGGTGCTCCTGGGCGCGGTCCTGGGGCTGGGCGCCGGTGTCCTGATCGAGGGCGACGGGCGGCTCCGGCGCATCCGGGGCTGGGGCGGGCCGGCGGAGGCCCGGGCGGCGGGCCTGTTCGCCCGGGGCGGGGCGGTGATCGGGGTCCTGCGCGGCAGGCTGCTGGCGACCGCCGACCTGCGGCCGACCCTGGTGACGGGCGGGACCCGCAGCGGCAAGGGGCGCGGTCATGTGGTGCCGACCCTGCTGTCGTGGGGCGGGAGCGTCCTGGTTCATGATCCCAAACGCGAATTGTGGACCATAACCGCCGGATGGCGCTCGACCTTTTCCCATACCCTGTATCTCGACCCTCGCGATCCGGCTTCGGCTCGCTGGAACCCCTTGGCCGAGATCCGACCCGGACCCGGCGAACTGGCCCAGGTCCAGCGGCTGGTCGCCATCCTCGCCGACCCCGGCGGGGCCCGCGACGACGAGGCGATCTGGGACAAGGCCGCGTCCGAGATCCTCGAGGCCGTGATCCTGCACGTCCTCCATACCGCGCCGGACGCCGACAAGACCCTCCTTGCGGTCCGCGCCATGCTGGCCGACCTCGACGCCTCCGCCGACATCATGCGCAAGGCGCTGCATCGGGCCGATGCCCAGGGCCGGCCCGAGACCCATCCCTTCATCAAGGCGGCCGTCACCGGTTACGCGGCCATGCACGACCGGTTCCGGACCTCGGTCCAGGGCACGGCCCGGTCCTATCTCAAATGGCTGGCGGGCGAGGACCTGGAACGGGTGCTGTCCGGCTCCGACTTGGCCCTGGGCGACCTCATGTGCGCCGACCGACCTGTCTCCCTCTATGTCCAGGCCGCCCCGGCCGACGCCGTGGCGTTGCGCCCCCTGATGCGGCTGTTCTTCTACGCGGCGGCCCAGGCCCTGACCGCCCACGCCGATCGCGACGTCGCCGGCCGGGCCAAGCGGCACAGGCTGCTGATGGTGATGGACGAGTTCCCGCTGCTCGGAAGGCTGGCCTTCTTCGAGAAGTCCCTGAGGCTGATGAGCGGCTATGGCATCAAGCCCATGCTGGTGGCCCAGTCCCTCAACGACATCGTCGAGACCTATGGACCGCACAATACCCTGCTCGACAATTGTCACGTCTTCACTGCCTTCTCCGCCCTCGATCCTCTCACCCAGGACAAGGTCTCCAAGCTCACCGGCACGGTCGGGGAGGCGCGGGTCAGCCGGAGCGGTCCGGCGGGCCTCGGCGCGGGTCGGGCCTCGGTTTCGCGCAGCGAGGTGGACCGACCCCTGCTCGAGCCGGGAGAGGTGCGGTCCCTGCCGGATCATCGCCAGATCGTCTTCGCCGCGGGCCGCCGGCCGCTTCTCTCCGACAAGCTGAAATACGACCGGCGCGAGCCGTTCCGGACCCGGGCGGCGGTCCCGGCGCCCGAGCAGGCCGCCCGGCCGGACACGCCGGGACCGGGGCCGCATCCCTGGGCCGGGCGGCGGGCCCTTGGACAGGACGCCGAGGCCAGCCTGCCCCTGTTCAAGGAGGTGGCGGCGGTCCTGGACGAGAAGAAGGTCGCCCGCAAGGTGGCAGAGATCTTCGGGAGGGTCACCGAGGAGATGGCCGCGCAAGAGGCCGTCCTCGATCAGCTGCAAGGAGCTCCCCATGCCAAGGACTAGCCTCAAGGCCCAGCGCGTCCAGGTCTATCTGACCGACGCCAGGATCGCCGCCGCCCTCGCCCGCGAGGCCCGCGCGGGCCGGATACCGGTCAGCCAGGCCGCCGGCCGCGCCATCGCCCGGGGTCTGCAGAGCTCGCCCCGGGCCGACCCCGATGACCGGCTGCTGAAGCTCGAGCTCGGTCTGCGCGACCATATGCGGGCCATGGGCCGCGACATGCAGATCGTCCAGGAGCTGGTGGTCGAACTGGCCCGGGCCTTCTTCCTGCGCCTGCCCGACGTCATCGCCGACGACGATCCGACGCTCAAGGCCTCGGTGGAGATCCGTATCGAGCGGTTGCTGGACGCCACGGCCGCGCGGATCGTGGCGGGCCGGTCGCGCGAGGCCGTGAGCCGGGCCCAGGACGCCCTGGGACCCCGGACCCTGGGCGGATGAGGCCCCACCCGATCGCCGTCGAACGGCGTCTCGAGGCCCTGCGCCACGCCCTGGGTCCCGTGATTCTGTCAGCGCTGGCCGACCCCGAGGTGGTCGAGATCCTGGCCAATCCGTGCGGCCGGCTGGTGGTCGATCGCCTGGGCCAGGGGCGCCAAGACACCGGCGCGGTTCTGGGACCCGAGGCGCGCGAGCGGGTGATCCGGCTGATCGCCGACCATGTGGGCGAGACGATCGTTCGCGAGGACCCGCGGCTTTCGGGCGTCCTGCCCGGCACGGGCGAGCGGTTCCAGGGTCTGATGCCGCCGGTGGCCTTCGCCGCCACCTTCTCCATCCGCAAGCGGGCTTCGATCCTCTGGGGTCTCGACGACTATGTCCGCGACGGGGTGATGACCCCCGACCAGGCGTCGGTCCTGCGTGACGCCGTCGTCGAACGGCGCAACATCCTGGTCTCGGGCGGGACGGGATCGGGCAAGACCACCCTGGCCAACGCCCTGCTGGCCGAACCGGGCTTCGCCGGGGACCGGGTCTTCCTGATCGAGGACACCCCGGAACTGCAGTGTTCGGCCTGGGACACGGTCCCGGTCCTGACGCGCCGGTCCCCCGCGGCGATCGGGGTGGCGGACCTGGTGCGCGACGCGCTCCGCATGCGCCCCGACCGCATCGTGATCGGGGAGATGCGCGACGGAGCCGCCGCGCTGGAGACCCTGAAGGCCTGGAACACCGGCCATCCCGGCGGGCTGTCGACCCTCCACGCCAATGCCGGCGAGGCCGTGCCCCGCCGCCTTGAGGACCTGATCGGGGAGGTGTCGGCCCGTCCGTCGCCGCGCATGATCGGCGAGGCGATCGACCGGATCGTCCACATCGCCCGCGGGCGCGCAGGCCGTCGCGTCGAGGGCGATGAGACGGATCCGGGGGCGGAGACGCCGCGGTCCGCCGCCAGGCGCGGGATGGACCCCACGCCCTGTCCGTCAGGCGGTTCTGCGAACCTCGCGCCATCAGCCGAACCCCCTTCCATGACGAGGTCAAGGCCGGCCGGCTGAAGACCCGCAAGGTGCGCGACCGGACCCTGATCCTGCGCGAGGACGCCGACGACTGGCGACGGCGCCTGCCAAGGGCGCAGGACCTACGCGCCTGAACTCACGCCGTGCCGTTTCAGAGCGCCAGCGCCCGGGCGAGGTCCCCATGATCGAAGGCGCTCTGCATTCGCTGGATCTCCGCCGGCCTTGCCCCGCGGGCGGCGGCGGCCTCGCGCCAGGCGGCGGTGACCTCGGCCACGGCGCGGACGATGGCGCGGGCTTCGGAGGCGGAGAGGTTGAAGTAGCCGGCCACCTCGAGCGCCAGGCCAAGGTCGCAGTCGTAGTGGTCCGGATCGATGCCCGTGGCGAGGATGCGCTGGCGCACGTCGGTCGGCGTGGGATTGACGTCATAGACCGGCGACAGCCGCCAGCCGGCCTTGCCGGCCCACAGGAAGCCATGGTTGCGCAGGTGGTCGTCGACGTTGGAGACCAGCACGTTGAACACCATGCGCCGGTAGAGTTCGGCGGCGTCGGCGTCGACGTCGGCGCCGACGCGGGCCAGTTCGTCCATCAGCTCCGGGTAGCTGGACTGCTGTCCGTCGCGCAGGCCCATCAGGGACAGGGCCGAGAGGAAGGGAATGCGCCGCCCGCCCTCGCGGTCGAAACGATGCGACAGCAACACCGGCTTGCCGCCGGCGACGACCAGGTCGTGGGCGGCGCTGCGGACGCCGGCCCGGCCCGCCAGGTCGAGCGCCACCGCCTCCCAGGTCTCGAGGCTGTAGTCGTCCGTCTCCTTGGGGAATTTGGCGATCGACAGGCGGCCATGCTGGTCGATCACCGAGGCCTTGGGCCGGGCGCCGCCGAGCGACGAGCCCGGGGCGAAGATCATCTGCAGATCCTCCTCGCTTTCCTCGTCGCGGTCGATCCGTTCGGTGATCTGCAGCAGCCGGCCCAGCTCCAGGGCGCCGGGCACACCCTGTCCGCGTTCGCTGAGAAAGGCCTCGCCGCCGTCGAGGCGAAAGCGCAGGGCCCCCAGGCGCGAGACGTCGGAGACGCCGAGGAGATAATCGACGTCCTGCAAGGTGCGCACCGGCCGATGCTCGCGCTGGGCCGCCTTGCGTTCGGCGCGCTGCATCAGCCGCCTGCCCCAGGTGTCAGGCGCCGAGTCGCCGATCGAGCCGAACAGGGGGGCGCCATTCGCCGGGGCGAAGGCGCCGCGGGTCAGCTGCAGCGCCGGCTCCAGCGAGAAGCGGCCCTCGTGAGCCAGCCAGTCGGGATGATATTCGAAGGTGACCGTCTCCTGCCCGCGGCCGGGCCGCCGCCGCAGGGCTCCGACGCGAAGCGTCCGGCCCTCCAGGTCGATGTGGACCTCGACGTCGGTCATGACGCGGCGCCGGTCACGCGCGGCAGCCGGGCGCGCCGGGGCAGGGCGCCGGCGGCGAGATCGAGGCCGGTTTCGTCGCGGCTGGGATCGGCCAGGTCGGCCAGTCCGTCGAGCAGGCCGAGCGCCTGCAGGACGGCGGCGTAGATGCCGACGCCGACGCCGGGATCGCCGGCCTCGATGCGCTGCAGGGTCGGCCGGCTGGTGAAGGCGCGGGCGGCCACCACGCTGGCGGGCAGGGCGCGACGCAACCGCGCCGCCTTGATGTCGGCACCGAGCTTCTTCAGGCTGCGGCGGACCGCATGGGAGACATGGTGGGGCGTCGGCATGTAACCATCTCTTTGCGGTAAGACCGGTTTATGTAACACGAAGTTGACATCGTGTCAGCCGGTTCCTGGGACACCCTCAAACCCGTCGGAGACCGGCCGCGGCCGTCCGGGACCGCACGCGACCTCGCCGGCTTGCCTCGCCCCCTCTTCGACTACCACCACCGTCATGAGCAGTGTCGCCGCCGCTCTCGCCGCCGCCTTCCTCCTGTCCAGCTGCGTGGGCGCCGGCGCCCCGCCGCAGGTGCGGGGGCCGCTCAAGATCGCGGCCTGGAATCTCGGGCCTGTACCCAATCTTGAGTTGATCTGTCGGTTGTGAACCACGCTTCTGAGGAGGCTTGGATCATGGCGGATCATTTCTGGTTGTCGGACGCGCAGTGGGCGGTGATCGAGCCCCACATTCCCAAGGTCTACACGGGTAAGCGGCGTATGGATGATCGCCGGGTGATCTCCGGGGGGGCAGAAATGACATCATCGTCGCGATTATCGGGCCGGCCGGCCCGATAATCGCGACGCTTGTATCGCTTGAGTTGTCGCCAAAAAGGACGCGAGCTCGCGACCGGACCGCCGAGCCCCGGCCTCACGGGCGCGAGAGTTCCTTGGCGAGGTTGACGAGCAGGACGCGCCTCTCGGGAGACAGGCTCTCGAAGGCCCGCATCAGATCGACCGCGGCCCGGGACCGGATGGGGGGCGCGGCCTCCTTATCATCAGAGAGCTCGGCGGCCCCGAACAGCTTCTGGGGCGACAGGCCGAGTTCGGAGAACAGGACCGGATAGGCGGAGGCCGGCACCCGGTTCGCGCCGCTCTCGTATTTCTGAACCTGCTGGAAGGTCACGCCGAGAAGGCGGCCCAGGTCGGACTGCGTCAGACCGGCGCGCAGCCGGGCCTCGCGAAGCAGGGCGCCGACACCATGATCGAACACGCCCGCCTTGCGACGGGGGCTGCCGGTGGACGTATTCTGCGGGGTCATGGACGCAAGCCTAGCCATAAACGCGGGTTTGTCAGCCCCTCTGTGTCCGCGTCCAACGTGGCCAGCCGCCCGGGGCCTCTCCGGCCAGCCACCGTTCCCCCGGCCCGAGCAGCAGGGCGTAGAGACCGATGACGCCGAACAACCAGCGCGACCCCACATAGACCCGCGTATCGAGCGAGGGGTCCCCCAGCACGCTGATGTGAACCAGCATGAGCAGGAGATGGGCGGCGGCGGTGGCCAGGATCCACCAGCGATCGAAGCGCAGGCTCATCCAGATCAGGACGGCGAGCAGGACCGCGTCGTTCAGCGGAAGAGCCCACCACAGCCGCAGCGGCGCCAGCATGCCCCCGGCCACATAGTTGACCAAGAGCAGAAGGACGCCCAGCCGCTCGGGCTTGGCGCCCTTCCACCAGGCGACGGCCCAGATGACGAAGGTCGAGACGAGATAGAACAGATGAAACGACGCGCCGTCCAACCCTCGGCCTCCTTGTGAGCCGCAGCCGCCTGATCCTAGCCGACGGCCTCGAGAAAGCGTCCGGTCGGACGGGGAACCGGCTGGTCCTCGTCCGGCTTGGGCTCGAAGGGGCCGCTCATGCGCCACTCGATCCTCAGGCGTCTCGCGTCCGCCTTCATCGCATGATGGGCCTTAAGGAGCCGTGCGCGCGCCTTGACCACCGGCCCCTGGGCCTGGGTGATGGCCGTCAGCGCCTCCTGTCCGACGACCGCGGTGATCTGGTGGTCGATCCGTCCCGTGGTCAGGAAGGACGACAGGTCGTTGAGGGCGGCCAGGGCCAGGTCGAGTTTCTGTTCGGCGTCATAGAGGCGCTGGGCCGCGCCCTGGCCGTATTCGGTTCTGTCCATGCGTCAGGGTTCCTCCGCCAAGCGGATGAGAGGGATGAAGCGCAATTCGGGGGATCAGCGGGCGCGATCGATGGCCTGGGCCATGCGCTGGCTGTCGTTCATGAGATCCAGGACCGCCTTGGTGGCCAGGGCCATCACGACAGCGAGGGCGGCGATGATGAGGAGGCGAACGAGGCCGTCTGGCGGGGGACGGTAGCCCCAACGCCGGCCTGGGCCATCAGCCAGCCCAGACACAGCAGCTCGTGCAGCAGATCCTCGGGCGACAGCTCGGACTGCCGCGCCTGGGCCTCCAGAAGCAAGGCCTCCAGCACCGTGTCGGTCCGCGATGTCGGCGACAGCCTCAGGAGCGCCGCCTCCATTTCGTCCCAGGTCCAGCGCGGAAGCTCCGCCAGCCGTCTCGCCATGCCCATCCTCCGTCTTGCCCGGCGAGACCGCCACGATCCGGCTCGGGTCCGCCATGGGGTGCTTCGGGGGGGAGGGTACGTTTCGTTCCAGAAGGGCTAGCGCCGCCTTGCGGCGATTGACCCCGAGCCGACGGCAGGCTTCGAAGATGTGCTTCTTGACGACGCTCTCGCTGATCCCGAGCGACCAGGCGATCTCCTTGTCGGTCTGGAACGCGGTGAGCCGGAGGCACTCCTCCTGACGTTCGGTGAGAGGCGAGGGCATGACGGCGCGTCCTGTTGTCCGGCAACGCTAGAGGCGTTCAGGGCAGGCCGTCCAGTCAGCTTGATCGACGGATTTGGCGGGCGAGCCGCAGGATGGTTGCGAAGCCCGCGCCCAGCGCCCTAGGGTCTTGAGGAGGAGTCCGGGAGGAGGCGATCCATGCTGGCACGACGCGACGGGCCAGCAGGCCTCACAAACGGGGCGGGGGATTCGTCCGCCCTCGTCTGGTGACCCCGTGAGCCGAGACGGCTTTCTACCGGATCCCGTCGAGGTCCACATCGGCGCGATGCTGGCGCGGTTGCGCGTCGCGCGCGGCCTGACCGGGAGAGGGCTGGCCGACCGGCTCGGCCTCACCAACCAGATCGTCAGCAACTATGAGAACGCCCGGGCCAGGATCACCGTCGCCCGGCTCTGGGACGCGGCCCAGTTCTTTCAGGTGCCCATCGAGACCTTTTTTCCGGCGCGGACGGGCGCAGGACTTCGCGAGCTTCCGGATCTCCCGCCCGATCCTCGATTCGCCGGGGTCTCGCGTCTGTCAGTCGAGGACCAACGCCGTGTCCTCGGTCTGATGCGTCGCCTCCTCGACCTACCCGACGACGATTGAGTGTCCGGTCGCAAGCCGCTCGGCCTGTCAGACGCGCGCCGGATCGTCGTGCACGCCGCGGGCATAGATGACCAGGAGCCAGGCCGCGGCCTTGAGCGACGCCGCCGACAGGTCCCTTGCCGTCGCTCCCCCGCCGGCCCTTCGGGCCAGGGTGTCCGTCATCGCGACAAGCACGGGGGTGGCGTCGGCGACCCTGGCCGGGTGCCATCCGAGATGGTCGGCCACCTCCATGACATCCAGGATGAAGGTCATGCGCTGCGAGCTGGAGAGGGGCGCTCCCTCCGAGGCGGGTGTCGGCGGACTCACCGGCTCCGGGATCCCGTCCTGACCTTCGTCCAGGCGAGCGAGGGAGGTCCGAGCCCGGCGGATGGCGTTGCCCCACTCCGTCGTGCCGTGCCGGCCCTCGGCGTCGAAGGCCAACAGGGTCCGCAGGCTGCTTTCGATGTCCGCGGCCTGGCGGGTGAGCACCGAATCCGTGGGGGGCGGTGTCTTCATCACCCCTTCCCAGAGCTCGGCCTTGGTCCGGAAGTGATTGGCGACGGCCCCGGTCGACAGCCCGGCCTCGGCCGCGACGCGTCGGGCGGTGACCTCCTCGTAGCGGTTCTCGGTGAACAGCCGGCGGGCGGTCTCCGTGATCTTGCGAAGGGTCCGGGCCTTCTGTTCGCTGCGTCGGGTCGCCATTCCATCCTCCGGGAGACGTCCCCCGATACGGGCTGGCGCCCGGCTTGGCGAGACCCGCAAAGAAGGGATCTCGCCCGGGGGCGGGCGCGGCGACCGCGCGGTCCCGGGGATGGCCCGGGTCTGTCGCGCAACGCGTCGGAGTCAGCCTGAAGGGGCGAAGGAAGGGCGGGGGAAGGCGATCCGGTCGAACGGCGGCCGGCCGCCGGAAGTGCCCCCATGACCTCTGTCGTTCCCTTCAAACCCCTTCAACAGCCCCGGACCGGGGATCGCTCGCTGGAGCTCGATCTTCTCTCGCACTGTCTGGCGAGCTTCGGCCTGGCGCGGGCTCAGGCCCTGTCCCTGTCCGCCGGACTTCTCGATCGATACGGTTCCCTGGGTGCCGTGATCACCGCCTCCGAAGCGGCCCTGCGATCGACCCCGGGGATGTCCCCGGGCGTCGCGCGTGGGCTGGTCGGACTGTATCGTCTCACGACGGCGCTCTCGGCGTTCGAGCTTCGGGACCGCGAGGTGATCTCGAGCGCCGCGGCCCTGGAGGCCTATGTCCGGACCCGGTTGCGCTTCGAGACCCGAGAGCAGGTGCGGATCCTCTATCTCGACCATCGAAATCACCTGATCCGCGACGAAGGCACCGGTCAGGGGACGGTGAACCACGCCCCCGTCTATGCCCGGGAGGTGATCCGGCGCGCGCTCGAGCTGTCCGCTTCGGCCCTGATCCTGGCGCACAACCATCCCTCGGGCGATCCCACCCCTTCCCGGGCCGACATCGCCGTCACCCGCCATATCGCGCAGGCCGCCGGACTGTTCGGGCTCCAGGTTCATGATCACCTGATCGTCGGCCGCGACCGCACGGCCAGCCTGCGCGCCCTGGGCCTGATGTGAGCCCGCCATGACGCTGTATCGCATCGTCGCCGCCCTGGGCGGGAACCTCTATCAGGGCGGCCGGCGCGCCAACGTCCCGGCCCCCGGACACAGCCGCCGGGATCGCTCCATCTCTCTCCTGCTCGTGGGGGACCGGGTGGTCATCCACGGCTTCGGCGGCACCGACTGGCGGGCCGCCCGCGACGCGCTCAGACGGCGCGGACTGATCGATGCGAACGGTCGCCTGGGCGCCCAGGGAGACCCGGCCCCGGCCTGGTCCCGGCCGGACGACCGGGTCCGGCGAGAGACCGCTCTCAGGCTTTGGGAACAGAGCGGACCGGTCGGGACGGCGTCGGCGGCCGCGCTTCATCTGCGGCGACGGGCGATTCTCGCCGACGAGGCCGTGAGCGCCCTTCGCTTCCACCCCCGCGCGCCGCTCCGGGTCTATGGCGAGGGCGGACGAGGGAGCCCGGCGCTGGTGGCCCGGATCGACGATCCGTCCGGCGGTCTGACGGCCGTGGAGCTGACCTATCTGGACCCGGCCGGTCGCGCCCTCCCCGGACTGGTCATAGGGCGCAAGACGGTGGGACGTGTTCCACCCGGCTCCGCGGTTCGTCTCGCGCAAGCGCGCGACGCCCTGTTGGTGGGCGAGGGGGTCCTGACCACCCTGTCGGCGATGGACCGGTTCGGTCTTCCCGGCTGGGCCCTGCTGGGCGTCAGCAATCTGGTGGGCTGGAGCCCGCCTCCGGGGGTCGAACGGGTCATGATCGCCGCCGATCGCGGCACGGCGGGAGAGCGGGCGGCGGCGCGACTGCGCGACCGGTTGCTGGCCATCGGCCGTCGCGTCGAGGTGCGTGGGCCGCCGGAGCCGCACGGGGACTGGAACGAGGTCGCCATGGCCGGGATGAAGGGGAGGGAAGGGCGCTGAGGGGCGCCGGAGCGGCGGGGATCGGCCCCGACGCGCGGCGGGAGACTGTTCCAATGATCGACCTCGCTTCAGCAACCTGGCCCGCAGGCCCCCGCATCGACCGCGACGAGCGCACCGTGCGCCTCGGCGACCTCGCCGTCGCGCCCGAGAACCTGCGCTACGGCGAGGCCCCCGACGATGACCTGCCCACCCTCGCTGCGACCATCCGCGCCGCGGGCGTGCTCCAGCGGTTGACGGTCCGCCCCGGTCGCGGCCGCAAGGAAAAAGCGTGGATGGCGCTGGACGGCCGTCGCCGGCTGCTGGCCCTGGGGCATTTGCTCGACGCCGGCGACATCGACGCGGACCATCCCGTGGATGTCGTGGTCGAGACCGACCCCGGCCGCCAGGCCGCCGCGGTCCTGCTGACCAACACCGCCGTGCCGGTCCATATCGCCGACGTTATCGCGGCGATCGGACGGATGATGAAGTCGAGGCTGACCGTGCCGGCGATCGCGCGGGCGCTCGGCTATGAGCCGCTCGAGATCAAGCGGCTCGCGGCCCTGGCCGCCCTGCCGTCGGTCGCCCTGGTCGCGCTCAAGTCCGGTAGGATCAACCTGAAACAGGCACGGCTCCTGGCCCGGCTCGCGGAGCCCGCCGAGCAGGCGGAGATCGCCCAGGCGGCGCTCGACGGCCACGGGTTCCGCGACTGGCAGATCCTCGAGCGGCTCGACGAGGGGCGGGTGACCGGCCGCGACCGGCGCTGCGCCCTGGTCGATCCCGCCGCCTATGGCGCGGCCGGTGGACGCACGGAGGTCGATCTTTTCGGCGAGCTGGCTCCGGTCCTGCTGGACCCCGGCGTGCTTACCGACCTCTGGACCCGACGCGTCCACCGCATCGCCGCGGCGTTCGAAACCCGGGGCCTGGAGGTCCATGTCACGGCGGATCCCGAACCGGACCTGCCCGACGATCTCGAAGCGGTCGGCTATGTCTACGGCAACGATCTGACGGCGGAGGAGATGGCGCGCTACCGCGCCCAGCGCGACCGGCTCAACGAACGCGCCGAGGCCGTGGAGGTCGCGCTGGCCGACCCCGACCGACCGGACGCCGCCGATCGAGCGATCATCGACATGGTTCATGCCAGACTGGAGGCGGACCAGACCGGCTGCGGCGGTCGCGCAGTGACCACCCTGCTCATGTGGCCCTCAGCGCGCACGGGGATCGAGGTCCGGTGCTACGCACCCAGAGCGTCGGACATCGAGCCCGCCGGGGATGGCGATGAGACCCGTGACGCCGGGGCCGCGTCGACCGCGGCGGCCTATGCGCCGCCCGAGGTCGAGACCCCGGAACCGCAGACCGAGGGGGTCAACCACGCCCTCCACGCCGTCCGCACCGACGTCGCCACCCGCGGACTGATCCGGGCGCTGGCCGACGATCCGGGCGCGGCCCTGACCGCCCTGATCGCCCGGCTGTTCAATGTCCTCGTTCGTCGGGCCCAGGTCGCCCGCTCCGAGGCGGCCGTCACGGTCCTGGCGACGGCGTTCAATCCGGCGGACGGGCGCGTGATCGAGGCGCTCGACGGGGACGTCCGGCGGAGGCTGGATCAACGCCGCCTCCAGTGGGAGGCGTCCGGCGAGACCGTCATGGGCTGGATCCACCGCCTGGCTCACGGCGAGAAGATGGCCCTGCTGGCCGAGCTGACCGCCATCAGCCTGGACGTGCGCGAGGCGCGCACGTCCCTCATCCGCCGGTCCGCCCGCGCCGAGGCCGCTGAACTCGCCGCTCTGTGCGGCGCGGACATCACCCTGCACTGGACGCCCGATGCGCCGTTCCTTCAGGCCCACGCCAAGCCCCTGCTGATCGGGATGCTGGAGGCGATGGGCGTCTGTGACGACCGGGCCGCGACGCTGAAGAAGACCGAACTGGTCGACTGGGTGGCGGCGGAGGCCGCGGCCCGCACCTGGGCTCCGGCCGGCCTCTCATGGACCGTCCGCGACAGCGAAGCGGCCGGAACGGCGCCGGAGGGCGAGCGGGCCGGGGAGGCGGTTCGGGGTCAAGGTCCAGAGTCCGGGCTCGACGAGGGGACGGGCGCCTTCGTGGTCACCCCGGCGGGAGAAGCCGCCCTGGCGGCCGCGTTCGCCTGAGCCTCCCCCCGGGCCGAGACGCCGCCCCGGCGCGAGCCGGGGCGGCGTTGTTCTGCGTCAGGAGCGCGAAAAGGAGCGGGAAGGGCCGGGGAGGGCGAGCCCGGAGGACCGAGAGGGAGGCCCCTCCGCTGCGGGCGACGGAGATGTCCCGTGACCCCGACCCCGCCTGTCCCGGCCCGACGGTCTCAAGCCCCGTCCGGCCCGACGCTGTTCCCTGATCCGCCGCAAGGCGACCCCGCCGCCAATGTGCTCGCCGCGGCCCGTGTCCTGGCGGTCCCTCTGGCGCGATCCAGGCCTCTGGACCGTCGGCGGGTCGCCGATGTGATGACCACCGCCTTCGGCGGAACCGACGCGGACGGCGCCTGGTGCTGGCGCGACGCCTATGACGCGATCGAGGCGGCGACCGTGCTCCAGGTCCGTCGGCTGGCGCCGCAGATCGCCAGGCTGGAGGAGGCTCCGGCCGAGATCGCGGCCCTTCTGGCCTCGGTGTCCGCGCTCGGGCTGAGCCACACCCGCAGGAGCGAACAGCAGGTCGCCCTGGACCAGTTCTCGACCCCGCCGGAGCTCGCCGCCCTGGTCGCCCTGGCCGCCCAGGTGCGCCCCGGCGATCGGGTCCTGGAGCCATCGGCAGGAACAGGGCTCCTGGCCGTCGTGGCCGAGGCCTGCGGCGCCGCCCTGACGCTGAACGAGCTCGCTCCCGGCCGGGCCGCGCTTCTCGACGGCCTGTTTGCCGACGCCTCCCGGAGCCGCCTCGACGGGCGTCACCTCGGCGACCTTCTCGAACCGGCTGGAACCTTCGACGTCGTGGTCTGCAATCCGCCGTTCACCGACCTGGAGGCTCACCTCAAGGCAGGGCTCAAGACCCTGGCCGAGGGCGGGCGGATGGCGGCGATCGTTCCCCTGTCCGCGCTTGCGGGGGACCGTCTGCGACACGCGCTCGGGGCGGACGGCGCCAGGGTGGGCGCGATCGCCTTTCCTGATCGCGCCTTCGCCCGTCACGGCGTCTCGATCGACACCGGCCTGCTCGTGATGGATCGCGGCGGGCGGGGGTCCTGGGACGGCATCATTCATCGCTCCGGCGATCTCGCCGCCGCCGCGCAGTGTGTCGCGGCTCTCCCGCCGCGGGCGTCCGCCAGGCCCCGGCCGCGCCGCGCGCCGGAGGTCTCGGCCTCGCCCGCGCCGCATGGCATCCATCGCCCCGGGCGAGCCGTTCGGCTAACGTTTCTGACCGACGCGGCCCCCGTGCCCTATGAGACGGTGGCCTGGCGCGGCGAGGGGCGCGATGTCGGTCTGTATCAGGCCCACGTCCTGGGGCGTATCGTCCTGCCCGAACCGCGGCCCCACCCATCCGCCCTGGTCGAGTCCGGGCCCATGGCCTCGATCCCTCTGCCCGCGCCGACCTACCGGCCGGTCCTGCCGCCCGCGATGCGAGACGGGGGCCGGATCTCCGACGCCCAGACCGAGACGGTCATCTATGCGGGCCAGGCCCATGCCTCGCTCCTCCCGGGCCGGTTCCGGCCGGGCGAGGCCCCGCATGAGGTCGTCCTGGTTCGCGATGAGGACGACACGGGCCGGCGGTTTCGGCGCGGCTTTTTCCTTGGCGACGGCACCGGCTGCGGCAAGGGTCGTCAGATCGCGGCCGTCATCGCCGACAACATGGCCCAGGGCCGGGTCCGTGCGCTCTGGTTTTCGCGCAATGACGCCCTGCTCGAGGACGCCCGTCGCGACTGGGCGGCGATCGGAGGCGAGGCCCACGACATCGTGCCTCTGTCGACCTGGAAGCAGACCGAGGCGATCGCGCTCGATCGCGGGATCCTGTTCACCACCTATGCGACCCTGCGCCAGCCCGCCCGGGGCGGAAAACCGTCCCGCCTCGACCAGATCGCGACCTGGCTGGGTGGCGACTTCGACGGCCTCATCGCCTTCGACGAGGCCCACGCCATGGCCAATGCGGGCGGCGGCGGCAAGGGCGGGCGGGGAACCCGCAAGGCGTCGCTCCAGGGGATGGCCGGCCTGGCCCTGCAGACCCGGCTGACGAACGCGCGCGTGCTCTATGTCTCCGCCACCGGGGCGACCACAGCGGAGAACCTCGCCTATGCGGCCCGTCTGGGTCTCTGGGGCGGGCCCGACGCGCCCTTCATGACACGGGCCGACTTCCTCGACGCCATGGATCGCGGCGGGGTCGCCGCCATGGAACTGGTGGCGCGCGAGCTGAAGGCGCTCGGCCTTTATGTCGCCCGCAGCCTGTCCTTCGAAGGGGTGGAATACGACCCGCTCGTCCACCCGCTGACGACGGACGACATCGCGATCTGGGATGCCTGGGCGGACGCCTTCCAGTTGATCCACGCCAATCTCGCCGAAGCCCTGAAGGCCACGGGCCTGACCGACGACGACGGTTGCGCCCGGAGCCCGATGGCGGCCTCGGCGGTCCATTCCGCCTTCGAGGGCGCCAAGCTACGCTTCTTCGGCCATCTGTTGTCGGGGCTGAAGGCTCCCAGCCTCGTCGCCGCCATCCGCGAGGACCTCGCGTCGGGGCGATCCGCGGTCATTCAGATCGTCTCGACCAACGAGGCGGTGATGGAGCGACGCCTCGCGTCCCTGTCGTCGGAGGAATGGTCCAATCTGTGCATCGACCTGACGCCGCGCGAATACGTCCTCGACTATCTACGCGAAGCCTTTCCCGTGCATCTGATGGAGGCCATCGAGGACCGCGACGGCAAGGTCACCCTGGTCCCGGTCATGGTCGATGGCCGGCCCGCGGTCAGTCGCGAAGCCATGGAGCGCCGGGAGGCCCTGCTGATCCGGATGGCTTGTCTCCCGGCCGTCCCCGGCGTGCTCGACGCCCTGCTGGAGGCGTTCGGGACCGACGCCGTCGCCGAGATCACCGGACGCGCGCGGCGCGTCGTGACCCGGGAGGGTCGGCGGGGGGTCGAGCGGCGGGGCGCCGCTTCGGCCCGGGTGGAGACCGACGCCTTCATGTTGGGCGCCAAACGGGTCCTGGTCTTCTCGGACGCCGGAGGCACCGGCCGCAGCTATCACGCCGATCTGTCGGCTCCGAACCGGCAGAGGCGGGTCCACTATCTCGTCGAGCCCGGCTGGCGGGCGGACGCAGCCATACAGGGTCTGGGACGAAGCCACCGGACACACCAGGCCTGCGCGCCCCTGTTCCGACCGGTCACCACCGATATCCAGGGCGAGAAGCGGTTCACCTCGACCATCGCGCGCCGTCTGGACACCCTGGGCGCGCTGACGCGCGGAGAGCGCCGGACCGCGGGGGCCGGCCTGTTCCGGGCGGAGGACAATCTGGAGAGCCCCTGGGCGCGGCGCGCCCTGCTGGTCTTCTACGGCGCCCTCGTCTTCGGCGAACTGGCCTCGATGACGCTGGAGACTTTCGTGACCCGGACGGGCCTGAAGCTTCTGGACGCCGACGGAGGTCTGAAGCCTTCCGACGACCTGCCGCCGATCCATACCTTCCTCAACCGGCTGCTGGCGCTGCGGATCGCCGACCAGAACGCGCTGTTCGCCGATTTCGACGGGATCCTGGCCGGGATCCTCGAGCGAGCGGCCGCGTCGGGGGATCTGGACCGCGGTCTCGAGGACATCGAGGCGGAAGAGCTGGAGGTTCTGGTCCAAGAGACCATCCGGACCGATCCGACGACGGGAGCCGAGACCGAGCTGGTGACCTTTTCGCTGAAAGTGCGGCGGGACCTTCTGACGTCCGCCGAGGCCATGGCCGCGATCGAGACCGAAGGTCTCCTCGCCATGCGCAACGAGAAGTCTGGCCGGGCGGCGATCGTCGAGCGAGGCCTCACCACCACAACGGTCGCGGACCGGCTGGTGGCCGCCGTGCGCCTGGTGCGTCCCGGCGCGCGTCAGACGATGGCCGAGAAGGCCTTTGAGGAATCGGCCTGGAAGTCCGCGCCAATTTCAGCGTGGCGGCGCGCGTGGGATGAGGAGATCGCCTCGAGCGATCCTTGGCGGAGCCGGCGGCTGACCCTGGTCACGGGCCTGCTGCTGCCGATCTGGAGCAGACTGCCGGCGCGGGGCTGCGCCATCCGCCGCGTGCGCGGCCCCGACGGGCGGCGCTGGCTCGGTCGTATCCTCGACGAGGTCCAGGTTGGAAACCTGAAGGCCGCGCTGGGTCTCGCCGGCGTTGGCGCCGCCTGGGCCGACGGCGCGAGGACCGCCACGATCCTGGTGGACCGAGGCGTGCAGCTCTCCCTGGCCGGCGGATTGTGGCTCAGGCGGGCCCGCGTCATGGACCGCTGGCGCGTCGAGGTCGTGGGGGGTGGCCGCGATCGCGACGCGCTGGTCGCGCTCGGGTGCTTCGTCGAGATCATCGCTTTCACTCCCCGGGTGTTCGTGCCCGTCGACCGGCCCGAAGTGCTGGAGGCGGTGCTGCGGCGCCATCCCGTCCAGACGATCCTGGACGGCGCGGCGGCCTGAGAGGACCGGGCGGGGCGAAGGCCGCGCCCGGTCGCGAGAGGGCCCGGAGGAAGGGAGGTCCGGGGTGAAGCGGGATGAAGGAGATCGCCTCCCTCGGCGCTTCGGATCAAGGGAGACTGAGATGCAGACCATGGTGTTCACCGGCCGATTGGCGGCCGACCCCCAGATCAGCGATGACTTCGCCAAGGCGGTGTTCCGGCTGATCGAACGGCGCGGCGTGGACAAGGACGGCCGTGATCGGCTCGTCGGCGTCAACTGCGTCAGCTGGTCCAGAGGACTCAACGAGAAGGTCATCGCCCGCGGCCTCGCCCAGGGCTGTGAGGCCGTGGTCGTCGGAGCCTTCATCGACACCGCCTACACGGCGAAGGACGGCATGGCGCGGACGGCCAAGGAGCTGGTCGTCAACCGATTGACCGTCCTCGATTGGGCGGAGGCGCGCGACCCCGAGGCCGCGTCCGAGCCGTCCGAACCGCGCCGCGCGGCGGCCTGACCCCCACCTTCAATCCTCAATCCAAGGAGACTGAACATGCAAACCCTGGTCATCGAAGGCTATCTGGCCGCCGAACCCTCCATTCTGTCGGCCCAGGGCTCGGGCAAGAAGCGCGCGAGCTTCCGCGTGCTGGAGACGACCCGCTTCAGGAAGGCGGATGGCACGCCCGGTGAACGGACAACCGGCTTCAACTGCGTCTGCTTCAACGAGGCGACGGCGGAGAAATACATCGAAGCGTTCGCGCGGAAAGGCACCCGGGTGGTCGTCCAGGGCCATGTCGAGAACGACAGCTGGACGGGTCGCGACAATGTCGAGCACTACGACCTCAGGCTCGTCGTCGCCGACCTGCGGTTGAAGAACCGCCGTGACCCCGCCGAGCCGCAACGCGACCATCCGGTTCAGGTCGAGGAGACCGCCGACCGATACGATCTGAGCGACGACATTCCGTTCTGATCGCCTCATCGACGGCAGCGGCCCCGTGCGCGAGCGCGGGGCCGTTTCCAATTCGGCGAGTGCCCGGGCCGAGACATCGGCCGTCAGGGCGAACCTTCCAGCGTGGACCGGTCCCCGATCGCGCGGCGCGGCGGCTCGCCGCCACGACGGATCGGCAGATCGTTGTCCCGTCTTCCGTCTCGGCGCGACGGCGCCGATCGGTGTCGTCGTCGCATAGGGCGACGACGACCTGCCCCCACACAACGCCCTCCGAGTTTGTCACGGCACCCCGGAAGTCAACGGCTTCGCCGTTCCCCTTCGCGCAGGGCAAGCGGCCCTTCGCTCCGGTGACTGCCAGGGACCCCACCGTGCCGAAACTCGGGGTCGTCGCGCATGGGGCGCTCGGCAGTCTCAAGGAATCTTCCAATGACCCACTCAACCCTCTTCGTCTCCGCCTCTCAGAAGTCCGACTCGGCCTTCGACGATCTGTCGGCGTCGCTCAGCGATCCCCGACCGCATCCGACCGAGGACGCCCTGGTTCAGCTCGGGCGAGCGCTCATGACCGAGTTGGTGGATCTAATCTCGGACACGGCTCTCGAGGACTATCAGACCATCATCGGCGAGGCGCTCATCGGCGCCTTCCACTCCGCGGCCGGCCGGATCGAGCGGGACGCGGACCGGGCCCGCGATACGATGCGATCGCTCGATCGGGACTTCGACGGATCCGAGGCGGCCGACACCGAGCTTCAGGAAGCGACGGCGAAGGCTCGCGCGGGGGACGCGGCGACCCAGGCCTGCGAGCTCATCCGCGACGCCGCCTCTCAGGCCTGGACGGTGGCCACGGGCGAGGTCTGGACGGCCTGGCGGGGATCCCGGCGTGGCACGCACCTGACAGCGGCCCAGCTGGAAGCCAAACAGGCGATCCAGGCGATCCGGGCCCGGCGGTCGGGAGAGGCTGATCCGGGCGGTCCGGTGATCGCCTTCCGCGGAGCTCCGACGGCGAACAGCGTCGAGGACGCGGGTCGGATCTTCGATGCCCTGAACTGGGCCCGGCAGGAGTGGCCCGACATGGCGCTCGCGACCACGGGCGCGAAAGGCTCCGAGAAGCTGGCCATAAAATGGGCCCAGCAGAAGGGCGTGAAACTGATCCTAGCCCGCGCCGACTTCGATGCGCACGGCAAGGCGGCGCCGTTCCGGGCCAACGACGCACTGATCGCCCTCGAGCCGGCGGTGTGCCTCACCCTGGTGCATTCGGTGGATCGAACCCGCGCGATCGACCGGGCCTTTGGTCCCGCGCTGAACCTCGCTCAGAAGGCCCTGGAGAATGGGCTTCGACATGTCTCCATAAAAGCTCGGGCAGCGTGAGGCTCCCAGGCCCGATCGATGGACCCGCTCGGCTTTGGCCGGGCGGGTTTCTTCGTTTGGCCGTCGCGCGCCAGGGAGGGACCCGGGCACGGCCCACCTGCCTTCGATGTGATCTGTATTGGTTTGTATTGATGACGGTTTGCGTGGTCTCTCGGATGTTATTGAGGGCAAGATAAAAGAGACTCGTTGCGCCCTTGGCTTGGCGCGTATGTTCAAGGTCTTAGCGCAGCCGATCTGAATTCAGGCAAGTCCCACTGACTTGTTCAGGCAGAAGGGAGAAACGAGCTCATGCTGGTGCAAGATCTTCTTGATGATCGGCTGACGAGCACCAGCGACGGCGAGGCTCGCGAGGCAGGCTCCATAAGGCTGCCGCAGACCCTGAAACGAGACAGTGCAAGCGCACGCATCGGACTGCTCCAGCGATTGGCGGCTTCGCGTCTGTTCGCGCGTGGCAATCGATCCGGCGTGCTCAAGTCAGCGCAGACCCGCTCCGGTCGGTCTTTTCGGCTGGATGTCCGTCAGAGCGTCATCGTCAAGGCGATGGTGTCACGACATGCCGGACGTGGCGCAGAGCGGGCCGCAGGTCTGACCCGACATATTTCCTACCTCGGGCGGCACGGGGCGGGTCAGGAAGGGGCCCGGCCGGAGTTCTTCGACCGCGATCAAGACGGGCTCGACCCAACCGCATGCGCCACCGACTGGGCTACGGATCGCCATCACTTCCGACTGATCATCTCTCCGGAACATGGGGACCGCATCGCCGACCTGCGCGACTATGTGCGCGCCGTCATGGCGCGCGTGTGCGAGGACCTGGGCCAGCGAAGTCTCGCGTGGGTGGCGACCTGTCACTTCGATACGGAGAAGCCGCACGCCCATGTGGTGGTGCGGGGTCGCAAGGATAACGGCAAGGACCTCGTCATTCCCCGCGACTACATCGCCTACGGCATCCGCGGCCGAGCTCAGGAGGTCGCGCAGGAGCGACTCGGAGATTTGTCTCGCGTCGATGCCGAACGGCGGGTCTGGTCGCAAACCGCGGCGGATCGCTTCACCGGCCTGGATCGACGCTTGCTCGAGGCGGCCGATCCAGACGGAAGGGTCACGGACGGGGTCGGGACCGGAGCCTGGCAAGCCCTGTCCCGAGGGCGGCTTCGTCATCTGGAGGGGCTTGGGCTCGCGGCGCCGATCACGGGCGGCTATCGCCTCAGCCGAGAACTGGAACCTCGCTTGAGGCGTCTCCAGTTCGATAAGGATATGATCCGAACGATGCACGCGCGCCGCCTCTCTGGGGTCCGTGATATCCGGAGCCTGACAGCTCAACCGGTGAACGGCCGGGTTGTGAGCAGCGGCCACCACGACGAGCTCGGTGCTGCGCCTTTCGTCGTCGTCCGCGATGAGGCGGGCACCGAGTTCTATGCCCGGCTAAATGCGAGGGGACCGGGACTTCAGATCGGGGAGCAGGTCCGGCTAAACCCGACCCCCGCTGGGACGGTTCTCGTTCGGCCGTCACCCAGGGGACTCGGCTCGGAACTGTAGCGAAACCTAGGGCCTGCATCCGTCCGCGACGCGATCTGCAGGTCCGAAAGAGACCAAATGAAACCGCCTGCTGCCGCTCATTTTTTGGCGGGCTATTTGGGGGGTGATCTCAAAATATTCCAAAAAACCCTGTAAAATCAATGGCCGTGGCGGACAGGGTGGGATTCGAACCCACGGTAGGCTTCCACCTACGGCGGTTTTCAAGACCGCTGCCTTAAACCACTCGGCCACCTGTCCGGCGGGCAGGGGATAGCAGCGAAGGTGGCGTTAACCAAAACGGAAATCGCGGGCGCGATGCTGGGCCCATGTTCCGACGGTTCTCTTCGCTGACAGCCGCCTTGCGCGGCCTGGGCCTGCTGATCGCGGCGGCGAGCCTCGCGGCGTGCGCGGGAGGGGCTGGCGCGGGGCGACCGACGGTCGCCGCCATGCCGGTGGTAACCGATCCGGCACCGATCGTTTCGGGCACCATGCGGCCCTACCAGATCCGGGGGCGCTGGTATCGGCCCGAAGAGCAGCCTTCCTATGACGAGACGGGTCTGGCCTCCTGGTACGGGGACCCGTTCCACGGTAGGCCGACCGCGACGGGCGAGCGGTTCGACATGAACGCCCTGACTGCGGCCCACAAGACCTTGCCGCTGCCGGGACTGGTTGAGGTCACCAATCTGGCCAACGGTCGGCGCGTGGTGCTGCGCGTCAACGATCGCGGGCCGTTCGTGGACGCGCGAATCATCGACCTGTCGCGCGGCGCGGCCGAGGCGCTGGACCTGCTGAGCCGGGGCGTCGGCGAGGTTCGGGTGCGGTATCTGGGCCGGGCCCCGAGGCTGGGCGGCGGCCAGAGACTGCAGACCGCCGAGGCTACCGCACCGCCGCGCCCCAATGCCCCGACGGCTTCGGGCCAGACCTTCTGGGTCGAGGTGGCGGAGTATCCCGATCCCGGCGCGGCCCGGGCGACCGCCAGCCGGGTCGGGGCCCGCGCCCAGGTGCAGGCCGCGACGACCGGCACCAAGTTTCGCGTCATCACCGGTCCCTGGCCCGACGCCGCCGCCGCCGAACAGGCCCGGCAGGCGAGCCTGGCCCTCGGTTTCGGCTCGGCCCGGCTGATTCCCTCGGGTTGAGCCGCATTTAGGCCCGCTGCGGCCTTGGCCCGGGGCGTCGGCCCCGCCATTGTGCGGCCGTGACTCGTGGAAAATTCATCACGTTCGAAGGCGGGGAGGGGACCGGCAAGTCCACCCAGGCCGCGCGTCTGGTCGATCGGCTGGCGGCGACGGGGATCGATGTCCTGCGCACCCGCGAACCCGGTGGATCGCCCGGGGCCGAGGCGATCCGGGATCTGGTCGTATCCGGCAGCGCCGATCGCTGGTCGGTGCGCACCGAACTCCTGCTCATGTATGCGGCGCGGTCCGATCATCTGGAGCGGACGATTGGTCCCGCGCTGGATCAGGGGCGGTGGGTCGTCTGCGACCGGTTCGCCGATTCCAGCCGCGTCTATCAGGGCCTGGCCGGTGGGGCCGATCTCGCGCTGATCGAACACATTGACGCCGCTGTGGTGGGCGCGCGCCAGCCCGACCTGACGCTGGTCTTCGACCTGCCGTTCGAACTGGGCCTGCAAAGGGCGCTGGGGCGGGGGGCGGCGGAGACGCGATTTGAGACCAAGGGATCCGCGTTCCATGGACGGCTGCGCGACGGGTTCCGCGCCGTCGTCGAGGCCCATTCCGAACGGTGCCGGCTGATCGATGCCGGGGGCGAGCCCGATGCCGTGGCCGCGCGGGTCTGGGCGGCGGTGGAATCTCTGCTGTGAGCCCGCATCCCCGCGACCGGTTCGACCAGATGCCCGCCGAAGCCGCGGAACGCGCCTTCGTCGACGCCAGAGACCGCGGGCGGCTGCACCACGCCTGGCTTTTGTGCGGGCCCGAGGGGATCGGCAAGGCGACCTTCGCCTATCGCGCGGCGCGGTCGCTGTTGGGCGCGCGATCAGACCTGTCGCGGGGACCGCTGGGCGCGTCGCCGGGAGATCCCGTCAGCCAGCTGATCTCGGCCCAGTCCCATCCCGATCTGCTGGCGCTCGAGCGGTTGACCGAGGGCGGCAAGACCAAGAAGTCGATCTCGGTCGATCAGGCGCGCGACCTGCCGGAGTTCTTCTCCAAGAGTCCTTCTCAGGCCCCCTATCGCGTGGCCATCATCGATGCCGCCGATGATCTGAATCCCAATGCTGCCAACGCCTTGCTCAAGGTTCTTGAGGAGCCGCCTGAGCGAGGCGTCCTGTTCCTGGTGACCCACGCGCCGGGTCGACTGCTACCCACCATCCGGTCCCGCTGCCGACGCCTGACGTTTTCGGCCCTGTCCCAGCCAGCGTTGGCCGATCTGGTGGAGCGGCAGACGGAGCTCTCGGCCGACGAGGCCGCGCGGATCGCCGGAATGGCGCGCGGATCACCTGGCGCGGCCCTGGCGCTGGCCACGGCCACCAGCCTGACCCTGGATGAACTGGCGCGCCGCTGGGTCGCGGGCGGGCCGATCGACGCGGCCGAAGCCCTGTCGGTCGCGGACGGGTTTCGCGGGGCCGAGGGACAGGCACGGTTCGAGGCCCTGATGGACCGGCTGTCGGCCGCCGTGCGCGAGCGGGCGCTGGACGCCGGGGGCAGGGGAGAGGCCTGGGCCGAACTTTGGGGGCGGTTGAGCGACCTGCCGGATCGGGCCGCGGCGGTGAATCTGGATCGCGCCGACCTGCTGGCGGCTGCGCTGGCGGATTTGGGGCGCACAAAGGCCATGGCCGCCTGATGCTGATCGACAGCCATGTCAATCTCCACGCGCCCCAGTTCGATGCGGACCGGAAGGACGTCATCCAGCGCGCGCGCGACGCCGGCGTCGAGATGATGGTCGAAATCTCCGACAAGCTCTCGACCTTCGAGGCCACACATGCCCTGGCCATGGCTCACCCGGACATCTGGTGCACGGTCGGGGTCCATCCGCACGAGGCCAAGGATCATCTGGATGTGACGGCTCAGCATCTGGTGGATCTGGCCCGGCGGCCCCGGGTGGTCGGCATCGGCGAGTGCGGGCTTGATTTCCACTATGACCTCAGCCCGCGGGATCAGCAGGAGGCGGTGTTTCGCGCCCATTGCGCGGCCGCCCGGTCGACGGGCCTGCCGCTGGTGGTCCACACCCGCGAGGCGGACGACCGGATGGCCGCGATCCTGACGGAAGAACAGGCTGACGGCCCTTTCCGTTTATTGATGCATTGCTACACCAGTGGCCAGGAACTCGCTGACAAGGCCCAGGAAATGGGAGCCTGGTTTTCGGTGTCCGGCATCGCGACATTCAAGGCCGCCGAGGATGTGCGCGCGGTCGTCCGCACCCTGCCCGCCGACCGGATCATCGTCGAGACCGACTGTCCCTATCTGGCTCCAGTGCCGCATCGCGGGCGTCGAAACGAGCCGGCCTATATCGGCCATGTCCTGCAGGCGCTCGCGGATATCCGGGGCTGGTCGCGGGAGGAGGCGGACGCACGGACGACGGACGCTTTCTTCGGTCTGTTCGACCGAATTCCGAGGCCGGCGGATCGATGAGCGGAGAGCTGGAAATCATCATCCTGGGCAGCGGCTCGTCCGGCGGCGTGCCTCGCGGGGACGGCGACTGGGGAGCGTGTGATCCGGCCGAGCCGCGCAACCGGCGCACCCGCTGCTCCATGTTGGCGCGACGGCATGGTCAGGACGGCGAGACCACGGTGCTGATCGACACGTCTCCGGACCTGCGCGAACAGATGCTGGCGGCCCAGGTCACCCAGATCGACGCGGTGCTCTACACCCACGACCATGCGGACCAGACCCACGGCGTCGATGACCTGCGCGTCTTCGCCCTGAGGCGCAGGAAGCGGGTTCCAGCCTGGATGGACGGGCCAACGCGCACGGCGCTGACCGGTCGCTTCGACTATATCTTCGAGTCCAAGGAGGGCTATCCGGCGATCGTCGAAGCCCTTGATCTGCCGGCGGACGGGGTGGCCTGGCGGATCGACGGACCTGGCGGACCGATCCCGGTAACGACGTTCGATCAGGCGCACGGGCCGATCCGGTCGGTCGGCTATCGGCTGGGTCCGGTGGCGTATTCCAGCGATGTGTCCGACCTGACGCCTGAGGCTCTCGACGCGGTTCGCGGTTGCGAGCTCTGGATCGTCGACGCGCTGCGCTGGACGGCGCACGGCACCCACGCCAACGTCGATCAGGCTCTGGCGTGGATCGCGGCGGCGAACGCCCAGAAGGCCGTGCTGACGAATCTCCATATCGATCTGGATTACAGAGCCTTGGATGCATTGGTTCCTGAGAACGTCGAGGTGGCGCATGACGGCTGGCGTGCCGTCCTGCCACTCTGACAATGCTGTATATTTCGCATAATATATCTTAGGCGATAAACGGAGACACCCTCATGGCCGGCCTCAAGGACAAGCGCGGCTTCATCGACAAGGACCGCCTCGACCTCTCCGAGCGTCAGGCGGTCGAGTACTGGATGAAGCGCTGGGGCGTCACGCGCGAGCAGATCACCGCCGCCCACAGGAAGGCCGGCCGCATGGTCAAGGACATCGCCGCCGAGCTCGGCAAGAAGCGCTGACCCCTACAGGTGGATCATCCGACCATAGGCGTCGAGCGCCGCCTCGTGCATGGCCTCTGACATGGTCGGGTGCGGATAGACGATGCCGTGCATTTCCTCCTCCGTCGCCTCCATGGTGATGGCGGTGACGTAGCCCTGGATCATCTCGGTGACCTCGTGCCCGATCATGTGGGCACCGAGCAGGGCCCCGGTCTTCGCATCGAAGATGGTCTTGACGAAGCCGTCCGTGTCGCCCGAGGCGATGGCCTTGCCGTTCACCTTGAAGGGGAAGCGCCCGACCTTGACCTCGCGGCCGGCGTCCTTGGCCGCCTGCTCGGTCAGGCCGACCGAGGCGATCTGCGGCTGGGAATAGGTGCAGCCGGCGATCGGGCTGTTCAGGTGCGGCGTCTTGAATCCGGCGATGTGCTCGGCGGCGTGAATGCCTTCGTGGCTCGCCTTGTGCGCCAGCCAGGGCGCGCCGGCGCAGTCGCCGATGGCGTAGAGCCCCTTCACATTGGTCTGGCAGTGGCCGTCGATCTTGATGTGGCCGCGGTCCATCTCAACGCCGAGCGCCTCAAGCCCGATGCCGTCGGTGTTGGCGGTGATGCCGACGGCCGAGATGCAGACCTCGGCGTCCAGCGTCTCGGTCTTGCCGTCGGCCTCGATCGAGACCTGGACACCCTTGCCGCTCTTGGCCAGCTTGGTGACCTTGGCCCCGACGCGGAAATTGAAACCCCGTTTCTCGAAGGATTTCCGGGCGGCGGTCGAGACCTCTTCATCCTCTACCGGAAGAATGCGAGGCAGGGCTTCGACGACCGTCACCTCGACGCCGAGCGCGCGATAGAAGCTGCCGAACTCGATGCCGATGGCGCCCGAGCCGATCACGACGATGGATTTGGGCAGGAATTTCGGAGCCATGGCCTCGCGATAGGCCCAGATGCGGTCGCCGTCGGCTTCCAGTCCGATCTGCGGCAGGGCCCGGGCCCGTGCGCCGACCGCCAGCATCACAGCCTTGGCCTCCACCGTGCGCGAGCCGCCGGCCTTGAGCGCCACAACGACCTTCGGAGCGCCCTGCCCCTTCTGAAGCGACGCCGTGCCCTCGATGACCTCGATCTTGTTCTTCTTCATCAGGAAGCCGACGCCGGCGTTCAGCTGTTTGGCCACGCCGCGCGACCGGGCGATGATGGCGTCGAAGTCGAAGCCGATCTTTTCCGCCGACAGGCCATAGTCCTTCAGATGGCTGAGGCTCTCGTACTTCTCGCCGGACTTCAGCAGGGCCTTTGTGGGGATGCAGCCCCAGTTCAGGCAGATGCCGCCCAGCAGCTCGCGCTCGACGATGGCGACCTTCTGGCCCAGCTGGCTGGCGCGGATGGCGGCGACATAGCCGCCGGGGCCCGAGCCGATGACGATGAGGTCGAAGGAATCGGCCATTCAGGGCCTCCGTTGCGCAGTCCGTGCGGGGCTTCTAGCCGCCCCATCCCTTGTCGCAAAGTCCGGGGGCGCATTCGGTAACCAGCCGTGACCGCCGCCGTCAGGCCTGCATCCAGACCCAGAACGCCTGCCAGTCCATGACGGTCGCATAGACGGCGAAGGCGGTGGGCAGCAGGACGAGGCAGACATAGAAGACCATATGGGCCAGCCCCCGCCACAGGGCGCTCCACCAGGCCATGTCGTAGTAGCGGGACGCGGCCAGGGTGAAATAGACCAGGTAGGGAACGGCCAGCAGCCCGCCGTTCAGGTTCGCGCCGCGCGCGTTCAGCGCGGCCATGCCCATGGCCAGCAGGAAGGCGACCGCGTGCGCCCACATGGCGAAGATCAGATGTTCGACGAACAGCCGACGGCGGCCGAACAGAGGGATCAGACCCAGGGCGTACAGAGGCATCAGCAGCCACAGGACATTCGGCAGCCAGGCGGACAGTCGCTCCGTCATTCGGAGCTCCTCCTCGTTCGAGACCAGCTCGTAGCGCATGGCCTCGCGCTCCTCGGCGTCCTGCAAGACCGCGGCGGCGGCGCTCAGGGCGGCGGTGACCTCGGGATCGATCGCGACGTCGACGTGCGGCTGAAGCCAGCGATCCCGCTCGGTGGCTCCCTCGATATGAACCTCATAGGCCTCGCGGTCATAGGTCGCGCGGAGGGGTTGGCCCGGGGCGTCCACCTTCCAGGTGTACTGATAGAGGGTCGTCCCGGTCAGGTTCATGGTCGCCAGGAACAGGGCGGTGACGGCCACGAAGAGCTTCAGAGGCGTGACGTAGAGCGAGCTGGCCCCGCGTCGATACGCGTCAAGCAGCCGGGCGGGCCGGACGGCCAGAGCGGCGACGGTGCGGGCAATGGGGCCATCGACCAGGCTGACCTCGGAGATGGCTTCATCGACCAGTTCGCGGATCGGACGCGGCCGAATCCGCGTGTCCTGACCACAGCCGTGGCAGTAGCGCCCCATCAGGGGCAGGTCGCAGGCGGGACAGTCGCCGAACCGCTCGATAGTCACGCGCCCTCCCCCGGACCCGCTTCAGACCCGGAGCATCAGAACAGCCGTTCGATCACGGGTTCAAGCGTAGCCGGTTCGACCTGGGGCGCATGACGCGACACGACCCGTCCATCGCGGTCCGTCAGGAATTTGGTGAAGTTCCACTTGATGTCGCGGCTGCCGAGGAAACCGCGTTTCTGCTCGGTCAGCCAGGCATACAGGGGGTGGCGGTTCGGTCCGTTGACCTCGATCTTGTCGAACAAGGGGAACTTCACACCATAGGTCGAGGCGCAGAAGGCCGCGATCTCGGCCGCCCGGCCCGGCTCCTGTTGGCCAAACTGATTGCAAGGAAAACCTAGAATCTGAAACGGCTTGTCGGCAAACTTCTCGTGTAGCGCCTCAAGCCCGACGTATTGACCGGTGTAGCCGCAGCGCGAGGCGGTGTTGACGATCAGCAGGGCCTGGCCGCGAAACCGCTCCAGCGGGATCGAGGTCCCGTCGATGCCCGTCGCGGTGAAGTCGAAGACCGTCGTCACCGACCTGCCTCAGGCCAGCATGGTGACGGGATCTTCGATCAGGGGCCTGAAGGCCTGCAGGAAGCGCGCGCCGGTCGCGCCGTCCACCACACGGTGATCGCAGGTCAGGGTCACGGTCATGACCGTGGCGATGGCCAGCTGCCCATTCTTGACCACAGGCCGCTGCTCCCCCGCGCCGACGCTCATGATCGCGCCCTGGGGCTCGTTGAGGATCGAGGCGAAGCTCTTTATGCCGAACATGCCCAGGTTCGAGACGCTGAAGGTGCCGCCCTGGAATTCCTCGGGCTTCAGCTTCTTGTCGCGGGCGCGCTTGGCCAGATCCTTGGCCTCGGTGGCGATCTGCGACAGGGATTTCAGCTCGGCCTTGCGGATGATCGGGGTGATCAGGCCGCCCTCGATGGCCACCGCCATGGCCACGTCGGCATGGTGATGCATCGCCAGGCCTTCGGGTGAATAGCTGGCGTTGGCTTCGGGCACGGCCTTCAGCGCCAGGGCCGCGGCCTTGATGACGAAGTCGTTGACCGAGACCTTGATGCCCTGCGGCTCCAGCATGGCGTTGACCTTCGCCCGCACCGCCATCAGGCCGTCGATCTCGCAGTCGATGGTCAGGGGGAAGTGCGGCACGTCGCGGAAGCTGTCGGTCATGCGCCGCGCGATGGCCTTGCGCATGCCGTCCAGCGGGACGAGGTCGTAGCTGCCGTCGGGGATGCCCATCTGCGCCAGGGACTGGACCTTGCGCGGCTCGGCCGTGGCGGACGTGGGTGTTGCTGAAGCCGTCGAACTCGTCGCTCCGCCCTTGCCGGCGGCCTCGACATCGGCCCGGACGATGCGACCGCGCGGGCCGCTGCCCTTCAACGACTTGAGGTCCAGCCCGGCTTCCTTGGCCAGACGGCGGGCCAAGGGCGAAGCGAAGACACGCTCGCTCTGCGCTCCCCCCCTTGGGGGGAGAGGCTGCGAAGCAGCCGAGGGGGGCGCGTCCGGAACAGTCGCGATCGGAGCCTGCGGTGACTTGCCCGCCTCTGGCGGCTCCGCCGCCTGTCTCCGCCCAGGGGGCGGAGAGTTGGTTGCGCCCGCTTCGTCGGCCAGACGCGCGATCGGCGTGTTGACCTTCACATTCTCGGAGCCCTCGGCGACGAGGATATCCGTGATCTCGCCCTCGTCGACGGCTTCGACCTCCATGGTCGCCTTGTCGGTCTCGATCTCGGCGATGACGTCGCCCGCCTTGACCGTGTCGCCGACCTTGACGTGCCATTTGGCCAGGACGCCCTCTTCCATCGTGGGCGACAGGGCGGGCATCAGGATGTCTGTCATTGCGGGCTCGCGGGCTTGCTCCCGGCGGCCTTGGCCAGGCCCTCGTTCAGGCCGGCGAGCACCAGCTTGTAGGTCTCGGCCTCGTCCAGCCCCTTGGCCTGGTTATAGACGTGGGCGACGTTGCGGGCGGCGATGGCCAGCATGTGGCCATAGGCCTTGGGATCGTCGAAGGCGGGCTTGATGGCCATGACCGGCTCGTCATTGGACCACCACAGCCGGACCAGTTCGATGGCCCGATCGTCCGCAGTGACGCTGTCGGGCACCTGGATCGCGGTTCTATTCGGAGATTCGGTCATGCGAGCACCGCCTTCACAGCCTTGATGATCTTGTCCGTTCCCGGCAGGGACAGGACTTCCAGATTGGCCGCATAAGGCAGCGGCACGTCTTCCTGATGCACGCGCAGAGGCGGCGCGTCGAGATAGTCGAAGGCGTGTTCGATCACGCGGGCCACGACCTCGGCGCCTATGCCCATCGGCCCCCAGCCTTCCTCGGCCGAGACCAGGCGGCTGGTCTTCTTGACGCTCTCGACAATGGTCTCGTGATCCAGCGGGCGCAGCGTCCGCAGGTCGACGACCTCGCAGGAAATACCCTCGGCCTCCAGCTGGTCTGCGGCCTGAAGCGCGAAGCCGACCATGCGGCTGTGGGCCGTGATGGTGACGTCGGTGCCCTCGCGGCGGACCTTGGCCTTGCCGATCGGCACGACATGGTCGCCTTCGGGCACGTCGAACTCCAGGCCGTACATCATCTCGTGCTCGAGGAAGACGACCGGGTTCGGATCGCGGATCGCCGCCTTCAGCAGGCCCTTCGCGTCGGCCGCGTCATAGGGGGCGACGACCTTCAGGCCGGGTACGTTGGCGTACCAGCTGGAATAGTCCTGGCTGTGCTGGGCCGCCACGCGGCTGGCTGCGCCGTTGGGGCCGCGGAACACGATCGGCGCGCGTATCTGACCGCCGGACATATAGAGCGTCTTGGCGGCGGAGTTGATGATGTGGTCGATCGCCTGCATGGCGAAGTTGAAGGTCATGAACTCGACGATCGGTTTCAGACCCGCCATGGCCGCGCCGACGCCCAGGCCGGCGAATCCGTGCTCGGTGATAGGCGTGTCGACCACGCGGCGGTCGCCGAACTCCTGCAGCAGTTCGCGGCTGACCTTATAGGCGCCCTGATACTGGGCGACCTCCTCGCCGATCAGGAAGACGGCGTCGTCGCGGCGCATCTCCTCGGCCATGGCGTCGCGCAGGGCGTCGCGGATGGTGGTCTTGACCATCGCCGTGCCGGCGGGGATTTCGGGATCGCGCAAATCTCCCCCCCTTGGGGGGAGAGGCTGCGAAGCAGCCGAGGGGGGCGTGTTCGGCGCGGGCTCGGACTTGCCCTCCTCTGGCGGCTGCGCCGCCTGTCTCCCCCCAGGGGGGGGAGAGCTGGTCGCGCCATTTTCACCAGCGAGCCTGGCGATCACCGCGTTGACCTTCACGTTCTCGGAGCCTTCGGCAACGAGGATTTCAGCGATCTCGCCCTCGTCGACGGCCTCGACCTCCATGGTCGCCTTGTCGGTCTCGATCTCGGCGATCACGTCGCCCGCCTTGACGGTGTCGCCCGCCTTGACGTGCCATTTGGCCAGGGTGCCCTCTTCCATGGTGGGCGACAGCGCCGGCATGAGGATGTCGGTCACTGGACGGTCTCCACCGGGGCGCTCTCCACATAGACGTCGGTATAGAGCTCGCTCGGATCCGGCTCCGGGCTCTCCTGGGCGAACTGGACCGCCTCGGCCACGATCGCCTTGATCTCGTTGTCGATGGCCTTGATCTCGTCCTCGGTGGCCTTGGCTGCGTCCAGCAGGGCACGGATGTGCTCGATCGGGTCGCGGGTCTTCTTGACCTCGTCGACTTCTTCCTTGGTGCGGTATTTGGCCGGATCCGACATGGAGTGGCCGCGATAGCGATAGGTCTTCACCTCCAGGATGAAGGGGCCGGCGCCCTCGCGGGCGCGCTTGACAGCGCGCTCGACCGCATCCTTGACCGCCAGCACATCCATGCCGTCGACCGTCTCGCCGGGGATGCCGAAGCTGGCGCCGCGCTGGGACAGCTCGGTCGTGGACGATGAGCGTTCGATGCTCGTGCCCATGGCGTACTGGTTGTTCTCGATGATGTAGATGGCCGGCAGCTTCCACAGCTGGGCCATATTGAAGCTCTCGTAGACCTGACCCTGGTTGGCCGCGCCGTCGCCGAAATAGATGAAGGCGACCGAGTCATCGCCCCGGTATTTGCCGGCAAAGGCCAGGCCGGTCCCAAGCGCCACCTGGGCGCCGACGATGCCGTGTCCGCCGTAGAAGCCGGTCGGGACGTCGAACATGTGCATCGACCCGCCCTTGCCCTTGGACGAGCCCCCTGCCCGGCCGGTCAGCTCGGCCATGACTTCCTTGGGGTCCATGCCGGCGGCCAGCATATGGCCATGGTCGCGGTAGCCGGTGATGATCTTGTCGTGGCCCTGCTTCACGCTGGCCTGGACGCCGACGGCGACGGCCTCCTGGCCGATGTACAGATGGCAGAATCCGCCGATCAGACCCATGCCGTACAGTTGACCAGCGCGCTCCTCGAAGCGGCGGATCAGGACCATCTCGCGGTAGTAGGACAGAAGCTCGTCCTTGGTCGCGGTCGGTGTGTTGGGGAGTTTCCCCGACGGATTGGAACTCGAGGTCTTCTGGGCGGCTCTCGCCATCCGGCGTCTCCGGGCTGAGCCCCTGGCGAAACGCGCCCGCCTAAGGCTTCTTGTCGTTACGGAATGGGGCTGTAGCAGCCTTCGTTCCCGAAAGGCAAAGCACGCGGTCCGACCTGTAACAAGAGTTCAGTACCGCGCGGCGACGGGGACCGAAGTCGCGGGGGCGGAGACGCGCAGGACATAGTCGCGAGGGTCCGAAAAGCCGAGCACGGCACGAGCGCGCTCCTCCAGAAGGTCGCGCGACAGGCTGTCGGATTTCAGATAGCGCACGCGAACCTCGAGATCGGCCCGGCGCTCGGTCAGGGCCGCGAGCTCGACCTCGCGCTCGGCCAGCCGCAGGTCGCGCGCGCTGCCGGACAGCAGGCCCCGCTCGCCGGTCAGGGCCTGCACGCCGAGGTAGACGACCATCAGGAAGAGGAAGGCGGAAAGGCTGTACGGCTTCATTCGTTCGGGCACTTCGAACGCTCCTTCTGAGCGCGAACACGGTTTTCTATCCGTGACCGAAAATGCCTAAGGAAAGGTAGCTGCGGCCCCTATTTCAGCAGCATTCCGTCGCCGTAATAGCTGGCCTGATCGCCCAGCAACTCCTCGATGCGCAGCAGCTGGTTGTACTTGGCGGTGCGGTCCGAGCGGGCCAGCGAGCCGGTCTTGATTTGTCCGCAGTTGGTGGCGACGGCCAGGTCGGCGATCGTCGAATCTTCCGTCTCGCCCGAACGGTGGCTCATGACGGCGGTGTAGCCGGCGCGGTGCGCCATATCGACGGCGTCCAGGGTCTCGGACAGGGTGCCGATCTGATTGACCTTGACCAGAATGGAGTTGGCCAGGCCCTCGCCGATGCCGGCGGCCAGGCGCGCCGGATTGGTGACGAACAGGTCGTCGCCGACGATCTGGATGCGGTCGCCCAGGACCTCGGTCAGATGTTTCCAGCCCTCGAAATCGTCCTCCGAACAGCCGTCCTCGATCGAGACGATGGGGAAGCGTTCACACAGGTCCGCCAGGTAGGCGACCATGCCGTCGGCGCCGAAGGTCTTGCCCTCGCCGGTCATCTGATAGGCCCCGTCCTTGAAGAACTCGGTGGCCGCGACGTCCAGCGCCAGATGGAAGTCCTCGCCCGCCAGATAGCCCGCCGCCTGACCGGCCTTGGTGATGAAGGCCAGGGCCTCCTCGGCCGAAGCCAGATTGGGCGCGAAGCCGCCCTCGTCGCCGACGTTGGTATTGTGGCCGGCGTCCTTCAGCTGCTTTTTCAGAGCGTGGAAGATCTCGGCGCCCATGCGCAGGCCCTCGGCGAAGGTCTCCGCTCCGGTCGGCAGGATCATGAACTCCTGGATGTCGATCGGATTGTCGGCATGGGCCCCGCCGTTGATGATGTTCATCATCGGGGTCGGCAGCACGCGGGCCGAGATGCCGCCGACGTAGCGAAACAGCGGCAGACCCGACGAGATGGCGCTGGCCTTGGCCACCGCCAGCGACACGCCCAGGATGGCGTTGGCCCCCAGGCGGCCCTTGTTCTCGGTCCCATCCAGATTGATCAGGGCCTCATCGATGCGACGTTGATCCTCGGCGTCCATGCCTGACAGGGCGTCGAATATCTCTCCGTTGACGGCGTCGACGGCGTTCTGGACCCCTTTACCGCCCCACATGACCGGGTCGGCGTCGCGCAGTTCGACGGCCTCATGGGCACCGGTCGAGGCCCCCGAGGGCACGGCGGCGCGGCCGAAGCTGCCGTCATCGAGGACCACGTCCACCTCGACCGTGGGGTTGCCCCGGCTGTCCAGGATCTGGCGGGCGACGATGTCGGCGATGTCAGTCATTCTCGGGCCTTCACGAATGGAGGAGGATGGCGGGCGGGGTTTAGCCCGCCGCCCGCCAAACGCCAACCTTCAGGCGGCCGTCGCGATCAACCGCAGCCCTCGACCAGCTGGATAGTCGGACCGCCTGCCATCACCGTCGAGACCTTGCCGTCGCCGCCGACATTGTAGCGAATGCCTCGCGCCGTCAGGTCCTCGATGTAGGCACCAGAAGTATCGCCGTTCGCCCAAATCGTGATCTCCTCGGCGGGCGCGGGATCGTATTTGGCCGGGGCTACCGTCGCCGCATCGCCGTAAGCCGCCTTGACGGCTGCGCCGTCGTCAGCGGGACCGAAGCCGCGATCGGTCTTCAGCGTGGAGAAGCGATCCAGAATGACGTGACGGACCTCGCCGCCGTTCATGAAGGCCTTCACGCCGGCGGGCGCATCGGCGAACTCCACGATCTGGCAGGCCATGATGTCGGTGGGCTGAGCGCGCAGACCGCCCCAGACGGTCGCAAGTTGGGGAACCATCATGCCGATCCGCAAAGGCCCAAGGCCTTCGGGAGTCAAAACATTGGCCTCCGCTGTCGCCATCGCGGCCGGGGCCGCCGCATCGGTCCCGTCGGAACCCGCAGGCGCTTCGGCCTGCTGACAGCCGGCGAGCGCCAGAACCATGCAAGAACTCAGGGCAAGCATACGCATCTTCGGACCCTCCCTCGGTGAAGGGGCATGAACGCACGAAAACGGCGCGCGAGAAACCCGCGCGCCGTCTGATCGTCCCGATCGGGCTGACGCCTAGTCTTCCTTGGGCGTCAGGACCTGGCGGCCGCGATAGGTGCCGGTCTTCAAGTCGATGTGGTGCGAGCGGCGCAGTTCGCCCGTGTCCTTGTCCTCGGTGTAGGGATTGGTGCCGAGGGCGTCGTGGGCGCGACGCATGTTGCGACGCGAGGGCGATACTTTGCGCTTGGGAACGGCCATGTCCGTCTCGATCTCAGTGTGCGGCGGTGCCCGGGTTCCTTGCGGAACGGACAACGCGAAAAACGAAAAGCGGCGGCCCAAGGGATGAGCCGCCAGCGAGCGCGGGCTTATGCAGGATCATGGCGGTGATTTCAAGGCCCGTCGCATCGGACTTGCAGCTGACCAAACGCCGGTGTCTGATTGCCGCATGATCGATGCTGCGGATACGCACAATCTCCCCCGGAGCCGGCTGCTGCTGATCGGACTGATCGTCGGCAGCTTGGTAGCACTCTTGGCTATCCTGCCCGCATTCATCGTGTCGACGATGTCGGTGATGGTCGCGGCGTCGGGCACGAACCCGCTGATCTATACATTTATCCTGTTCTCGTTCGGACTGCCGATCGTGACCCTGCTGGGGCCGATCCTCGCCTGGATCGCCTTCGCCATGCGACGCGAGCGAACGAGCTGGGCCCTGCTGCTCTCGCCGATCCTCTGGGCCGGGATCACCTTCGGTCTCCTGGCGCTGGCACCGGGCGGATAGAGGCGGTCAACCGGCGCGTAACCAATCCGGCTGGTCGATCGAACAACCGGCATTCCTCATCTTGACCGGAACACCCCCATGCTTCGTCGCACCCTTCTCGCCTTGGCCGTCGCGGCCGGGACTCTCGTCGCCTCGGCCGGTGCCGCCCTGGCCCAGCACGTCCCCTTCACCACCGCCGCCTTCGAGGCCGCCCAAGCCGCGGGCCGTCCGATTCTGGTTGATGTCTATGCGCCCTGGTGCCCGACCTGCCGCGCGCAGGAGCCCGTGATCGAGCGTCTGACGGCCCAGCCCGCCTATGACGACCTGGTCGTCTTCCGGGTCGATTTCGACGGCCAGAAGGATGCGCTTCGTCGGTTCGGGGCCCAGCGCCAGAGCACGCTGATCGCGTTCCGGGGACGCGAAGAGACAGGCCGCAATGTCGGCGTGACCGCCTATTTCGAGATCGAACGCCTGTTGCAGACGACGGCGGCCCGCTGACCTCGTGGCGACCGATCTGAATCCTCTGCTGGCGTTCATCGCCGGCGTCCTGACCATTCTCAGTCCCTGTGTCCTGCCGCTCGTGCCGATCGTGCTGGGTGGTGCCCAGTCCGAGGGGCGCTGGGGGCCGGTGGCGCTCGGGCTGGGCCTAGCGGCCAGCTTCACCATCGTCGGCCTGTTCGTGGCCACGATCGGCTTCTCGATCGGTCTGGACGGCGACCTGTTCCGCAAGATCGGCGGGGGCATGCTGGTCGTCGTGGGCCTGTTCCTGCTGATCCCGGCCGCTCAGGCACGGCTGTCGGCGCTGGGGGGACCCCTGTCCACCTGGGCCGACGGAGGGATGCGTAAGCTGGACGGTCGGGGGCCATGGGGTCAACTGGGCCTGGGCGCACTGATGGGTCTGGTCTGGGCGCCGTGCGTCGGACCGACCTTGGGGGCAGCCTCGCTGCTGGCCGCCCAAGGGCAGGACCTGGGCCGGGTGGCCCTGACCATGCTGATCTTCGGCATCGGGGCGGCGACGCCGCTGGTGGCGATCGGGCTGATGTCGCGTCAGGCGCTGGCGAGGCTGCGAGGCCGAATGCTGGCCGCGGGATCGATCGGCAAATATCTGCTGGGCGGCTTCATGGTCCTGATCGGGGTGCTGATCCTGATCGGTGTGGAGAAGTCGATCGAGTCCTGGCTGGTTCAGGCGTCGCCGCTGTGGCTGACCCAACTCACGACGCGGTTCTGAGCCGGGCCTGCCAGGCGTCGCGGGTCAGGGCGAAATACAGGCTGTCCTTCCACTCGCCCCCGATGTTCCAGGTGCGCTCGGCTGATCCCGTTCGGGTGAAGCCGAGCCGCTCCAGCAGCCGAATAGACCCCGGGTTCTCCGGGTCGACGTCGGCGGTCGCGATGTCCGTCATCCGCTCGGCGAAGACGTGGTCGATCGCCGCCCCGACCGCCTCGCGGGCCAAGCCCTGCCCCCAAGCGTCGGGATGCAGGATATAGCCGACGTCCGGCGTCATCATCCCCTCGACCCAGGTCCGAGTCTCCTCGACCGAGGCGTGAGGCAAGGAGGACCACCAGCGCATGGCGACCGGGTTCGACAGAATGGCATGAAACGCCGCCACGTCGTCCAGCCGCGCGTGGCGCAGCACCAGTCGCTCGGTGTGGATCACGGTCATGGCAGCGGCTTTTCCATGATGACGAACGACAGGTCGTCGCGCCGGGGCAGGCCGAACCGTTGATCGCCATAGGGAAAGGGTGCAGTCTCGCCGGTCAGGGCATAGCCCAGCCGCTGATACCAGGCGACCAGGGTCTGGCGTTGCGGGAAGACCTGGATGCGCATGCGGCGGACGCCGTGCCGCTCGACCAGCACCCGCTCGGCCGCCTCGACCATGCGACGGCCCAACCCCGCGGATTGGAGGGCCGGCGCCACCGACAGCATGCCGAAGTAGCCGACCCCGTCACCAAGGTGCTGGTGCTTCACGCAGGCCAGGGCGTCGCCGTCCTTCCAGGCGACCAGAATTCCCTGGTCCTCGGCGGCGATGATCTCGGCCAGTTCCTCCGGATCGGTGCGCTGACCGTCCAGCAGGTCGGCCTCGGTCCCGTCTTGTTCAACTGGATAATCTGGTATTCTAAGAGAATCACCAGAAACTGTTTTTGGAGAGCCCGCCCGGCCCATGCAGCTTGGGCCGGATGCCGGCGTAATCGGGCGTCAACGTGCCTTCTGGCAGAGCCGGCCAGAAGCGGCGGATGTAGCGGGCGAAGTCCTCGGCCTTGGCCGGGTCGACGGAATAGTCCTCGGTCTCGACATAGGTCAGGTCCGGTCCGAACACGGCCTGGCCGCCCAGGTCCTTTCGGTAGTGGGTGCCGAGCGCGCCCGGGATCGGGGGCGGATAGATCAGCCGTTCGAACGGGGCCTTGCCGCTCAAACGGAAATAGATGCCCTTGCCGAGGTGTCGGGTCGGAATCTGGTCGGCCGGAAATCCGTCGATCCGCGCCGCGACGTCCTGCGCCTGAAGCCCCGGCGCGGTGACCAGCAGGCGGGTGGTCAGGACCGCGCTCCCCTCCCCGCCCGCGGTGATCCGGAACCCACCGCCCGGCAGGGGCTCGGCGCGTTCGAACGGGGTGGCCACGACGACCGACCCGCCCGCGTCCTCGATCTCGCCTTGCAGGGCCAGCATGTAGTCGTGGCTGGCGAAGATGCCGCTCTCGGGCGACAGCAGGGCGGCGTGGGCGTTCAGACCCGGCTCCAACGCCCGCGCGTGGGCCCCGGTCAGATGCTCCAGCCCCTCGACGTCGTTGGCCGTGGCCTGCTGGAAGATGGCCTCGATCCGTTCGACCTCGGACGCCTCCGTCGCCACGACCAGCTTGCCGCATTTGCGGTAATCGACCTTGTGGCTTTCGAGAAAGGCGTAGAGCGCGCGCCGACCCTCGACGCACAGCCGCGCCTTCAGCGAGCCGGTCGGATAGTAGAGCCCAGCGTGAATAACTTCGGAGTTGCGGCTGGAGACGCCCTGGCCGATGTGGTCGCCACTTTCCAGCACCAGCACCGTCAGCCCCCGCTTCGCCATCGCCCGCCCGCAGGCCAGGCCCACGGCCCCGGCCCCCACGACGGTCGCGTCGAAGTCGAAGGCGGTCACGACGGCGGGCCGTAACGCCGTTTCGCCTCGGCCTCGAAACTGGCGATCAGCAGGGACACGGCGCGGTCGAAATTGGCCTGGAGCGCGGCGTTCAGCAGGGGCGACTTGAAGGCGAAGTCGATGACGAACTCCAGCCGGGTCCCCTCGGGCACCGCCTTGAAGTCCCAGCGGTTCTTCAGGTGCCGGAACGGGCCGCGCAACAGGCCGACCTCGACAGACGGCGCATTGGTGTCATGGCGGACCCAGGTCGAGAACCGCTCCTTCAGGAAAGAGAAGCCGACCGCGGCCTCGGCGTCCATCAGCAAGACGCCCGAGGCCTCCTCGCGGCGGTTCCACACGCGCATGGCGTTCACCCACTTCACGAAGCGCGGATAGGCCTCCACGTCCGCGACGAGCTCGGCGAGCTGGTGCGGCGCATAGGGCAGGATGCGGGTGACACGGTGAACGGCCAAGCGGAAATCAGCGTCCGGTGCTGGCCAGTCGCGCCGCCTTCAGTCGGGCGAAGTCGTCGCCGGCGTGGTGCGAGGACCGTGTCAGGGGCGAGGCCGAAACCATCAGGAACCCCTTGGCCCGGGCGATCGCCTCATAGGCCTTGAACTCTTCCGGCGTCACGAAGCGGTCGATGGCGGCGTGCTTGCGGGTAGGCTGGAGGTACTGGCCGATGGTGATGAAATCGACACCGGCCGAGCGCATGTCGTCCATCACCTGCATGACCTCTTCCTTGGTCTCGCCCAGGCCGACCATGATGCCGGACTTGGTGAACTGGTTGGGGTCGCGCTCCTTGACCATCTGCAGCAGACGCAGCGAGTGGAAGTAGCGGGCCCCGGGCCGGATCTTCAGATACAGGCGCGGCACGGTTTCCAGGTTGTGGTTGAAGACGTCGGGGGTGGCGTCGATCACGACCTCGGCCGCGCCGTCCTTGCGCAGGAAGTCGGGCGTCAGGATCTCGATCGTGGTGCGAGGGGCCTGACGACGAATCTCGCGCACGACCTCGGCGAAATGGGCCGCGCCTCCGTCGGCCACGTCATCGCGGTCGACCGATGTGATGACGACGTGGTTCAGACCCAGTTGCGCCACCGCCAGACCGACCTTGGCAGGCTCTTCCGGATCGAGCGGCTGGGGCAGGCCCGTCTTGACGTTGCAGAAGGCGCAGGCCCGGGTGCAGGTGTCGCCCATGATCATCAGGGTGGCGTGCTTCTGGCTCCAGCACTCCCCGATGTTGGGACAGGCGGCTTCCTCGCAGACGGTGACCAGTCCCTTGGAGCGGACGATCTCGCGCGTGGCGTTGTACTGACCCGAGCCCGGTGCCTTGACGCGCAGCCAGTCTGGCTTGCGCAGGACGGCTGTTTCTGGCCGGTTCTGCTTCTCCGGATGACGCAGTTCGGCCGGGGTTCGGGTCAGGGTATCGATGAGGGTGACCATCGAGGCGGGCCGGGCTCCGGAGACTGAAGCCGGTATGTCGTCCTTCCGTCTCCGGATGGCAAGTCACGGCCTGCTTCAGCGCCTTTCGGTTCACGCGACGTAACGCATCTTTTCATCGCGGCGAGGCTTAACTAGGTTGCCGCCCCTGACAGCGAGGGGGCGGTTCAATGCCTCCCGGAGGAGACGCGTATTGTTTCGGCCTGGTCTTGACCCTTCGGCGGGAGAAGAATCGCTCTTCGACGCCCTGATCGCGGCGCGCGCCAAGTTCGGCGACAAGGAGATCGTCGAGGATCAGGACAGGAAACCCCTGACCTATACCGGCCTGATCCGCGCCGCCTTCGTTCTGGGGCGCAAGATCGCGGCGATGACCCAGCCTGCTGAGCGCGTCGGGATCCTTCTGCCGTCGTCCATGGGCGTGGTGGTGACCTTCTTTGGCCTGCACGCCTTCGGGCGGGTGCCGGTGATGCTGAACTTCACCTCGGGCGAGCGGAACCTGAAAGCGGCGATCCAGGCGGCCGGGGTCAAGCGCATCCTGTGCGCCCGCCGCTTCGTCGAACAGGCCAAGATCGACGACCTGATCGCTGAACTGGCCCAGCACGCCGAGATCGTCTGGCTGGACGACATCCGCGCCACGATCGGCATCCAGGACAAGCTGTTCGGCCTGATGGCGGGGCTGATGCCCGGCCGCTTCCGGGTCAAGACCCGGCCCGACGATCCGGGCGTGGTGCTGTTCACATCCGGCAGCTTCGGCGCGCCCAAGGGGGTGCAGCTGAGCCAGAAGAATCTGGTGGCCAATGCGCGTCAGGTGGCGACCCACATTCCGCTCGACCCGAACTGGGTGATGTTCAATCCCCTGCCGACCTTCCATTGCTTCGGCCTGACCGGCGGGGTCGTCCTGCCGCTGCTGAACGGGCTGAAGGCGTTCCAGTATCCCTCGCCCCTGCACGGCAAGCAGATCGTCGCCCTGCTGGCCGAGGTGAACACCTCGATCCTGTTCGCCACCGACACCTTCCTGAACCAGTGGGCCCGGGTTGCGGCCCCCGACGACTTCCGCACGGTGCAGTTCGTCGTTGCCGGGGCCGAGCGCGTGCGCGACGAGACCCATCATCTGTTCAACACCAAGTTCGGCGGCGTGAAGCTGCTGGAGGGGTATGGCGCGACCGAGGCCGCGCCGGTCGTTGCGGTCAACCACCCGGACCGCAATCGCCCGGGGACCGTCGGTCAGCTGCTGCCCGGCATGGAAGCGCGGCTGGAGGCCGTCGACGGCATCGCCGAGGGCAAGCGCCTGTATCTGCGGGGACCCAACGTCATGCGGGGCTATATGTCCCCCGAGGATCCGACGAAGATCGAGCCGCTGGACGGCGGCTGGCACGACACCGGCGACATCGTCGACCTGGACCCCGAGGGCTACATTTCCATCCTCGGCCGGGTGAAGCGGTTCGCCAAGATCGGTGGCGAGATGGTCTCGCTGAGCGCCGTCGAGGGACTGGTCAGCGCGGTGTGGCCTGACGTCCGCCATGCCGTGATCTCGATCGCCGACGCCAGGAAGGGCGAGAAGCTGGTCCTGGTAACCGAGCGCGGCGACGCCGACGTCGGCCGCATCGCCGAATGGGCCCGAGAACACGGCGCACCGGAGCTGGCCGTGCCCAAGAAGATCGTCAAGGTGCGCGAATTGCCGGTGCTGGGCACAGGCAAGACCGACTACGTCGCCATCCAGACCCTGGTGGACGTGGCCGAGGCGGCCTGAGCCGTCGCGCTTGATCTGGAAGCGTCGTCGTCGCAGGCTCTCCGCTCAACAAGGGGGAAGTCATGTTCGAGTCCTTTGAGCGTCATCGTCCGCTGGCCTTGTCGGGTCTCCGGATCATCTCTGGCCTGATGTTTCTGCAACACGGAACCCAGAAGGTCTTCAGCTTTCCGGCACCGGCGCGAGGGCCATTCGAGCTGATGAGCCAGATCGGCATCGGCGGAGTGCTGGAGCTGGTCGGGGGCGCGCTGTTGGTCCTCGGCCTGTTCACCCGACCGGTCGCCTTCGTCATGTCTGGAATGATGGCCGTGGCCTATTTCCAGTTCCACGCCCTGTCCGGCGGCCTCTATCCGATGGTCAACGGCGGCGAGTTGGCGGCCTTGTATTGCTGGGTCTTCCTCTACCTCTTCTTCGCTGGCCCGGGGTCGGTGGCGGTGGACACGATGCTGAAAAACAAGTGAGCGATGGCGGCGGCGGAACCGCCGCCGCGCTCCGCTATCAGGCCTTCAGCTTCTTCGCCAGGCCGGCGATGTATTCGCCCTGGTGCCGCGCGCCGGCCAGTTCGTTGGCGCTCGGCTGGCGCGAGCCGTCGCCGCCGGTGATGGTCGTCGCGCCATAGGGTGAGCCGCCCGAGATCTCCTCCAGCGTCATCTGGCCCTGAAAGGCGTAAGGCAGGCCCGCGACCACCATGCCGTGGTGCAGCAGGGTCTGGATCAGACCGATCAGCGTCGTCTCATTGCCGCCGTGCTGGGTCGCTGACGAGGTGAAGGCACCGCCCACCTTGCCGACCAGCTTGCCCTGGAACCAGACGCCGCCGGTCTGGTCCCAGAAGTTCCGCATCTGTCCCGCAGCCGTGCCGAAGCGAGTGCCGGCCCCGACGATGATGGCGTCGTAATGTTCCAGGTCTTCAGGCTTGGCAATCGGGGCCTTCTGGTCGAGCTTGTAGTGCGACTGGATGGCCAGGTCCTCGGGCACGGTTTCCAGAACGCGCTTGATGTCGACCTCGATGCCTTCGACCGAACGCGCGCCCTCGGCGACGGCCTCGGCCATCTGTTCGATGTGGCCGTAGGTCGAATGATAGAGAACCAGCACCTTGGTCATGGAACGCTCCTGTGGGTTGGACGAGTCTGCAACAGCTGAAGTGTCAGATGTAGCGAGCAGGCGTGAACGCACAAGGGGTCAGGCTGCGATATCTCGTCTGATCGGGCAGAGCTGACCATAGAAGTCGGCGTCATCCGGTGTGCGCTGACCCCTCGCGGCGCGGAAGCGGTGCTCTACCGCCATCGCCTGCTGCTCGATGTTCAACACCTCCCATCCACACCGGTTCACGGGATAGGCATAGGCGCGAGAACCGTCGCCGGCGCGCAACTTTCCGGTCAGCAGGTTGATCCCGCTCTGAGCCTGCCAGACGTGGACCATCTCGTGGATCAGGACGGCCTGGAGCGACAGCGGTGCGACGGTGAAATCGTCGGGCAACCCCCTGCCCGGCCAGCAGATCCAGCTTCGCCCGAACCAGACGCCGGGCACAAAGGCGCGGTCGAGCGGCCACGGCATGGACATGAGCCGGACCGTGTCCAAGTGCACGGCCCCGCCGAACTCGGACCGGATCAGGCGGCGCTCGCCCTCGGTCAGGGACCGGATCACTCCGAGATCAGGGTGGTGCCGTTCGGGTCGACCCACTCCCAATGCCAGGGCTCATACAGGTACGGCACAAAGCCGAAGCGGCCGGCGTTCTTCACCAGCCAGCGATAGGTCGCGCCCTGGGTCATGTGCAGTCGGCTGTCGGGGTTGGTGTTGTCCACGCCCATGTCGAACAGCTGACCGACATACAGATCGACGGCCGTGCCCGTGCGGTGGGCGGAGCAGACGGCGCGGCGCAGGCCGTCGCAGTTGCCCTGGGCGGCGCAGCGGGCGGCGTCGGCCTCGGGGTCGCGGAAGCCGGAGAAGATCTGCAGCAGCTCGCGGTCGGCGTCGATCTCGGGCACCTCGGCGCGGGCGGCGACGACCATGCGGCGATAGGCGTCCAGCACGTCGCGGCGAAGCAGCCGGGTCAGCCGATCGGCGTGCTCCTCCTCCTCGACCAGATAGCCCAGCATGCGCAGCGGCGGGGGGTTGGGGCATTCGTCGCGCAGGCGGGCCATGATGAAGGGCCGCCGTTCCTGGAGCACGCCGCGCAGCACCTCGAACGTCGCCGGGTCGAACACGCCGGTCGCCGGCAGGGCGTAACGAGCCTGAAACCGGGACAGCGCCTCGGCGAAGTCGGGCGAACCGGCCTGGCAGTCGGTGCCCAGCTCCTTCTGAAGCAAGGGCACATAGGTCACCCAGCCCCATTCGGGTCCGGCGAAGGGGGCCCATTCGAGGGTGTAGACGGAGACGGCGTTGGCCAGTCCGGCCCCGGCGAAAGCCCTTTCATGGACGTCGCACTGGGGCGTCCAGGCACCCTGAGCGTCCGCCCGGCCCGGCGTGAGCCAGACCAGGACCGTCGCCACGATGATCGCGAGCATCCCCAACCGCATGACCGCAGGAAGCCTGACCGTCGCGGCGCAAGCAAGGCCCCTCTTCCGCCGTCGTCAAAACTGGCATGGTCGCGGTCTTCGCCGACTCGCACCGGCACCTGCGGAACCGTGCATGACCGACGCTTCTCCTCCCGCGCCCGCCCGGCGATCCAACGCCACGCTGGCGGCCTTCGCGGCCAGTTGCCTGCCCTATGCGGCGCTGGGCCTGCCGGTCTACGTCACCCTGCCCGAGTTCTACGCCAGCCATGTGGGGGTCAGCCTGTCGGCGGTCAGCCTGATCTTCCTGATCGTGCGCCTGGCCGACATCGTGGTCGATCCGCTGCTGGGGGTCATCATCGATCGCACCTCGACCAAGTGGGGCCGGTATCGGGTGTGGATGGCCATTGGCGCGCCGATCCTGATGGGGTCGGTGGCCATGCTGTTCTTCGTGGGGCAAGGGGCCGGGGCGACGCACCTCGCGGTCTGGCTGGTGGTCATGTACCTGGGATACTCGATCAGCCTGCTCAGCCAGATGAGCTGGGCGGCGGTGCTGTCGAGCGACTATGACCAGCGGTCGCGAATCTACGGCTTCTGGCAGGTGGCGAACATCCTGGGGGTGCTGGCCGTGCTGCTGATCCCGGTGGGTGCCCAGGCGATGGGGTATTCCTACGTCGAGGCCGTGCGGATGCAGGGCGGGTTCATCGTCGGTCTGCTGCCGATCGCTCTGCTGGTCACCTTCCTGTTCACGCCGGAGCCGCGGAACGCGACGCCGCCGGCGCACGGGGGGCTGGGCGCGACCCTGGCCCTGATCGCCAAGCCGGTGCTGCGTCGGCTGCTGCTGTCGGACCTGCTGCTGGGAGCGGCGCGGGGGCTGATCGGGGTGCTGTTCTTCTACTTCTTCGAGCAGGCGCGGGGGTTCGAGCGGGACCAGACGTCGATCCTGCTGCTGGTCTATTTCGTGGCGGGGCTGGTCGGGGCACCGGTCTGGGCGTGGCTGGCGACGCGGATGGGCAAGCATCAGGCGCTGGCGGTGGCTTCCGTCTATTTCGCGGTCAGTTTCGGGGCGGCGACGCTGCTGGTTCCGGCGGGGAACTTCCCGGCGGCGGTTGCGGCCATCTTCGCCACCGGGCTGGCGTTCGGGGCGGCCGACCTGCTGCTGCGGGCCATGATGGCGGATGCGTCCGACGTCATCCGGCTGGAGGCCGACGCCGACCGGACGGGGCTGCTGTTCTCGATCCTGAACGCGACGTCCAAGCTGGGTTATGCCTTCTCCGTCGGGGCCTTTGCTGTGCTGGAGTGGATCGGCTTCGATCCGGAGCCCGGCGCGGTCAACGACCCCGGCGTGATCCTGGGGCTGCAGTGGCTGTTCATCGCCGCGCCGGTGGCGCTGCTGCTGATCTCGGCCGTGGTGCTGAGGCTCTATCCCCTGACGCCCGAGGCCCATGCCGAGGTCCGGGCCAAGCTGGCGGCGCGGGATGGAGCGTCCGCATGACCCCCGTCGACCGGCTGAAGGACATCATGGTCCGGCTGAGGGACCCGAACGGCGGCTGTCCGTGGGACGTGGAGCAGACCTTCGCCTCCATCGCCCCCTATACGATCGAGGAGGCCTATGAGGTCGCCGACGCCATCGAGCGGGGCGACATGACCGAGCTGAAAGGCGAGCTCGGCGACCTGTTGTTCCAGGTGATCTTTCACGCCCGGATGGCCGAGGAACAGGGCTTGTTCGCCTTCGACGACGTGGCCGAGGCGATGTCGGACAAGCTGATCCGGCGGCATCCGCACGTCTTCGGCGACGAGGACGCGCAGATCAGCGGCCCGGCCCAGAAGCTGCGCTGGGAGGACATCAAGGCGGCGGAGCGGGCAGCCAAGGCTCAGACGGGGGTGCTGGACGACGTGCCGGTGGGTCTGCCCGCTCTGCACCGGGCGGCGAAGCTGACCAAGCGGGCGGCGCGGGTCGGGTTCGACTGGCCGAGCACGGACGAGGTCTTCGACAAGCTGGACGAGGAGGTCGCCGAGCTGAGGGCCGAGATCGCGGCGGGCGACCTGGACAAGGCCCGCGAAGAGATGGGCGACCTGCTGTTCGTGGTGGCCAACCTCGCGCGGAAGCTGGGGGTGGAGCCGGAGGATGCCCTGCGCGGGGCGAACGCCAAATTCGTGCGGCGGTTCGGTTTCATCGAGGCGGAGCTGGCCAGGGAGGGGCGGACGCCGGAGCAGTCGGACCTGGCCGAGATGGACGCCCTGTGGGACGCGGCGAAGGTGGTGGAGCGGCGATGATCCCTCTCCCTATGGGAGAGGGGTCAGGGGCCGGGATTGGACTCGGACGACACCGAGTCCATCGAGTGCAATTCATAAGATGCGGACTCCGGTTGCGGTGTTATAACGTTGAATTCCAACGACTCATCGTCTTCCCCTGTCCCCAGCCTCAGCGGTTCCCGTCTGGACTCCAGCAACGGCGGCTTCACGTCCGGCAGCTCGGCCATGACCTCCGAGCGGGCTCGGTCGGCGAGGCGGTCGTAGACGCGCATCCAGGTCGAGGCCTCGGCGGCGCGGCCCGAGCCCAGGGCGCGGCGGATGTTGAGGAAGGCCTGGTCGGCGAGGTCGGCGAAGCTGACCTGGTCGTCGGGATGGTATTCGCCGAACTCGGGCGGGACCTCGCACGTCGGCTGATCCACGCGCCGCCAGCCCCCAACCCGGGCGTGGGCCCGAAACGAGCTGAGCGACATGCCATACCGCTGGCAGATCGTCGTCGCCTTCACGCCGGCGAGATACTCTCGCCGCGCATGGGCCCACATGTCGCTGCCGTGGTCGCCGTGGGCGGGTGCGTTGAAGTCGGTGTCATAGGTCATGCCGGGAGTGTGGCACGCCGGTGCGTCAGAATCGGACGTAGGGTATCGCCGAATTGCGAAAGCTGGGCCTACCTCGCCACCCGCTCCTTGTTCATGAGCAGCCGGACCACCAGCCCCTGTGGGGCCCAGTCGCGTTCAATGGAGCCTTGCAGCTGTCGCGACATGGCGCGGGCGACCATCTTGCTGCCGAAGCCGCCGGGGCCCTCGGGCGGCGTGACGGTGGGGCCGCCCTGTTCGGTCCAGTGGATGACCAATTCGGTGTCGTGAGCCGAGCAAGAGACGTCCAGCGTGCCTGCCTCGGTCGAGAGGGCACCGTATTTCAGGGAGTTGGTGGCCAGCTCGTGGACGACCAGGGCGAGGGTGTTGGCCGCCTGTTCGCCCACGCCCATACGCGGCACCGAGACGCGGATGCGGCCGCTGAAGGCGCCGAGGTCGTCGTAGGGGGCGAGCAGGACCGACAGGAGGTCGCCCAGCAGCGCCGCCTTGCCCTCCTCGCCCGGCAGGGGGCGGACCATGTCGTGGGCGCGGCCCAGAGCGGTCAGGCGCTGGGTCAGCTCGCGCGCCATGTCGGTGGTGGTTTCGACAGAGCGAGAGGTGATGGCGGTCAGGCCCGAGGCGATGGCCAGGAGGTTCTTGACCCGGTGGCTCATCTCGCCGGCCAGGAGCTCGTGACCCTCCTCGGCCTGTTTGCGGCCCGTCACGTCGATGAAGATGCCGAACATCTTGCGGCTGGACATGCCGAGGTCGTCGCCCTGGCCCCGGGCGGAAATCCAGCGGACGTCGTCGCCGACCAGGATACGAAAGTCGATCTCATAGGGACCGATGACGGCGCGGGTGGCGGCGAAGGCAGCGCGCACCCGATCCCGGTCCTTGGGGTGGATGTTGGCCGACAGGTCCTCGAAGGTCACGCTGGGGCGGAACTCCATGCCCCAGAGGGAGAAGGCGGCCTCGTCCATGGCGAAGGTGTCGTCGTCGACGTTCCAGGACCACAGGGCGACGCCCGCGGCCTGAAGCCCACGTTGCAGGTCGCGCGCGTCCCACGACGGGGCGCTCTCTTGCGTATTCGACATGGTTCAGGCCCCGCCCCTTGCGCCTCGCCAGACGGCGTGACCGCTGTTGAACGCGCGAGACCGCCCGATGGGCCCGTCCGGCGGCGTTTATTGTTCAGCTTGTCGTGAACCTCTGCTCGAACCGCCCCATCGCCTGGGGGTCCAGCCGGACCGTCAACCGCATCCGACCCTCCCCGTCCGTCTCGCGGCCCGTGACGCGGCCGTGCTCGTATAGCCAGGCGAGAGCCTCGCCTTGGGAGGGCTCCAGCGTGAGCTCGGTCTCCGGATCGTCGTCGATGCGGTCGGCGATGGCGTGGCGCAGGGGTTCGATGCCGTCGCCGGTCCAGGCGGAGACGGCCACGGCGTCGGTTTTGGCCCGGGCGGCCTGGCCCTCGACGGCCTCGCGGGCCTCGGGGTCGAGGAGGTCGATCTTGTTCCAGACCTCCAGGATGCGGCGCTCCCTGGCCACCCCGTTGGCGTCGACGGCCTGGTCGATCTGTTTCAGCACCGTCTCGACGTCCTGGGACTGGGCGACGGTGTCGGGCGAGGCGATGTCGCGGACGTGCAGGATCAGATCGGCCTCGCCCACCTCTTCCAGGGTCGCGCGGAAGCTCTCGACCAGTTCGTGCGGCAGGTCGGAGATGAAGCCGACGGTGTCGGCGATGATGGCGGGGCGGCCGGCCGGCAGGCGGATGGTGCGCTGGGTGGTGTCCAGGGTGGCGAACAGCAGGTCCTTGGCCATGACCTCCGATCCCGTCAGCCGGTTGAACAGGGTCGACTTGCCGGCATTGGTGTAGCCGACCAGGGCGACGGTCGGGAACGGAGCCTTCTGGCGTTGCTTCCTGTGCAGGCCGCGCGTGCGGCGGACCTCCTCCAGCTCGGACTTCAGCTTGACGATGCGGTCGGCGATCAGGCGGCGGTCGAGCTCGATCTGGGTCTCACCGGGGCCGCCGGTTGAGCCGGTGCCGCCGCGCTGGCGCTCCAGGTGGGTCCAGGTGCGGACGAGGCGCGATTTCTCGTAGTCGAGGCGGGCCAGTTCGACCTGCAGCCGGCCCTCCTTGGTGCGGGCGCGACGGCCGAAGATTTCCAGGATCAGGCCGGTGCGGTCGATGACCTTGCAGTCCCAGGCCTTTTCCAGATTGCGCTGCTGGACCGGGGTCAGGGTGTCGTCGATGACGGCGGCCTCGGCCTCGGCGGCGCGGATCAGGGCGGCGAGCTCCTCGACCTTGCCCGTGCCGAACAGGGTGGCGGGGGTGGTCTTGCGCAGACGCACGACCTCTTCGGCCGCCACGTCGAGATCGAGCGCGCGGGCGAGACCGGCGGCTTCTTCCAGACGGTCGGTGGCGGAGCGAGAGGAGCGCTCGCCGAAATCGGGATGGATGACGATCGCCCGGATCAGCGGGACGGAATGGTCGATGAGTTTGGAGGTCAGGTAGGGTCTCTTGGGGTGGAGGTGGGGTCGCCATCAATATAGGTGCGCACCCCTGCCCGTGCACCCCGGCGAAGGCCGGGGTCCAGATCAAGAGCCGGGGTGGCAGGGATTGAGACGCGGCTCCTATGCCGCACGTCTGAGTTCGCCATCTGGACCCCGGCCTTCGCCGGGGTGAACGGATGAGGAGTGAGCCTCAATCCTCGTCGGCGTCCGGCTCGTACAGCTGCACGGGGGCGGACGGCATGATGGTGGAGATGGCGTGCTTGTAGACCAGCTGGGCCTGGCCGTCGCGGCGGAGCAGCACACAGAAGTTGTCGAACCAGGTCACGATGCCCTGCAGCTTGACCCCGTTGACCAGGAAGATGGTCAGGGGGGTCTTGGTCTTGCGGACCGAGTTGAGGAAGGTGTCCTGAAGGTTCTGACGCTTGTCTTGCGACATGGCAGGTTTGTCCTGTTCTTGATTGTTCGCCGCGCGTGGGGAGACGCGCGGGGCCAGTTGGATCTGGCGAGCTAGCGTAGACGACGGATCGTCATGGCCGCAACCGGGTATGAGCTTGATGGCCTGTATCGGAGGCGTGGAACGAGCAGAGGTTCATCACGGCGAGCACAGCGAATGCACGGAGGACACAGCGAGACCGAGCTGTGGTTAGAATCGCCGATCGCTCAACTCCGGCAGACAGCACGAATGAAGGGCGGCTTCGCCGCCAATCCTTTTTCCGGGGCAGGATCGTGACGAGACCGGTCCATGACGGAAACCTCGGCTCGGTCCCGCCGTGTCCTCCGTGCATTCGCTGTGCTCGCCGTGACGAAACCTTTATCGGGCCGACCTCGATGATGCCTAAACGGCGTCTCGCCGCGCCGCTTCAAGATAGCGCTCGCGCAGGCGGGTCGCGATCGGGCCCGGTTTGCCGTCGCCGATCTTGACCCCGTCGATCGAGACGGCGGGCATGACGAAGGCGCCGGCGGCGGTGAAGAAGGCCTCCCTCGCCTGCTTGGCCTCGTCGACGCTGAAGGGGCGTTCGTCCAGCTCGATGCCCTCGGCCTCGATCATCTCCATGATGGCGGTGCGGGTAATGCCTTTCAGGATATTGGCCTGGGTGTCGCGGGTGCGTAAGCGACCGTCCTTGTCGACGATCCAGGCATTGGTCGAGGAGCCCTCGGTGACCAGGCCCATCTCGTCGACCATCCAGGCCTCATAGGCGCCCTTGTCGCGGGCGGCCTGCTTGGCCAGGACATTGGGCAGCAGGCCCACGGTCTTGATGTCGCAGCGACCCCAGCGGATGTCGGGGTGGGTGACGACGGCCACGCCCTTGGCCGCCTGGGCCTGGGCCTTGGCGAAGGGAGCGGCGCGCGAGGTCACGACGACGCTGGGGGGGGTGCCTTCGGCCGGAAACGGGTGGTCGCGCCGGGCGGTGCCGCGCGTGACCTGCAGATAGACGATGCCATTCCGGACGCGGTTGCGGCGGATGGTTTCCTTCAGCACCCGGGTCAGGGCCTCGCGCGACATGGGGATGTCGATGCGCAGCTCGGTCAGGCTGCGGTGCAGGCGGGTCATGTGGCCGTCGAAATCGGCCATCCTGCCGTCGAACACCGACCAGACCTCATAGACGCCGTCGGCGAACTGGAAGCCCCGGTCCTCGACGTGGATCGTCGCCTCGGCATGCCGCTGATAGACGCCGTTCACATAGGCCACGCGCGACATCAGTCGATGCTCCCTTCCTCGTCGTCGCCGCCCCGGGAGGGCGACACGCCCAGCGACTTCAGCTTGCGGTGAAGGGCCGATCTCTCCATGCCGATGAAAGCGGCCGTGCGCGAGATGTTTCCGCCGAAACGCATGATCTGGGCGGCCAGATACTCACGCTCGAACACCTCACGGGCCTCGCGCAGCGGCAGGGCGATGGTCCGTTCGGTACCCATGCCGGAGCCGCCCGTCGCTGCGACCTCCTGAGGCAGCATGTCGGCCGAGATGGGCTGGTCCAGATCGCCGGTCGCCAGGATCAGCAGGCGTTCGACGTTATTGCGCAACTGGCGGACGTTGCCCGGCCAGGGATGGACCTGGAGCACCGCGATGGCGTCTTCGCCCAGGCGACGCTTGGGCAGGCCCTGCGAGGCGCTGAGCGTCTCGATGAAATAGTCGACCAGTTCGGCGATGTCCTCGCGACGCTCCGACAGGGGCGGCACGCGGATCGGCACGACGTTCAGCCGATGGAACAGGTCCTCGCGGAACCGGCCCTCGGTGATTTCGGTCTTGAGGTCGCGCGAGGTGGAGGTGACGACGCGGACGTCGACCTGGACGTCCTGTTCGCCACCGACGCGGCGGAACCGCTGTTCGACCAGAACGCGCAGGATGCGGCTCTGGCTCTCGCGCGGCATGTCGCCGACGTCGTCCAGATACAGGGTGCCGCCGTGCGCGCGTTCGAAGACGCCGATCTTGCGCGGCCGGCCGTCATGGCTCTCCTCGCCGAACAGTTCGAGGTCGAGGCGCTCGGGGGTCATGCCGGCGGCGGAGATGGCGACGAACTCGGCGCGCGCGCGGGGGCTGGCCTCGTGGATCTGGCGGGCCACCAGCTCCTTGCCGCAGCCGGGGGGGCCCGAGATCAGGACGCGGCTGTTGGCCGGGGCGACCTTCTGGATGGTGGTGCGCAGGACATGGGCGGCGGCCGAGCGACCGATCAGGCCGGTCGGCGTCATGGCTTGGGCGCGCAGGCGGCGGTTCTCGCGCTTCAGGGACGCGGCTTCGAGGGCGCGCTCGATGACCACCACCAGTCGGTCGGACTTGAACGGCTTCTCGATGAAGTCGTAGGCCCCGCGCTTCAGGGCGCTGACGGCCGTTTCGATGTTGCCGTGACCGGAGATCATGACCACGGGCAGGTCCGCGTCCAGCGTCTTGATGATGTCGAGCAGCTCCAGCCCGTCCATGCCGCCGCCCTGCATCCAGATGTCGAGCACGATCAGGCTGGGCTTCCGGGCACGGATGCCGGCCAGGGCCTCTTCGGAGCTGGAGGCCACGCGGACGGAATGGCCCTCGTCCTCGAGCAGGCCCGAGACCAGGTCCCGGATGTCGGCCTCGTCGTCGACGACCAGGATGTCTGCACCGTTGGATCGCATGTCGCCTCGCTATTCGGCCGCCGCAAGACCGGTGCCCTTGGGCTCGGTCTGACCGGTTCGGACAGGGGGTGTCAGGGGGAAGATCAGGCACACGCGTGCGCCCGACAGGGTCTCGGCGTCGGCGAGCCTGAGTTCGCCGCCGTGGTCCTCGCAGATGCGCTTGACGATGGCGAGGCCGAGGCCCGTGCCCTTCTCGCGCGTGGTCACATAGGGTTCGGTCAGGCGGTCGCGATCGCGCGTCGGCAGGCCCTTGCCGTCGTCCTCGATGATGAAGGTCGCGACCCCGTCCTCCACCTCGAGCCGGGCGATGATGGCGACCTGTTCGGCCTCGGCGGGATGGGTCAGCCGGCGCGCGGCGACGGCCTCGCCGGCGTTCTTGAGGATGTTGGCGAGGGCCTGGCCCAGCATGCGGCCGTCAGCCTTCATCTTGGCCTTGGGCAGGGGCTCGACCAGGTCGACGGCGATGTCGGGTGCCGCCACGCGCTGGGCGAAAACCGCCTCGCGCAGCAGTTCGGCCGGGTTCTCGTTGGTGAAGCGCGGGGCGGGCATACGGGCGAAGGACGAGAACTCGTCCACCATCCGGCCGATGTCGCCGACCTGGCGGATGATGGTGTCGGTGCAGCGGTCGAAGATCTCGAGATCCTCGGTGATGCCGGGGCGGAACTTGCGCTTGAGCCGCTCGGCGGACAGCTGGATCGGCGTCAGCGGGTTCTTGATCTCGTGGGCGATGCGGCGGGCGACGTCGCGCCAGGCGGCGTTCCTCTGGGCCGTGACCAGCCGGGTGATGTCGTCGAAAGTCAGCACCATCTCGCCGCCGACGCCGCCCTCGATGCGGACGCGCAGTCGCCGGGTCTCGCCCTCGCGGGCCACGTCGATGTCCTCCTCGATATGGGCCTCGACCCGACCGACGAGTTCGCCGAGTTCGGGGGCGATCGTTGCCAGCGCCTTGCCCCGCACCTCGACCTCGGAGATCGACAAGAGCTGTAGCGCGCTGTCGTTGATGGCCGAGATGCGGCCGCGCTTGTCCAGGCCGATGACACCGGCGCTGACGCCCGACAGCACGGTCTCGATGAAGCGGCTGCGGTCCTGGGCGTCCTCGCTGGCGGTCTTCAGGGCGGCCTGCTGGGTCTCGAGATCGCCGGTCATGCGGTTGAAGGCCTCGGACAGGGTGCGGATCTCGCCCGGCGCGCCCTGCGGATCGACCCGGGCCGACAGGTCCCCGCCGGCGACCTGATCCGCCGCCTTCACCAGACGACCGATCGGGGCCGAGATGGCGCTGGCCGCCGACATGCCCAGCCAGACCGCGCCGACCAGCACCAGCAGCGCCGTCTCCAGATAACTGAGGGCGAAGGCCGCCTGGATGCGGGCGCGGCTCTCCTCGGCGAGGCGATAGGCCTGGATCGACTCCTCGCCGTTGCGCATCCGGGCGATGATGCCGGGGGCGAGCGGACGGACGACGTAGAGGTAGGCGTCGCCGTATTCCGGCAGGGGATAAAGCGCCCGCACCGTATCGGGCCGCTCGGTCACGGCGACGGGGGCCTCCTCCCCTTCCGCCGCCGTCTCGAACGCCTCGCGCGGGGGGGCGACATAGGCGGGGGCGCCGTCCATGACGCCCTGGGCCAGGACCTCGCCCTCGCCGTTCAGGATGTAGACGGCCGGATAGCCGAAATAGCCGGCGATCTGTTCAAGCGCCTGAGAGAACTGGATGCGGGTGTCGAAGGCACCGCGGATGCCGCCGAGTTCGGTCGCCATGGTCTCCAGGTCCGCGTCCAGACCCGCGCCGACGTCGGCGACATAGGCGCGGCCGATGTCGGCTCCGTTCTCGACCGCCGAGCGGACGTTCTGGCTGAACCACTGATCCACGCCCCGATTGACCAGGACCCCGAACACCAGGGCGATGACGACCGCAGGGACCAGGGCGACCAGGGAGAAGATGGTCACGAACCGCAGGTGCAGCCGCGCGCCCGGGTCCTCTCGCCGCCGCCGGGCCAGCCGCATGACCTGAAGGCCCACGAAGGTCGCGAGGCCGCCGATGAGGAGGAGATTGGCCAGCAGGATGGCCAGGACCGCGCGGCTGGCCGCGGCCTGCCCTCCGCCTCCACCCGCCCCCGGCGCGACCGCGACGATCCAGATGGCGGCGGCGGTGATCAGGAAGGCGACGACATAGGCCGCCACGAAGCCGGCCCGCGCATGGCCCGCCGTCAGCCGATCCCACAGCGAAGGGATCGTCTCCGTGTCTTTTCGGGCGGTTGCTGTGTCCGACATCACCCCACAGCTTCGGCGACCTGTGGCGTTTTATCAACAGCAGAGTTGCGCAAATGCCCTAGGTCTGGAGTCGGCAGGTCCCAGAGGCGGGCCAGGCCATCGGCCACCGACGCCGGGGCGTCGAGGCGGCACAGGGCGCTCTTGGCTGCGCGACGCGCCTCGGGCTCGGCGGGCCAGGGGGCCTGTTCGACGTACCAACCCAGATGTTTGCGGAACATTCGAAGGCCAAGGCCGGGTCCGTAGAAGTCGAGCGACGCGGCCATATGCTCGATCACGATGGCCAGACGTTCGGCGCGGTCAGGCTCCTCCAGCCGTGTCCCGTCCCGCAGGGCCCGTTCCAGATGCGCGGCCAGCCAGGGTCGGCCATAGACGCCGCGCCCCAGCATCAGAGCGTCGGCCCCGGATCGGTCCAGGGCCTCGCGCGCCTCCTCCGCCGTGACGATATCGCCGTTGACGATCACGGGGATGGCGACGGCCGCCTTGACCGCGCCGACGGCGGACCAGTCCGCGCGTCCGGTGTAGAACTGCTGGCGGGTGCGGCCGTGGACGGTGACAGCCCGCACGCCGAGCGCCTCTGCCTGTCGGGCCAGGTCGGCGGCGTTCCTGCTGGTGTCGTCCCAGCCAAGCCGCATCTTGACCGTGACGGGTCGGGTCGTGGCCCGCACGACGGCGTCCATGATCCGCCCGGCCAGGTCCGGCGTCCGCATCAGGGCCGAACCGGAGGCGGCCCCGGTCACCTCCTTGGCCGGACAGCCGAAGTTCAGATCGACGATATCGGCCCCGGCCGCCTCGGCCATGCGCGCGCCCTCGGCCATCGCCGCCGGGTCGCGACCGACCAGCTGGATGACAGTCAGGGGCAGGCCCTCGCCCACCGCCGCCCGGCGGACCACGTCGGGACGGCCCCGGGCGAACTCCGCCGAGGCCACCATCTCGGTCGCCACATAGGCCGCGCCCAGACGGCTGGCGAGCCGGCGAAACGGCAGGTCGGTGACGCCGGTCATGGGCGCCATCAGCACCCTGCCGGGGATCGTCACATCACCGATCTGGAGATTGTGGGTCATCGTGTCCGTCAGCATGCCAAGCGGTGCCTCTCGTCAACCGTCAAGATGGCGCGATGATGGTGCGGCGCGATCTCAGCCCGAAAACCGCTCACACTTTTCGGGATCGCGCCGTAGAAGGCGACCTATGACATTCGCAAGCATCGTGGTCGCGGCCGGGTCGGGCTCAAGGGCCGGTGGGGACAAGCAGTGGCGGGCGCTGGGCGGGAAGGCGGTGGTGCGCTGGTCGGTCGAGGCCGTGCTCGACGCGGGGTCCGCGCCGGTCGTGGTGGTGGTCGCGCGCGACAGCCTGGGCCGGGCCGAGGAGGCGCTGTCGGGCCTGTCGGGCTGGATCGCCGTCGCCGGAGGGGCCGAACGCGCCGACTCCGTGCGGGCGGGTCTGGACGCGATCGACGGGCCGGAGGACCGGCCGGTCCTGGTCCACGACGCGGCCCGGCCCCTGCTGTCGCGCGCGGTGATCGAGCGGCTGATGGCGGCGCTGTCCGCTGCGGACGGGGCGATCGCCGCCCTGCCCGTCTCCGACACCTTGAAGCGAGGCGACGCGGAGATCGAGGCGACCGTCGACCGGACCGGTCTGTGGCGCGCCCAGACGCCCCAGGTCTTTCCGCTCGGACGGCTGCGCGCCGCCTATGCCGCCTGGCCTGCGAACGAGACGCCCACCGACGACGCTGCCGTGGTCGAGCGTGACGGTGGCACGGTTCGCCTGGTCCAGGGCGACCCCAGACTGATGAAACTGACCTTTCCCGAGGATTTCGCCATGGCCGAGGCCCTGCTGCCCCGTCAGATCCGTGTCGGCACCGGCTTCGACGTCCACCGCTGGGGCCCGGGTGAGGCCGTGTGGCTGTGCGGAGTCGAAATCCCGCACGACCAGACCCTGATCGGGCACTCGGACGCGGACGCGGGGCTGCACGCCCTGACCGACGCCCTTTTGGGCGCAATGGGTGACGGCGACATCGGGGATCACTTTCCCCCGACCGATCCGAAATGGAAGGGCGCGGCATCCGACCAGTTCCTGATCCACGCGGTTGAGCGTCTGCGGGCGCGCGGCGGGCGGCTGGTGAACGTGGACGTCACCCTGATCTGCGAGCGGCCCAAGGTGAAGCCGCACCGGCTGGCGATGCGAGAGCGGCTGGCGGAAATTCTGGCGCTCCCGCTGGACGCCGTCAGCGTGAAGGCGACGACGACCGAGGCCCTGGGCTTCACCGGCCGGGGCGAGGGCCTGGCCGCCCAGGCCGTCGCGACGATCGAAATGCCGGGCTGACGCCCTCAAGCAGCCAGCGACCGCGTCGCGAGCGTTAGGGCCAGTACCCCGCTCTAGTTCCTGAAATGCCGCCAGAGCGACCCGACCAGGTTCACATAGTCGTCGGTCCAGGGGCGGACCTCGGTGTCGGCGAGCGTGCGCCATCGCGGGTCGCGGCGGAACTCGGCCAGGCCCTCCTCGCTCGGTGACAGGATCAGGGCCTCGGTCGAGGCCTCCGCCATCTCGGGGCTGGCGTCGCTCTCCTGATAGACCTGATGCAGGTTCGGAATGCCCAGCCTGCGGGCCGCCGCGGCCGCCGGAAGGGTGATGTCGAGGTTCCGGTTGGACAGGTGCAGGACGACCACCCCGTCCGGCTTCAGCAGCCGCAAGTAACCCTCGATCGCCTCGACCGTCAGAAGATGGGTGGGCACGGCGTCGGAGGAGAAGGCGTCGATCAGCAGAAGGTCATAGGAACCGGGCGCCTCGCGATCCAGAGTCAGCCGGGCGTCGCCCAGGACGGTCCGCACCGGCCCCGCCGCGCAGTCCGAGATGAAGGTGAAATGCTCGGGGTCCCGCGCCAGTCGGTCGACCAGAGGGTCGATCTCGAAGAAGGTCATCCGATCTTCGGCCCGCTTGTAGCCCGCCATGGCCCCCGTCCCCAGGCCGATCACGCCGATGTTCGCGGCCGGGCGACGCAGCTGGATAGTCTGGGTCGCCTGGCCGATGGGGGTCAGGGGCGCGTAATAGAGACTGGGCATACAGGCGAAGGCGGGGTTTCTGGGCTGGGCCCCGTGCAGGGTGGTGCCGTGCATCAGAACGTGAACCTCACCGCCGAGCCTGGGGTCCTGGGTCGTTCCGATGCGCATGACGCCGAAGAAGCTGCGATCCGTGAACTTCGCCTCATAGCCCCGGCCGATGTAGTGGGTGGTCAGGGCGATCATCGCCGCGATCGCGACATAGGCCGGCGTGCGGTCGCGCAGCAGCAGCCCTGCCACCACGGCCACGATCAGGATCATCAGCGTCAGGCGGGGCATGTCGCCGGTGACGTTGTTGCTGAACCACCAGGCGAAGTCCCAGTCGACCTGGAACATGGCCGACAGGATGGGCGGGATGGCGCAGGCGATGACGGCCGCCACGAACAGGTAGACCTCGCGGTTCCGGATCGGCGAGCGGTCCAGCGGGCGCGCGAGGCCGACCAGCACCAGGACCAGCGGATATTCCCAGACATTGTTGAACAGGATCGGGGCCAGAAGCGCGGTGAAGGCCCCGCCCACGACCCCGCCGAGTGACATCAGCAGGTAGAATTCCGTCAGCCGGTCCGGCGGTGGCCGTCGCTGGGCCAGGCGCTGGTGGCACATCAGGGCCAGCAGGAAGAAGGTCACCAGGTTCAGGCCAAACAGGAACAGCCAGTCGCCCGAGCGGAAGGCGCTGAACGCGATACAGGCCAGCCCCATAGCCGCCGCGAGGGCGAGCGTGACCGGCAGGGGGATCAGGGGCCTGGTCTGGAAGGCGATGACGAAGGTCAGCAGATACAGGGCCAGTGGCGCGACCCACAGGAAGGGGGCCGAGGCCACGTCGGTGGACAGATGGCTGGTGACGCCCAGCATCAGGCTGGCGGGCGCGGCGGCCAGCAGCACCCAGACGATCTTCTCGCGCCAGGCGATCGGAGCGGACCGTTCCAGCGGAGCCACCTCGCCGGCCCCCTGCTCGCCTCCCCAATGACCACCCCTGCGCCAGGCCACGACGGCCAGCGCGACGACCATCACGACAAAGACGGCGTATCCCCCGCTCCAGCCGGCCCGTTGGCCCGACAGGGTCAGCAGGGGCTCGATCAGGACCGGATAGGCGATCAGGGCCAGGAAGCTGCCGAGATTCGAGGCCGCGTAGAGAACATAGGGGTTCTGGCCGTCGACGTGCCCGACCCGGACGCGCGCGTACCAGGCCTGAAGCAGGGGGGCCGTGGCCGAGAGAATGGCGAAGGGCGCGCCGATCGACAGGGTCAGGGTGGTCAGCAGCCAGCCGATGGGCGCCTCGGGCGCGGGATCGCCCAGCGCCCCGCTGATCCTGAGCGGCAGGAACAGGGCGGCGGCCAGCAAGAGGGCGAGGTGGACAGCCACCTGGGCCTTCATCGACGTCAGGCGCTGCAGCGCATGGGCATAGGCGTAGCCGACCAGCAGCGCCGCCTGGAAGAAGACCATCGCCGTGTTCCAGACCGACGGCGATCCGCCCAGCAGTGGCAGGACCAGCTTGGTCGCCATCGGCTGGACCGTGAACACCAGGGCCGCCGAGGTGAAGATGGCCAGGGCGAACAGGCCGGGCACCACGCGGTCGCCGCCGCCTGCGATCGGCGGTCTCACGTCTTCGCTCGCGGTCACCTCGGTCATGCGCCCTCCGGTCGGGCCGACCGGTCGACAGACCCGAGCGCCCGGCCCATGTATCGCCATTCCAGCCCGCCTCGGAAAGCCCCATGTTCCCCGAAGACATCGCCGATCTGGCCGCATCCGTGATCCAGGCCGCCGCCGCGCGCGGCTGGACGATCGCCACGGCCGAGAGCTGCACCGGAGGACTGGTGGCGGCGGCCCTGACGGCGGTGGCGGGATCGTCGGCGGTCGTGGACCGGGGGTTCGTCACCTATTCCAACGCCGCCAAGACCGATCTGTTGGGCGTGGCGGGGGCGGCTCTGGCCGAACACGGCGCGGTGTCGGAGGCGGTGGCCCGCGCGATGGCCGAGGGCGCGCGTGAGCGGGCGGGTGTATCCCTGACCGTGTCGATCACCGGGATCGCGGGACCGGACGGAGGATCGGCGGACAAACCCGTGGGGCTGGTGCATTTCGCCTGTGCGGGACCGGGCGGCACGGCCCACGCGCGCCACGCGTTCGGCGACCTGGGGCGAGAGGGCGTGCGGCTGGCGGCCATCCGGGTCGCGCTGGGCATGCTGCGCGACGCCTGCGAGGGTGCATGAGGGTGCCGACGGTCGTGGATGCGCGGGGTCACCGCTGCCCTGTGCCGACCTTGCGGCTGCGCAGGGCGCTCGACGGATTGCCGCCGGGGTCGCGCGCCGTCCTGCTGGCCACCGATCCGATGGCCCGGATCGACGCGCCCTATCTGATGGCGGCACTGGGCGGGCGGGTGGTCTCGGTCGAGGAGGCCGACGGCGTCCTGACCCTCACCGTCGAGACGCGCGCCGCTCCGACAGATTGACGATGGCGGCCGAGGGCTCGTCGGGGTCTTCGTCCAGATCGGGCGCGCCCTTGGCGCGATGGGCGATCTCCATCTCGGTCGCGAAGGCCCCGCCGTAGAAGATGGCGTTGACGTTCCACGACAGCCAGATCAGCAGCACCACGACCGCGCCGACGGAGCCGTAGGTCGCGCCCAGCGGCGCGATCTGCTCGACATAGATGGCGCAAAGCCACGACGAAATCATCGACAGTACCGTCGCAACCGTCCCGCCCGCGATGGCCGGCGCCCAGGCCACCGGCGTGCGATGGGACATGGCGTAGCGGTAGAGCATGGTCAGCCCCAGGGCGAGGCCGATGGACGGGGTCATCCCCTCCAGGAAGAAGCCGCCGTCGATGGTCTCCGACGATGTGTGCTGCAGCAGCCGCGCGGTCACGACCGCGCCGGACACCACGGTGAACAGGGCGAAGGCGAACAGGGCCACGAAGAAGGCCAGCATGTTGAACTTCAGAAATCCGTGCGGCTCGGTCTCGTCGTGGATCAGGTTCAGCCCCGCCAGCAGGGCCTTGAAGCCGCGATGGGCGGCATAGGCGCCGACGATCAGGGCGAAGGCGCTCTGGGCCGACACGGTGCGGGCCGAGGCATTGGCCAGCCGTTCGACCTCGGCCTGGAAGATGGAGCGGGCCGCATAGGGCATGACGTCGGCCAGGGCCGCCGCCTGTTCGCTGACCTGTCCGATCGAGAGGACCGCCTTGTAGAAGCCGATCAGGATGGCGATGGCCGGAAAGACCGCCAGCAGGGCGAAGAAGGACACCCCGCCCGTATAGAGCATGACGTCCCGGCCCCAGCTGCGGGCGAAGGCACGGCCGGACAGGCGCGCCCAATAGCCCGGTGTGGCGATGTCCGTATTCAAGCCGTTCAAGCCGGTTCCCGCCGCAGCCAAGGTCGAGGTAAACTAGCGCAAATTCCCATGGTGGGAAGCCTCGACCCCGAGGCGGCCTTTTCGCTCGTCAGGGGCATTCCCGCATTGCGCGCCCGGCGACCGGGTCGGTATGGTCACGCCGCGCCATCGGCGCGGCTCCGGATCGGAGCTTGAGGGGGACGGCTGACTTGTATTCGGATCCACGCGTTCTGGTCGTCGCCCTGACCGACGGCAGGATCGAAGCGCTGTGTCGCGGGCTGGACAGCCTCGGCTGGCGCACAATGACGGCGCGGAGCGGCGGCGCGGCGATCGCGGCCCTGAGCGACTTCAAGCTGGAAGCCGCCATCATCGACGCCGACCATCCCGAGGCCGCGGCCCTTCCGGAAGCCCTGCGTCTGGCCGCCGGTGCACGGCGTCTGCCGGTCGTGTCGATCGGTTCGGCGACGGCGGAAGACGGCGTCGACCTGGCCATGGCCGAGCCCCCTCACCCCACGCAGCTGGGCCTGAGGCTGGAACAGCTGGTTCGCGCCGCGATCACCGAGGAGGAGTTCCGCCTGCGCCGCCAGACGCTGGCGTTGCACGGCGCCGCGCTGGACGCCGGAGAGCCCGATCCGCGACCCCTGCGCATTCTGATCGCCGGCGCGCCGGACCATCGCTTCATCGGCCTGTCGAACACCCTGACCCAGGCGGGGGCCGAGATCGTGGCCGCGCCCACGCCCTACACCGCCTTCGACTATCTGCATGAAAGCGCCTTCGACGCCGCCGTCCTGTGGGGGGCGCCCGACCATGCGCCGGCGCTGAGCATCGCCTCGGGGATGAAGCGGAACACGCGCCTCTATCATATCCCGCTGGCCCTCTATCTGCGCTCTGAGGGTGAGATCAATCTGGGCGAGCTGTACAACCGGGGCTTCTCGGAGGTCGCGGCGGCCTCCACGCCGGAGCCCGACATCGCCGCGCGGGTGTTGGCCCTGGCGCACACGCACCGACGGCATTTGGCCATCCGGCGGGCACTGGAAGGGGCGCGGGGATCGGGCGTCATGGACCCGACCACGGGGCTGTTCACCCCCACCCTGTTCGCCAGCCATCTGGGCCGGGTGGCCGATGCCGCGACAGCGCGGCGGAGACCTCTGTCGATCTGCGTGCTCAAGGTTTCCGAGACCGAACCGCTGACGCATGCGCGCAAGGGCGGCTGGCTGGACCGGGCCATGCCCCAGATCGGGGCCATGGTGTCGCGGCTGGTGCGTGTCGAGGACACGGCGGCGCGGCTTGCCCCCGAGGTCTTCGCCCTGGCCCTGCCCGCCACGCCCGGGCCCGCCGCGCGACTGGCGGCTGAGCGGATCGCGGCGGTCATCGGCTGTACGGCGTTCGACGCGGGCGCGGAGCGATCACCCTTCGTGGTCGAGTTCCGGGTCGGCATCGCCGAACTGAAGCCCGGCGAGAGCGCGGCGGCGGTGCTGGAACGCGCCTCCGCCGACCTGCACGCGGCGAGAGCGGCCTGAGCCTCTCCGTTAAGCGCCCGCCACCCGCGCCAGATCGGCGGTGATCCGCTCGGCGACCTTCAGCCGGTCCTCGGCCGAGGGCCAGTCGCCCATGACCACGACCTTCTGATCCGGCCGGATCTTCCAGCTCGCGTGGTTCTTCTGGATCAGGCCGACCAGGCCCGCCGGGTTGGGGAAGCGGTTGTCGCGCAGGGTCAGGACACAGCCCTTGGGCCCGATGTCGATGCGCTCGATGCAGGCGATCTTGCAGTTCGCCTTGATGCCGACGATCCGCAGCAGCTGTTTCGCCTCGTCCGGCAAGGGGCCGAAACGGTCGATCAGTTCGGCGGCGAGGGCCTCACGGCTCTCGGTGTTCTCGGCGTCCGACAGGCGGCGATAGAGGCTGAGACGGACGTTCAGGTCCGGAACGTAATCCTCTGGAATCAGGACGGCGGCACCGACGTTGATGGCCGGCGACCAACCGCGATCGATCGCGCCGGCCTCCCCGTTCTGGCGCAGCTCGGCGACCGCGTCCTCCAGCATCTGCTGGTAGAGTTCGACGCCGACCTCGCGGATGTGGCCGGACTGTTCGTCGCCCAGCAGATTGCCGCCGCCTCGCTGATCCAGGTCGTGGCTGGCCAGCTGGAACCCGGCGCCCAGGTTGTCGAGGGACTGCAGCACCTGCAGCCGGCGCTCGGCCGACAGGGTCATGGGCTTGGTCGCGTCGGTCGTCAGATAGGCGAAGGCGCGGGCCTTGGAGCGGCCGATCCGGCCCCGTATCTGGTGCAACTGGGCCAGGCCGAACATGTCGGCCCTGTGGACGATCAGGGTGTTGGCGGTCGGAATGTCGATGCCGCTCTCGACGATGGTGGTCGAGACCAGCACGTCGTAGCTGCCGTCGTAGAAGGCGCTCATCACATCTTCCAGCTGGGTCGGGCTCATCTGTCCGTGGCCGACGACGAACTTGATCTCGGGCACCTGTTCGCGAAGGAACCGCTCGATGTCGGGCAGGTCCGACAGGCGCGGGCAGACGTAGAAAGCCTGTCCCCCGCGATACTTCTCGCGCAGCAGGGCCTCTCGCACCATGACCGGGTCCCAGGGCGCGACATAGGTCCGCACGGCCAGGCGATCGACCGGCGGGGTGGCGATGATCGACATCTCGCGGATGCCCGACAGCGCCATCTGAAGCGTGCGCGGGATCGGCGTGGCGGTCAGGGTCAGCAGGTGGACGTTGGCGCGCAAGGATTTGAGCTTCTCCTTGTGCTTGACGCCGAAGTGCTGCTCCTCATCGACGATGACGAGGCCCAGGTCTTTGAAGCCGACCTGATCGGACAGCACCGCATGGGTGCCGACGACGATCTCGAAGCCGCCGTCCTTCAGACCGCTGCGGGTCTCGGCAGCGTCTTTCGCCGTGACCATGCGCGACAGGTGCCGCACCTTGATGGGCCAGCCGGCGAAGCGCTCGCTGAAAGTCTTGAAGTGCTGGCGGGCCAGCAGCGTCGTCGGGCAGACGATGGCGACCTGTTGCCCCGACATGGCCACGACGAAGGCGGCGCGGATGGCGACCTCGGTCTTGCCGAAGCCGACGTCGCCGCAGATCAGGCGGTCCATCGGCGAGCCCTTGCCCAGGTCCTCCAGCACGTCGCCGATGGCGTTCAGCTGGTCGTCGGTTTCCTCGTACGGGAAACGGGCGCAGAACTCGTCGAACAGGCCCTGCGGCGGGGTGATCGCGTCGCCAGACTTCAGCGCGCGCTTGGCAGCGAGCGCGATCAGACCCTCGGCCATGTCGCGCAGGCGGGCCTTGGCCTTGGCCTTCCTCGCCTGCCAGCCGGCCCCGCCCAGGCGGTCCAGTTGGACCCCGTCGGACTCGGTGCCGTAGCGGGTCAGAAGATCAATGTTTTCAACCGGCAGGTAGAGCTTGCTGTCACCGGCGTAGAGCAGTTCCAGGCAGTCGTGCGGGGCCTCCTGGATCTCCAGGGTCTTCAGACCTTCGTAGCGACCGATGCCGTGATCGAGGTGGACGACCAGATCGCCGGTGGTCAGGGCCGAGGCCTCGGCGAGGAAGTTGGAGGCGCGGCGCTTCCGCTTCGGCCGCGCAAGCCGATCTCCCAGGATGTCGGTCTCGGAGATGACGGCGATCTCGTCGGTGACGAAGCCGTGCTCCACCGGCAGGACGGCGCGCAGGAACATGGCCTTGGACGCCGATTGCACGTCGGCCCAGTCGCGGACGGGCACGACGGGTTCGAGCCCGTGGTCGGACAGCATAACGCCCAGACGGTCCGAGGAGCCCTCGGTCCAGGAGGCGAACAGCACGCGCTTGCCGTCGGCTTTCAGGGTGGCGGCGTGGGCGGCGACGGCCTCGAACAGATTGACGCTGTCCTGAGCGCGCTCGGCGGCGAAGGTGCGGCCCAGCCGGCCGCCCGCGTCCTCGGCCGCTCCGTCGAAGGGGCTGAGGCGACGCACCGCCCTGCCCGCCAGCGCGCCGTTCCATTCGGCATCGGGTAGATACAGCCGTTCCGGCGGCAGCGCCCGGTTGGCCGCGCCTCCCTTGGCCTTGGACGCCTCCTGGCGGGCCTCGTAGGCGTCGCGGGTCAGGTTCCAGCGCTCGGTCCGGGCCGCGTCGGCCTGGTGGTCCAGGAAGATCGTCGCCCGCTCCGGCAGATAGTCGAACAGGGTCTCCAGCCGGTCATAGAGCAGCGGCAACCAGTGTTCGAAGCCCTGGCGACGCGCGCCCTCGCTGACCGCGGCGTAGATCGGGTCCTCGCCCGGCGCGCCGAAAAGATTCAGGTAGCCGCTGCGGAAGCGGCTGATGCTCTCGGCGTTCAGCAGCGCCTCGGACACGGGCGACAGGGACACGTCGCGGCGCTGGCCGGTCGAACGCTGGGTCTCCGGGTCAAAGGTTCGGATCGATTCCAGCTCGGCCCCGAACATGTCCAGCCGGACCGGCTCGGCGAACCCGGGCGGAAAGACGTCGACCACCCCGCCGCGCACGGCGTATTCCCCCCGGTCGTTGACCGTCGAGGCGCGCATATAGCCATTGGTGGCGAAATAGGCTTCCAGCGCCGGCAGATCGAGCTCGCGTCCCACGACGGCGTCAAAGGCGGCCGAGGCCGTGGCTTCGCGCGGGGGCGTGCGCTGGAGCGCGGCGGCCACCGTGGTGACGATCAGCAGGGGCTTTCGATCGTCCGGCTCGCGGCGGGCCAGGGCCGTCAGCGCCGCCATCCGCTCGGCGGACACGGCCGAGGTCGGGCTGAGACGGTCGTAGGGCAGGCAGTCCCAGGCCGGGAACTCAACGATCTCAATGTCTTTAGCGAAGAACCGGAAAGCCTGAACCAGGGCGCTGGACCGCGAGAAGTCGCGCGCGACGAACACACCGACGCCGCCGGACGCCTTCAGCCGTTCCGCCACGACCAGGGCGTCCATGCCCTCCGGCGCGCCGCCCAGGTCCTGATCCACGCGGCGCTCGACCGCTGATCCGTCCATCAGCCGGCTCCCTGGGCGACGGCGCTGGCGACATGGGCGCGCATGAAGGCGCGAACCTTCACCATCAGCGAGGTGTCGTGCTGAGGCGGCGTCGGCTGGGTCTCGATGATCCAGGCATAGAGCTCGTGATCGTTGTCTTCGGCCAGGAGGGCCTCGAGCTGATCCAGTTCATCATCCGACAGCGCCGCGCCCTCGCGTTCCATGAACGGCCCGAGCACCAGATCGGCCTCGCGGAAGCCCCGCCGCCAGGCACGGAAGGTGATCCGGCCCAGCCGCTCGCGCCGCGCGGTGTCGGCGTTGGAGGTCGTTTCGGCACGCGCGTCGTGTTCGGCCACAAGAATCCTTGCCCGGTCCAGGTCATCAACAGAGGCGCGGACATAGCGTTCCGTCAGCCGTTTCGCCAGCGTCGCGGCGGTCGCTATGATCGCGGCGAATGCGCCCGGAGATTCTCTTTCCCCTGTTCGCTCCGGTCGACACCCTGAAGGGAGTCGGTCCGCGAACCCTGCCGCTGGTGCAGAAGCTGGCCGGGCCGCTGGTGCGCGATGTGCTGTTCACGGGGCCGACGGGCGTCATCACGCGGCGGCGTACCAATGCCGTCGGGGCGATCGAGGGCGAGGTCGGGGTGTTCGACGTCGTCGTCGACCGGATGATCCCGCCCGGGCGACCGGGGGCCCCGCTGAAGGTCCGGGCCTCGGACGAGACCGGCTTCGTCCACCTGATCTGGTTCGGTGGCAGCCCCCAGCACATCGACCGGCAGTTGCCTCGCGGGGAGCGCCGGCTCGTCTCCGGCAAGGTGGAGCGGTACAACAACGAGGTCCAGATCGTCCATCCGGACTGGATCGTGCCGCTGGACAAGGGCGAGGAGATCCCCGCCGTCGAGCCCGTCTATCCGGCGACCCAGGGCATCACCTCGCGCCAGGTGCGAAAGATCGCGCTGGGGGCGCTCGCCGTCGCGCCGGACCTGGCGGAATGGCAGGATCCGGCGTGGCTGTCGAAGCAGCGCTGGCCCGGCTGGCGTGCGGCGATCGAGGTCCTGCACGCGCCCTCGGCGGAGGCGGATCTGGAGGCCGATGCCCCCGCTCGCCAGCGCCTGGCCTATGACGAGTTGCTGGCCCACCAGCTGGCACTGGCCCGTCGTCGCCGCGCCCGCAAGATCACGTCGGCGCCGGCAATCCGGCCGGGATCGGTGTCCGAGGGCCTGCTGGCCGCCCTGCCCTTCACCCTGACCGGGGCCCAGGCGCAGGCCGTGGTCGAGATCCGCGCCGACCTGGCGTCCGGCGAGCAGATGGGGCGGCTGCTGCAGGGCGATGTGGGCTCGGGCAAGACGGCGGTTGCGGCCGTGGCCATGGCTGATGCGGCCTCCAGCGGCTTCCAGTCCGCTCTGATGGCTCCGACGGAGATCCTGGCTCGACAGCATTTCCAGCGGCTGGGTCCGATGCTGGACGCGGCCGGAGCGCCCGCCCTGCTGCTGACCGGGCGCGACACGCCGGGCGAGCGGCGCGAGAAGCTGGCGGCGCTGGCGTCCGGGGCCGTGCGGGTGGCGATAGGCACGCACGCCCTGTTCCAGGACGCGGTGCGTTTCGACCGGCTGGCCCTGGCGGTGATCGACGAACAGCACCGGTTCGGCGTGAACGAGCGGGCGCGGCTGCAGGCCAAGGGCGATCCGCGCGTCGGTGGCGTCCACCTACTGACCATGTCGGCCACGCCGATCCCGCGCACCCTGGAGCTGACCCAGTATGGCGAACTGGAGGTCAGCCGGCTGACGGAGAAGCCGCCTGGCCGCACGCCGGTGGCCACGGCAGTCCTGCCTTTGGCGCGCATCGGCGAGGTGGCCCAGCGGCTGAAGGCGGCGGTCGAGAGCGGGGCCCAGGCCTACTGGATCTGTCCGCTGGTGGCCGAGTCCGAGGCCGTCGACCTGGCGGCCGCCGAGGAACGCGCCATCGATCTGCGCCGCCTGCTGCAGACCGACGTCGGCCTGGCGCACGGCCAGATGCCGGGCGCGGAGCGGGAGGCCGTGATGGCCGATTTCGCCGACGGCCGCCTGCCGGTCCTGGTGGCGACGACGGTTGTCGAGGTCGGGGTGGATGTGCCCAACGCCACCATCATGGTCATCGAGCATGCCGACCGCTTCGGCCTGGCCCAGCTGCATCAGCTGCGTGGGCGGGTCGGCCGGGGAGCCAAGTCCAGCGCCTGCATCCTGTTGTACGGCGGCGAGGACGGGGCGCTCGGCGAGACGGCCCGGGTCCGCCTGAAGACGCTGCGCCGGACCGAGGACGGGTTCGAGATCGCCGAGGAGGATTTCCGGCTGCGCGGCGGAGGCGATCCGCTGGGCCTGCGCCAGAGCGGCTTTCCCGCCTATCGGTTTGCCGATCCGGTCCGGCACCGGGCGCTGCTGCTGGCGGCGGCTGACGATGCGCGGCTGGTGCTGGGCCGCGACCCGGACCTGGCGTCGGAGCGCGGCAGTGCGGTCCAGGTGCTGGAGGCCTTGTTCGACTGGAAGACCGACCGCTCTGCCCTGGACTAACCCGCCTGGGACGCCATCCAGACGTTGAGCCGGCGTTCCACGTCACGCTCAAGATCGGCGTAGAACAGGTTGTACTGGCGAGCCTTTCTTCGGTCTGCCCAGTTGCCAACCTCGCGGAAGGATTCGGTCGTCAGTTCGGTGTGGCGAAGGATACCGTCCTCGCAGTGCGTGGCCACCGCCCGGTCGATGAAGGCGGGTCGCACGCCCCATTCCAGTCCCGTGGCATTGGCCGCGCCGTGATGACGCCGGGCCGGGACGGCCGCCCCGTCGGCCGCGCCGCTGACCGGATTGACGCAAAGTGCGGGTCGCTTGTCCAGATCGACCAACTGCCCGGTTCCATTCCAGACGAGAGCCCTGCGGAGCCGACGTCGGGCCGCGCCGTCGTTGTCCTCGTCCACGCCGGACCATGCCATGACGCACCCGACCGTGGTGGCGGTGGCGCAGGCCGGGAGCGAAGGCGACAGGGGCTCACGGGCGACGATCACGTCCATCAGATAGACGGCTGCGACCCGGGCGCGGAGCGCGGGGTCGGACACGACGCGCTCGCGGACCAGTCTGTCGATCAGCTCGCCGCCTTGCTCTACGCCTGCGAGGACCAGCGGTCCGGTCGGATGGTCCGCCAACCAGGTCTCGAATGCCGCCAGCGCATCGCCGTAGGCGAAGGCCCGGGCGTCGCGGGCGTCGTCCCGAAGCGTCAGGCGGGTGTAGAGCGATCCTTGGCGATACAGCGGCGCGCTGACCGATCCGGCCCGCGCGAACGGCCCGGCGTAGTTGGGCAAGACCACGCGGCGGAGGTAGGCCTGAGCGTCCGCATCATCGATGGGACCGTTCCAGTCGCTGCCGCCATCAAAGGTCGTGGAGTGCAGGAAGAAGACCGCGGCGGGCCCGGCGTTCGGCGTGCGAACGTCCCGCAGCGCCCAGGCCGCCGGACTGGCGTAGTCCGGCGCGGGCGGCGGCTCATAGGTCTGGAAAGGGATCTGCGGATCCAGCCCCGCCCTGAGGATGTCGCCGCGCCAGACTGCCACCGCCGCGGTCAGCAGGAACACCAGGGCGAACCCCGTCCAGCCGATCCACTGGCGCAGCGTCAGGCGAGGCAGGATCACCGGCCCCTCACCGGTAGGGGTCCGACTGGCTGAGGTAGGTCTGGACGTAGCGGCGCACGCCCTCCTCCAGTGGCGTCGACTGGCCGGAGAAGCCGAGCGAGCGCACCCGGTCCATCGAGGCCTGGGTGAAGTACTGGTAGCGGTCACGGATGACCTCGGGCATGTCGATGTAGGCGACCTTGGGCTCCTTGCCGGCCGCCGCGAAGGTGGCGTTCGCAAGATCCAGGAAGGACCGCGCCTGGCCCGAGCCGGCGTTGAAGACGCCGCTGATCTGCGGTTCGCACAGCAGCCAGTCGATGAGGTCGACCACGTCGTCGACGAAGACGAAGTCACGCAGCTGGCCGCCGTCGGCGTAGTCGGGGTGGTGCGAGCGGAACAGGCTGACGGTCTCGCCGGCCGCGACCCGTGGCCAGATCTGGGCGATGACCGACTTCATCCCGCCCTTGTGGCCTTCGTTGGGGCCATAGACGTTGAAAAACTTCAGCCCCGCCCACTGCTTGGGCGCATGGCCGCGGGAGGCCTCACGGACAGCATACTGGTCGAACAGTCTTTTGGAGTATCCATAGGCGTTTAGCGGCAGAAGCCGGGAGATGGACGCAAGATCGTCTGCGTCCTCGAACCCCGCCGATCCGTCGCCGTAGGTGGCGGCGGACGACGCGTAGATCAGTCGGGTGTCGTTCAGCGCGCACCAGTCCCAGAGGTCTCGCGACAGGCTGAAGTTGGTCTTCAGGATCAGGTCGGCGTCCTGTTCGGTCGTCGACGAGATCGCCCCCATGTGGACGATGGCGGTGACCCGGTCGACGTGGCGATCCAGCTGGGTGAACAGCTCTTCCGGCTGCCAGAAGTCGGCGAGGGGGGACTTGGCGATGTTCCTCCACTTGCCCAGGTCGGCGCTCTCCAGTCGGTCGCAGACGATGACGTCCCAGCGGTCCTCCGCGCACAGGCGCGAGACGATGTTGGAGCCGATGAAGCCGGCTCCGCCCGTGATCACGACCGCCCGCCTCATGCCGACCCCTTCATCGTCTCGATGGTCCTTGTGGTGGAATAGCCGTCTGAGAAGGCGGCCAGCCGCACCTCTCCGCCCCAGCTCTCGACCAGATCGCCACCAACCACACCTTCGCGGGTATAGTCCGCCCCCTTGATGAGCACGTCGGGCCGCAGCCGTTCGATCAGCCGGATGGGCGTGGGGTCATCGAATGCGGTGACCCGGTCCACGCTGGCCAGGCCGCCGATGACGACGGCGCGGCTGTCGAGATCGTTGACCGGCCGCCCCTCGCCCTTCAGCGCGCGGACGGAGGCGTCGGTGTTCAGCGCCACCACCAGCCGGTCGCACCACGACCGCGCCTGGGCCAGGTAGGCGACATGGCCCCGGTGCAGGATGTCGAAACAGCCGTTGGTGAAGCCGACCTTCAGCCCCTGGGCCCGCCAGGCTTCCACCTCGGCGGCGAGATCGTCGAGGCCCGTGACCTTGGCGAGCGTGGCCCCCGCGTGCTGGCTGACCTCGGCTTCGATGAGTTCGGCCGGCGTGACCACGGCCGTGCCGCTCTTTCCGACGACGACGCCCGAGGCCAGGATGGCCAGCTGCACCGCCTGTTCCAGCGAGGCCCCGGCCCCGAGCGCGAGGCCCAGCGCCGCAAGGCCCGTGTCGCCGGCGCCGGAGACGTCGAACACCTCGCGCGCCCGGCCAGGGAAGTGGCGCACAGGGCCACCGCGCCGCATCAGGCTCATGCCCTTGCCGGCGCGAGTCACGACGATGGCCTTGGCGGTCGTAGCCTCCAGCAGGGCCGGGAGCGCCGCCTCGATGTCCGCATCGGTCTCGACCGGCAGACCGGTGGCTCCCGCGAGCTCAGACGCGTTGGGCTTGATGACGTCGACGGCGCCGTAGCGGGCGAAATCGCGCCCCTTGGGATCGACGATGACGGGAATGCCCGCGTTCTGGGCCTGCCAAACGGCGGACCGGATCAGCCGTTCGGTGACGACGCCCTTACTGTAATCTGACAGGAGAATGGCCGAAGTATTTGAAAACACGTCATCCCGCTCGAAGGCTCCGATGACGGGTTCCTCCTCGTCGAGCCGCATCAGCTGTTGGCCGCCGGACACATAGCGGGTCTTGACGATAGTGGCGGCGGCGGGCGGTCGGGCGATGAAATCCTCGATCCGGTCTTCGACCGCCACGAGCGCGCCCAACTCGGTCCCGGGGGCGTCGTCACCGGCGACACCGCCCAGGCGGGCGGTCGCGCCCAGCGCCGCGACGTTGCGTGCCACATTGCCGACGCCCCCCGGCATGGCGACCATGCGTCGGGCGCGCAGGACCGGAATGGGGGCCTCGGGCGAAATGCGGCTGACCTCGCCATAGATATAGCGGTCCAGCATCAGGTCGCCGACGCAGGCGATCGTCAGGCTGCGCGCCTTTTCGAGCAGCGCCTGCAGTCCGCCGAGGTCGAGGTGGGTGTCAGCCATACCCACCGCCTATCGGATTCACGCCGCCTTCGCCATCCGGGCCTTGCTGAGGTCGTCGTAGGCGATCAGGTCGGCGGCCAGGGCCTCGAACTCCGACAGGGGCACCATGTTCGGACCGTCGGACGGGGCATTGTCCGGGTCCTGATGCGTCTCCATGAAGACGGCGTCGACGCCGACGGCCACGGCGGCGCGGGCCAGGACCGGCACGAACTCGCGCTGGCCACCGGACGACGTCCCCTGCCCGCCCGGCTGCTGGACGCTGTGGGTCGCGTCGAACACCACCGGGCAGCCGATGTCGCGCAGCACCGGCAGAGCCCGCATGTCGCTGACGAGCGTATTGTAGCCGAAGCTGGCACCCCGCTCGCAGGCCATGACGTTGGGATTGCCCGCGCCGGTCACCTTGGCGATGACGTTCTTCATGTCCCAGGGGGCCAGGAACTGGCCCTTCTTGATGTTGATGGCGCGGCCGGTCGCGGCGGCGGCCAGCAGCAGGTCGGTCTGGCGGCTCAGGAAGGCCGGGATTTGCAGCACGTCCACGACCTCGCCGGCGATACGGCAGTGTTCCTCTGTGTGGACGTCGGTAAGGACCGGCAGGCCCAGCGTCTCGCGGATCTCGGCGAAGATGGGCAGCGAGCCTTCAAGCCCGAAGCCCCGCGCGGCGTTGGCGCTGGTGCGGTTCGCCTTGTCGAAACTGGTCTTGTAGATGATGCCGACGTTCAGCCGCTGGCCGATCTCCTTCAGCGCATGGGCCATTTCCAGCGCGTGCTGGCGGCTCTCCAACTGGCACGGGCCGGCGATGAAGACGATGCGGGCCCCGCCGCCGATGACGACGGGCGCGGTGATACCGTTTCCGGACAGGGTGATGACGGCGTTCGGAGCGTTCAAGGCGGCGGCCTTCTTCTAGCGACGGTTTGGCGGCTGGCGCGTTCGAATGGGCCAGCCTATGGGGCGGTCAGGTGGGCCTGTCCGCCGGATTTCGCAACCTATCACGGAGCCCGAGCGCGTGACCACAGACCGCGAGCCGCCCGTCATCCTGTGGTTCCGCCGCGACCTGAGACTGGCCGATAATCCGGCCCTGCAGGCCGCCCATGCGACGGGGCGGCCGATCGTGCCGGTCTATATCCTCGACGAGGGCTCGGCCGTGCGGCCGATCGGCGGGGCCAGCCGCTGGTGGCTGGACAAGTCGCTGAAGGCGCTGGCGGCGTCGATCATGGAGCGCGGGGGATCGCTTGTTCTGCGACGCGGTGATTCGGAAGCGGAGCTGCGCCGGCTTATCGACCAGACCGGCGCGACCTGCGTGATGATGAACCGGCTTTTCGAGCCGGACGGCTGGGCGCGCGACACCGACATCGCCCATGCGCTGAAGGCCGATGGCGTCGAGGTGAAGGGGTTCAACGGCACGCTGCTGACCCGACCCGGCTCGGTGCTGAACGGCTCGGGCGGACCCTACAAGGTCTACACGCCCTTCATGAAGGCGCTGCGGGCGCAGCTGGAGCCGCCCGCCCACACGACCGGCCCATGCGACCTGTCTGGCGCGCCCGAAGTCGACAGCGACGACATCGACGCCTGGGGCCTGCATCCCACCCGGCCGGACTGGTCGGGCGGTTTTCTGGGAGAGCCGGGCGAGGCCGGGGCGACGCGGGCGCTCTCGGCGTTCCTCCAGTCGGGGCTGAAGTCCTACGATGACGACCGGAATCGGCCCGACCGGGAGGGCACCAGCCGGCTGTCGCCGCATCTGCATTTCGGCGAGATCAGTCCGTGGCGGGCCTGGACGGCGGCCTATGACGCGGCTGGTTCCGATGGGAGTTCAGCGGGTCAAGCCGACAAGTTCACCAACGAACTGATCTGGCGCGACTTCTCGGCTCATCTGTTTCACCATTTCCCGACCCTGCCGACGGACGCCTTCCGGCCCGAATACGACCGGATGCCGTGGATCAACGACGCGGCCCAGATCGAGGCCTGGACGAAGGGCCAGACGGGCTATCCCATCGTCGACGCGGGCATGCGCGAGCTGTGGACCACGGGCTTCATGCACAACCGGGTGCGGATGATCGTTGCGTCCTTCCTGATCAAGCACCTGCTGATCGACTGGCGAAAGGGCGAGGCCTGGTTCTGGGACTGTCTGATGGACGCCGACTTGGCCCAGAACGCCCAGAACTGGCAGTGGGTCGCGGGGTCGGGGGCAGACGCCTCGCCCTATTTCCGCATCTTCAACCCGATCACCCAGGGCCAGAAGTTCGATCCGGACGGGGTCTATGTGACGCGGTGGGTGCCGGAACTGAAGCGGCTGTCGCCCGCCTTCGTCCATTCGCCCTGGACCGCGCCGCCCGAGATCCTGCGCGCGGCCGGCGTGACGCTGGGTCGCACCTACCCGAAACCGCTCGTGGACCACGCCGAGGCCCGCCAGCGCGCGCTCGCGGCGCTGAAGACAATCAACAGCCAAGGTGAAGCCTGGCCGGAGGATTGACCGTAGCTGTAGCGAGCCACAGGTTGATCCCCATGACCGTCTTCACCGCCGACCACGTCTCGAGCCTTGAGCGGACGCCCCGCGTTTTCGCCGGGTTGATCCGTCTGCTGTCGCGGAATTGGACCTATGGGTCGCTGACGCTGAGCCTGCCGAACGGCGAAATCCACCGTCTGGATGGGGACACGCCTGGACCCAGCGCGGTGATGCAGGTCAACGACTACCGCTTCGCCCGCCGCGTGCTGGCCAACGGCGACATCGGATACGCCGAGGGCTTCATCGCCGGTGAGTGGGACAGCCCGCATCTGGCGGTGCTGCTGGAGGTTCTGGCGTCCAACTACGACCACATCCGCCGTCTGTTCGACGGCAATGCGGTGATGCTGGCGGTGAACTGGGTCTCTCACCGGCTTAATCGCAACAGCCGGACGGGGTCGAAGAAGAACATCCACGCCCACTACGACCTGGGCAACGCCTTCTACGCGGCGTGGCTGGATCGGACGATGACCTATTCCGCCGCCCGGTTCGACAGCGTGTCCGAGCCGCTGGAGGCCGCGCAGACCCGCAAATATGCCGACCTGGCCCGGGCTATGGACTTGAAGCCGGGCATGCGGGTGCTGGAGATCGGCTGCGGCTGGGGCGGGTTCGCCGACTATGCGGCGCGCGAGATCGGGGCCCATGTCACCGGCGTGACCATCAGCCAGGAACAGCACGGCCTCGCTCGGCAGCGGCTGTTCAACGCGGGCCTGTCGGAGAAGACCGACATCCGACTGATGGACTATCGCGACATCGAGGGGACGTTCGACCGGGTCGCCTCGATCGAGATGTTCGAGGCCGTCGGCAAGGAATACTGGGGGGCCTATTTCGACAAGGTCCGAGAGGTCCTGGTCCCCGGCGGCCGCGCGGGCCTGCAGATCATCACCATCCAGGACGACCTGTTCGACGAGTACAACGCCCGCGTCGACTTCATCCAGAAATACGTCTTCCCCGGCGGGATGCTGCCCAGTGAGGCGCGGCTGCAGCCGGTCGTCGAGGCGGCGGGGCTGCGATGGGACGCGGTCGAGCGGTTCGGCGTCGACTATGCCGACACCCTGGCGCGCTGGGACCGCAGCTTTCAGGCCGCCTGGGGCGACATCCGCAAGATGGGCGGCTTCGACGAGCGGTTCCGGCGGCTGTGGCACTTCTACCTGGCCTATTGCGAGGCGGGGTTCCGGTCGCGCCGGACCGATGTGATCCAGCTGGCGCTGACCCGGGCCTAGCGCCCGCGCTTTCGCACCCACATGGCGGCGTCGGCCTCGGCCAGCCAGGCCTCGACGTCGGTCTGGCCGGCGAAGGCCCGCACGCCGAACGAACCCGCGAGCGTCGCCGGCTGACCTTCCCAGCGGAAGTCGGCGGCCTCCAGAGCGGCCTTCAGCGACGCCGCCTTCTCGCGCCCCTCCTCCAGCCCAGCGTTGAGCAGCAGGACCGCGAACTCGTCGCCGCCCAGCCGACCGACGGCGTCGGTCGCGCGCACATTCTCCAGCAACAGCTCCGCCACCCGCACCAGGGCCGCGTCGCCGGCGGCGTGGCCGAGCGCGTCATTGACGCCCTTGAAGCCGTCGAGATCGAGATACAGCAGCGCCGCCGGCACCTTGTACCGGGTGCAATAGGCCATGGTCCGCGTCATGGCCGCGACGAAGCCCCTGCGGTTCAGCACCGGCACCAACACATCGTGCTCCGCTGCAGCCTCAGCCGCCTCGGCGCGCGCGCGCAGAGCCTCGACCTCGGCGCGCAGGCGGGCGATCTCGGCATGCGGATCGGCGAGGACGTCGATGTCGGCCGCGTCGGTCACGGTCGGGCTCCGGGGCGACTCAGACGACGGCCGCACCCCCACAGGCTAGCGCCCTTGGTTGCGGGCGCAACGCGCGTGCTGTAACCGGCCGCTTTCCCGGAACAGGAACCTCGACCGCATGGCGACCGAGACCCCGCCCGTCGCGATCATCATGGGCAGCCGTTCGGACTGGCCCACCCTGAAGCACGCCGCCGACACCCTGGACCGGCTGGGGGTCGCCTGGGACGCGCGGGTGGTGTCCGCGCACAGGACGCCGGAGCGACTGGTCCAGTTCGCGACGGGGGCCAAATCCGCCGGGTTCAAGGTCATCATCGCCGGCGCCGGTGGAGCCGCGCACCTGCCCGGCATGGCAGCCTCCATGACGCCGCTGCCGGTGCTCGGCGTGCCGGTGCAGTCCAGGGCGCTGCAGGGTCTCGATTCGCTGCTGTCGATCGTGCAGATGCCCGGCGGCGTGCCGGTCGCGACCCTGGCCATCGGCGAGGCGGGGGCAAAGAACGCCGGCATCCTGGCGGCTCAGATCCTGGCGCTGTCCGATTCGACCCTGGCCGGACGCCTCGACGCCTTCCGAGAGGCCCAGACCGAGGCGGTCCACGAGACGGTCGAAGACTGACCTTGGCCACGCCCTTCGCCCCCCTCGCGCCCGGCTCGACCATCGGCATTCTCGGCGGTGGCCAGTTGGGCCGGATGCTGTCCCAGGCTGCCGGACGGCTGGGCTTCGACGTCGTCATCCTGGACCCCGAGGACAACAGCCCGGCGGGGCGGGTCTCGCGCGGCCAGATCGTCGCCGCCTATGACGATCCCACGGCCCTGAACGTATTCGGCCGCGTCTGTGACGTGGTGACCTTCGAGTTCGAGAACGTGCCGGCGACCTCGATGGAGCGGCTGGCCGAGGCCGGGGCCCTGGTGGCGCCGGGTCCGGTCGCCCTGGCGGTGACCCAGGACCGGGTCGAGGAGAAGACCTTCCTCAACGGCGTCGGAGCCGCGACCGTCGCCTTCGCCGCCATAGACAGCCTGGACGACCTGACCGCCGCGCTGGACACGCTGGGCACCCCGTCGGTGCTCAAGACCCGCCGTGAAGGCTATGACGGCAAGGGTCAGGTCTGGATCAAGTCGCCGAGACAGGCCGAGGCCGCCTTCGAAGCGATCGAGGGCCGGCCCGCCGTGCTGGAGGCCAGGGCCGATTTCGCGCGCGAGCTGTCGATCATCGCTGCGCGGGGCCGCGACGGGGCCGTCGCGGTCTATCCCTTGGGCGAGAACCGGCATGCGGGCGGCGTTTTGCGCACCACCCTCGCCCCAGCCGTGGTCGATGCAAGGACCGAGCGCCGCGCCCGTGCCATCGCCAGGGCGGTGATGGAGGGCCTGGAATACGTCGGCGTCATCGGCATCGAACTGTTCGATCTCGGGAACGGCCAGCTTCTGGTGAACGAGATCGCGCCGCGGGTCCACAACACCGGCCACTGGACCCAGGACGGCTGCGTCTGCGACCAGTTCGAACAGCATATCCGCGCCGTCGCGGGATGGCCGCTGGGTCCCACCGCCGCCCATGCGCGCGTCGAGATGCAGAACCTGCTGGGCGAAGAGGTCGAGCAGTGGTCGAAGCTTGCCGCAAAGGCCGACGCCCGGCTGCACCTCTACGGCAAGACCGAGGCTCGGCCGGGACGCAAGATGGCCCACGTCAACCGGGTCAGGCCGCTCTGACGGACGGGGTCAGGGCTTGTCGCGGATGGTGGCCCCCACCGGGGCGAGAGCCAGCTTGGCCAGTTCCAGGTCCTTCAGGGCGAAGGGGATGCCGATGATGGTGATGGCCTCGGCGAAGGCGATCAGGACGTGCGTCAGGGCGATGTACCAGCCTGCGAAGACGAACCAGATCACGTTCAACCCAACGCCGAAGCAGCCGATGCCACGCCCATCGGCCTCACCGCCCCAGACCACCTCGCGTCCGAACGGCCAGAACGAATAGCTGGCAATCCTCCAGGCGGCGAAGGTCCAGGGCAGGCCGACGACCGTGATCGCCAGGATCGCGCCGCCCAGCAACCACAACAGGCCGCTGATCCATCCGCCGAGGATGAACCACAGGATGTTCAGTATCAGACGGATCACGCGTGTTTCCTCCCCGTCGGCCGTTCGCCGACCTCCGTCACATAGGCCGAGGCCCCGCCTTTGGCAGCGGGGTATCGGGTGAATTCGTCGTAAGCAACGTCGCGCCTCAAGCCGGAAGTGACCGCGTCGCGACCATAGGCGCAAGCATCAGTGCTTCTCGGTCCAGCGGGACTTGGCCTCGTCCTTGGTCAGGGTCAGGCGGACCTTGTCGTCGTCGACATAATCGACCCAACTGACCGGAATCATGTGGTGCTTGAAGCCACCGGCGAGGTCGAGCTTGGCCAACTCTATCTGATCGCCCAGGACGTGATCGACCCGGCCGACATGGCCGCCGTCGGAGCCGACGACTTCGAGGTGTTCCTTGATGAGGCTGGCGTCTACCATGGGGCGGTCTCCTTTGCCGTTGGGGGAGACCGGGAAACGCCGGCAGGTCCTGGCGGTTGCGAGGCGACATGGGCGAGATCATCAACCTGAACCACGCCCGCAAGGCTCGCGACAAGGCGGCGGCGAAGGATGCCGCCTCGGTGAACCGGGTCGCCCACGGGCGCACCAAGACCGAGCGAAAGGCGGCAGAATCGGAGAAGGCGCGGGCGGCCCGGCTGCTCGACCAGGCCAGGCGCGAGGATCGCGATGACTGATCCAAAGTCCGACGGTCGCACACGTCATGGCTTGATCGCTCTGATCGCCCTGCGTCAGGCCAAGGCCATCAAGGAGCGGCGCGAGCGCGAGGCGGCTGAGGCTCCGGATGCCCCCAAGCCCAGGAAGCGCGGCTGGTTCGGCTAATCCTGACGCGGCGCGCGGATCAGCAGCACCTGCCCGCCCAGGACCAGGGCCAGTCCCACGGCGGCCGGCCAGCCGAAGCGGGCCCCCTCGAACAGAAACGACACGACCATGGCGATGGGCGGCGTCAGGGCCGAGATATAGCTGGCCAGGGCATAGCCCCGGGCCCGCGCCACGGCGAAATAGGTGACGAAGGCGACGACCGAGCCGAACACCGACAGATACAGCAGCGAGACGACGTATCCCCAGCTCGGGTCGATGGTGAAGGTCGCGCCCGCGACGAGCCCGTACAGCGCCAGCATGCCCGTTCCATAGGCCATGGCCCAGCCGGTCTGGGGCAGGATGGCGGAGCCCGCCTGCTGGCCCTTCCACGAAAAGTAGTTGCCAACCGCCGAACTGGCGACGGCTAGCAGGGCCAGGCCGATGCCGATGAGGGCGCGGCGATCGAACCCCTCGGCCACGGCCTCGCCGCCCGACAGAACCGCCACGCCGACAATGCCGAGCGTCGCGCCGATCCAGGCCGCCGGGGCCGCCCTCTGGCCCACCACGACCCGGAACAGGACGAGGTTCAGGAACGCCAGGGTCGCGAACACCACGGCGACGATGGCCGAGGTGACATTCTGTTCGGCACCGTAGGTGAAGGAGTAGCTGATCGCGAAGACGAAGGCCCCCTGCCCCACGGCGGCCAGATGCTGGGACCGCGTCAGCCGCAACGACCGGCCCGTGACCGCGCAGCCGAGCAGCAGGATAAGCGCAGCCAACCCGAACCGCCACGTCAGGGAGGCGACCGGATCGACCACGCCGAGCTGCCAGGTGATGGCGTACCAGGTCGTGCCCCAGATCACGGCGCACAGCACCACGCCCGCGATCGCGAGGGCGCTGGCCGAGGGTCTGCGGAAGGTCGGAGCGGTCAAGGTGGACTCAGGCTGGCGGGTCGGGGCCGCCCGCTTGCCTGTCGCCGCCGCGCGACGCAACAGCGGTCGCTGTTTATGCTGGCAGAAGAGTCAGGCCCGCAGCTTCAACGCCGCGCGATCCGCTTCCGGAACCGCCGCATAGACCGTCGCGGGCCGGATGCGGAGACGATAACGCGCGGTCTCCAGCGGTTCGGCGAACAGGGCCTCGTAGTCCAGGCCGGGAAGCCAGCGCGCGACGCGCCCGTTGCGCCAGGCCTGAAGTACGGCGCGGCGGGCCGGGATGGCCCGGTTCTCGCGCTGGATCTCTCGCGCCGCGCCCCAGCCGATGAAGCCGAAGCCCAGATTGTGGGTCTGGCCATAGGAAAAGCTGACCACGCAGGCCTCGCCCAGCGCGTCGGTGCCGTAGCCGGTCAGGACGTGCCAGATGTCGTGAACGTCGCGCAGCCGCCGCGAATACCAGACGACGGGATGCGGCGCGTCGATCTCGGGCGCGACCTCCCGCGCCGTCTCGGCCAGGCCGTCGGCGGTGAAGCCCCGGGCCTCGCGGAAGGCGCGGTACTCGGCTCCCACGGTGCCGGGTTCGAACCGGGCCAGCCAGGCGGGGTCGTCCAGCTTGTGCGCCAGTTCCTCTCGCAGGAAGGCCTGGCGTCCGCCCTCGACGGTGCGGAGCATGCGGTTGTAGCCCCTGGCACCCGAGCCGCCGGTCAGGGCCCGCATGATCTCGAACACCTGGGCGGTGTCTTCCTTGTCGCGGATCAGCTTGCGGAAGGCGCGAAGCGCCGTCAGCGGACGCAGCCGCTGGGGCGCGAGCTCCTGGAAATCGTCGGGATAGACGGCGGCATCCATCGTCATCGCTTACATCCGGCTGCGGAGCCGATAGTCTATCGCAACCCACGGCCCGGCCCAAGCGATCAGACGGTCCTTTCCATGCTCAAGAAACGCTCCGTCGTCCTCGCCGGCCACGCCACCTCCGTGGCGCTGGAGCCGGAGTTCTGGGCGGTGCTGGACCGGGTGGCGGCGGACCGGGATCTCAGCCAGGCCGGGCTGCTGGCCTGGGTCGACCAGACGCGCGGACGACGCTCCCTGGCCTCGGCCTGCCGGCTCCTGGCGCTGGAGCATGCCGCCGCCCTTCCCACCGGGCCGCGCTTTCATCATTAGCGGGCTCGCCATGAAAAACGGCCCCGGATCGCTCCGGGGCCGTCGCTGGTATAGGAGACACCGCGCCTAACCGGTGCGGGCCTCCAGGCTGGTGATCTCCTCCTTGATCCGGAGCTTCTGTCGCTTGAGCTTCCTGACCTGCAAGTCATCCACGGAAGGATGACCGAACTCGCGCTGAATGGTCTCATCCAGCACGCGGTGACGGTTTCCCAGTTCGCGGATACGAGCTTCGATGGTCATGGCTTGCGCCTCCATGTCTAAGGGACGAGGGTAGTGAGCGCCCGGATTGACGACCTGTAGAATCACGTTTCGGTGACGCAAGACATCGTTATCCAAACATCCGGATGCCCGCATCCTCACTCGCAGCCTCCCTCTGAATATGGACCAAGATGTGAACGGAGCCGCACAAACCCCGCGCCGCCTGGTGGTCGGCATTTCCGGGGCGTCAGGCGTCGTTTACGGCGCGCGGGTGCTGGATGCGCTGAACGAAATGGGTGTCGAAAGCCACCTGGTCGTGACGCGCGCCGCCCTGCTGACCCTGTCGCAGGAAACGGATCTGACGCCCGATGATCTGACATCCAAGGCCACGGTCGTGCATCGGCTGAACGATGTCGGTGCCAGCATCGCCTCGGGCTCGTTCCGGACGCTTGGGATGATCGTCGCGCCCTGCTCTGTGCGGACCATGAGCGAGATCGCCACCGGCGTGACCTCGACCCTGCTGACCCGCGCCGCCGATGTGGTGCTGAAGGAGCGACGGCCGCTGGTGCTGATGGTGCGCGAGACGCCGTTCCACCTCGGCCATTTGAGGACCATGACGGCCCTGACGGAGATGGGTGCGATCATCGCCCCGCCCCTGCCCGCTCTCTACGCCCGCCCCGCATCGATCGCCGAGATGATCGATCAGTCGGTCGGGCGGGCGCTGGACCTGTTCGGCCTGGAATGGGCGGCCGTCCGGCGCTGGGACGGGCTGAAGGGTCCGGCGGCGGAGGAGGCGTGAGCGCGTTCTGGGACTGGGCGCTGGTGGCCTATCGCGCGCCCGGGGTGTCGGAGGCCTGTCTGGAGCTGCAGGACGGAGCCGGTCAGAACGTGCCCCTGCTGCTGTGGGCCGGCTGGACGTCCGCGACCGGCCGCGCGCTCGACGACGACACGATCGAGGCCGCCTGCGACGCCGCCCGGGCGTGGGAGAGTATCGCCGTCCTGCCGCTGCGGAGCGTGCGCCGGACCCTGAAGAAGCCGATCCCCGACATCGGCGACGCCGGACGCGAGGCCCTGCGCGATCAGGTCAAGGCGGTTGAACTGGCCGCCGAGCGCCACCTGATGGCCGATCTGGAGGCGCTGATCGAGGCCGTCCCTGGCGCGCCCCGCCCCACAGTCGAGGCCCTGGTCGCCGTCGCGCGGGTGTGGAGCCGCGTGGTGCCGCGCCAGGCCCTGACCACGCTCGCCGAACGTCTTCCGGCGTGACGCGGGCTCGGCTATAAGCCCGCCGTTCCGGGACCCGCGATGAACGACGACCAGCCCTTTCTGACCGACGATGAATTGGCACTGCACGCGCAGGTCAAGCTGCTGCGACTGGAGCATGCCGACCTCGACGCCTCGATCGAGGCCCTGTCGCATATGCCGATCCCCGATCAGCTGCTGATCGCGCGGCTTAAGCGCAAGAAGCTTTCGCTGCGCGACGAGATCGTGAAGATCGAGAGCCGCATCCTGCCCGACATCATCGCGTAGCGGCCGTCATCGCCTGGCGGCGCCCAGCGCCTCTCGCGCGGCCTCGGCCTCGGCCACCAGCAACGCGCGCTTGTCGGGCCCGAAGGTGTCGAGCGTGCGATAGGGCATGGCCAGACGGACGTTGTCGCGTAGCCGAGCGCGGTTCCGCTCGAGGAACCCCCAGTACAGCCGGTTGAAGGGGCAGGCCCCCTCGCCCGTCTTGGCCTTCACGTCGTAGCGACAGCCGGCGCAATAGTCGCTCATCCGGTCGATGTAGGCCCCGGACGCCGCATAGGGCTTGGACCCCACGATCCCCCCATCGGCGAAGGTCGCCATCCCCCGGGTGTTGGGCATCTCCACCCATTCATAGGCGTCGGCGTAGACCACCATGTACCAATCGTCGATCTCGTCCGGGTGGACGCCCAGAAGCATGGCGAGGTTGCCGGTCACCATCAGCCGCTGGATGTGATGGGCATAGGCGTGGTCGCGCGTCGAGGCGACGGTGTCGGCCACGCAGGCCATGTCGGTCTCTCCGGACCAGAAGAACCACGGCAGGGTTCGGTCGCCGTCCAGGAAGTTGCGCTGCCGATACTCCGGCACTTTGAGCCAATAGATGCCCCGCACGAACTCGCGCCAGCCCAGGATCTGGCGGATGAAGCCCTCGACCGCGTTCAGCGGCGCGCGACCGGCGCGGTACTCGACCTCGGCGCGGCGACAGACGTCGAGTGGATCGAGCAGGCCCAGGTTGATCGAGGTCGAGATCAGGCCGTGCCACATCCAGGGCTCGCCTTCGGCCATCGCATCCTGCCAATCGCCGAAGCCGGGCAGGATGTTTGACAGGAAGTCCGCCAGCACCGTCTCGGCCTGCTCTGCCGTGGTCGGCCACCCGAAGGCATCCAGCGTGCCGAAATGATCGGGGAACAGACGGGCGACGTCGGCGATCGCTCCCTGCGCCACCGCGTCGGGCGGGATGCGCAGCCGGCGCGGCGGGCGCAGGCCCTTGGACAGCTTCTTGCGGTTCTCGGCGTCGTAGTTCCACTGACCGCCGACCGGCTGGCCATCATCGAGCAGGATGCCGGTCTCGCGGCGCATCTCGCGATAGAAGAACTCCATCCGCAGCTGGCTCTTGCTCGAAGCCCAGCGGCGGAACCGGTCGTGCGAGCAGAGGAAGCGGGTATCGGGGCGGATGTCGACGGGCACGGCGGCCACGCCGGCGAAGGCCGACAGCATCTCGGCCAGCCGCCACTCTCCGCACTCGGTCATCGCGACCGCGCCGAAGGGCTGGTCGTCCAGCGCGCGATGCAGTTCGCCGACGATGGACTGGGTGTTGTCCGGATCGTCGATGCGGACATGGCGGACGGTCACGCCCCGCGCCTCAAGCCGCCGGGCAAAGCTGCGCATGGCGGCGAAGATCAGGGCGATCTTCTGCTTGTGGTGCCGGACATAGGTGGCCTCGTCGCGGACCTCGGCCATCAGGACCACGTCGCTGTCGGCGTCGAGATCGGCCAGTGCCGAGAGACCATCCGAGAGCTGATCTCCCAGCACCAGCCTAAGCGTGCGCGCGCCGGTCGTGCTAGGCTGGGACATGGCATCCTTCCTGATCTCGACCGACGACCTCGCCGCCGACCTGAACGCGCCCGATCCCCGGCGCGGTCTTCTTCGACCTGGACGCCGTGTCTGACCACACCAGCGACCTGCCGCACATGCTGCCCGACGCCGCAGCCTTCGCGAAAGCCGCGGGGGCCCTGGGCATCGCGGCGAGCGACCGTATCGTCGTCTATGACAGCCAGGGTCTGTTCTCGGCGGCGCGGGTCTGGTGGACCTTCCGGCTGATGGGTGCCGAGGACGTGCGCGTGCTGGACGGTGGCCTGCCGCGCTGGCGGGCCGAAGGACACCCGCTGGCGTCCGGCTCAGCAGAAACTCCGCGCCTGGCGGTGTTCGTCACCTCGCCTCGTCCTGGAGCCGTCGTCGACATGCCCACGGTGCTGGCGGCCCTGTCCGGCGACGCCCAGATCATCGACGCCAGGCCCGCCGCGCGCTTCTCCGGAGAGGCCACCGAGCCGCGCCCCGGCCTGCGCTCGGGGCATATGCCGGGCGCCTTGAACCTGCCGTTCAAGTCGGTGCTCGACGCCGACGGCCGTCTGCTGCCGGCCGAGGCTCTGCGCGACCGGTTCCGGCAGGCGGGCGTGACCTTCGACCGGCCCATCATCACCAGCTGCGGCTCTGGTGTAACGGCCGCCATCCTCACCCTGGCCCTTGCGGAACTCGGAGAGGACAGCGCCCTCTACGACGGGGCCTGGGCCGAATGGGGCGGCCGATCCGACACGCCGGTCACGACCGGCCCCTGACGACTCAGGCGACGCTCGCCACCGTAGGCTGAGGTTCTGGCGAAACCGGCTCGTCCTTCTCCCCGCGCGACACGACGGTGGCCAGAACCAGGTCGCCGGTCACGTTCAGCACGGTCCGGCACATGTCCAAAAAGCGATCGACGCCCAGGATCAGGCCGATCCCCTCTGGCGGAATGCCGACCATGACCAGGATCATGGCGATCACCGGCAGCGAGCCCGCCGGCACGCCCGCCGTGCCGACCCCGCCCAGGATGCAGACCAGCATCACCACCACCTGCTGGGTGATCGACAGCTCGATGCCAAAGAACTGGGCGAGGAACAGGACGGTCACCCCCTCGAACAGGGCCGTGCCGTTCTGGTTGGCGGTGGCCCCGACCGTCAGCACGAAGCGGGAGATCTTGCGGGGAAGCTTCAGCTCGTCCTCCGCCGCCTTCAGCGACACCGGCAGGGTGGCGTTCGACGAGGCGGTTGTGAAGGCGACCAGCATGGGACGCTGCACCCCCTTGAAGAACCACAGCGGACTACGACCCGCGCCGATCAGCACGACCAGCGGATAGACCACGAACATGTGAATCGCCATGGCACCCACGGCCACGCCGACGAAGGCCGCCAGCCGCACCAGCAGGTCCCAGCCGAACAGAGCAGCGAGGTTGAACATCAGGCAGGCGATGGCGATCGGCGCCAGCTTGATGACCATGTTGATGAGCTTCATCGTCACCTCGAGCAGACCCTCGATGGTGAGCTTGAGGTGATCGACGTTCGGCCCCCTGGCCATGACCAGGCCGATGCCGAACAGCAGGGCGAAGATCATGATCGGCAGGATCTGGTTCTCCGCCGCCGCCGTGAACACGTTGGACGGAATCAGGTCGAGGAAGAACTGGCCGAACTGGACGCTCTCGGGCGCGTTCTCGACGATCCCTGCGGCGCCCTCGGCGCCTTCCGCCAGCAGGCGCTGGGCCAGGGCCGGATCGACGCCGTCACCCGGCCTGAAATAGTTGACCATGCCCAGGCCGATGATCACGGCGATCGTCGAGACCACGACCGTGAGGGCCAGGGTCTTGAAGCCCGCCCGCCCCAGCGACTTCAGATCGCCCATCTCTGCCACTCCGACCACCAGGGCCGAGAACAGCAGCGGGATCACCAGCATGAACAGAAGCCGCAGGAAGATCTGACCGGCGGGACCGGTGACGTTCGACGTCAGCCACTGCACCCAGACGACGTCAGGACCGACGAACTGGTTGACGTAGAGACCCGCGCCCAGGCCGACCGCGAACCCGATCAGCATCAGCCAGTGAAGCGGGACCCCGCCGCGTTTCGTCGTATCCATTCGTCCCCCGAAGGTGCCGCCCGCGACTGACGGGTCGGCTTCAGATGTCGCTATCGGACCGGCAGGCCGTAGATCAGGCCGCCCGGTCGCGCGTTCCATTGTGCATTCAACCCGCGCGCCAGGTCGAGGGGCGATTGCGTGCCCAGGTTCCGCTCGAAGATCTCGCCGTAGTTCCCGACGGCGCCGACGGCGTCGACCGCCCAGGTGGCCGACAGGCCCAGCCGCTGACCGAATTCGCCCTCGGCCCCCAGCAGGCGTCGGACGCGGGGGTCGCGCGCCGCCTTGGACTGTTCCTCGACATTGGCCTGGGTGACGCCGTACTCCTCGGCCAGGATCAGGGCGTTAAGCGTCCAGCGGACGACCGCCGTCCACTGCTCGTCGCCGCGCCGCGTGACGGGGCCAAGGGGCTCCTTGGAGATCACCTCCGGAAGCAGGACGTGCTGGGCCGGACTCGACAGGGTCGTGCGGGCCGCCGCCAACGCCGAGATGTCGGCCGAGAAGGCGTCGCATTCCTCGCGCCCGTAGGCCTCGCGGGCGGCTTCTTCCGAGGGCTGGACCACGGCCTCGTAGTCGATGCTCCGGCTGCGGAAATAGTCCTCGGCGTTCAGCGCGCTGGTCGAGCCCGACTGGACGCAGACCCGCGCCCCGGTCAGTTCGGCCGCGCTGGACAGGTTCAGCGACCGCCGCACCAGAAATCCCTGGCCGTCGTAGTAGTTCACGCCGGCGAAGGCCAGTTGTCCACCCGTGTCGCGCTCCATGGTCCAGGAGGTGTTGCGCCACAGCACGTCGATACGGTCGTCGGCCAGGGCCTGAAACCGGTTCTCGGCGGTCAGGGGCACGAAGCGCACAGCGTCGGCGTCGCCGAGGATCGCGGCCGCCAGGCCCCGGCAAAAGTCGGCGTCGAAGCCCCGCCACTCGCCACGATTGTCGGTGTAGGCGAAGCCGACCAGACCCTGATGCACGCCGCAGTTCAGGCGTCCGCGCCGCTTGATGGCCTGCAGCGTCGGGCTCTCCACGGTCTCGACGGAAGCGGCGGTCCGCGCCGGCCCCTCGGTCTCGACCGGCACCTCGGGTTCGGCGTCGCGCCCGCAGGCGGCCAGGGCGACGATGGCGGCGAGCGACGCCGTCCACAGCGAAATCCGGCCTGAACTCACACCCATGATCCGTCCCGCGTCACGGTTTGCGACGACTCGCGTCGTCCCTTCGCGTCCCGGTGGCTATAGAGGCCTTTGAGCGACGGATCGCAACCCGTGGAGCGCCAGATGGACCGCCTTTCCGACCGGACCCGCCTGATCGCCGCCGCCACCCGGCGCGGTGGCGGCCGCCGCCCGGTCAATCCGCCGATCGAGCGCGCCTCGACCCTGCTTTCCGACCGGATCGGCGACATGCGCGACGACAGCCTCGGCCCCGTCTACGGGATCGAGGGCACGGCCTCGCAGGCGGCGCTGCGGGCGGCCGTCGCCGATCTGGAGGATGCCGAGAACTGCTGGCTGACGCCGTCGGGGCTGTCCGCCGTCACGGTGCCGATCCTGGCCCTGACGCGACCGGGCGACGAGGTGCTGACGACCGACGCCCTCTATGGCCCGGTGCGACGCTTCCTGACGCGCCATCTGGCGGCGCGTGGGGTGGCGACACGGTTTCACGCGCCCGACGCCACGGTCGAACAGATCATGGCGACGGCGACCGAGCGGACCAGGCTGATCCTGATGGAATCGCCCGCCTCGCTGACGTTCGAGATGATCGACGTCCCTGCCCTGGCCACCGCCGCTCGGGCACGGGGGGTCGTCACCGTCATGGACAACACCTGGGCTGCGGGTCTGGCGTTCAAGCCGCTGGGCCATGGCGTCGACGTCAGTACGCAGGCCCTGACCAAATACGCCGGCGGCCATTCGGACCTGCTGCTGGGCTCGATCTGCGCCTCGGACCCTGCGGTGTCCAGGCGGCTGGCGGACACGATCGAGGACCTGGGCCTGTGCGTCTCGCCTGACGACGCCTGGCTGGCGCTACGGGGATTCCGGACGCTGCCTCTGCGCTACGCCGAACAGGCGCGGTCGGCGCTCAAGGTCGCCGTGTGGCTGGCCGGCCGCCCGGAGGTGGCCCGGGTGCTGCACCCTGCCCTGCCCGGTGATCCCGGCCACGCCCTGTGGGCCCGCGACTATTCCGGTGCGGCCTCGATCCTCGGCGTGGTCATGCGCGGCGGTGACGCAGCCGGGGCCGAGGCCTTCCTCGAGGCCCTGACCCTGTTCGGCCTCGGCTATTCATGGGGCGGGTTCGAGAGCCTGGCCACGCATGAGACGCCTCAGTTGGCGTTCCGCCGCTCGCCGCCCGCGCTGGAGGGCCCGCTGCTGCGCCTGCACGTCGGGCTGGAGGAGCCCGCCGACCTGATCGCTGATCTGGCCGACGGACTGAAGGCGCTGCGGTCCGTCTAGATCGACATGCCCGAAGCGGCGAACAAGGCCGCGAACAGACCCAGCCAGGCGAAGGGCGCCGCGACGGCCGTCCAGGCTCGGCGGTCCCGCCTCTCTCCCCAGGCCATCCACCCCAGTACCGGTCCCCCGACGATGACGAGCGGGAAGGTCACGGCCACAATCACGAAGGCCGAGACCCAGAGGATGTTCCCCTGCGCCACGGCCATCGGAGACATGACCGCCATGCCGAGCGCCGGCAGCACGGCCAGAACGGCGGCGACCGTCTCGATCACGAGTACGACGAGTAGGAGCCGACTGCGGGCGGGACGAGGCGATTCGGTCAAGCTCATGCGCCGACTCCAACAGTTTTACGGTGAAGCTATCGCGAGAACCCTATGATCGCCAAGCGACGTCGCGACGTTCGCGGCCTGGCGCGCCCAGCAGGACTCGAACCTGCAACCGTCCGCTTAGAAGGCGGGTGCTCTATCCGGTTGAGCTATGGGCGCGGACAGCGCGTGAGCGTTAGCCGCAAACGCCCCTGCGGCTCAAGCAGAGAGCGACCGCGTCGCGAGCGGTAGCCGCCCTAACAGATTAATGCGTCCAGGGCTGCTTGCGGTTGGTGGCGAAGTTGTCTGCGTAGGCCTTGAGGATCACCGGCGGCTCCTGCGGCTCGTGCAGGCGGAAAGCGATGCCGTGACGCTCGGCATAGGCGACGGCCTCCTCCTTGGTCTCGAAGGACAGCCGCACCTGACCGTTCATGTCCGACGAGGACGTCCAGCCCATCAGGGGGTCGATGGTCCGCGCCGAGGCCGGCTCGAACTCCAGACGCCAGTCCTTGGTCTTGGCCTTGCCGGACTGCATGGCGGTCTTGGCGGGGCGATAGATGCGGGCGAACATGGGCGGTCTCGGTCTTTGGGTCGGTGTGGGCGGACTTATAGCCGGTCGGCCCCCGGCGTCGAGGGCCGCCCTGCCCTATTGCCGCATCATCTCCCGCGCCGTGATGACCCGCATGATCTCGTTGGTGCCTTCCAGGATGCGGTGGACACGCAGGTCACGGACGATGCGCTCCAGCGGATAGTCCTTCAGATAGCCGTAGCCGCCGTGCAACTGTAGAGCCTCGTCGGCGATCTGGAAGCAGGCGTCGGTGGCCAGCCGCTTGGCCATGGCGCACCATTTGGTCTTCTCCGGATGGCTCGTGTCGATGGCCCAGGCCCCACGCATAACCATCAGCCGCGCCGCCTCCAGCTGGGTCGCCATATCCGCCAGCTTGAACTGGATGTTCTGGAACTGATCCAGAGACTTGCCGAACTGTTTTCGCGTCGCGACATAGGCCTGCGCCGTCTCCAGCGCCAGCCGCGCCCCGCCCAGCGAACAGGCCGCGATGTTCAGCCGCCCGCCGTCCAGCCCCATCATCGCATAGCGGAAGCCGTCACCCTCCTTGCCTAGCAGATTGGCGGCCGGCACGCGGCAATCGTCGAACGACACGACCGCCGTGGGCTGGCTGTTCCAGCCCATCTTTTTCTCCTGGGCTCCAAAGCTGAGGCCCGCCGTGTCCTTCTCGACCACGAAGGCCGAGATGCCCTTGGGGCCCGCTTCGCCTGTTCGCGCCATCACGACATAGACGTCGCTGGTCCCCGCGCCGGAGATGAAGGCCTTGGACCCGTTCAGCACGAAGTGATCGCCGTCGCGGGTCGCCGAGGTCCGCATCGCCGCCGCATCGGAGCCCGAGCCCGGCTCGGTCAGGCAGTACGACGCGATCAGTTCCATCGTCGCCAGCCGCGGCACATACCGCCCGCGCAGATCGTCCGACCCGAAGCGGTCGATCATCCAGGTCGCCATGTTGTGGATCGAGATGAAGGCGGCGGTCGAGACGTCGCCGCGCGACAGCTCCTCGAAGATCACCGCCGCCTCGACCCGGCCCAGAGCCATGCCGCCGTGCTCCTCGCCCGCATAGATGGCAGCGAAACCGGTCTCGGCGGCGCGGCGCATGACGTCGACCGGGAAATGCTTGGTCTCGTCCCACTCGGCGGAATGGGGCGCGAGCTCGGCGTCGGCGAAGGCGCGCGCCGCGTCCTGAATGGCGCGCTGGTCGTCGGTGAGGGCGAAATCCATGGGGTCTCCTGTCGTCTGGCGCGGTGTCTAGACCGATCCCCCGGCGATGGGGAGCGGCCGCGTTGCCGCTTGCAACCACCTGTTCTATATTCAGGCCCTGTTTCTAGAAAGGGTATGGCTATGGCGCTCAGCCTGAAAGATCCCGAGACTGATGCGCTGGCGCGTCGGATCGCCAAGCTGACCGGCGAAAGCCTGACGGAAGCGGTACGAACCTCTCTCAGCGAACGGCTGATGCGCGAGGAAGTGAAGCGCGGCCGACCGGCCGATCTCGAAATGCGCATCGAGGAGATCGCAAAGCGGTTCTCTGCCTTGCCGATCCTCGACGACCGGACCCCGGACGAGATCATCGGCTACGATGAAAATGGCTTGCCCACCTGATGATCGTCGACAGCTCAGCGCTCCTTGCCATCCTGCAGTTCGAGGCAGAGCACGTTCCTTTCCGACACGCCATCGCTCGGGCTTCGACACGGTTGGTGAGTGCGACGACCCTTCTGGAGACCTCGATGGTCATCCTCGGCCGCCAGCAGGAACAGGGGATAGCAGAGCTAGACGACCTCATCGCGTCATCCGACATCTGGATCGTCCCCTTCGACGCTCGACACGCCAGCCTCGCCCTCGACGCCTTTCGCCGGTACGGCAAGGGCCGCCATCGCGCCGGGCTGAACATGGGCGATTGCTTCTCCTATGCCCTGGCCAAGGCCACCGGGCTGCCATTGCTCTTCAAGGGCGACGACTTCGTTCACACCGACGTGAAGCCTGCGGTATAGCGGACGTCATGACCGCACCCTTCGCCCCCGCCCCCTATCCCCTCGCCCGTCCTCGCCGGCTGAGGTCCAGCCCCTGGGTTCGGCGCATGGTGGCAGAGACGACGTTGAGCCCCTCGGACCTGATCTGGCCGCTGATCGTGCACGACGGAGCCGAGGACCGGGTGCCGGTGCCGTCCATGCCCGGCGTGTTCCGCCTGTCACCGAAAGCCGCGGCCGAGGCGGCGAAGGAGGCGCACGGCCTGGGCATTCCAATGGTCGGCCTGTTCCCCAACGTCGATCCGTCCATGAAGGACACGGTCGGCACCGGCGCCACCGATCCCGACGGCCTGGTCCCGGAGTGCATCCGGGCCATCAAGGACGCCGTGCCCGACATCGGCGTCATGACCGACGTGGCGCTGGACTGTTACACCGACCACGGCCACGATGGCGTGCTGCAGGATGGCCGTATCGTCAACGATCCGACGCTGGAACGCCTGGCCGAACAGGCCTTCATCCATGCCCACGCCGGGGCCAATGTGGTGGCCCCCTCGGACATGATGGACGGCCGCGTCCAGGCCATCCGCGAGGCGCTGGAGGCCAACGGCTTCCAGGACACGCTGATCCTGTCCTACGCCGCCAAATACGCCTCGGCCTTCTACGGGCCCTATCGCGACGCCGTCGGCTCGGCCAGGCAACTGAGCGGCGACAAGAAGACCTATCAGATGGACTACGCCAACACCGACGAGGCGCTGCGCGAGGTCGCCATGGACATCGCCGAGGGCGCGGACATGGTGATGGTCAAGCCGGGGATGCCCTATCTCGACATCGTCCGGCGCGTCTCCGAGACGTTCAAGGTGCCGACGCTGGCCTATCAGGTGTCGGGCGAGTACGCGATGATGAAGGCCTCGATCGCCAACGGCTGGCTGGACGAGGACCGCGCCATTCTGGAGACGCTGCACGGCTTCAAGCGAGCAGGCTGCGCGGGCGTTCTGACCTATTTCGCGCCCCAGGCCGCGCGCCTTCTCGGCGCTTGAGCATGACCGCGCCGCTGGACTTCGACCGGATCGACCCGGTCTATCGCGCCTGGGCTGACGACTACCTGCGGCTGTCGGGCTTCGACCCTTCGGCATTTCTCGCCGTGGCCCAGCCGGCCGAGGACGAGATGTTCTTCAAGGCCCTGCTGCCCAATTTCGAGGGGGACCGGGGGATCGGCGCGTTCAAATTCGTCGAGGCGACGATGCGCCACTACGAGGCGCTGCGGCAGATCGTCGACCAGAGCTTCGGCGGGTTCAATGAGGTCGGGAGCCTTCTGGATTTCGCTTCTGGATACGGCCGTCTGACGCGCGCCCTGCTGCAACGCATGCCGGCCGAGCGGATCTGGGTGTCGGACATCTATGCCGAGGCGATCGACTGGCAGGTCCGCAACTTCGGGGTCAACGGCTTCGCCTCCGTGCCCGATCCGGCGGCCCTCGCGCACGACGGAAAGCACGACGTCATCTTCGTCGGATCGCTGTTCTCGCATCTGCCGGCCGACCTGTTCCGGGCCTGGCTGGCGCGGCTGCACGGCATGCTGACGCCCGGCGGCGTGCTGGCCTTCAGCGTCCACGACCAGTCGATCCTGCCCTCGGCAGAGGCGATGGACGAGAGCGGCATCCGCTTCTTTCCGTGGAGCGAAAGCGGCAGTCTGGACCCGGCCATCTACGGCATGACCTATGTCACCGAGGCCTTCGTCGCCGAGGCCATCGGCGATGTTGGCCCCGAGGCGTCGCCTTCGTGGCGGGTGTTCCACAAGGGGCTGTACGAGAACCAGGCCCTGTATGTCGTCGGCGGGTCCGACCGCGATCTGTCCGACCTGTCGGTCGCGAGCCCGCCGATGGGCGGCTTCGAGCGGGCGACCCTGTTGACCGATGGCTCGGTCGAGTTCTCCGGCTGGGCCATCGAGCGGACTCCTGGCCAGACGCTGGCGCTGGCGGTTCACGTCGACGACCGCCCCGTTCGCATGGCCGAGGCGATGGACGACCGTCCCGATGTTCAGCCGATGTTTCCGGCCTCGCCTATGCCGCCGTTCGCCTGGCGGTTCCGCCTCGGGCGGGCCGATGCGGACACCGACAGCGCGATTCGCCTGACCTTGCGAAGCACCTCGGGGCTCGAGACCCATGCCTTTGCCCGCATGCCGTCCGACCCCGCCCTTACCTATTCCGGCTGGTCACGGCGATCGTTGCCGCCGCTCTGAGGATCGCTGGGCCCGACGCTATCCCGCCTGGGCCTCGATCAGTCCCGGATGAAGTGCGGAACGAAGCGCGAGGTGTTGCGGGTGATCCGTCCCGGATCCTCGCGCAGAGCGATGCCAGCCGGGGCGTCGCCGACCACCCATGATCCGACGATGACGTGCTGGCCGTCGAACCTGGGCGGGGTGTGAAGCGCCTGGCGGATATGGCGGCCCCCGCCGTATCCCCCATCCTCGCCCTCCTCGCGATTAGGTCCCTCGACGATCGAGATGTTGGCACCCTCGCGCGAGAACAGGGGCTTACGGACATAGTTCGCGCCCAGAGCCGTCTGGCCCTCATCCGTCTCGAAGAAGGACGGCAACAGGTTCGGGTGGCCCGGATGACGCTCCCACAGAAGTGGCAGCAGCCCCTTATTGGACAGGATCGCCTTCCAGGCGGGCTCCAGCACCGTGACGTCGGCGTGCGGCAGCGGGCGCGCATAATCGTCGCGCAGCATCTGCTCCCACGGATAGAGTTTGAACATCGCCTGGATCAGCCAGTTCTCGTCATCGACGAAGCGGCCGTCCGCGTTCAGACCGATCTCGCCCAGCGCGACGAACCGGGGGTCCAGCCCCGCCTGTCGGGCGAGGTCCTCCAGAAACCGCACCGTCTGCCGATCCTCGACAAAGTCGGGATCCGAGGTGAAGTGGACGAAGCCGCCATCCGGAAAGATCTCCCTGAACCGCTGGACCAGCGCCTCGTGCAGGCTGTTGAACTGGTCGGCATCGGCCGGCAGGACCCCGGCCGCGATCTGGTCCTCGAGCCACAGCCACTGAAACACCGCCGTCTCGAACACGCTGGTCGGGGTGTCGGCGTTGTATTCATACAGCTTCGCCGGCCCCGTGCCGTCATAGGCGAAATCGAAGCGCCCATAGAGCGAAGGGTCCCCGCGTCGCCAGCTGTCGGCGACATAGTCCCTCAGCGGTTCCGGGATTTCGAGCTGGGCCATGAGCCGGTCCGACCCCACGACCTCGTCCACCAGATCGAGGCACAGACCGTGCAGTTCCGCGGTCGGCGCTTCGATGCCGTCCTCGATCTGCGCGAGGGTGAAGGCATAGGCGACGCTCTCGTCCCAATAGGTCTTGCCGTCGTCATGGTGCCAGACGAAGCCCACGGCCTCGGCCCGGGCGGGCCAGTCGGGCCGGGGCGTCAGGCTGAGGCGTTCCATGACCTCAGGCCGGGTCCTTGGACGCCGGAACCGACTGGCCGATCATCGGCGTCACCACCTTGACGTCCTGCGCCGTCAGCCGCGCCAGGACGTCATCGGCCGAGGCATGGCCGGGCAGGATGCCGGCGTCGCGCAGCTTGGCGTCCAGATCGGCGCCCGACCGGCGGTCCTCCAGCTCCTGGCCCACGCGCAGGCGTTCTTCCTGTACCGCCTGGCGCTGCTTGATCCGCTGCAGGCTCTCGGCGGCAGAACCGATGCGCGAATGGGCCCCCTGGGACTGGAGCGCGACCGAGGTCTGGGCCTTCTGGACGGAATCGTTGACCTTCACGATGTCGATCTCGCGCCGCAGCGTCTCGATCTTCTGGTCGGTCTGGGCGATGGCCTGACGCAGCCGGGCCTCGGCCTCCTTCATGCCCTCGATCAAGGGTCCGCGCGTGCCGATCTCGGTCTCCAGCTCGGCGATGCGGCCGGCGACCTCTCGGGCCAGGTCGGCCTTGCCCTGGGACATGGCGGCCCGGGCCGAGCTTTCGTATTTGGCGATCTGCTCGCCGAAGCTCTTCATCTCGTTTTCGGCCATGCGGCGGCGCGCGACCAGGCCGGCGAGATCGTCGCGGGCCTTGCCCTGGGCGGTGTCGGCGTCGCGGATTTCCTGATCCAGGATCTTCAGCGCATTGGCGTCGACGACGGCCTGGCCGGCGTCATGGGCGGTGCCGCGGAACAGGGCGGACAATTTGGCGAGCATGGACATACGGTCTCTCCCGGATCAGGCGGCGGCTTGAGCGCCGAAGGTGTCGCGCAGGGTGGTCGCATCGATGGCGTTCTCGGCCAGGGTGCGCAGCTCGATGAGAATGGTCTGGAGCGTCGTCTTGCACGCCAGCTCGCCCATAAGCTCATAGATGTCCTCGCCGTTCACCGAGGTGATGGCGAAGTTCGACAGGGGCACGACGCGCTGGGCCTTCAGCAGGAACTCGTTGAAGGCGTGCCGGTCGGCCTGTTCGGCCACGGGCCATAACAGCACCGAACAGACGATCTGGGCCCCGCCGACGCTGAGGTAGATCGGCAGGTCGCCGTACTCGTGCATGGTGGCCAGCAGCACCGGCTCTGCCCCCTCCAGCACCCGCAGCGTCATTTCGCCCTCACGGACCAGTTCGGAGGCGTCCAGCGCGGCCTTGATGGTCGGCACGGTCCAGGAGGTTTCGATCACGGCGTCCATGTGGGGGCTTGCTCCAGTGAGGTCGGACAGGGGGCGAGGGCGGCGAGGGATGTTGGGCCCACGGGTGGAGTCCACGACGATGGCCCGCACGGCGGCCTTGACGTCGTCGCGAGCGGCGCGCGGAACCCAGAGTTCCAGTTTGATCATTCCCGCTTCACGACGGGCCCGACGCCACGCACGGATGCGATCGTTGGCCGGCGAGGAAGAAAAAGGGGCTGGCTCACGCATGTTTCATGTTACGCCTAACAGGAAGGCGAGGCCTGAGCTAGGGTGCGTCTTCGACTGTCGCCAGAGGATCGATGTTCAAGAGGCTGTTCGGATCGGGGGACAAGGCGCAGGCGGTGCCCAGCCTGGCGATCGTGCGCAACATCACCGTCGGCCGGACCGTGGCGCTCGACCCCCTGGCCTGGCGGCGGCTGGGCGACGAGACCCACTTCACCCTGGACCGCGACGCGCTGGAGATCACGGCCCAGAGCGTGATCCACCTTGACGACGGCCCCTTCGTCCACCGCTTCTATACCGACGACCACATCATGCTGCAGGCCATGAGCGACGACGCCGAGGGCCTGGCCGCCTATGACTTCACCCTGTTCACCCCGTGGTCGTCGGCCTATCCCCCCAACGACCGGGCGCGCGGGGCCTGGCGCGACCGGCTGTCGGCCCCCGTGTTCCACGGCGCGGCCGAGAACCTGCCGGACTATCCCCGCTTCTGGTTCGCCGAGAGCGACGCCAGCCAGCCGCCGGTCACCCTGTGGGAGACCGTCTATACCGACCGCGTCGCGACCGAGCCCTATGCGAAGATCTTCCAGACCTGCATGCTGTACGCCCGTGATCTGGCGGCGGGCCGCGAGCTGATGCTGGCCATCGAGCAGGAGCCCGAGGGCGGCGAGGTCACCCACGAAATCATGCTCGGCATCCCCCTGGACATGGCCGAGTTCCGTGCCTGAGCGCGCAAGAGAGGTTTTCTAGATGTTCGACTGGTTCGCATTCCAGGCGGGGGCGACGGCCTTCCTGATCGCCTTCGTCGCCGCGATCGCCTTCTTTTCGGCGTTCAAGTTCGTCTACCAGATCATCACGCCGTATCATGAGCGCGAGCTGATCCGACAGGGCAACACCGCCGCCGCCGTGGCCCTCGGCGGGGCCCTGATCGGCTATGTCCTGCCGCTGGCCTCGGCTCTGTCGCAGACCGTCAGCCTGCCGGAGTTCGCCGCCTGGGCCCTGTTGGCGGGCATCATCCAGATCCTGGCCTTCCTGGTGGTCAGCCGGGTGCTCTACAAGGCGCTGGCGGCGCGGATCGAGGCGGGCGAACTGGCCGCAGGCGTGTATCTGGCCTCCATCTCGATCGGCGTCGGCCTGCTGAACGCCGCCTGCATGACGGCCTGATCCGATGACAGAGCCCACCCTGCCTCAAACCACGACGATGCGCCGCATGAAGCGGTCGCGAACGCTGCAGGTCTCCAGCCTGATGGCGACCGTCAGCTTCTCGATGGCCGCCTGCGGTTCGCCCCAGCTCGCTGGCCCCGCCCCGGCCGCCGATCCGGCCCTGGCCTACACCTCCCTGACCGAGTGCAAGGCCGCCAACGACATCGAGGACACCGCCTGCGACGCCGCCTATGCCGAAGCCCAGCGCCTGGCCGAGACGAGCGGACCGCGCTACGCCACCCAGGCCGAGTGCGAGGGCGAATGGGGCCCCGAGCAATGCCGTCCCCTGAACAACGGCGGCGGCTCCTTCTTCGGTCCGCTGGCGACCGGCTTCATCATCGGCCAGCTTCTGAACGGCGGCTATCGCGGGGGCGGCCCGCTGTACCGGGACCGCAATGGGCAGTTCTCGAACGGCTATGGCGGCGGCTATCTGGCTCGCGACTACCGGACCGGTCGCGCCTATGCCAACCGCAACGACTTCCCCGTCGCGCGTCAGGCGCCCAGCCGCGTGCAAAGCCGCACGACGGTCGTGTCTCGCGGCGGCTTCGGCGGGGGCGGTCGGGGCTACGGCGGATAACCGCGAACGACGGAGTGGTAGGCGGCGACGGGTTCGAACCGCCGACCCTCTCGGTGTAAAGCGGCCCAGATAGCTTTTCAGCCTGTTTCATCACGTCTCAAATTGTCTCTAAGTCACTGAAAACTATCAATACGGCCGCTTCACCTCTTTGCGAGGTTTTGCAGCGAAACGTGCACAAACTGCCCCCCTATTGCCCCCCTTTATGGTAGGCTGGCTTGGTCCGGTTTACAAAACAGCCTTCCGATGTCCAGCCTCGTCATCACGACCGATCGTCAGCTCGCAAGTCTCAAGCCGCTCGATAAGCGGTACGAGCGTCGTGTTTCTGGCGCGCGCGGTCTGAGCGTGCGGGTCTGGCCGTCAGGTCTGACCCAGTTCGAGGTGCGGTACGCCGTTGGGGGCGGACCCCGGCGGCGCACGATCCTTGGCGACTATCCTGCGGTCTCTCTTGCCGATGCGCGAGAAAAAGCGACGGCGCTCAGGCTGGACGTTCTCAAGGGCGTTGATCCCGTGGCGGAGCGCCTCGCCGCACAGCGTCCCGCACCGCCGCAAGAGACGCTGGACCAGGTGGCGGAGACCTACTGGGCGGCGGCCGAACTAGGGCTGCACGGCGGCCGTCGACGACCCAAGCGTCCCCGGACGATCGCCAACGAACGACACCTCTGGCAACGCCACATCTCGGCGTCCCTCGGCGCGACGGCGCCGCGCGATCTGAAGCGGGCTGAGGTCAAGACGTTCATGCGCTCGCTCGTGACCGAGCGCCGCCTCTCGGCCGCCAGCGCAGCCTCCATCGGCGGGCTGCTGCACAGCATTTTGGCCTACTGTGTTCAGGAGGAACTGGTCGACGCCAATCCTGTCGTGGGCAACATCGGGCTCGCGGCCCGGCCGGAGCCGGTGATGGCGCTCGCCATTCAGCTGCTGATGCTCACCCTCACGCGGCGCAACGAGGTCGCGGGTGCCCGGAAGGCAGAGTTCGACCTGGACGCTGGCCTCTGGGTCATTCCGGCCGAGCGCGCCAAGGCGAACCACCAACACGTCGTGCCTTTGAGCCCGCAAGCCCTGAACGTGCTCACCGAGGCCTTCGCGCTCGATCCCGCCAGCCCTTTCGTCTTCCCCTCCCCGCGCGTCGCCGATCAATGCATTGACGAACAGGCCATCACGCGCACGTTCTCGCGCATCTTCGAGCGCAGGAAGCTGCCGCTGCGATCCCCTCACGACGTCCGCCGGACCGGGGCGACGACCCTGACGGGGCGTTATGGCGTGACCCGCTTCATCGTGGGCCTCGTTCTTGGCCACACGCCCAAGGACGGCGCGGCGGTCACCGCCGTCTACGACCGCTATACCTATGTCCCGGAAAAGCGGGACGCACTGGTGAAGTGGGCCGGGCATCTCACCGGCGTTCCTGTGGGATTGCCCGCAGCCGGGGCGAACACGACCGCCGCAGCCGCCGACCGCGCCGAGGATCTGGAGACGGCGAAGCGGCGCGCGCTCGACCTGTGCGCCGAGGGCCGAACACAGCAGGCTGTGATGACGATGTGCATGGCCGCGAGCCGTGTCGGCGCGGTTTCACCGGCGCATATGGACCTCCTCGCGAACATCGGTCTTGAGCTCGCCGGCAAGAACGACTGGTCGGAACTGGAGGCCTGGATCAACGGCTTTGACCAAGAGCCGGCCGCCACACTTCCCGCCCCGTCTTTGCCGCTGCGATGAACGCGACCGCAGTTTCGCGCATAGTCCCGAGCGAACCGCAGGGGCCTGGCGACGGCGGTGGACTGTTGGACTAGGCTTTGTACTCATAAATGACTTGCGGCGACCGGGCGAGCAACAGACGTCCCGAACCGCCGCAACGGGTGGGAAGCGGACATGCCTTCAGGCTCCAAGTGAGCCCTGTCGGAATAATTCAAGCCGCCTTCGCAACTCGATCGCGATGGACTCCGTGGAGACATCGAAGACGTTGTGAAAGTTCAATTCGAACCCCGTGAACCCGCGTCGGTAAGCTGCGGTGCCTGAGTCGCGACCATTATGTCGTAGGTTAAGGCCGAGCATGCCGACACCGCCCAAATGCCCGACGGAAACGCCCGTAAACGTCCGAACTATCAGTCGATTATAGACGTCGATGCCCTTTTGCCTGCCGACGCCAATTTCCTCGATCTGGGCCCACGGGATCGTTTTGCGCCAACCAAACTGACGCCATCTGACGCCGTGCCTGTCTGCAAACAGTTCGACGGGAGTGAGAACGTAGGCCAATCCCAAGAGTCCAGCTGCGATTACGACGCCCGAGAGTGCCCACGTGCCCCAAGTCAGTCGGTCATTCCAGTTA
>NCEB01000068.1 GCA_002280475.1 Brevundimonas subvibrioides
CTGGCCCCCGCCGAGGTCTCCAAGGTGGTGCTGGACGAAGAGGCCGACCGCGTCGAGGTCGTGGTGCCCGACGAGCAGCTGTCGCTGGCCATCGGCCGTCGCGGCCAGAACGTGCGCCTGGCGTCGCAGCTGACCGGCTGGCAGATCGACATCATCACCGAGAGCCAGGATAGCGAGCGCCGCCAGCGCGAGTTCGCCGAGCGGACCCAGCTGTTCCAGGACGCCCTGGACGTCGACGAGGTCATCGCCCAGCTGCTGGTCACCGAAGGCTTCGCCTCGGTAGAGGACCTGGCCTTCGTCGAATCCTACGAAGTCGCCGAGATCGAGGGCTTCGACGAGGACACCGCCGAGGAGCTGCAGGCCCGCGCCCGCGACTTCCTGGAGCGCCAGGCCGCCGAGCTGGACGCCAAGCGCAAGGACCTGGGCGTCGAGGACGGCGTCATGGACGTTCCGGGCGTGACCCTGTCCATCGCGGTCGCCCTGGGCGAAGGGGGCGTCAAGAGCGTCGAGGACCTGGCCGACCTGGCCACCGACGAAATCCGTGGCGGCTATGAGGTCAAGAACGGCGAGCGGGTCAAGGTGCCCGGCGTGCTGGAAAGCTTCAACCTGGCGCAGGAAGACGCCGAGATGCTGATCCTTCAGGCGCGCGTGGCCGCCGGCTGGATCGACGCGTCCGAACTGCCCCAGCCCGAGCCGGAGTACGAGGAAGAGTATGCCGAGGGCGAATACGACCCCGAGGCCGTCTTCGACAGCGCGCCTGCCGACGCTGAAGCCGCCGACACCCCTGACGCCGACGGTGACGCGGAGGCCTCCGACGAGGCGTCCGACCAGCCGCGCGACGCGTGATGGGAGGCCCGGTCGTCCATGGGTCTCGCCGCCGCGACATCGGATAGAGAGCGCCGCGACCTGGTCACGCACCAGGCGATGGACGAAACCTGTCTGATCCGCTTCGTGGCGGGCCCGGACGGCCAGGTGGCCCCGGACCTGGGCCGCAAACTGCCCGGGCGCGGCATGTGGGTCGCCGCCGATCGCGCCTCGATCGAGATGGCGGTGAAGAAGAACCTGTTCTCGCGCTCGGCCAAGGCGCCGATGAAGCCGGCCTCCGACCTGGCCGATACGGTCGAGGCGCTGCTGGTCCGTCGCTGTCTCGACCAGCTTGGGCTTGCCCGGCGCGAAGGCGTGCTTATCTCCGGCTTCGAGAAATCCGCGGCGGCGATCCGCTCGGGCAAGGCCGCCTGGCTGATCGAGGCGTCGGACGGCGCGTCCGATGGGCGCGGCAAACTGCTCAATCTGGCGCGGCACCAGTCGACGCGGGTCTGCGGGGCCTTCAGCGCGGACGATTTGAGTTTGGCCCTCGGGCTGGAAAATGCGATACACGCCGTCCTGCTCGCCGGAGGGCGGGCGGATCGCTGGGGCCAGGAGGCCTCGCGGTTGGCGGGATTTCGACCGCTCCGCCCCCCGGAGTGGGGCCCCGACCGGGGCCTCGGCGGCGGGAGCGGGTCAGACGAAGACCCCGGAGACGAGCCTGTAGGGGCGGACTGACGGGCGGGGCCTGACCTCATCTGAGGGACAGGCGTCGCGCGGCTTTTTGCGTTGACGAGACGATATTGCCAAGACGACTTGGTTGAGACCCGGCGGACTTCTCCGCCCACGAGTAAAGCGACCGGATGAGCGACGAGAACGACAAGACCAAAGAAGGCCAGGGCACGCAGGCCCCCACGGGAACCCCGTCGACGACGGGACCGCGGGCGCCGCTGAGCCTGAAGCCGCGCGCCGTGGGATCGGTCCCGACCGGCACCGTGCGCCAGAGCTTCAGCCATGGCCGCACCAAGACGGTGGCGGTCGAGATCAAGCGTCGCCCGGGCGCTCCGGCCGCTGGACATCAGCGCCCGGCGGGCTTCGACGTCGCGCGTCCTCGCACGGACGCCGTCCCTCAGCCGACCGCGCCCCGTACCGCCCCCTCGCAGCCCGCCGGTGGCCGCCTGTCCAATGAGGAACAGGAAGCCCGCCGCCGCGCCATCGAACTGGCCACCCAGGCCCAGGCCGAGCGCGCCGCCGCCCAGGCCGCCGAACAGGCGCGCCGTGACGCCGCCGCCCGCGAACAGGCCGAAGCCGCCGAGCGCACCGCCAGCGCCGCCCAGGCCGCGGCCATATCTTTAAAACGATTGATATATTCTTGTTTGTGTTTAGCATTTTTGGGTAAATCCTGAATAATTTTGGCGTAGCCT
>NCEB01000051.1 GCA_002280475.1 Brevundimonas subvibrioides
CCCGGCTATGTGCTGGTGAAGATGGAACTGACGGACGACGCCTATCACCTGGTCAAGGACACGCCCAAGGTCACCGGCTTCCTGGGCGCCGCCGGCGGCACCAAGCCCCTGCCGGTCTCCGAGCGCGAGGTCCAGGCCATCATCGGCGCCGTGGAAGAGGGCGTCGAGCGTCCCAAGCCCACGATCCGCTTCGACATCGGCGAGACCGTCAAGGTCATCGACGGCCCCTTCGCCAGCTTCGACGGCCAGGTCGAGAGCGTCGACGAGGATGCGGCCCGTCTGCGCGTCGCGGTGTCGATCTTCGGCCGTCCGACGCCGGTGGATCTGGAATACAGCCAGGTCGAGAAGACCGGGGGCTGACTTTCTGCGTCTCTCCCCCATCGCCGAAGGGCGATGGGGGAGTGGCTTTTCGCGAACAGCGAAAAGACGAGGGGGGTGACCCCGCCGGTTGGCGTCGAGGCTGCCAGCCCTCACCTGATGCCTCGCATCGCCCCCTCCGTCAGCTCGCCAAGTGGCTCGCTGCCACCTCCCCATCGCCCAAGCGGGCGACAGGGAGGAGACATTGATTGCCACCCCTTCTCGTCCCTGCTACACGCCCGCCTCCCTCGCGTCCGCGCGGGGCAAATCCGTGGGAGGCCGCCATGCCGCACCACGGCTCATCCGTTGGGATTGATTTCCCGACTTCATAGGAGAGACCGATGGCCAAGAAGATTCTGGGCTATATCAAGCTGCAGGTGCCCGCGGGCTCCGCCACCCCTTCGCCGCCGATCGGGCCGGCCCTGGGTCAGCGCGGCGTCAACATCATGGGCTTCGTCAAGGAGTTCAACGCCCGCACCGAGAAGGAAGTGAAGGGCACGCCCCTGCCGACCGTGATCACGGTCTATCAGGACAAGAGCTTCACCTTCGTCACCAAGACCCCGCCGGCCACCCACTACATCAAGCAGGCCGTGGGCATCACCTCGGGCGCCAAGCTGACGGGCCGCGAGACGGTCGGTTCGATCACCCGCACCCAGCTGCGCGAGATCGCCGAGAAGAAGATGAAGGACCTGAACGCCAACGATATCGATGCCGCCGCGCGCATCATCGAAGGTTCCGCCAAGGCCATCGGCCTGAACATCGTGGAGCGCTAAGTCATGACCAAGCAAACCAAGCGCATCAAGGCCTGGGCCGTCGACCGCGAAGCCCTGATGCCGTTCGCCGACGCCATCAAGACCGTCAAGGATCACGCCTCGGCCAAGTTCGACGAGTCAATCGAGATCGCCGTCAACCTGGGCGTCGACCCGCGTCACGCCGACCAGCAGGTCCGCGGCGTCGTCAACCTGCCCAGCGGCACCGGCCGTGACGTTCGCGTCGCCGTCTTCGCCAAGGACGCCAAGGCCGACGAGGCCCGCGCGGCCGGCGCCGAATACGTCGGTGCCGAGGATCTGTACGAACAGATCAACGGCGGCATGATGGACTTCGACCGCGTCATCGCCAGCCCCGACATGATGGCTCTGGTGGGTCGTCTGGGTAAGGTGCTGGGCCCGCGCGGCCTGATGCCGAACCCCAAGGTCGGCACCGTGACGCCGAACGTCGCGCAAGCGGTGAAGGACGCCAAGGGCGGTGCCGTCGAGTTCCGCGTCGAGAAGGCGGGCATCGTCCACGCCGGCATCGGCAAGGCCTCGTTCACCCAGGACGCCCTGGAAGCCAACGTCAAGGCGATCGTCGACGCCCTGGTTCGCGCCAAGCCCTCGGGCGCCAAGGGCACCTATGTGAAGCGCATCAGCCTGTCGTCCACGATGGGCCCGGGCGTGAAGGTCGATCCGGCGTCGCTGAACGCCTGATTGAACGAAATCAGGAGCGGGCGGCGGTCTTCGGATCGCCGCCCGTTGCCTTTTGAGGCGGTGTTCGCTAAAAGCGCCGCTTCCCGTCGTGACCCCGGTCGCGGCGGACCTGTCCGAGAACTTCGGGGCGAGGGGGTCACCTTCGCCATAAATGCTGGAGAGCCCTCCAGCGCCGTGGGGAGATGGGGACGCAGACGACACGACACCGCCCGGCATCCGGGACGGAGGACTGTCAGAGCATCCTTCGGACATTGCTACCCGGCCGAAACGCTTCGCAGCGATGCGAAGGGGTTCGGCTTCTCGCCGTCGGGAATAAGCCCGGCGTCGAACCTCAAGACTGGAGACCGCAATGGATCGCGCACAAAAGGCCGAGTCGATCGAAACGCTGAAAGGCGTCTTCGCCGAGGCCGGCAGCGTGGTCGTGACCCACAACCTGGGTCTGACCGTTGCGGAAATGGAAGACCTGCGGGGCCGTCTGCGCTCCGCCGGCGGAGCGTTCAAGGTGGTCAAGAACCGCCTGGCGCTGAAGGCGCTCGCGGCGAACGACGGCAGCGACTACCACAGCCTGTTCAAGGGCCCCGTGGGCATCGCATACGCCGAGAACCCCGCCACGGCCGCCAAGGTCGCGACCGAGTTCGCCAAGGGCAATGACCGCTTCGTCATCGTCGGTGGCTTCATGGGCGCGACCGTCGTCGATCCGAAGGGCGTGGACAGCCTGTCCAAGCTGCCGACGCTCGACGAAATCCGCGCCTCGCTGCTCGGCCTGCTGAACGCGCCCGCGACCAAGATCGCCGGTGTGGTTCAAGCGCCCGCCGCCCAGCTGGCCCGCGTCTTCAGCGCCTATGGCGCGAAAGAAGCCGCGTAAGCCGACCTTCCATCTCCGCATACCCCTCTCTCTGAACCCCAACTTTTCCCCGAAGGAAATCTGACATGACCGACCTGTCCAAGATCGTCGAAGACCTGTCCAAGCTGACCGTCCTCGAAGCCGCCGAACTGTCCAAGCTGCTGGAAGAAAAGTGGGGCGTCTCCGCCGCCGCCCCGGTCGCCATGGCCATGCCGGCCGGTGGTGGCGGTGCCGCCGCCCCCGCCGAAGCCGCTGAAGAGCAGACCGAGTTCACGGTCATGCTGATCGACGGTGGCGACAAGAAGATCAACGTCATCAAGGAAGTCCGTGGCGTGCGTTCGGACCTGGGCCTGAAGGAAGCCAAGGACCTGGTCGAAGGCGCCCCGACGCCCGTCGTCGAGAACGTCTCCAAGCAGAACGCCGAAGAAGTCGCCAAGAAGCTGACCGAAGCCGGCGCCAAGGTCGAAATCAAGTAAGAGGCTCACGCCTTTCGAGGCTCGAGATCACAGGCCCGTCGGGAAACCGGCGGGCCTGTTCTCGTTCGCGGCGACGATCTCTGCCATCAGGCCGCGCAACCATGCCAAACCTTCGTCGGCCTTGGCATCGACCGACCAGGCCATGGCCATGGTGAAGCTACGGATGCTCAGCGGCGGCTCGGTAACCGAAAGGTCGAATCTGTCGGCCCACCGCAGGGCGAAGCGACGCGGCACGGTGACCACGAGGTCCGCTTCGGCCACCGCGGCCAGGGCGACGAAGAAGTTCGGAGCCGTCGCGGCCACCTTGCGGCGGCGCCCCAGCTTCCTGAGCGTGACGTCCACGATACCGCTGGGCTCACCGTCCGATGAGACCAGCAGGTGCCGGGCGGCCACATAGGCGTCGAGCGAATCCGGCGGCGGCGTGCTGCCGTTCCAGACGACGGCATAGTCCTCCTGCATCAAGGGCTCGACCTGGATGCCAGCGGGTGGGTTCCAGAAATAGCCGACGGCGAGATCGAGATCGCCTCGGCTCAGAGCCGCCAGAGTGGCGTCGCGCGTCACGGCGCGGGTCGTCAGGGTCGCTGACGGCGCGGCGCTGGAGGCCCCGGCCAGCAGATCCGGCAACAGCAGCGAGGCCCCTGCGTCCAGCATGGAAAGCCTGAAGCAACGGTCCGTCGTCGACGGCTCGAACCGCGCCTGGGGTTGCACAAGATCGCGGAGGGCCTCCAAGGCCAAAGCGACGGCTGGGGCGAGGGCATGCGCCCGGACCGTGGGCTGCACCCCATGCGGCAGGCGTCGAAACAGATCGTCCTGGAAGATGTCCCGCAGTCGAACCAGGGCATGGCTGACCGCCGACGGCGTCAGGCCCAGCCGCTCGCCCGCCAGGGACAGTTTTCCGGTGCGATAGGTCTCCTGAAAGATCATCAGCAAGGCGGGGTCCAGGCGGCGGACTGTAGTATCATTCATGTCTGACCTCCTCCGATTTCACTGGTGCGAAAGATAGTCCGGGCCGGATACGGGGTCGAGCAACAAGGGATGACCGCCATGAGCCTGAAGGACGTGAATCCGGTGACGCGTGGTCGCCCCCGGCGGATCGCCATGGTCCTCGCCAATCCGGCGACATCCCCCGTCACAGGCTGGCCGGTGGGCTTCTGGTGGAGCGAGCTTACGCACCCGTGGCTTGCGTTCGCCGAAAGAGGCTACGAGGTCGAGCTGTTCTCGCCGACCGGGGGCGCGGTCGCGCCGGACGCGATGAGCGACCCGCGTGACGCCAGCGGCTATTCCGCGGGTGATCTGATCTCCATGGGCTTCATCGCCACGCCGGCGCTCGCAGCACGGATCGAGACGACGCGACCCGTGAGCGAGATCGATCTCGAGCGTTTCGACGCCATCGTGGTCGCCGGCGGGCAGTCGCCCATGGTCACCTTCGAGGCCGCGACCGGTCTGCACCGGACGTTCGAAGCCTTCCACGCGGCGGGAAAAGTGGCCTGCGCCCTGTGTCACGGCACGGCGGTCCTCGCGTTCGCCAAGGCGCCGGACGGATCGCCGCTGGTGGCGGGCAAGACCGTGACGGGCTTCGCCAATGTGGAGGAGGACTTCGCCGACGAGGCCGTCTGGAGCATGGGGGCGCTACCCAGAGGGCGTCATCTGATGACGTGGCGGATCGAGGACCGGCTGAAGGGCCTCGGCGCGAACTACATCCAGGCAGGCCTGTGGCGCGGGTTCGCCGTGCGGGATGGGAACCTCATCACCGGGCAGCAGAATTTTTCCGGCGGTGAGACGGCCGCCCTGGTGATCGAGGCGCTTGGCGGCTGAGGCCTAAACTCTGATCGAATCGCCTCGCGATTCCGCTGATGCCGTGAATCAGGGTCCAGGATCCAGCGAGAGCGTGATTCACGCTTTCGGCGGACCCACGCAGTGCGTCCACCTTGACCGATCATGCTCTAGCGCCGCCGCGCCGTCAGGATGTCGCCGATCCGGTCACGGGTGCCTTCGATCCGCTCGAGCCGCAGGTAGCGCAGGCCGTCGTGGTATGCGAGCTCGACGGTGCGGATGCGCTGGCCGTTTCTCAGGATCAGCCGGATGGGGTCGGACCCGCCCTTGGCGGCCGTGACCGCCTCGCGCAGGACTTCGGCGGAGGCGACACGGTCACCGACGGCGATCAGGTCCCAGCCGGCGCCGATGCCGGCGCGGTAGATCGGCCCGTCCCACTGGATGGCGGCGATGCGATTGTTCGGGCCCGCGAGCGAGAAGCCGAGCGACCAGCGGAAGTCCGACCCCCAGTTGCGGCTGACCGCCTTTTCGTCGGCGTTCGGCTCCTCGACATAGGTCAGGCGGTATCCGCCGCGTTCGATGCCATCCAGCGGTGCGGTCGCGTCGGGGCCGTCGGCGTCCAGGCGGGTCCGCAGGAAGGTGGACCAGTCATAGGGCTCGACCGTGTTGAGGGCGGCGACCACGTCGTCGAAGGTATAGCCGCGCGGGCTCCAGTCGCCGTCCGTGCCCTCAGGCGAGAAGAAGGTGCGGGCGAAATCGTCGAGCGAGCGGCGATCGCCCGACTGCTCGCGGATCAGGGTGTCGACGTCCAGCCAGATCAGGGCCGCCTCGTCGTAATAGTCCCCCGTGCCGCGCATCCAGGACGTCCATTGCCCGGGCACGCGATAGCCCAGCAGGTTGTGGTTGTTGACGTCCTGAAGGTTCCGCCACCGGCGGCCCGGCTGGTTCTGGTAGAAGGCCGCGCGGTCGGCGAGCAGGACCAGGGCCTGGGCCTTGGTGTGCAGGCCTGTCCGGGCGGACAGCACGTCGCCCCAGTATTCCGTCTGGCCCTCATAGACCCACAAGAGGCTATTCTCGGTCGGGACGTTGTAGTTCGGGGTCAGCTCGTCGGCCGGGCGCATGAACTTGCCGTTCCACGAGTGGACGTATTCGTGCGGGAGCAGGGCGCGACTGCCTGCGGACGCGGCCCAGGAGGTGAAGAAGGTCGGGGCGTGGGTGTTCTCGGACGAGCGATGATGCTCCAGCCCGATCCCGCCCATCTGGTTGGTCAGGCCCAGCAGGAAGTCGTAACGGTCGAAATGGCGCGAGCCAAACAGGCGATCGGCCTGGGTGATCAGGTTCTCGTAATAGCCGATCTGTTCGTCGGTGGCGGCCAGGTTCGCCGCCTCGTCGGCGACCATGTTGATGTAGACGTCGTCACCCTCCGGGTCGATTTCGACCCGGCGATAATGCAGGCCCGCGAACATGGGGCTGTCGGCCAGGGTGTAGAGGTCGGTCGGGGCGAAGGTGGCCAGGCCGTTCTCGAACGAGGTCGTCTCCAGCGACACCCCGTACTGCCAGCCCTCGGGCAGGCGGATCGACGGGGCGAAGGTGATGCCGGTCGAGACATAGCCCGCCGGATACAGCAGCGCCTTCTCCCACTGCAGGTTCAGCATCCGCTGGGTCATGACCACGCGCCAGTTCGAGTTGTCGGACTGGGTCAGCCACTGGAACGACACCTCGAGCTCGGTCGCGCCAGCGGGAATGTCGATGTGGAAGGCATAGGGATCGACGGCGTCGCGGCGCCAGTCGACGGACTGGCCGTTGGCCATCACGGTCAGGCCGGCGATCAGCTGGATCGGGCCGGTGTCGGCGTGGTTGCCGTAGATGTATTTCGGATAGAGCAGGGTGATCCGCGAGCCTGTGACCGGAATGACCTGGCGCACCGAGACGATGTGGCGGTCCAGGTCCGTCGCGTCGACCTCATAGCGGATCACTCCGGGATAGGTCGCATTGGTCGGGGCCGGAATCGCCGGGCTGTCGGGGAAACCGCCGATGTTGGGCGTCTGCGGCGTGGCCGTCTGGGCGAAGGCGGGCCCGGCCGCGAGGACGAGGGCGGCGAGGCAGACGGAGACGGCGAGACGCGACATGGACAGGACCCGGATGGCGACAAGGGAAGGGGAGATCACGACGCCCGGGCCGCGGGGTCAAGGGCTGGACCTGTCGCGCAGCCTCAGACGGGTAGTTGATCCCGTCGCGTCGTCAGGAACAGCGCCTCGGCGGGGGCCGGAGAGAGACTCAGGGCGCGGTCGTATTCGCTCCGGGCCTCGCAGGTTCGACCGAGGCGGGACAGCAGGTCGGCGCGGGCGGCGGCGAGGGGCAGCCAGCGGTCGGCGGCGATGTCGGCGAGCGACGCGAGAGCGGCGGCGGGACCCTCGACCTCGGCCAGGGCGACGGCGCGGTTGACACGGATGACGGGGTCGTCGCGCCGGGCCAGCAGCAGATCGTAGAGGCTGAGGATACCTGGCCAGTCGGTGCGCCCGGTTTGTGCGCGCTCCGCATGGGCTCCATGGATGGCGGCTTGCAGGGCACGGGGGCCAGGAGGCGATCCCCAAGCGCGGGACAGGGTGGCCGAGGCGGCGAGATGACGCTCGGCTTCGGCGATCAGGCGGCCGTCCCACTCGGTCGGGTCCTGGTCGGACAGAGGGATCATGGCCCCGTTCGTATCCAACCGCGCCGGGCGGCGAGCCTCGGCGAAACGCACCGTGGCGGCCAGGGCGCGGACCTCGGCGTCGTCCGGCGCGAGGCGGGCGAGCAGGCCGGTCAGGTTCAGCACCTCGGCGGCGTAGTCGGCGTGCGGCCCGGCCCCGGCGGCGTCGGCGTGGGCCTGGGCGTAGGCGACCTCCAGCGTCGACAGGACCGCGTCCATCCGTTCGGGCCAGCGGTCGGGGGAGGGGACATCATAGGGCACGCCCGCCTCGGCGATCTTGGTCTTGGCGCGGACCAGCCGCTGGGCCAGCGTCGGCTCCGGCACCAGGAAGGCGGCGGCGACCTCGGCCGTCGACAGGCCGCAGACGGTGCGGAGCGTCAGGGCGGCGCGGGCCTCGGGGCCGACCGCCGGGTGGCAGCAGACGAAGATCAGCCGCAGCCGCTCGTCGGGAATGGGCTCGTCCAGAGCCATGACGTGGTCCTCGGGGGATGGCTCCGGCGGGGCGTCGTCCGGGCGGTATGCGGCGGCCGTGGCGCGGCGTCGGAACCGGTCCAGCGCCCAGCGCCGGGCGACGGCAAAGAGCCAGGCGGCGGGATCGGCGGGCGGGGTGTCGCCCCAGCGTTCGACCGCGCGGGCGCAGGCCTCGGCGAAGGCCTCCTCGGCCAGGTCGAGATCGCGGAAGGCGGCGGCGAGGGCGGAGACCACCCGGCCGCCGGCGTCCCGGAACGTCTGATCGAGGAGACGGCTCACCCGAGCCTTAGCCCTGGGGCGGAGGCGGAAGCATCGGCCGGATCTCGATGGACCCCGTCTTGGCGATCGGCAGCTTCTTGGCCCATTCGATGGCGGCGTCGAGGTCCGGCACGTCGATCATGTAGAGGCCGCCCAGCTGCTCGCGCGTCTCGGCGAAGGGGCCGTCGTGGACGGTGCGGCCCGAGGCGCTGACGCGGACGGTGGTGGCGGTGTCGGGGTTCTTCAGGCCCGCCCCGCCCACGATGACGCCGGCGGCGCCCATCTCCTGGCCAAAGGCCGTATGGGCGGCGATGATATCGCGCCAGGCCTGGCCGCTATCGCCGTCGGGATAGGACTCGGCATGGGGCTCGTGGATGAGGAGGGCGTATTGCATGTCGGTCTCCGGTTCGGGATCGCAGCTCGGACGATCCGAACCTTAGCGATATCGGTGAGACGCGCGAGGGGGCCGGGGATCGACAAGCGGGGTCGAAAATCTTGTCGTCGAGTTTGATTGCGCTGATATCACATCGGGCTTATCTTTCGCGGATGGCGCAGATGGTGATCAGGAACATGGGCGACGCCACCTTGGCCGGTGTCAAGCACCGCGCGAAGCGGCATGGCGTCTCTGCCGAGGAAGAGGCGCGTCGGTCTCTGGCGGTGGTGGAGCGCGCGGAGCGTGAGGCCGCCCTGGCCCGCGCCGACGCCATTCGCAAGATGAACGGCCCTCAGGCTGGACCGACCAGTTTGGAGCTGCTTCGGCGCGATCGCGGCCGGGACGAGGAGGCTTGACCGTCGTCGTCGACAGCTCCGTCGCTCTCAAGTGGTATCTCGAAGAAGCGGGCACGCAAGCCGCTCGACAGGTCCTGTTGGAGGAGGACCTCGCCGCTCCGGAGTTCCTGCTGGTGGAATGCGCGAACGTCCTCGCCACCAAGACTCGCAAGGGGCGGATCGACGTGCTGGGGGCGTCGCAAGGCATGGCGGAACTGAGCGGGCGGTTGTCCATCCGCCTCTATCCCGATCGCGCCTATGCCGAGTACGCGCACGCGCTGGCGATCGAGTTGGGGCACTCCGCCTATGACTGCCTGTATCTAGCCGTGGCGCTGCAGGAAGGCATGGTCCTGATCACCGCCGATGACCGGTTCGAGGAGAAGGTTCGACGGCACGGTTCCTACGCCCGCAGCGTGCGTCGGCTGGAAGGCTGAACTTTCTAGCGGAAGGCCTTTATTTCGCCTGTGAAGCGCGTATATAGCGCGGTTCCCGCACCACTCCCCATGAGTCTGCGCGAAAGCGCCGAGGCCCGGTCCGTCGCCCTCCGACCGAGCGAAGGCGTGGCTCCTTTCCCAGGAGCTTCAATGATTTCAGGCTTCCTGACGTCCCCCGACGTCGAGGGTGGAGGCCGAAACCGATTGTCACGGGACGCCGTCCGGCGTCGCGTGCCGCCGCATTTGACGCGCGCCTCCCCCCGGGCTGCGCGAATGGGAAAACAGAATGACTGACGTCCTGAACGGTCTCGCCATCAACGGTCAGATCGCATCGGCCACGACCTTCACCGGCAAGAAGCGCATCCGCAAGTCCTTCGGCCGCATCCCCGAAGCCGTCGCCATGCCCAACCTGATCGAGGTCCAGCGCGCCTCCTACGAGCAGTTCCTGCAGCGCGAGGTCCGTCCCGGCCAGCGCAAGGACGAGGGCATCGAGGCGGTGTTCAAGTCGGTGTTCCCGATCAAGGACTTCAACGAGCGCGCCGTCCTGGAATACGTCTCGTACGAGTTCGAGGACCCCAAGTACGACGTCGAGGAATGCATCCAGCGCGACATGACCTATGCCGCGCCGCTGAAGGTCAAGCTGCGCCTGATCGTGTTCGAGGCGGACGAGGAAACCGGCGCGCGCTCG
>NCEB01000052.1 GCA_002280475.1 Brevundimonas subvibrioides
TGGTCGGCAAGACCTATGGCGACGCCGTCATGGGCTATCGCGACTCGGCCCTGATCGGCCTGCGCTATCCCGACGGGCGCACGACCCTGAACCCGCCGATGGACGAGGTGATCGCCGAGGGCTGCCGCGCCATCATCATCGCCGAGGACGACGATTCCATCCGCCTGACCCAGCCGGACGAGGCCCTGATCGACGCCGCAGCCGTGCGGGCGCCTAAGGCGGTGCGGCGCAAGGCCGAGCGGGTGCTGATCATCGGCTGGAACCGGCGCGGGCCGATGATCGCGTCCGAGCTGTCCAAATACGTCCGGCCCGGTTCGGTGCTGACCGTCGCCGGCGACACCCCCGGTTTCGTTGACGAGATCCGGTCCATGCCGCTGGGATCCAGGAACATGACGGTCGAGCACAGGGTGATCGACACCGGCCACGCCGCCTCGATCGAGGCGCTGGACCCGGCGTCCTACGACTCCATCATGGTGCTGGGCTATTCCGACACCATGGAGGCCCAGTCGGCCGACACCCGCACCCTGATCACCCTGCTTCACCTGAGGAAGCTGTCCGAGCGGCTGGGCGTCCACATCAGCGTCGTGTCGGAGATGATCGATATCCGCAACCGCGAGCTGGCCGAGGTCACCCGCGCCGACGATTTTGTCGTGTCCAACAAACTGGTCAGCCTGATGCTGGCCCAGGCGTCGGAGAACGAATACCTGTCCGACATCTTCGCCGACCTGCTGGATGAGGACGGCTCGGAAATCTACATGCGGCCGATCGGCGACTACGTCGATCTGACCGGGCCGGTCAGCGGCTATACGCTCGCCGAGGCCGCGCGCCGTCGCGGCGAGACCGCCATAGGCTATCGCAGGAAGCGCGAGGAGGACGGGGCCGATGGCCGCAACATGGGCGGGGTGGTGGTCAATCCGGACAAGGCCGAGGTGCTGGAGTTCCTGCCAGAGGACCGGCTGATCGTGCTCGCGGAGGGCTGATCGCGGCAGCGCGACGCCCCGCCCGGTTGCGTGGACGGGGGCGAGGCCTCACCTTCGGTCCTGACCCGTCGCTGCGCAGGACCCGCCGATGCCCCTTCTGATGTGCCCCAACGACAACGCCCAGATGCAGACGCTGGACCGGGGCGGCGTCCAGTTCGACATGTGCCCGACCTGCCGGGGCGTCTGGCTGGATCGCGGCGAACTCGAGAAGCTGATGGAGCAGTCGGCCGCCACCGCCATGCAGCAGGCCCACGCCCCGCCGCCGCAACAGGCCTATGCGCCCCCGCCCCAGCAGCCCAGCCCCTGGGGTCAGCCGTCGCAGCCCCAGCACGGATACCGCGAACAGCCGCGTTACCGCGACGACGACTATCGCTACAAGAAGAAGAAGCGCGACAGCATCTTCGACATCTTCGACTGACGGCGCGACCTGACGAGGCCGTGGCGGACATACGGCCAGTGCCTTGCTGACGCCCAATGAATGGGCCACGGTGGTCACGACAGAACGTCGAACAGGACGGCACGGGATGAAGCGTTTTTGGGCGGTCGCAGTGTGCGTGACCGCGATCGGCGGTCTGGGTGCCTGCAAGGGCGCGGATACGCCGGATCAGACCCCTGCGCCGGTCACGGCGGAGACCGGCGCGCCGGCAAGCACCGACCCCGTCTCTGCCAATGCTCCACAGGTCTCCGCTGACCCGGCGGCCCTGCCCATCGCCGAGGGCGCGCCGTCGTTCGCGGTGCTGTATCCCGGCGGATCCGTCGAGGGCGAACCCGTGATCGCGACCGGGTCCGCTGGACCCGGCGGCCTTGTCACCTATCTGACCGACGCCGCCCCTGAGGCGGTCATCGCCTTCCATCGCCAGAAGGCCGAGGCGGCCGGACTGGCCTCGGTCATGGCCATGAACCAAGGCGAGGCGCGCGCCTACGGCGCCGCGCGCGACGGCGACAATCTGCAGGTCGTGGCCTCGCCGACGCCCGAGGGGCGGACCTCGGTGCAACTGAGCTGGAGCGCGGCCGGATGAGGCGGCTCGCGGCGGTCGTCGCGGCGACCGTGATCACGGGATCGGCGTCGGCCGGTGCCGCGCCGCAAACGGCACCGGCGGGCTTCCTGGCCGAGAGCCGGCTCGCGGCCTTGGTCCAGAGCGTGCCCCCTGCCCCCGCCGACGGCTCGCCCGCGACGCTCGCGGACATCGCCGCGTCCGAGCGCCTGCGCGCGCTGGAGGACACCGACCGCTGGCTGCTGGCCACCCGCCACGCAGAGCTGAGGCCGGCGGTCGCCCTGGCCCATTTCGACTGCGCCCTGGGGTTTCGCGTCGAGGCGGCCGAGAGCCCGCGCCTGGTCGCCCTGCTGACCCGCATCCTGCACGACGCCAACGAAGCGGCCGAACTGGCCAAGGCCCGCGCCCACCGACCCCGGCCCGTCGGGGCCGATCGCGAGCGCCGCGCCTGCCAGGTCGTCGGCGAGGCGGGGCGGGCCAGCGCCTCCTATCCGTCGGGCAGCGCCTCGGTGGGGGCGGCCTATGGGGCGACGATGGCCGCCCTGGTCCCCGAACGCGCCGAGGCCCTGGACGAGATCGGCCACCAGATCGCCGTCAGCCGCATGGTCTGCGGCATGCACTATCCGGCCGACGTCGCCACAGGCGAGACCCTGGGTCGCGCCGTGTTCGCGGACATCCAGACCACGCCGGCCTTCCGCGCGGAGGCCGAGGCCGCCCGGGTCGAGATCGCGGCGGCCCGCGCCGCGGCCCGGACCAGCCCGGCCTGCGCGGCAGAGCGCGCGGCTTTGTCCATCCCGCTTCCCTGAGCGGCCGGGGTTCGCTGTGTCATGGATCGCCCTCGCTGCGACCCTGGTCGCCGGGCCGGCCACCGCCCCGTGCCCGGCCGACGTCCTCGCGGAGCTGACCGCGACGACGGACCCCGCCCCCTTCCATCTGACCTGTTTCGCCACCCTGCCGCCGGGCCGCTCGGTCACGCGTCCCATCGTGATCGAGGGCGAGGAGGGCTCCGGCGCGGGGCTGGACTGTCGCGGCGGAAGCCTCGGCCGTCCGGGCGTGGCCTCGACGACGCGCACCCCCACCCTGTCGATCCGGTCGCGGCTAGACGGCGACGGCTGGAGCCGGCCCCGGGGCGTGCGTCTGGCCGATTGCACGCTGCACGGCAACGCACGCATCTGGGGTCTGGGGGCCGACGGGCGGATCGAGGAGTTGCGCGCCTCCTCGCGCGCGCCGGGACACACGGGCCGCGCCCAGGCGGCGGCCCCGACGGACATCCTCTTCCACCGGATCACCTTCATCGCCACGGGATCGATCCCGCTCTACATCGGGCCGGGCGTCACGGGCGTGCGGGTCGATGAGGGCCGCTTCACGGGTCGGTCCGTGTCGACGGCGATCTATCTGGATGCCGAGAGCGCCGGGACGGTGGTGCAAGGCGTTGATTTCGACATCGCCACGGCCCGCGAGCAGATCGCGGTCGACGGGTCGGCCCGAAACCGGCTCGTCGACAACCGCTTTCGGCGATCGGATCGGGGGGGCGTGTTCCTGTACCGGAACTGCGGCGAGGACGGCGTGATCCGACACCGGGCGCCGACCGATAACACCATCACCGGCAACCGGTTCGAAGGCGTCAGCTGGCTCTGGCCGCGCGCGGTGGTCCTCGGTTCTCGCGAGGGGGGCCGACGCTATTGCGGCGACGACGCAGGCTGGCCGTTCGGATCCAGCGCCGACGACGGCGACAACGCCGCCCGCAACGTCGTCAGGGGCAACACGGTGGACTACCGCCTCTGGCCCTTCTGACCTCAGGCGGGTCGGGGCTGGGTCAGGGAGCCGTAGAGGTCGGTGCGCCGATCGCGGAAGAAGCCCCAGGCCGCGCGGTGGCGGTCGATGTAGTCCAGGTCGAAGGCGTGGACGAGCACGCCCTCCTCGTCTCGCCCCAGACTTTCGACCAGATCGCCCCGATGATCGGCGATGAAGGACGAACCGTAGAAGACCTGGCCGGCCTCGGTCACCCGCTCATGGCCGATGCGGTTGGCACCGACGACCGGCACGACGTTGGACACCGCATGCCCCTGCATCGCGCGCCGCCAGGGCTCGGCGGTGTCGAGCTCCTTGTCGTGCGGCTCCGATCCGATGGCGGTCGGATACATCAGCACCTCGGCGCCCATCAGCATCATGGAGCGCGCCGTTTCCGGATACCACTGGTCCCAGCAGATGCCGACGCCGACCCGGCCGTGGCGCGTGTTCCAGACCTTGAACCCGGTGTCGCCCGGCCGGAAGTAGTATTTTTCCTGATAGCCGGGGCCGTCGGGGATATGGCTCTTGCGATAGACCCCCATCGCCGAGCCGTCGGCGTCCAGCATGACCAGGCTGTTGAAATAGTGCGGCCCCTCGCGCTCGAAGATCGAGACGGGGATGACGACGCCCAGCTCTGCCGCGACCGGCTGCATCGCGGCGACGGCGGGATGCTCGCGCCAGGCGTAGGCCGTGCCGAACCAGCGCTCCTCCTGCGACACGCAGAAATAGGGGCCCTGGAACAGCTCGCTCGGCAGGATGACCTGGGCCCCCTTCGACGCGGCCTCGCGCACGAAGCCGACCGTCTTGGCGATGTTGGCGTCCATGTCCTCGCCATAGGCGGTCTGGATCGCGGCGACGGAGATCGTGCGGGCCATCAGGCGGGCTCCTGCTGGGTGATGCAGTGGAAGGATCCGCCGCCCGACAGGATGGCGGTGGACGGCAGAGGAATGATCTCGCGGTCGGCGAAGACCGTGGCCAGACCCTCGCAGGCCAGGCGAGCCGCAGCCTCCTCGCCATAGGTCGGGACGATCACGGCCCCGTTGGCGATCAGGAAGTTCATGTGGCTGGCGGGGACCGGGCGTTCGTCCTCGCCCAGAACCAGGCCGGGAGACGGCAGGCGCAGCAGACGGATCGCGCGACCCTCGGCGTCGGTCATGGCCGACAGGTCGGCGGCGACGGCGTCATAGACCTCGTGGTTCGGATCGTTCCGGCCCCAGCCGACCGGACAGGCGACCACGCCCGGCGCGACGAAGCGGGCCAGGTTGTCGACGTGGCCGTCGGTGTGGTCGTTCAGCAAGCCGTCGCCCAGCCAGAGAACCTTTCGCGCGCCGAGCGCCTCGGTGAGGGCGGCCTCGGCCACGACCTCGGTCCAGCCCGCGTTGCGATTGGGGTTCAGCAGGCACTGGCGCGTGGTCAGGATGGTGCCCGCGCCGTCGTGGTCCAGAGCCCCACCCTCCAGCACGACATCATGCGGGTCGAGCGCAGCCCCCGAAGCCTGGCCGATCTGATCCGCCACCGTGTCGTCGTGCTCGAGGTCGTATTTTCCGCCCCAGCCGTTGAAGCAGAAGGCGGCGGCCCGGGCAGAACCCGCCCCGAAGATGGGACCGGTGTCCCTCAGCCAGATATCGCCGAAGCGGCCGTCGACGATCTCCACGCCCGCCACGCCCTCGAACCGGGCGCGGGCGTCGGCCAGGGCTTCCGGTTTGCCGACCAGCAGCTTCACGCGCTCGCGGCCGGGTCCGGCGAGGGCGCGCACCAGCGCCTCGACCTCGGCTTGAGCGGATATCAGGTTGTCCTCCCACAGCTCGGCGTGGCTGGGCCAGCCGACCCACATCGCCCGGTGAGGCGACCATTCGGCGGGGACGGGCGAGGCGAAGGCCATGATCGGAACGACATCCTTGGACGCGGCGGGACCGCGCCAGATAGGCCCCCCGGCCCCCGACTTCAACCGACGGGGCCCGGACGGACAGTCAAAGAAAAAGGCGGCCCCTTTCGGAGCCGCCTTGATCGTGTCGCCTGATCGAAGGGATCAGAACTCGTAGCGCAGGCCCAGCTGGATGGCCCAGAACGAACGACCGTTGTTGTCGCGGTTCAGGGTATCGGCCGAGGAGCTCGGGCTGGAGTAACGATAGGTCGAGCACACCGGATTTCCGACGTTGCTGCGAACGATGCCGGCGGCGTCAGCGCACTCGGCGTTGATCAGCGTCAGGCTGTCGCCGTACTCCTCGACGATGCCCCACTCGTCGTTGAGCAGATTGGCGAGGTTTTGGATGTCGGCGACGAACTTGAACCGGCCCGGCAGGAAGAAGGACGGCAGTTCCTGGCTGAACTGCAGATCGATCTGATAGGTCTCCGGCTGGTCGTCCGAGCCCTCGCCCTTGCCGACGGTGCGGCCGTACTCGAGGCCGAAGGTGTCGACCAGAGTCCGGAAGCGGTCACGGCTGGCGGCGGTATCGAAGATGACCGAGCCGAACTGCAGCGGGTTCGTCGCGCTGGGGGCATTGAAGTCCGGCACGAACAGCAGCTGGTTGCCGCGGTTCACACCGAAGGTCGGGCTACGGCTTGCCGCGCGATCGCTCATCACGAACGTGATGGGGCGACCGTCACGGATCTCGCCGAACAGGTTAAACCGGGTCTCCAGGTCACCGAAGAAGGTGTTGGTGTAGTTGACCTCGGCCTTCCAGCGGTTGGTGATTTCCTCGAACGCGGTGCCGTAGGCTTCCTCATTCGGGTCAAGGCCCGATGCACCCGTGCCGTAGAGCGAGCTTTGGGTCGAGCCGAAACGGACACCCGAGACGCGGTCTTCGATGTTGGAGCGAGCGTAGCCGACCAGCACGTTCAGGTCGCGATCGAAGAAGGACCGCTCGGCGCTGACGCCGAAGGAGTAGCTTTCGCCCTCCTTGACGTTGAAGGCGACGATGTCGCGGTTCGAACCCGGGTTGGTCGAGGTGATGCCGAATGCGGCGCGCTGGGCGGCGGTGCCCAGGATGCCGTCGTAGCGGATGCGGCCGTCCGGGGTGAACTGCTGCACGCCGTTGACCGTCAGGGGTTGGGCCCGGAAGTCGCGGAACGACACGGCGTTGTTCACCTGGGTGACAACCAGATCGAAGTTCACGCGCCAGTTATCGACGGCGGCCGAGGCGAACGCGGGCAGGAAACCATCGGCCCAGCCTTCCGGCGCTTCGACGGTCGCGGTCAGGAAGTATTTCCAGTCCGAAGGGATGTCGAAGGTGGGGAACAGGGCGTTCACTTCCGACCCGGTCGGAGCCGTGGCCCCGCCCTGGATCGCGCGGACCGAAGCGGGGATGGCGTAGCCGAAGGTCGGATCGGCGACATTGATGTTCAGCGCCGCCGCGCCGACCGCCTGGGTGAAGCCGGCGGCTCCGGTGGTTTCCCGGAAGGTGCCGTCGACGTTGCGCTCGATCTGGATCTGCGAAGTCAGGACGCCCGTGTTGCCGAACGGGTTGGTCACGATCACGTCGGGGATACCGCCCGAGAACAGGCCGAGGCCGCCGCTCAGGGTCAGCCAGTCGTTGGCCTGCCATTCGAACGAGGCGCGCGGCATCAGGATCTCGATGCCGTCATAGGTGGTCTGGTTGGTGAAGCCCGTGCGGTTGAAGAAGTTCTGGTTGAACGCGGGCTTGTCGTCGCTTTCGTACCAGTCGTAGCGGAAGCCGGCCTGAACAGTCAGGTTGTCGAACAGCTGCAGCGTGTCCTGGAAGAACAGCGAGTTGACGCTGTAGTCGTGAGCGCCGGCACCGTCCGCCTTCACGCCCGAGATCGCGTTGTTATAGACCAGACGACTGGCCTGGCCCGATTGGAAGTCAGCCAGAGAGTCGAAGTAATAGACGCCGTTGCTGCTCGGCACGAACAGATTGAAGATGCCCACATCCTGGCGCTGGTAGCCAAACTTGAGCAGGTTGTCGCCGAGCGAATACTCGCCCTTGAACTGGATCTGCAGGTTGTCGGTCGTCAGGAAGTTGGCGTGGCGGAACTGGTCGGGACCGAAACGGTAGACCGAGTTCGAACCGCAGCCCGTGATCGCGTTCGAGGTGACCGTGCGGGTCGCGTCCGAGCAGACCGTGATGTCCGAGAAGAACTGGCCCGACGGCGGATCCTGCAGGCGGGTGTAGTCGCGGTAGGTGACGCGGAGCTGGGTCGAGAAGTTGTCGGTCCACTGCGAATTCAATTCGGCGGCATAGGCCTGATCGTCTTCACCGGTCAGGTACCACTGCGAGTCGAAGCCGGCCGAGGTGGTGCCGATGTTCGTGCGCTGGATCACGCCCGATTCGGCGCGGCGATAGGTCAGCGACAGGCGCTGGCTGTCTGTGATGTTCCAGTCCAGCTTGACCGTGTATTTTTCGTCCGTGATCGGCTTGGTGCGAGAGATCGCGCCGACGTCGAACTCGGTCGCATAGGTCGAGTTGAACAGGCTGACGAAGCTGTCCAGGTTCGCCTGGGTGATGCCCCGGATCGAGTTCGAGAAGCCTCCACCGGTCGGGCCCGTGGCCGTCTGGTCGACCGTCTCATAGGTCTCGTACGAGGCGGCGAAGAACAGGCGGTCGCGCCACAGGGGGCCCGAGAAGAAGAAGCCGTAGTTCTCCTGGGTGATCTGGCTGGGGATTTCCACGCCGCGGATCGAGGTGCCGACGAGGCCGTCGTTCAGATAGTTGACGAAGGCGGTGCCGCGGAAGTCGTTGCCGCCCGAACGCAGGACCACGTCGAGCGCGCCGCCCGAGAAGTCGCCGTTCTCGACGTCGACCGGAACGGCGCTGACGCTGAACTGTTCGATGGCGTCGATCGAGACCGGGCCGCGACGGGTCGGCAGGCCACCCGTGTTCAGACCGTAGTCGTCCTGGGCCTGGGTGCCGTCGATGGTGACGCGGTTGGTGCGGGGGTTGGAGCCGGCGATCGAGATGCCGCCGTCGCCGCGCGTGTTCTGGGAGACCAGGATGTTGCGGCGGGCCAGGTCGCGGATGTCGCGGTTGACCGAGACGACGCCGGCGACGTCTTCGCGGCTCAGAACCGAGGTCACGCCGGTGTTGTCGGCCGTGACGTCGCGGATGCCGACGACGACGATGTCGTCCACCGTGTTCCCGCCGTCGAGGTAGACGGTCAGGTCGGTCGTGTCGGCCACCTGCAGGTTGATGTCTTCAAGCGTGCCGCCGCCGGCCGAGGAGGAGGCCTCGATGCGGTAGGGGCCACCCGGACGCAGGCCGCGGGCATTGAAGATGCCGTCATTGCCCGTGACCGTGGTCAGGGTCGTGCCCGAGGGCAGGTGGGTCAGGGTGACGGAGCTGCCGGCGACGGCCGAACCGTCATTGCCGATGACCGTGCCCCGGACCGCCGAGGTGGTGTCCTGCGCATAGACGGCAGACGACATCGCGAGCGACGTCAGGAGGGCCGTGCTGGCCCAGATTGCCCGAGAGCGGTTGGTCATCTTGTATCCCCAGATGGTCCGGGCGGCGGCCCGGCGCGCGAAATGTGGCCGCAAAGGGCCACGTCGAAATCACGCTCCGTCTAGGCTCGGTCTCGGAACGGGGGACGACAGTGTTGCGACAGTCGTGTGACAGCGGTCGGGGGTGACACGGGAGCCACAGTGTGGGGACCCGGACGCGTGCTGGCCCCCACGCCCTCAGTACGCGGAGCGCCTCAACCCCAGACGGCGCGAAGTCTGGCCTCGCGCCCGCAGAACCGGGTGTAGCCGCCGTATCGGACCGGGTTCAGCCGAGCGAAGTCCTGATGGTAGGCCTCGGCGGGCCAGAATCGGGCGGCTTCGCGCACAGGCGTGACGAAACGCCGCTCTCCGACGACGGCGGCGGCGGCCTGCCTGGACGCCTCGGCGATCGGGCGCTGGGCGGTCGTCGCGAAGACGGCCGTGGCATAGGGCCCGCCCTGGTCGCAGAACTGACCGTCGGGATCGGTGGGATCGATGGTGCGCCAGAACCGGTCGACCAGCTGGCGATAGGTGATGCGGGTCGGGTCGTAGGTGACCTGGACGGCCTCCAGGTGCCCGGTGCCGCCCCGCACGACCTGATCATAGGTGGGATTGGCCACGCGCCCCCCGGCGAAGCCCGAGACGGCCGAGACGACGCCCGGCATGCGCTCGAAATTGGCCTCGACCGACCAGAAGCATCCTCCGGCGAACAGCGCCACCTCCCGCCGACCGCTGTCGGGGCCTGATTGCACCGGAGGCTGGGCCGTCGCGGGTTCGCCCGGCGAGCAGGCGGCGAGCGTCAAGGTGGCGGCTACGGCGATGCGGGACAGGGGGGACATGGGCGGACTCCGAGAACGACGGGGGGATGCCCCTAGCTACGTCGGCGCGCTGTCGGGAGATACAAGACCCTGACGCCTGCCCCCTACCTTGCGGCTGCGAATCGTCTTGCGAGGGCTTTTGCGGTGGGTTTGAGGGCTCGGGGTTCGTGGTAGTTTCCGTTGACCT
>NCEB01000009.1:0-110639 GCA_002280475.1 Brevundimonas subvibrioides
TTCTTATAAACAATCCGGGTGCAGTTCAACAGCTACGACGGTCGCACCGAGCGATCTGAAAATCTCCGTCCGCTCGCCAACCCATCAGGATGAGGAAAGCGACACCTTCCATGTGCATGTCGATGAAGATCTCGCCGAGCTCTCCGTCGTCGTACTCGCCGGTGTGAACATAGACCTTGTGGCCGCCGACGGCCGCCTTCTGGATGTAGCCTTTTCGGCGATCCGGCAGTTTGCGCCGGGTCCGGTCGCGTTCGACGACGCGTTCGACGACGGTCTCGATCGTGCGGGACGGGGCGGGGTCCGGGGTTCGGCGCGCCTCGGACTCCGGCAGGACCAGGACCGGCTGGGAGGGCGGCGCGGTGGGAACGAGGGTGATCGGCCCGGTACCCACGGCTTTGGCGTCGCGGATCAGGTCTTCGACCTCGGCGGCGGTGGAGGTCCAGGGCAGGATCGTTATCGTGGGCAGGGGCGCGTCGCCGAAGCGGGCGAAGGCGAGCCACAGCTCCGTCTCGACGGCGGCGGGGTCTGACAACAGATCGCCGAGAGCCTCGGGCGCCTGAGGCCAGTCGGACAGGTCAGAGTGGCCGAAGACATGCGCGCGCGCGGCGTCCAGAGCGTCGACGGGGGCCAGGGCGGCGAGCAGGGCGGGGGCGTCGGTCGTTTCGGGGTCGAGGCCCAGAACGTCTCGGATGAAGCCGGCGTCCAGAACCGGCGGAGCGAAGGCGTCGTCCAGCGTCTGGACGATGGCGAGGGCGCGTTCGACGGCCTCCAGCTCCGCGTCCGTGAAGCCGAGGCCGCGCAGCCGGTCGTGGTCGAGGCCGGGCGCCCCGACGAGGGTCCGGCGGCCAAGGACCCAGCGTTCGGCGTCCTCCGGATCGCCGCCCTTGGCCGCGATCACCGCATGGATCGCGCAATGCAGCCGGCGCGTGGTCTCGCCGCCCTCCGTCTGGGCGACCTGCCGGGTCGTCAGGGCCCCCAGACCGAGGCGCAGGGTGGTCTCCGGACCGGGGGGGGTCACGGCGATCCGACCATGACGCCGCCCCGAGCGACCCGCGGCGGTCCGCGCCGCCTCGAGGGCGTTCCGCGCCCGACCCCCGAGGCCATCTTCGGCCAAGGATGACAGGCGAGCGTCCGTCTGCGCGTCCAGGCGGGAAGAGACGCCCGGCCAGATCGGGGTGGGATGGAGGGCCACGGCCAGTTCGCTGGAGGTCTGGGCGGCGGTGGCGGCCATCAGGGCGACGAGGGCCGTCATCTCCTCGGCCGCCTCCAGCCCCCGCCCGGCGGACAGGAAGCCCTCGAGCACGCCCTCGAGCCACAGATTGATCGGGCGGGCGGTATGGCGGCGCACGGCCGAAGCCCCGTCGGCGGAGAACCCGGAGGCGAGCTCGATCTCGAGCGCGGTGGTCCAGAGCCTGGACAGTGACTCAAGAGCCGAGACGGCGTCGCCGCCGAGGCCGCAAAGCGCCGGCCAGGACAGGGCGGCGGACGGGGCGTCGGCTGCCTCCGCCAGGGCCTCGGCCGTGTCGGGGTCGAAGGCGAGCGTCAACGGCCCCGCGAGCGCGGCGCGAATGGCGGCGTCGATCTCGGCCTGGCCTGCGTCAGGCCTCAGAACCGCCAGGCGGGTCGGTCGTTCCGGCTGGGCGTCGGGCGCGGCGAAGGTCTCGCCGGCCATGGCGCGCAGGATCGCGGCATCGTCAGCGCCGGCCTGACGCGCGGCCAGGGCGGCGCGGGCGAGGGCCGGATTGGCGGCTGGATCGGTACAATCGGCGGCCGGACCCTGGCAGCGCGCCACGGCGTCGGCAACGGCGTTCAGCGTGGCGCACAGGCGACCGAGCGAGGACGCGGCGAAGCGTTCGCCCTGAACGGCGCGCGTTTCGACCTCGAACGCCGCGCGGGCCAGATCGTCTTGCAGATCGGCGACAGGGCTGTGAGGCACGGCCGGGATCAGGTCGTCGGCGATCGGATGGACGCGGGCCCCCACCAGGCGGACCGGACCGGGAGCCGCCAGCCCGAGCAGAACGGATGCGGTCAGATCGTCGGCGAAGGCGCGTGCGTCCTTCTCGCCGGCGAACACGCCCATGGCCCGGCCCCAGGCAGCCAGGCGATGGGACCAGCGGTCCACGGCACCATCCAGAACCGGCGAGGGCATGGGCGGTGCTCCGTCGCCGAGCCGGGGCAGGTCCCTGGGAAGCGCAGCCGCCCAGTCCAGCCAGGCCTCGATCCGGGCATCCGTCCAGCCGGACGGAACGACGACGGTGACGTGGCCGCCCGGACGCTCGACCACGCGCCGCTCCAGCCGGAGGTCGCGAGGGAGGTCGGAAAAGCGGGGCGTGAAGCGCATACGCTGGGCTCGGGGTGCGGTTTCCTGATTCTATGCCCCGGTGATGGCGGGTCGCAATAGATATGGGGAGGAAGCGCGGGGTTACCCCCAAGATGTTGATCAAAGAGCCGTCGCGCGCGCGCTGGACGCGAGGCCTCCTGGTTTCTATGATCGCGGACAGTGGCCCGGCCTCTCCCGCCGGCGGATTTCTCGGACGGAACAGCCAGTGCTGGGCAGGATCTTCGGTTGGACCTCGGGCGCGACGCTCGGGACGTTCTTCACCATCGCCAAGCGCGGCGAACTGATCGGCTCCGACGAGCACGGGAACCGCTATTACCAGTCGCGCGACAACACCAGCTATGACGGTCGCCGTCGCCGCTGGGTCATCTACAACGGCTATGCCGATGCGTCGAAGGTGACACCGGACTGGCACGGATGGCTGCACTACACCTTCGACGAGCCGCCAACCGAGGCCCCCCTGCCGCGCCGCCGGTGGGAGAAGGATCACCGTCCGAACATGACCGGCACGCCCCTGGCCTGGCGTCCGCCGGGCTCGCTCGCGGCCGAGGGCGTGCGGCCCGCCGCCGTGGGCGACTACGAAGCCTGGAAGCCGGAATGAGCCGGACCCGTCTGCTGACCGTCGGCGCGGCGGCCGTGGCCCTGACGATCGCGGGCGGCGTCGTGGCGGGCGGGATGCAGGACGCTCCAGCCCAGGACGCGACGCCCGCCGCCGATCCGATCGCCGAGGCCCTGCGTGAGGACGCGAACGCCGACTCCGCGCCCGCCGGGGACCCCGCTCCGGCCAATCCTGTGGCGATCATACCCGCCGCGCCCAGCATCGAGACCGCCGCGCTCGAGGAAGAGGTCGCCGGGGAAGACGAGGAGACGGCGACCGACGAAGAGGACGACGAGGAGGGCGAGACCGATGAGGAGAAGGCCGAGCGCCTGGCTCCCGAGACGCCCACCCCGCGCCAGCGCCGCCGCGTGGCCATCGTCGAGGCCATCGACAAGATCACCGCCGAGAGCATGCGGTTCGAGGTCGAGGTCGGCGGTCGGCCGGTGCGGTTCAACCAATCGCTGATCTTCACCGCCCGCGCCTGCGAAGTCGCCGCCGAGAACGAACTGGTCGCGGACTCGATCGCCTATCTGGAGGTGACGCTGCAGCCGCGCGGGACGGTCCGGGCCGAGCCGCGCCAAATTTTCCGAGGCTGGATGTACGCCTCGACGCCGGCGCTGAGCGGGTTGCAGCACCCGATCTATGACGCCTGGGTCGTGGGCTGCAAGGAATAGGCGACGGCCTCGGTGCCCGTCAGCGGGCGTGACAGGGCGGTCGGACCGGGGCGGGCCTTCAGAGCGGCCTCCAGCATGCGCAGATAGACGACCTGCGGCGTCTCGATCAGGCCGAACTGATCGAGGTGCGGCGTGCGGAACTGGGCGTCCAGCAGGCGCCAGCCGCCGAGCTTCAGTCTCGCGACCAGATGGACCAGGGCAACCTTGGACGCGTCCGTGGCGCGGCTGAACATGCTCTCGCCGAAGAAGGCTGCGCCGAGGGTGACTCCATACAGGCCGCCGACGAGGGCCTCGTCTCGCCAGCACTCGATCGAATGGGCGCGGCCGAGCGCGTGGAGTTCCAGATAGAGCCGCCGGATGGGTCCGTTGATCCAGGTGTCCTCGCGGCCTGGGGCCGGTGAGGCGCAGGCGTCGATGACAGCCCCGAAGGCGGTGTCGACGCGGATGGCGAACGGCTCGCCACGGACGGTGCGGCGCAGGCGGGTGGGGATCCGGAAGGCGTCCAGCGGGATGATCCCGCGCATCTCGGGCTCGACCAGGAAGACGCGGGGGTCGTCGCGCGCCTCGCCCATGGGGAAGATGCCGCGGGCGTAGCAGCCGAGGAGGTCGTGGGCGGTGAAGGTAGGCGTCATCCTTCTCCCCCTGAGGGAGAAGGTGGCAGCCGGAGGCTGACGGATGAGGGGTGGAACTCGGTCTGCGAGATGGGGGCTATCCGAACAGGCGCGTACGCGTCGACATACCCCTCATCCGGCCCTCCGGGCCACCTTCTCCCGCAAGGGGAGAAGGGATCAGCCCGCCCGCTTCTTGGCCCACTGTTCCAGCCAGTGGATGTCGTAGTCGCCGGTCAGGATGTCGGGCTCGGCCAGCAGGCGCTGGAACAGGGGGATGGTCGTGTCGATGCCGCCGATGACCATCTCGTTCAGGCTGCGCTTCAGCCGGGCGATGCATTCCGGCCGGTCGCGACCGTGGACGATCAGCTTGCCGATCAGGCTGTCGTAGTAGGGCGGGATCGAATAGCCGGCGTAGATGGCGCTGTCCAAACGCACGCCAAGCCCGCCGGGCGCGTGGAAGTCGGTGACGGTACCCGGCGAGGGTGCGAAGGTCTCGGAGTTCTCGGCATTGATCCGGACCTCGATGGCGTGGCCTTCGAAGTGGATGTCTTCCTGGGTGAAGGACAGGGGCAGGCCCGCGGCGATGCGGATCTGTTCGCGCACCAGGTCGACGCCGGTGATGGCCTCGGTGACCGGGTGTTCGACCTGCAGGCGGGTGTTCATCTCGATGAAGAAGAACTGGCCGTCCTCCCACAGGAACTCGATGGTGCCGACGCCGAGGTAGCCGATCTTGCCGATGGCCTTGTTCACGACCTCGCCGATCTGGACGCGTTCGGCGGCAGACAGGGCGGGCGAGGGGGCCTCTTCCAGCACCTTCTGGTGGCGGCGCTGAAGGGAGCAGTCGCGCTCGCCCAGGTGGACGACGTTGCCGTGGCTGTCGGCCACGACCTGGATCTCGATGTGACGAGGCTTCTGGAGGTAGCGTTCCATATAGACTGCGCCGTTACCGAAGGCGGCTTTCGCTTCGGTCTGGGCGGTCTGGACGGCCTCGACCAGGTCGTCGGCGGTCAGGGCCACCTTCATGCCGCGCCCGCCGCCGCCGGCCGCCGCCTTGACGATCAGGGGAAAGCCGATGTCCTTCGAGGCCGCGATGGCCTCCTCGACGGTCTCGACCTCACCCGCCGAGCCGGGGACGCAGGGGATGCCGGCTTCCAGCACCGTCTGTTTGGCGGTGATCTTGTCGCCCATGACGCGGATGTGCTCCGGCGTCGGGCCAATGAAGGTCATGCCATGGGCATTCACGATCTCGGCGAAGCGGGCGTTCTCGGACAGGAAACCGTAGCCCGGGTGGATGGCCTGGGCCCCGGTGATCTCGGCCGCCGCGATGATCGAGGGGATGTTCAGATAGGATTTGGCGGCCGGGGCCGGGCCGATGCAGACGCTCTCGTCGGCCAGCCGCACCCACATGGCACCGCGATCGGCCTCGGAATGCACGGCGACGGTGGAGATACCCATCTCCTTGCACGCGCGGTGGATGCGCAGCGCGATCTCGCCGCGGTTGGCGATCAGGACCTTGGTGAACATGGCGGCCTCAGGCCTCGACGAGGACGACGAGGGCCTCACCGAACTCCACCGGCTGGGCGTCGCCGACCAGGATCTCCTGAACCACGCCGTCGCGCGGGGCCTGGATCGGGTTCATGGTCTTCATGGCCTCGATGATCAGCAGGGTCTGGCCCTTCTTGACCTTGTCGCCGGCCGCGACGAACGGATCGGCCTCGGGCGAGGGCTGCAGATAGACGGTGCCGACCATGGGCGACTTCACCTGTTCGCCCGACTTGGCGACGATCGTGGCGGGGTCCGACGGCATTGAGGCGGGCGCTGCCGGTGCGGGCGCGGCGGCCGGAGCCGGGGCGTGAGCGGCCGGCGGGGCGGCGTAGTGCATGACCGGGGCGGCCGTGACCTCGCGCGCGACGCGGATGCGCAGATCGCCGCGCTCGACCTCGATCTCGGTCAGGCTGGTGTCGTTGAGGATGTCGGCCAGCTGCCGCACCAGGGCCGCGTCGATGACCTCGGTCGGTTCGTTCTTCAGCGTCTTGTCGGTCGCCATGGAAAGCGTCGCCTTGTGATCGGGGTTCAACGGGCCGGCCGGGCGCTGCGTTCCCGCGCCAGCCGGAGAGCGGCCTGGACCGCCAGTTCATAGGAGTGGGCGCCGAAGCCCGAGACGATGCCGGTCGCCGCCAGGGAGACATAGCTGTGGGCCCGGAAATCCTCGCGCGCGGCGGGGTTGGACAGATGGCATTCGACGACCGGGATGGTCAGGGCCTTCAGCGCGTCCAAGAGGGCGATGGAGGTGTGACCGTAGCCGGCGGGGTTGAGGACGAGGGCGGACGCCTCGGTCCGCGCCTCCTGCACCCAGTCGATCAACTCGCCCTCGCGATTCGACTGACGGAAGACAACGGTTGCGCCTTCGGCCGCCCGCTCGCAGATCGCCTGGACGTCGGCCAGGGTCTCGCGCCCGTAGATGTGCGGCTCTCGCACCCCCAGGAGGTTGAGGTTGGGCCCGTTCAGGACGTAGAGGACGGGGGTTTCGGGCATTCGCTCCGGACGGCAGTGGCGGCGCTGTGAAGCGCGGCCTTTTAGCGGAACCGGGCGCGGCGTCAAAGCGGACGACCGCGCCGGTATGGACGGATTGACGTAGCGGCATGCGCATCCAAGTCAACGGAGATACGCGAGAGGTCGCCGCCCGGACGGTGTCGGCCCTGGTGGAAGAGCTGGGTTTCGACGTGCGCAAGGTCGCCGTGGAGCGCAACCTGGCCATTGTGCCGCGCTCGCTGCACGCCACGACCGCGCTGGAGGACGGGGACCGGATCGAGCTGGTCCAGTTCGTCGGCGGAGGGTGAGGGCCGGTTGGACTCGGGCGGTACCGGGTGCAACGAGTGCAAATGCTGCCGTTCAGCTTTATGTAAGCTATGCAAGATACTGATTGGTATGAATTGTTAGTGACTGACGCGTTCGGTCCTTGAGCTCCACCGAAGCCTTTCCATGCACTCCGTCATCCTCGGACTTGATCCGAGGATCGGATGTTCAGCAGCGAATTGCTGGCGATTGGCGCATCGACATGGCGGCACTTCCGACGCGTCTCGCCGCGGTTGGTCCGATCCTCGGATCAAGTCCGAGGATGACGGCAGGGGGGTGAGCAAGGCGAAGATGATCCCGGTCCAGGCGGGCGTCGCTTGCACCGGCAATGGGCGCGAACGGTTTCGTCCGGCTGTCCAAGCGCCTAAGTAGGGCCCATGAACGCGCCCTTCGCTCCGCCCGCCGTCGAGACCGCCGCTGACACCTGGACCGTCGCCGGGCGGACCTTCACCTCGCGCCTGATCGTCGGGACCGGCAAGTACAAGGATTACGCCCAGAACGCCGCCGCCGCAGAGGCCGCGGGGGCCGAGATCGTGACCGTGGCCGTGCGGCGGGTGAACCTGACCGATCCCAGCCAGCCCATGCTGGTCGATCATGTGAAGCCCGACCGATTTACCTTCCTGCCCAACACCGCCGGGTGCTTCACCGGCGAGGACGCGGTGCGGACGCTGCGGCTGGCGCGCGAGGCGGGGGGGTGGGACCTGGTCAAGCTGGAGGTGCTGTCGAACACGGCGCACCTGTATCCCGACATGGTCGAAACGCTGCGGGCGCTCGATCTGCTCATCAAGGACGGCTTCCAGGTCATGGTCTACTGCACCGACGACGTCGTCATGTGCCGCAGGCTGGAGGAGGCAGGAGCGGCGGCGATCATGCCGGCGGCGGCGCCGATCGGCTCGGGCCTGGGGCTGCAGAACCGGGTCAATATCCGACTGATCGTCGAACAGGCCAAGGTGCCGGTGCTGGTGGACGCGGGCGTCGGCACGCCGTCGGACGCCACCTTGGCGATGGAGCTGGGCTGCGACGCCGTGCTGATGAACACGGCCATCGCCGAGGCGAAGGATCCGATCCTGATGGCCTCGGCCATGAAACATGCGGTGATCGCCGGGCGTCAGGGCTATCTGGCCGGGCGGATGGCCAGGCGCATGTATGCCGATCCGTCGTCGCCGCTGGCGGGCCTGATCTGAGGCTCTTGGCGGCCTGAGCGGTCTGCCGCATGGTGTCGCCGGGCGGGAGACGACCGATGCGATCACGATTTCTGGCGTTCACGGCGGCGGCGATCTGTCTGAGCGCGCCGGCGGCGGTGGCGGACGCGTCGCAGGCGGCCGCCGATGCGGCGGCCAGCGCGGCCCTGATCCAGAACCCGCGGGGTTGCGGCACCGTCGGATCGGTGCTGGACGCGGCCTCGGCCACTGACATGGTGATGGTCGACGGCTTCGGTGAGGCCTCTTGGGCCGTCGATACGACCAACCCGGAGGCCCAGGCCTGGTTCGACCACGGCGTGCGGCTGCGCTGGGCGTTCGAGCACAAGGAATCGGTGCGGGCTTTCCGCCGGGCGCAGGCGCTGGACCCGAACTGTGGTCTGTGCGCCTGGGGCGAGGCCTGGGCGCTGGGGCCGAACCTGAACGGCGGCGGCAACGACGACGCCTCGATGAACGAGGGGCGGCGGCTGGCGCAGATGGCGCGGAGGAAGGCGCGGGACGCCACCCCGGTGCAGCGGCGCATGATCGACGCGATGATCCAGCGATACTCCGGATTCAAATCCAGCCGCGCCGTCCGTTTCGCCCGATCCATGGACCGGATCGCGGCGGATCACGCCGATGATCCGATGATCGTCGCCGTCACGGCGGACGCCTGGATGCTGAAAGCCGACGAGTGGTGGGACGAGGACGGTCAGGCCAAGGACCCCGGCATCACCCGCGCCATGAACCTGCTGGAGGCGTCGCTGGAACGCACGCCGAACGATCCGGGCACCATCCACCTGTATATCCATCTGACCGAGTGGTCGGACGATCCTCACAAGGCCATCCCCTATGGCGAGCGGCTGGCGGCCCTGACGCCGGGGGCCAGCCACCTGGTGCACATGCCGTCGCACACCTTCTATCGGGTGGGGCGCTATCGCGACGCGATGACGTCCAACGTCAACGCGGTGGCGCTGGATCAGCGGTACGATGAACTGGCCCGGCCTCCGGGCGGGGTGCCGGGGATGGCCCTGCATGCCCACAACGTCCATTTCGGCATGGGCGGGGCCTTGATGGCGGGCGGAGCCGAGGCGGGGCTGCTGCTGGGGCAGCGGTTCCTGGCGACCTATCCGGACATTCCGGCCGACAACGCCTGGCGTCAGATGATGGCCCACAACGCCTATGCCATCCACGGTCGGTTCGGGCCGGCGGAGCAGGTGGCGGCGCTGGTCGAGCCGCCCGAGGACCGGCCGATGCTGCGGGCCAGTTGGCGCTATGCCCGGGGCGAGGCTGCGGCGCGTGCGGGCGACGCCCGGGCCGCGCGCGCCGAAGCCGAGGCGATCCGGGCGATCCGCGACGGCGGGACCATCGGCGGTGGGCGGGGCAATGACGGCAACGACTTCGTCGAGGTGTTCCAGCGCGTGCTGGAAGGTCGGGCGGCCATGATCGAGGGGAATCCGGCGGCGGCGATGGTGGCTTTCGGCCGGGCGGCCGAGATCCAGGGCTCGGGGCCCGAGGGGGGCGATCCCCCGGTGATCTGGTATCCGACGCGCCGCAGCCTGGCGGCGGCCATGCTGGCGAGCGGCGACGCGGCGGGGGCCAGGGCCAAGATCGAGGAACTGCTGATCGACTGGCCGATGGATCCCTACAGCCTGTGGGTGCTCGCCGAGGCAGAGACGGCGCTGGGCAATGCCGAGGCCGCCGAGGCGGCGCGGGCTAGGGCGCGAGTGGAATGGATCGGCGGGGCGATGACGCTGGGGCTGGCTTAGGCGAAATCTTCTCCCTCCCCCTTGGGGGAGAGCAGGTCGCGAAGCGACCGGGTGGGGAGGGCCAGGCGATCCATGGCGATGTCGGAGTCTGGCTCACCCGGCCGCCCCCACCCGGTCTCCGCTGCGCTTCGACCACCCTCCCCTCGGGGGAGGGAGAAGGACGCTACCTCGCCTTCGCCGCCTCGATCGCGGCGGAGACCTCCACCGGGTTGATCGTCGAGGTGGTGCGACCGTTGATGAGGAAGGTCGGGGTGCCGACCAGACCGAGGGTCTGGCCGGTGCCGTTGATGTCGGCGATCAGGGCGTCGGTCTCGGGCGAGGCCATGGCGGCCCGGGCGCGGGCCAGGTCGACGCCGTTCTCGGTCAGAATCCGATCGACCGCCGCCGGGTCCAGCGCGGCCTCGGCCATCAGGGCCTGGTGGACGGGCAGGTAGCGACCCTGCGCATGGGCGGCGAGGGCGGCGCGGGCGGCGTATTGCGACGTCGTATCGTCGCCCCGGTCCAGAATCGGCCATTCCTTGAAGACGAAGCGGACATCAGGATGGCTGCGGATCAGGGCCAGATAGTCCTCCGACACCGCCTTGCACCCGGGGCAGCGGTAGTCGAAGAACTCGATGACCGTGACCTTGGCGTCAGCGGGGCCAACGGCCGGATCGCGGGGGTCAGGGGCCAGAAGGGACGCGTTGGCGGCGACGGTGGCGTTGATCGTCTCGACGCGGTTGGTCTCCTCGGCCGCCTGACGGGCCTGGACGGCCTCGTCCAGAACCTGGGGATTGGCGACCAGATAGGCGCGGACCTTCTCGCCGAAGCCGCCGCCTGTCGCATAGGGCGCGATCGAAAGGCCCAGGGCCAGGACCGAGATCGCCACGGCCAGGGCGCCGCCCCGGCCTGAGCCGAAGAAGGCGAGGGGGTCACGCGCGGGCGGAGGCGTCGGGGCGTCGGGGTCGGTCATTCGGCTCTCGGAAGGGAAGGTGGATCAGGCGCCGGGGGGCAGGATCGCGGGGCCGCGTTCGCGACGGCGCTCCTCGCGGGCGTCCAGATCGTCGATGTCGTCCATGGTGGCGCCGGACGCCAGGACGATGTCCATGGCGCGCCGCCATTCGATGGAGCCACGAGGCAGCATGTCGCGGGCGCGCAGGGCGAACTGGGTGGCCTGTTCCTCGCCGCCCGCCGCGAAATAGAGCTCGGCCGAGGCCAGACGCGCCTCGCCCTCCTTGCCCTGGCTGGAATAGGCCTGGGACAACAGCCGCCAGGCCAGGGTGTTGTCGCCCTCGCGCGCCGTGGCGGTCTTCAGGTGATCGACGGCCTCGTCCAGCCGGGTCGCGTCATTGGTCTCTATCAGGGCGTGGGCGAGGTTGATGCGGAGCAGGGGGGCGTCGGGCAGGAACTCGACAGCGCGGCGGTGGGCGGCGATGGCCTCTTCCGGGCGGCCTTCCTCGAACAGGATCTGGCCCCTCAGTTCCCAGAGATAGGGATTGTCCTGATCCTCGGCGATCAGGGCGTCCGTAGCGTCCAGCGCGCGCTGGGTCTGGCCGTCGCGATACCAGGCGATGGCCCTGGCATAGCGGGCCGGGAAGGAGGTGTCGGTCTCCAGATAGGTCCGCAGCGTCTGGGTCGGCGGGTTCATGAAGGCCTGGATCTTGGCGCGGATCAGGGCGTGCTGGGCCATGCGTTCCGGGCTGTCGACCTGGTCATAGTTGGACATGGCCTCGACGGGGCGTCGCAGGGCCTCGATGCGCTGGCCCGACAGCGGGTGGCTGCGGAAATAGGGATAGCGGCGGGCGTCGGAGAAGACTTCCTGGCTGCGGAAATTCTCGAAGAAGGACACCAGGCCCCGACCGGACTCGCCGGCGGCCTCGAGGCCGCGCGCGGCGGTGATATCGGCCTCGCCCTCCTGGCTCTGGAGATAGCGCAGGGCGCCCAGGGTGCCGAAATACTGGCCAGACCCCAGCAGGGCCGCTCCGGCACCCGGCTCTCCCGCCAGGATGGCGAGGGCACCCAGGGCCATGGACATGATCATCGGCTGCATGCCGGCACCCTGGGCCCCGTCGCGCAGGGTGTGACGGTTCTTGATGTGACCGGCCTCGTGCGCGATGACCCCCAGCAGCTGGTTGGGGTCTTCGGTCCGCAGGATCAGGCCGGTGTTGATGCCCATGATCCGCCCGCGCGTTGCGAAGGCGTTCAGGTCATTGTCGGCCACCAGCAGGACCTCGACTTCCGCCGGATCCAGCCCCATGGCGACGAAGACCGGGTCGGACCAGTCGCGGATGATGCCCTCGATCTCGGTGTCGCGGATCGTGGATTGGGCCGCGGCGGGGCCGGCCGTCGCCGCGAGGACGACGGCCATGACCGCAGCGACGGCCCCGGCGAGGGGTCGAAAGGCGACACGGGTCTGCCGGATCATGGCCAACTCCTGCGAACGACGCCCCCGCCTGTGATGCCTAGCCTAGGACCGATCGGTCACAGACGCCACCACCCGCGCTTGGGTTTGGGCGGGGGTGCGGTGATCTGCGCCGGATCGTTGGCGATGATCTCGGCCAGGTCAGGTACCGGGGCGGGCTCGGGAGCCGGCTCGAGCGCGGGCTCTGGCGCGACCTCGGTCTCGACCGGGGATGGGGCCTCGGCCTGAACCGCTTCGGGCTCGATCGCTTCGACGGCCGGTTCGGACGCGACTTCGGCGACGACAGTCTCGGCTTCGATCGAAGCCTCTTCGACCGGGGCGTCGGTCGCGGCGGCCGTCTTGCGGCGGACCCGGCGGCGCTGGGGCTGCGGCGCGATGTCCGGCGTCGGCTCGACGGCGACCGCGGTGTCATCCGCGGGCGCGGCTTCGGAGGCGGCTTCGGCGATCTCGGCCTGATCCGCGCCTTCGCCACCGACGCGGTCGCCGCCGCGACCCCGGCCGCGACGGCGGCGACGACGGCCACCCTCGCGTTCGCCCTGACCTTCGGCGTCCGAGCGTTCGAACGATCGGGGCTGGCGGTCCTCGCCGATAGCGGCCTCGGCCGCCGGCTCGGCGCGCGGTTGCGGGTTCAGCGGGTCGAACCAGACATAGGGGTCTTCCAGCGACGGCGTGCGGCCGCGCACCCAGAAGAAGGTCGACGACCCTTCGGTCTCGCCCTCCTCGCGCATGCGCCGACCGCCGCGACGGCCCCGACGGCGACGGCGACCATCGGCGTCCTCGTCGTCGCCGGAGACGCCCGGGATCTCGGCGTCGGCGGCCACGGGCGCGGCCTCCTCGTCGCGACGACCGCCCCGACGGCGGCGTCCCCGACCGCGACGGCCGTCGCCGTCCGGACGCTCGGCGCGCTCGGCCCGCTCGCGCGGCTCGTCGTCATCGGCGTCTTCGCGATCGAGCTGATCCTCGTCCTCGTCGTCGCCGAGGAAGAGGTCGTCGTCGAAGTCTTCCTCGTCGTCATAGGCGGCGTCGTCGAAGTCGTCGTCGAGGTCGGCCAGCGACAGGGTGGTCTCCGGCGGGCTGAAGTCCTCGTTGGTCTCGGTGCGCTCGATGGCGCTTTCGCCCTGACCCAGCCGGTCGTCGATCTGGATGACGACGGCCAGGCCGCGCGTCTGGAGCAGGTGCTGCAGGTAATCGCGCTTGTGGTTCAGGATGTAGAGCGCGACGGCCGAAGAGACCTTCAGGTTGATCGACCCGGCACCGTTCTTGCCGGCCTCGATGTCGACGGCGCGCAGGACCATCAGGGCGGCGCTCTCGGCGGAGCGGACGCGGCCGGCACCGGCGCAGTGCGGGCAGACCTCGGTGGCGCCCTCGATGACGCCGAGGCGTCGACGCTGGCGGCTGATCTCCATCAGGCCGAAGCCCGAGATGCGGCCCATCTGGATGCGCGCCCGGTCGCGCGACAGCTCGTCCTTCAGGATGCGTTCGACGGTCCGGTTGTTCTTGGACTCGTCCATGTCGATGAAGTCGATGACGATCAGACCGGCCAGGTCGCGCAGGCGCAGCTGGCGCGCGGCCTCTGCGGCGGCTTCGCAGTTGGTCTTGAAGGCCGTGGCCTCGACGTTGCGTTCCTTGGTGGCGCGGCCGGAGTTGACGTCGATGGCGACGAGGGCCTCGGTCTGGTTGATGACCAGATAGCCGCCGGACTTCAGCGGCACGACCGGCTGGTGGATCTGGGTCAGCAGCTCCTCGATGCCGTTGGCGGCGAACAGGGGCTTGGAGCCCTGGTACAGATGCACCTTCTTGGACTGCGACGGCATCAGCACGCGCATGAAGTCGCGCGCCTCCTTGAAGCCCTCGATACCCTCGACCTGGATGCCGTCGAAATCCTTGTCGAACATGTCGCGCACGGCGCGGCGGACCAGGTTCTCTTCCTCATAGATCAGCGAGGGGGCGTGGGAGGCGAGGGTCGTCTCGCGGATCGTCTCCCACAGGCGCAGCAGATACTCGTAGTCGCGCTTGATCTCGGCCTTGGTGCGCTTGGCGCCGGCGGTGCGGATGATCAGGCCCATGCCGCGCGGCACGTCCAGGGCGGCGGCGGCGGCCTTGAGGCGCTTCCTGTCCGTGGCCTGGGTGATCTTGCGGCTGATGCCGCCGCCCTTGCCGGTGTTGGGCATGAGCACGCAGTAGCGACCGGCCAGCGACAACCATGTGGTCAGGGCCGCGCCCTTGCCGCCGCGCTCGTCCTTGACGACCTGCACCAGCAGGATCTGGCGGCGCTTGATGACGTCCTGAATCTTGTAGCGGCGCATCAGGCGACGCTTCAGGCGCTCCTCTTCGGCCAGGCCGCCTTCGGATTCGCCGTCGTCGGATTCGCGGGCGGACTCATCGTCCTGATCGTCCTCGGCCGAATGGGCCTCGGCCATGATCGCGTCGCGGTCCGCCGCCGGGATCTGGTAGTAGTCCGGGTGGATCTCGTTGAAGGCCAGAAAGCCGTGGCGATTGCCGCCGTACTCGACGAAGGCGGCCTGCAGGCTGGGCTCTACGCGGGTGACCTTGGCGAGGTAGATATTGCCGCGCAGCTGGCGCTTGGTCTTCGACTCGAAGTCGAATTCCTCAACCTGGCGGCCGTCCACGATGGCGACGCGGGTTTCTTCCGCGTGCGCCGCATCGATAAGCATGGTCTTTGACATTGAAGGTTTCTCTCTGGCGCGCTCGGCCGGCCCGTGAGGGGGCATCAGCGGCTCGCCGAATGGGGGAGGGGGCGTCGGCGCGCGTCAGCCCCGCGTCCTGGCCTTGGCCGAGAACGGCGACCGGCCCGGCCCAGGAACATCCTGAAGCGGCTGGCGGTCGGGGGGTGACGAAGGCGTATGAGCCCATGGGTTATGGTCGGTCCTGGAGCCCTCTGCGCCACGAGGCGGGGTGAGGCTCCGGTTCGGGGGCCCGGCTCCGTCGATCCTCGGGCATTGCCGAAGGGGTCTCGAAAGGCGGGAAGTCAGCGCCGCGCCGGCACCGCGCCGACCCGATGAACCGGCGGCGCGATCGTTCGCGGACGGACGCAAGCATAGGCATGGTTGGTGTGAATGAAAAGGCGCGCATGTTTGTCGGGCGCGCTTAACCCAATCCACACGACGATCCGGCAGGATGATCCCAACAATAAAGGTGGGTCGCCGTCAGAATGCCGCGTCCGATACGTTTCAACCTGTCCGCCTGGTCTCTGCGCGAGTGGGGCCTGACCCTGCTGGCGCTGGGCGTGCTGGCGGCCGTCCTGGCGATCGCGAGTCACGGCCGCGCGACGGGCGTGACCGGCGATGTGCGCGGCGTGCGCTTCGGCGGTGACGCGGCGCGTACCCGGGTCGTCATCGATCTGGACCGCTCGGCGCGCGGCGAGGTCGTCGACGCGGGCGGGAGCGGCCAGGTTGTCCTGACCCTGTCGGGTGTCGGAGCCGGTCGTGGTGTCGACGGGCAGGGCAGGGGCCTGGTCAGGGACTGGCGGGTCAGCGCGTCCGGCACGGCCTCGCGCGTCCAACTGGGCCTGTCACGCACCGCGCGGATCGAGCGGCGTTTCCTGCTGCCGCCGGGCGACGGCGTGTCTCACTATCGCTATGTCATCGATATCGCCTCGACCGGCGGCGCGGTCACGGCCCCGCCTCGCCAGCCCCCCCGCGCGACGCCGCGCCGCGCCGAACGGCCCCTGGTCGTGATCGACGCCGGCCACGGCGGCCGTGATCCCGGCGCGACCGGGCAGGAACGATCCGAGAGCGAGATCACCCTGGCCGCCGCCCTGGCGCTGAGGGACGAGTTGAACCGCACCGGTCGCTACCGGGTCATGCTGACACGCGACAGCAACGTCTATGTTGGCCTGAACCAGAGGGTCCGGATCGCGCGTCAGGCGGACGCGGATCTGTTCATCTCGCTGCATGCCGATGCGGGCGCCGATCCGGCCACGCGGGGCGCCAGCGTCTATACCTTGTCCGAACAGGGGGCGTCGCGCGCCGTGCGCGAGGTCACGCGGTCCGAGGACTGGCACCGCGACCTGCACCTGCCCGGTCGCGATCCGTCGGTCGACCGTATCCTGCTGGACATGACCCAGAGGGCGACCCAGAACCGCTCGGCCCAGTTCGCGCGGGTGCTGCTGACCCATCTGGAGGCGGCCGACCATCCGCTGCTGCGCCGGAGCCATCGCGACGCCGGTCTGGCGGTGCTGCTGGCCCCCGACGTGCCCGCCGTGCTGCTGGAAATGGGCTTCATCACCAATCCGGACGACGAGCGCGCCCTGGCCGACAGCCGCCGACGTCAGCGCCTGATGCGCGCGGTGGCGGAAGGCATCGACCGCTATTTCAGCCAGCCGGCCGCCGGAACGATGATCGCCGGAATGCCCGGCAGGGCCGGCTGACCCGACAGACCGTTTCCGGCCTTTCCGGCGGACCCGGCGCGGGCTAAACCCAACACGGGCGTCAGTCGGAGAGTCCCTGAAGTGAAGGTTGCCGAGCGTTGGTTCGTGATGGCGGGGGTGGCCCTGCTGGGCGCGATCGCGCTCGCCGGGCTGCTGGTGGCCATCTATGCGGCGTGGCTGTTGCACGACCTGCCCGATGCGTCCGAACTGGCCGACTATCGTCCTCCGACCGCGACGCGGGTCTATGCCGGCGACGGCACCCTGATCGGCGAGTTCTCGGACGAGCGGCGCATCTATGTGCCCTATGAGCAGATCCCGACCAGCCTGGTGCAGGCGTTTCTGGCCGCCGAGGATCGCAGCTTCTTCCAGCACGGCGGCATCGACGTGTCGGGCCTGGGCCGTGCCATGTTCAAGAACGTCTTCAACGTCCTGACCGGGCGTCGGCTCGAGGGCGGATCGACGATCACCCAGCAGGTGGCCAAGAACGTCCTGCTGACCAATGAATCGACCATCGGCCGCAAGCTGAAGGAAGCCATCCTGTCCAGCCGGCTGGAGGCGACCCTGTCCAAGGAGCAGATTCTCGAACTCTATTTGAACGAGATCTTCCTGGGGTATCGCAGCTACGGCGTGGCGTCTGCGGCGTTCAACTATTTCGGCAAATCGCTTCAGGACCTGACGCCCGAAGAGGCGGCGTTTCTGGCGGCTCTACCCAAGGGTCCGAACAACTATCACCCCAAGCGCCACCCTGAAGCGGCCAAGGGTCGCCGCGACTGGGTCCTGGGTGAGATGCTGCAGAATCGGTTCCTGACCCAGGCGGCCTATCAGACGGCGGTCTCCGCGCCGCTCACGACGCGCGAGGCCCCGCGCCGGGCCGAGTATCAGGACGCCGATTTCTTCGTCGAGGAGGCGCGCCGCATCGCGCGGGCGAACCCCGACTTCGGCGAGCAGCTGAACGCCGGTGGCTTCTACATGCGCACGACGCTCGATCCGTCGCTGCAGACAACGGCGCGCGACGCCCTGATGCGCGGGCTGGAGAACTATGACCGTCGTCATGGCTGGCGGGGTGCCTGGGGGACGACGGACTTCGCGCCGGGCTGGCAGGCGGTCGCTTTGCGCGAACAGGCCCCGCCGGAACGCCGCGAATGGCGCGCCGCCGCCGTCGAGAGCGTCTCGGGCAACACCGTTCGTGTCCGCACGGCCCGCGACGACGCGACCGGCGCCCTGATCGCCGCCGACGTCGCCTGGGCCAACGCCAACCGGCCGCTCCAGCGTGGCGACCTGATCTTCGTGGAGCCGAGGAACGGCCAGTTCGCGCTGAAGCAGGTGCCCGCCGTGAACGGGGCCCTGGTCGCCATCGAACCCCAGTCCGGGCGGGTGCTGGCCATGGTGGGGGGGTATTCCTTCGCCCTGTCGAGCTTCAACCGGGCGACCCAGGCGTTTCGTCAGCCCGGTTCGGCTTTCAAGCCCTTCGTCTATGCCGCCGCGCTGGAAGGGGACTTTACCCCGGCCTCGATCGTCATCGACGGGCCGATCAGCTTCGCAGGCGGGCCGGGCGGGCGCCGCTGGACGCCCGAGAATTACAGTCGGCGCTACTATGGCCCCCAGACGCTGAGACGCGGGCTGGAGCTGTCGCGCAACGTCATGACGGTGCGCCTGGCCAATTCGATCGGCATGGACAAGGTCGTCGACCTGTCGCGGCGCATGGGCGTGGCCGAGAATCTGCAGCCAAACCTGTCGGTGTCGCTGGGGGCGGGCGAGGTGTCGGCCTTCGACATGACGGCCGCCTACGCCGCCTTCGTCAACGGCGGACGGCGGATCGATCCCTATCTGATCGAATATGTCCAGGACCGCGACGGCGAGACCATCTACCGGGCCGATCAGCGTCGGTGCCGGGATTGCGGTCGAGCCTTCACCGGCCAGGCCTCGCCCATGCTGGAACCGCGCGGCACCCAGGTGATCGACCCGATCACCGCCTATCAGATCAGCTCGATGCTGGAGGGCGTGGTTCAGCGCGGCACGGCGGCCAGCGCGCGGGGTCTGGGCGACTGGGTCGGCGGCAAGACCGGCACGACCAACGAATATCGCTCAGCCTGGTTCGTCGGCTTCACCACGGACATCGTGGTGGGCATCTACATCGGCTTCGACGACAATCGTCCCCTGGGATATGGAGAGACGGGGACGACAGCCGCCGTGCCGGTCTTCATCGACTTCATGGAGGACGCCCTCAGAGAGCGGCCGGCGCGGCCGTTCGTGCGTCCGCGCGGGGCCGTGTTCCGCACCGTGCGTGGGATCGAGGAGGCCTTCCGCCCCGGCACGGAGCGTCGCCGCGAGGAGGAGCAGGAGGATCGGGGTCCCGTGACCCCGACCGGTCCGCAGAACTACAACGACGTGATCCGGCGCGAGCAGGAAGCCGCCGCGGCCGCCGCCGCCGCGCCTCCGCCACAGGCGCCGCCGCCGCGGAAGCAGGAACCGGCGGACGATCTGGACGGGTTGTTCTAAGGGTCGAGGGACGAGGGGCGAGGGCCGGGAAAGTGACGATTCGTCGTCGCCGGTCCGCGGGTAGCCACATTCGACCCTCGACCCTCGACCCTCGACGCTTTATGTCCGCCCCTCACTTTGGACTCGCGGAGTTTGCGATGAGACCGGATGTCGAGGCCATGAAGGCCGACATCGAGCAGAGCGTCGCTCTGCTCAGGAGGCGTCTTTGACTGGGATGTCGCCCTACGAAAGCTGGATGAGCTGAACGCCCGGGTCGAGGACCCGACCCTGTGGGATAGACCCGACGAGGCCCAGGCGGTCAGCCGGGATCGCTCGCGCCTGGAAGCCCAGATCAACGCCGTCAAGGAGATGGAGCGTGAGCTGGAGGACGGCGTCATGCTGTCCGAGATGGCCGACGAGGAAGGCGACGAGGCCACCCTGGAAGAGGCGCGCGCCCAGCTGAAGGCCATCAAGGACCGTGCCGCGCGGGCCGAGCTGGAGGCGCTGCTGTCGGGCGAGGCGGACGGCAACGACGCCTATCTGGAGGTCAACTCCGGTGCCGGCGGCACCGAGTCCAACGACTGGGCCGGCATGCTGCTGCGGATGTATTCGCGCTGGGCCAAGGCGCATGGCTATGAGGTCGAGATCGAGGCCGAGGAATCCGGCGAGCAGGCCGGGATCAAGTCGGCGACCATCCAGATCAAGGGGCCCAACGCCTATGGCTGGCTGAAGTCCGAGTCCGGCGTCCATCGCCTGGTGCGGATCAGCCCTTATGACGCGGCGGCCAAGCGGCACACCAGCTTCGCCTCGATCGGCGTGTCGCCGGTGGTGGACGACACCATCGAGATCGACATCAACCCTTCGGATGTGCGCACCGACACCTATCGCGCGTCCGGAGCCGGTGGTCAGCACATCAACAAGACCGATTCGGCCGTGCGTCTGACGCATATCCCGACCAACACCGTCGTGGCCTGTCAGGCGGGCCGGTCGCAGCACCAGAACCGCGAACAGGCGTGGAAGATGCTGCGGGCGCGGCTGTACGAGCTGGAACTGCAGAAGCGCGAGGCGGCGGCCCAGGCGTTGGCGGACGCCAAGACCGACATCGGCTGGGGCCACCAGATCCGGTCCTACGTTCTGCAGCCCTATCAGATGGTCAAGGACCTGCGGACGGAGGTCGAGACCTCGGACACCGACGGGGTGCTGAACGGCGACCTGGATCGGTTCATGGGCGCGGCCCTGGCGCAAAGGGTCGGCGAGACGCGTGGGTCGACGGTGGAGTGACGGGTTCCTTCTCCCCTTGCGGGAGAAGGTGGCCCGAAGGGCCGGATGAGGGGGCTGTGTCATCAGACCGGGACGCGAGACGTCGCCCCCTTTTGGCTGGAGTGTTTCACCCCTCACCCGATCGCGCGAGAACGACGGGCTGCGCCCGCCGTGCGCGATCTCCCTCTCCCGCAAGGGGAGAGGGGACGGGTCAGATCGTCTTCATCTCGATGGTCTGGGGCGCTTCGGCCGCCGGAGCGGGCGCAGGCGCAGGAGCCTCGACCGGGGCGGGACGCGGCGCAGGGGCGACGGGGGCCGGGGCCTCGCGACGGCTTTGCAGGACGCGACCCTGGAAATAGGCACCGATGTCGATCGACAGCTGTTCGGCGGTGATGTCGCCGTCGACATAGGCGGTCGAGACCAGCTTGACCTGCTTGCCCGAGACCGCGCCGACGACGCGGCCGCGAACCTCGAGGTAGTCGGCGGTGACATTGCCTTCGATGGCGCCGGTCTCGCCGACGATCAGGCGGCCGACGCGGACGTCGCCCTTGATCGAGCCGTCGACCTGAAGGTCGCCGGCGCCCGAGACATGGCCTTCGAACTGCAGGTCCGACGACAGGGTCGACAGGCCGCGCGACGAGGCGACCGGCGAGGGCGCCGGCGCCGGGGCGGGGGCGCGTCCGGTATTGGACGACGGCAGGTCCGGCAGCGGCGGGATCGGGATCGCGCTGGAGGGGCGATCAGGCGTGACGGGGGGTTTGGCTTTATTGAACAAGGGTGTCTCCGGCTCTCATGAAGCGGGCGGGATTCTGGGGTCGTCCGTCCATCCAGACTTCGTAGTGCAGATGCACGCCGGTCGAGCGACCGGTCGTGCCCATGGCGCCGATCCGCTGGGTCAGCGCGACGCGCTGGCCCGGACGGACGGCCACGGAGTTCAGATGGGCGTAGCGGGTCTTGAAGCCTCGGCCATGGTCTATCTCAACGGTGTTGCCATAGCCTGAACGAACGCCGGCGAAAGACACGATCCCGGGAGCGGTGGCATAGATGGGCGTGTTCAGCGGCGCGGCAAAGTCCTGGCCCTGGTGAACGGCGGGGCGGCCGTTGAAGGGATCGAAGCGAACACCGAACCCCGAGGTGGTGCGCGCCTCGGTGGGACGGTCGAACGGCAGGCCCTCGGCGGCGTCGGCGAGACGGCGCATATCGGTCAGGTTGTCGGCGGCGTGACGGATGCGGACCGCGAAAGGCTCGTCCACATCCAGGATCGTCGCCAGGGCCTCGGGGTCGTTGGCTTCGACCAGCGGGCCGCCCAGGGCCGAGCCCGAGGCGGCATAGGCGGCGGGATTGAGGCCCGCGAGGCGGAAGGCGAGGCGGAGGCGTTCGGCGCGCGTCTGGGCGAAGTCGCCGGCCCGTTCGATCAGCCGCTCCTGGTCCATGCGGACCGCGACGATGCGCTGGACGGGCCCTGCGGCGCCTTCCGTGGGTATCGGCGCAGGGGCCATGACGGTCTCGGCGCCCTCGACGCCCCGGAACATGCCCATGACGTTCGACAGGGCGGCGTGACGGCGCTCGACCATCTGGGCCATTTCGTCCAGGCCGCCCGTCGTGGCCGACATGCGGACCACAGCGGTCTCCAGACGGGCCTGGAGATCGGCGTTGAGACGCTCCGAAGCGGCGCGGGCCCGAACGATCTCGTCGTCGGCGCTGCGCGAGACCACCATGTCGAAGAGAAAGCCGCCGGAGGCCACCAGGGTCCAGGCCGCGGCCACGGCGGCGACACCTGCCATCATCATCTGCCGGCCGCTGGTCAGAACATATCCGCGCGTCTCGCCGTGCTGGCGCAGATAAACGTGACGCTCGGGAAACCAGCGGTCGATCAAAGATCGACTGACCGTTCCCTGTTCTTCAGTCATGTAACACGCCCCCATGCACGAGCAGCGTTATCCGTGAACTGTTGCCGCTCGGCAATACCGTTCACGCAATCTTAACCACGTTGCCCGCGGGCTTTCGCCTCAACGAATCTGAACGGAGTCAAAGTTCGCCTCTCGGGCGATCTGTTACATCTGTCGGTTTCAACAACTGGACTGTCGAAACCATCCGCGACCGGACGAGCGTGCTTCACAGGGCCTGAGCGGCGGCCAGGACGTCCTCGGCGTGGCCCTTGACCGAGACCTTGCGCCAGACGCGGCGGACGACGCCCGCGCCGTCGATCAGGAAGGTGGCGCGCTCGATGCCCATATAGGTCTTGCCGTACATGCTCTTCTCGACCCAGACGCCGTAGGCCTCGGTCACGCCGGTCTCCTCGTCCGAGGCAAGTGTGACCTTGAGGTCGTATTTGGCCTTGAACCTGTCGAGCTTCTTCACCGGGTCCTTTGACACGCCGATGACGGTCACGCCGGCCTGGGCGAAGGCCTCGGCGTGCTCGGTGAAGTCCCTGGCCTCGTTGGTGCAGCCGGGCGTGTCGGCCTTGGGATAGAAGTAGAGGACGGTGGGACCCGAGAGGGACGCGCGACCGCCGCCGTCGGCGGGCATGTCGAACGCGGGGGCCTTGGAGCCTTCGGTGATCTCGGTCATGTCTTCCTCCTGCCGCTCATCCCGGCGAAAGCCGGGACCCAGTCCTTTCGCGAGACGGTCTCGGACCGGCAACGCGACCTATCGCCACCACGGATCGCCCAAAGCACTGGGTCCCCGCTTTCGCGGGGATGAGCGGATTAAATGGGGCGAACCAGCTTGATCGGTCCACTTTTTCCAATCTGCACCACGAACGCACCCGCATTGGGATCGACCTGTTCCCGCGCGAATGCTTGTTTTGGATTGTTCACCGGCACACCGTTGATCCGAACCCCACCGCCAGTGATTTTGAGGGCCGCTTGTTTGATCGACGGGACGAGCCCAGATGCCTTGAGTAGGGCCTCTGCGCGTCTTTCCGAGAATGGCTTGCCGTCATTGCGGGCGATCTCGTCTTCGGTGCCAGCCCACAGAAGATCGATTGGCGCGCCATCAACGATCTGCTCGCCAGCCTGAACTCGTTCGGCGCGGTTGCGAGCATCCTGAGCCGCCTCCACCCCATGCAGCATCGTCGTGGCGGCGTCGGCGAGGGCCTTCTTGGCCTCGTTGATCTCGGCGCCTTGCAGGGCCTCAAATCGGGCGATCTCGTCCAGCGGCAGGTCGGTGAACAGGCGCATGAAGCGGCCGACGTCGGCGTCTTCGGCGTTCCGCCAGAACTGCCAGTAGTCGAAGGGCGACAGCTGGTCGGCGTTGAGCCACACCGCCCCTTGCGCCGTCTTGCCCATCTTGCCGCCCGAGGCCGTGGTCAGCAGCGGCGTGGTCAGGCCGAAGGCGGCCTTCTGGTCAACGCGGCGGACCAGGTCGACGCCGGAGACGATGTTGCCCCACTGATCCGAGCCGCCCATCTGCAGGGTGACGTTGCGCGCGCGGTTCAGCTCCAGGAAATCCACCGACTGCATCAGCATGTAGTTGAACTCGAGAAAGGTCATCGGCTGCTCGCGCTCCAGCCGCAGCTTGACCGAGTCGAAGGCCAGCATGCGGTTGATCGTGAACTGGGTGCCGAAGTCGCGCAGGAACTGGATGTAGCCATAGCCGGACAGCCAGTCGTCGTTGTTGACCATGACAGCGTCCGTCGGGCCGTCTCCGAAGGTCAGGAATTTCTCGAACACCGTGCGGATCGAGGCCAGGTTCGAGGCGATGGTTTCGTCGGTCAGTTGGGGCCGCGAGGTGTCCTTGCCCGTAGGATCGCCCACCTTGGTCGTGGCCCCGCCCATCAGAACGACGGGCTTGTGGCCGGTCTGCTGCAGGCGGCGCAGCATCATGATCTGGATCAGACTGCCGACATGCAGGCTGGGCGCGGTCGCGTCGAAGCCGATGTAGCCTGAGACCACGCCGGCTTTCGCCACCGCGTCGAGCTCCGCTGGATGGGTGATCTGGTGGATGTAGCCGCGCGCTTGGAGCGTCTGCAGAAATTCGGACTGGAAAGAAGGGTCGGTCATCGTTCAGGCGGGCTTGGCTTTGGGAGGAGGGCGGGCTGTAGCATGTCCCAAGGACCGGGGCGAAGGGGCTGTTGGTGAGAGTCCGGCGATCGAGTGGGAGTGACTCTCACTTCTCTCATGGCCAGTGGATGCGCGCCGACCGGCGGAACGATCCGACTGTAACCGCCGCCTACGTCAGGATCGGACGCATCCCCTCGCTTGGCCATCGAGGCTCAGCGTGGCAGTCAGGCGGAATGTTCGAGCCAACCGACAGTCCGACGATGCTGGAAGTCCGGCTGAAGCCGCACCCGGCGTCGCCCGAGAGCCCGATCGACAGCCTGACGGTCCTGTTCGAGCGCGACGGGCTGGCGCTTTGGCTGCGTTTCATCGCCGAGGGTCAGATGCCGGAGGTGGTCTGGCCCGGACCGGCGGAGCCGGGGCGCGCCGACGACCTGTGGCGGCACAGCTGCTTCGAGGCCTTCGTTCAGACCGACGACGGCTATGTGGAATACAATCTGTCGCCTTCCGGTCAGTGGGCGACCTATCGGTTCGATTCCCCGCGTCAGGGGATGCCGGGGGAACTGGATCTCGCCTGGGACATGCTGGCGCTGGAGACGCGGATCGAACTGCCGAACGGCGCGACGCGGCTCGGGTTGTCCGCCGTGATCGAGGCCATCGACGGCTCCTTCTCCTACTGGGCCCTGGCCCATCCGTCGGATAAGCCCGACTTCCATCATCCCGACAGCTTCGTCCTGGACCTGCCATGACCTTCGGCATCGACCGCCTGCTCGCCGAACCGGCCCTGCTGGACCCGCTGAAGGGGCGCAGGGTGGCGCTGCTGGCGCATCCCGCGTCGGTGACGGCGGACCTGACGCACTCCATCGACGCCCTGATGGCGGCGGGCGTGCGGATCAGCGCCGCCTTCGGGCCCCAGCACGGGATGAAGGGCGACCTGCAGGACAATATGATGGAGAGCCCGGACGAGACCGATCCGGTCCACGGCTTTCCGGTGTTCAGCCTGTATGGCGAGGTGCGTCGGCCGACCGGCCAGATGCTGTCGACGTTCGACGTCATCCTGGTGGACCTGCAGGACCTGGGGTGTCGCATCTACACCTTCGTGACGACGCTGCTCTATGTGCTCGAAGCTGCCGCCGAGACGGGCAAGACGGTCTGGGTGCTGGACCGGCCCAACCCCGCCGGACGGCCGGTCGAGGGGACGACGCTGGTGGCGGGCTGGGAGAGCTTCGTCGGGGCCGGGCCCATGCCGATGCGGCACGGACTGACCCTGGGCGAGATGGGCCACTGGTTCATCGACCACTTCAAGCTGGACGTCGATTATCGCGTCATCGAGATGCAGGGTTACGACCCCGAGGCTGGGCCGGGGTTCGGCTGGCCGTTGAACCAGCGCGCCTGGATCAACCCCAGCCCCAACGCGCCGAACCTGTCGATGGCGCGGGCCTATCCCGGCACGGTGATGCTGGAGGGGGCGACCCTGTCGGAAGGGCGGGGCACGACCCGGCCGCTGGAGCTGTTCGGAGCCCCCGATATCGACGCCAAGGCCGTGATCGCCGAGATGCAGGCCTTCGCGCCCGACTGGGTCCGAGGCTGCGCCCTGAGACCGATGTGGTTCCAGCCAACCTTCCACAAGCATGTCGGCCAGCTGTGTTCCGGCGTTCAGATCCACGTCGAGGATCCGCATTACGATCACGCCGCCTTCCGGCCCTGGCGACTGCAGGCGGCCGGGTTCAAGGCGATCCGGCGGCTCTATCCCGATTACGACCTGTGGCGGGACTTTCCGTACGAGTACGCCTTTGGAAAGCTGCCGATCGACGTGATCAACGGGGGGCCGGCGCTGCGGGAATGGGTCGATGACGCGGCCGCGCAGCCGGGCGACCTGGACGCCATCGCGGGCCGGGACGAGGCCGCGTGGATCGAGGCTAGGCGGCCGTTCCTGATCTACTGAGGGATCAGAACCGGCGCGCCAGACCGACGCCGAACTCGATGTCCGGGGCGTCGTCGTTCAGTCCGAAGTTGAGCCCGAAATCCAGCTGGGCGTCGGGCAGGGACGGCGGGCTCCAGACGGCGATGAGGTCGAGGGTGGACGGCGTCGTTGAGCCCAGCGGGTCGTCGTCATGGCTGATCCAGACCTCGGCCCCCAGGGTCCAGTCGCCGAAGCCCCGGTCGGTGCCGATCACCAGGCTGTAGGCGGCGTGCGAACCCTCGCCGTCCGCGTCGCGGATCGCTTCGATGAAGGGCGAGACGCCCAGACTCCACTCAGAGCCGGTGTCGAAGGCCATGGGCAGGGCGACGCCGGCCTCGATGCCGCTGGCGCGGACCTCGTCGTCGCCGGTCGGGACCGTGCCGAACACGGTGACGGCCATGCCGAAGGGTTCGCCGTCGGGGTTGATGAGGCTGTGGCGCATGGCCAGGAACAGGTCGCCGATGCCCTCGGCGGTGCCGGCCAGACCGGTAGCGCGGTCGGTCGCCTCCTCGCGCGTGGCAAGGGACACGCCGGCCTGCACCTCTGTGCGCGGACCGACCCCGTAGCGGACGGTGACCGAGCCGGCGGCCCATCCCTCGACGCGGGTCGCGTCATCCTCCTGCTCGAAGCCGTCGAACAGGCCGACCTCGATCTGGATCACGCCGGGGTCGATGACGCAGGTCGAGTCGCCCTTGCCCGGCCGGTCGGGGCAGAAGGGGCGAAGATCGCGTTCCTGGGCCGCCACGCCGCCCGCGATGAGCGATGCCGCCAGCGCGAGCGCGCCGATGCGAAGTGCCATGGTCTTCCCCCTGATTCCCGAAGGCATCCTAGGGGCTAAGGTGGGCGAGGGAAGCGGCCGTCAGACGCCGTCAGGCCGGCTCGGCCTCGAGCCGCTTGTCCAGATAGGCCCCGACGCGGGTCTCGACCGCGCCGATGTGGTCCTGCCAGAAGTGGGTCGCGCCTTCTTCCAGCTCGTAGTCGATGACGATGCCCTTCTGGGTGCGCAGCTTGTTGACCACGCGCTCGACCTCGACCGGCGGGACGATGGTGTCGGCCGTGCCGTGCAGGAACAGGCCGGACGCCGGGCAGGGGGCCAGGAAGCTGAAGTCGTACATAAGTCGTACATGTTGGACGGCGGCGAGACCGAGATGAAGCCGTCGGTCTCGGGCCGGCGCATCAACAGCTGCATGCCGATGTAGGCGCCGAACTGATAGCCGGCGACCCAGGTCTGGGTCGCGGCGGGGTTGTTGGACTGGAGCCAGTCCAGGGCCGTGGCCGCGTCGGCCAGTTCGCCGATGCCGGAGTCGAACTCGCCCTGGGACTTGCCGACGCCGCGCGAATTGTAGCGCAGGGTGGCGAAGCCGCGCTTCTGGAACAGCTGATAGAGGGTCACGGCGACCGGATTGTTCATGTGCCCACCCGCCTTGGGGTGGGGATGCAGGATCAGGGCGATGGGGGCGTTGGCGCGTTTGCCGGGGGAATAGCGGCCCTCGATGCGGCCGGAGGCGCCGGGCAGGATGACTTCAGGCATGGGGCTCTGGAATCCGTTCAACTGTCATTTCGCGGCCCTGAAATACTTGACCGCCGGGGTAGGACTTTCTAAGTCCAACCTGCGCCGGGCCGCCTCGCGAAGCGGCGGGTCATAGCACAGGACCCCTGAAAAGCGCGCGGTTTTTGAAGGACGACGATGCGCCTGTCGACCAAGGGACGATACGCCGTGATGGCGATGGCCGACCTGGCCCGGAACGGGCGAGGCGAGGCCGGTCAGGCGCGCGCCGTGTCCCTGGCCGAGATCGCCACGCGGCAGGAAATTTCATTGAGTTACCTCGAACAGCTGTTCGCGCGGCTGAGAAAAAGCGGCCTGGTTCAGAGCGTCCGCGGTCCGGGCGGTGGCTATCGCCTGGCCAAGACGGCGGGCGAGACCGTGGTGTCCGAGATCGTCCTGGCGGTCGATGAGCCGATCCGCGCGACGCGGTGCGCGGCCCATTCCTCGCCGCGCGGCTGTATGATGGCCGGCGAACGCTGCATCACCCACAATCTTTGGGAGGACCTGGGCGACGAGATCCATCGCTATCTGTCCAGCGTGTCGCTGGAGGACGTGGTTCTGAACCGGACGCGGCGGGCGCCGACCGTCGCCGATGTCGGGGTGGCGGCATGAGCCCGGTCTATCTGGACTACAACGCCTCGGCCCTGGTGCGGCCGGAGGTGCAGGCGGCGATGGCCGAGGCCCTGGCCGACAACGGCAATCCGTCGGCGGTCCATGCGGCCGGACGGCGGGCGCGGGCGCGGGTCGAGACGGCGCGGGCGCGGGTGGCCGATCTGGTCGGGGCGGATGCGCAGTCCGTGGTGTTTTCCTCAGGCGGGACGGAGTCCAATGCCCAGGCGATCGCCAGCGCGATCGCGGCGGGGTGCGAACGGCTGATCGTCTGCGCCTCCGAGCATCCTTGCGTCGCTGAGGCGGCCAAGGCGTCGGGCAAGCCGGTCAAGGTGCTGCCGGTCGATGGGCGCGGCGTGATCGACCTGGGCAAGCTGTCCAAGCTGCTGGCCGCGCCCGGCAAGGCGGTTGTCGCGATCCATCATGCCAACAACGAGAGCGGCGTGATCCAGCCGATCCGCGAGGCCGCGACCCTGGTGCGCGAGGCCGGCGGCTGGCTGCACGTCGACGCCATCCAGTCGGCGGGCAAGATTCCGGTGTCGATCGCGGGGCTGAAGGCCGATACCCTGACGCTTTCGGCGCACAAGCTGGGCGGACCGCAGGGCGTGGGCGCGCTGGTGCTGGGCGAAGGCCGGTCGGCGGTGCAGATCGTGCGGGGCGCCGGGCAGGAGCGGGGCCTGAGGGCCGGCACGGAGAACGTGCCGGGCATCCACGGCTTCGGCGTCGCGGCGGACTGCGCAGCGCGGGATCTGCCGACGGCGGAGGCCCATGCCGTCTGGCGCGATGCGGCCGAGGCGGCGGTCGAGAAGGCCGGGGCGACGATTATCGGCAAGGGCGCGCCGCGTCTGCCCAACACCCTGTTCCTGTCCGTGCCGGACTGGGAGAGCCCGCAGGCCCTGATCGTGCTGGATCTGGAGGGCGTCATGGTCTCGGCCGGCAGCGCCTGTTCGTCCGGCAAGACCAAGCCGAGCCGGACGATCGTGGCCATGGGGCGGATGGATCTGGCGACCGGAGGTGTGCGCGTCTCGGGCGGCTGGAGCACGACGAAAGACGATTGGTCGCGCTTCTCTGCGGCGTGGACGACCGCATATGCCCGGTACCGCGCCCGTCAGTCCGCGCGTGTAAAGGAAACCGCCTAAGTCATGGCCGCCGTTCAGGAAACCATCGACGCCGTCGCCGCGCTGGAGAAGTACGAGCACGGCTTCACCTCGGACATCGAGACGGAATACGCCCCGCGCGGGCTGAACGCCGACATCGTTCGCTTCATCTCCGAGAAGAAGGGCGAGCCGGAGTGGATGCTGGAGTGGCGCCTGGCCGCCTATGAGCGCTGGCTGGCGATGGAGGAGCCGACCTGGTCGTCGGTGAAATACACGCCGGTCGATTATCAGGAGCTGTTCTACTACGCCGCGCCCAAGAAGAAGGACGGGCCCAAGTCGCTGGACGAGGTCGATCCGGAAATTCTGGAAATCTACAAGAAGCTGGGCATCCCGCTGAAGGAGCAGGAGGTCCTGGCGGGCGTCGAGGGCGCCCCGCGCTATGCGGTGGACGCCGTGTTCGACAGCGTCAGCGTGGTCACAACCTTCAAGGCCGAGCTGGCCAAGGTCGGCGTGATTTTCATGCCGATTTCCGAGGCCTTGCGGGAATATCCGGATCTGGTGCGCCAATATCTGGGATCGGTGGTGCCGGTCTCCGACAACTATTTCGCGGCGCTGAACAGCGCGGTCTTCAGCGATGGATCCTTCGTCTACATCCCTCCGGGCGTGAAGTGCCCGATGGAACTGTCGACCTATTTCCGCATCAATGCGAGCCAGACGGGCCAGTTCGAACGCACCCTGATCATCGCCGACAAGGGCAGCTACGTCTCCTACCTGGAAGGCTGCACGGCCCCGATGCGCGACGAGAACCAGCTGCACGCGGCGGTGGTCGAGCTGGTCGCGCTGGACGACGCCGAGGTCAAATATTCGACGGTCCAGAACTGGTACCCCGGCGACGCCGAGGGCAAGGGCGGCATCTACAACTTCGTCACCAAGCGCGCCGACTGCCGGGGCGACCGGTCGAAGGTGTCATGGACCCAGGTCGAGACCGGCTCGGCCGTGACCTGGAAATACCCCTCCTGCGTTCTGCGCGGTGAAGAGAGCTCGGGCGAATTCTATTCCATCGCCATCACCAATGGACATCAGCAGGCCGACACCGGCACCAAGATGATCCACCTGGGCAAGAACTCGAAGTCGCGGATCATCGCCAAGGCGGTGTCGGCGGGACGGTCGGACTCGACCTATCGCGGGCTGGTGTCGGTGCATCCCAAGGCGACCGGGGTGAGGAACTTCACCCAGTGCGACAGCCTGCTGATCGGGGGCGACTGCGGGTCGCACACCGTGCCCTATATCGAGGCCCGCAACGGCTCGGCCCAGCTGGAGCACGAGGCGACGACGACCCGCCTGTCCGACGACCAGCTGTTCTACGCCCAGCAGCGCGGACTGTCGCAGGAGGAGGCGGTGGCCCTGCTGGTCAACGGCTTCGTCCGCGATGTGATGCAGAAGCTGCCGATGGAGTTCGCCGTCGAGGCGCAGAAGCTGGTGGCGATCTCGCTCGAGGGGAGCGTGGGGTGAGCGATCCGTTTGAAACCGCGATGGCAGCGGCAGAAGCGAAAGAGGCTGCCGTGCAAGCCTCGATAGACGCACGCAAAGCAGAAGAGGCGGCGAAAGAGCGGACGAAACACGCTGCACTCGAAGAACGGCTAGCCCACCTTAAATCGGTCGTTCTTCAAAAGGAGTCAGCTATCGCAGCGCGCGGCTTCAGCGTCACAGAGTCCATCGATAAGCAGCGCTTCAGCTACGGACTTTTGTTGAGCGGTGGTCGGAAGCGCATCGAAGTCGATCTCAAGGCTCCAGACGCTTACCGCCTTCACGTCTATTGGCACGGTGTCCGCGACGATGACGGTTGGCAGGTCGTGATCAAGAGCGAAGATGCTGCCACCACGGATGAGGTGATGGCCATCCTTGGCGAGTGGCTCATCACCTACGGACAAACCGAGATTAAATGACCATCTCCAACCTCCACGTCTCCTTCGGCGACAAGCCGATCCTCAAGGGGCTGACGCTCGACGTCCCGGCCGGCGAGGTGCGCGCGATCATCGGGTCGAAGGGCGAGGGCAGGGCGATGCTGTGGTATGCTCACCTCTGGAGGTCGCGATGAGCGCATTGCCGAAGCCACACACCCGGCTCCTGACCATCGAGGTCGAGGACGACATCGCGCAGCGGTTCAAGGATGCGGCGGATGAACGCGGCATTTCGCTGTCTGAACTGATGGTCGGCTTCACGGAGTGGGAACTGACACAGCAGGACTCGATGACGGCTGAGCCTTTCACGGCCGAACAGATCGCTGAGATCGAGGAAAGTCTTGCTCAGATCGAGCGGGGCGAGACGGTCAGCAACGAGGAGGTCTTCGCCAAGCTGAAGGAGCGGTATCCCGATCAGACCGGGCGGGAGATCATCGAGGAGGCCATCAAGGCCTACGCTGAACTGTCGAGCTATGCCGTCGACATGGTCGTGGTCGAAGAGGACGCCAGGGCTCTGATGGCTGCAGGGATCGCGGACATGGAAAGCGGCAACGAGATCGATCAGGAGGAGCTCTTCGCACGCTGGCAGGCGAAGTACGGGTGAGACCTGTCAGATGGACCGTCGCCGCACTCCGCTCAGCCGAGAGCTATCTCGACTATCTGGCCGAGCAGAATGCGTCAGCGGCGCGACGCGCCAGTCTCGAGATCAGGGCCGTCAGCCGCCAACTGACCTATGTGCTGACGCCGGGGCGGCCGTCCGTCCGCTGGGACGGTTTTCGAGAGTTCACCTTGCGGCGATGGAAGAAGCTGATCGTCTTCAAGATTCTGCCCGACCGCATCTCGGTCGTCGCCTTCTACGACATGCGTCAGGACCTCGACGCCTTGCCTCCTCCTTTTGAATGAAACCCATGCTCTCCATCTCCAACCTCCACGTTTCCATCGGCGACAAGCCGATCCTCAAGGGGCTGACGCTCGACGTTCCGGCGGGCGAGGTGCACGCCATAATGGGGCCGAACGGGGCGGGCAAGTCGACGCTGGGCTATGCCCTGTCGGGGCGACCCGGCTACGAGACGGTCGAGGGGTCGGTCGAATGGCGGGGCGAGAGCCTGCTGGACCTCGACCCGGCGGCGCGGGCGGCCAAGGGCGTGTTCCTCTCGTTCCAGTATCCGATCGAGATTCCTGGCGTGCCGGCCCTGACGTTCGTGCGGACGGCGCTGAATGCGCAGAAGCGGGCGCGCGGCGAGGAGGAGGTGTCGGCGCCGGCGTTCCTGAAGATGGTCCGGGCGGCGTCGGCGGCGCTGAAGATGGATTTCGACATGCTGAAGCGGCCGCTGAACGTCGGCTTTTCCGGCGGCGAGAAGAAGCGGATGGAGATCCTGCAGATGGCGCTGTTGGAGCCGTCGCTGCTGATTCTGGACGAGACCGATTCCGGCCTCGACATCGACGCCTTGCGGATCGTGTCGGAGGGGGTGAATGCGCTGCGGTCGCCGGACCGCGCGATGCTGGTGATCACCCACTATCAGCGGCTGCTGGACTACATCAAACCCGACCGGGTGCATGTGCTGGCGGCGGGGCGGATCGTGGCCTCAGGCGGGCCGGAGCTGGCGCACCAGCTGGAGGCGGAAGGGTACGACAAGTATCTGCCGGTCGCGGCATGAACCGCTCAATCCTCACCCGCATCGCGGGGGAGGGGGACCGCGAAGCGGTGGAGGGGGCGACCCCAGACACGGTGCTCGCGTCCGCCCCCTCCACCACCCTTCGGGCGGTCCCCCTCCCCCGTGAACGGGGGAGGAGACGATGAGCGCCGTCGATCTGCGCGACCCTTCGACCTTCCCGTCGCGGCGGGTCGAGGCGTGGAAATACACCGACCTGGCCCGCGTGCTGCGCCAGACGCCGCCGCCGTCTCCGGCCGTCGAGATCGCGCTCGGCGGGCCGTTCGCGGACCTGGGCGGAGAGGAGATCGCCTTCGCCAATGGCCGGGCGGTCGGGGCCGACGCCTTCGTCGCCTCGGGCGAGCAGACGCTGCGGCTGAGGTTCGTATCGGACGCGACGGGCACGGGGCACGGCGCCTCGGTACGGATCGCGGTCAAGCCGGGCGCGAAGCTGACGCTGCTGGAAAGCCATGAGGGCGCGGGCGCAGGGTATGTCGCCAACTATCGGATCGATCTCGATGTTCCGGCCGGGGCCGAGGTCACGCGGGTCGTCCTGATCGACGAGCCGGCGGACGCGATCTCGGTTTCGGTGGCGCATGTGAAGACGGCACCCGGCGCGGTCTATCGTCAGACGACGATCACGAGCGGCGCGAAGCTGCAGCGGCAGGAAACCCACCTGGCCCATGGCGGGGAGGCGACCGAGGTGACGCTGGACGGCCTCTACGCCCTGTCCGGCGAGCGCCACACCGATCTGACCAGCGTCGTGCGCCACGGCGGCCTGAACGGCCTCACCTCTCAGCTGACCAAGGGCGTCGTCCGCGACACCGCGCGCGGCGTGTTCCAGGGCAAGATCGTGGTCGAGCGCGGGGCCGATGGCACCGATGCGCGGATGGGGCACCATGCGCTCATTCTCGGCGAGCGGGCCGAGGTGGACGCGAAGCCGGAGCTGGAAATCTATGCCGACGACGTTCAGTGCGCGCACGGCAATACGGTCGGCAATCTGGACGAGAGCGCCCTGTTCTACATGCAGCAGCGCGGCATTCCGGCGGAAGAGGCGCGGGCCCTGCTGACCCAGGCGTTCCTGTTCGAGGTGATCGATCGCATCGCGCACGAAGGCGCGAGAGAGGTGGTGAGGTCATGGCTGACGGCTCGGCTGTAAATCGCTTCGACCCCTATGCCGCCCGCGCCCAGTTCCCGATCCTGTCGCGGACGGTGAACGGCAAGCCGCTGGTCTATCTGGACTCGGCCGCCTCGGCGCAGAAGCCGCGCGCGGTGATCGACGCCCTGACGGCGGCGATGGAGGGGTCCTATGCCAACGTCCATCGCGGCTTGCACACCCTGGCCAATGAGACGACCGAGGCGTTCGAACAGGCGAGGGAGACCGTCGCCCGGTTCCTGAACGCCGAGAGTCCGGACCAGATCGTCTGGACCAAGGGCGGGACCGAGGCCTTCAATCTGGTCGCGGCCGGTCTGGCGCAAAGCCTCAAGGCCGGCGACGAGATCGTCACGACCCAGATGGAGCACCACGCCAACATCGTGCCCTGGGCCATGCTGAGGGACCGGTTCGGCGTCGTGCTGAAATGGGCACCGGTGCTGGACGACGGATCGCTGGACATGGTGGCCCTGGCCGACCTGATCGGACCGAGGACCAGGCTGGTCGCGGTGACCCATATGTCGAACGTGCTGGGCACGGTGAACGACGTCCGCGTCGTCGCCGATCTGGCGCATGCGGCGGGCGCTCTGCTGCTGGTCGACGGGTGCCAGGGGGCGGTGCATTGCAGCCCGGACGTTCAGGCGCTGGACTGCGACTTCTACGTCTTCACCGGCCACAAGCTGTATGGCCCCACGGGCATAGGCGGGATGTACGGCAAGCGCGCCGCGCTGGAGGCTCTGCCGCCCTATCAGGGCGGGGGCGAGATGATCGCGACCGTGACCGAGGACGCGGTGACCTATGCCCCCATTCCGCACCGGTTCGAGGCGGGGACGCCGCCGATCCTGGAGGCGATCGGTCTGGGGGTCGCGCTGGAATGGTTCATGGGCTTCGACCGCCAGGCGATCGCGGCGCATGAGATGGCGGTCTATGACCACGCCGTGGCGCGGCTGTCGGGGCTGAACTGGCTGAGGATCATCGGCGAGGCGCCCGGCAAGGGGGCAATCCTGACCTTCACGGTCGAGGGGGCCCATGCCCATGACGTGGCCCAGGTGATGGACCGATATGGCGTGGCCGTGCGGGCCGGACTGCACTGCGCCGAGCCTTTGTCGCGCCGATTTGGACTGACTTCGAGCGCGCGGGCCAGTTTCGCCCTATATAACACCGTGGAAGACGCGGACGCCTTCGCGGACGCCCTCATCAAGGCTCGGGAATTCTTCGTGTGAGCGAGACGGACGAAAAGATCACCACCAGCGAGACCTTCGCCGAGACCTGGGCGGAGCCGCAGGCGGCTGCGATGGATCAGGCCGAGATCGACCGGCTGACCGACGACCTGATCGCGGCGCTTAAGACGGTGTTCGACCCGGAGATCCCGGTCGACGTCTATGAATTGGGCCTGATCTACAAGGTCGACCTGTCGGACGATCGCGATGTCCTGATCGACATGACCCTGACGGCGCCCGGCTGTCCGGTGGCCGGCGAAATGCCGGGCTGGATCGAGGACGCGGTGAAAAAGGTCGAGGGCGTGCGCTCGGCCCGTGCCAACCTGGTGTTCGAGCCGCCATGGGATCCGTCCAAGATGAGCGATGAGGCCAAGCTCGCCCTGAACATGTTCTGATGACGCACGCTGTTTTCACATCGTCGTCCTCGGACTTGATCCGAGGACCGGATCGTCCTCACGCAAGACAGGAGTCAGGTCGCGTTGGCTGCACCGCGTCCTCCGTCTTCGTACGAGCCGCTGGAAATCCGATCCTCGGGTCAAGCCCGAGGATGACGAACGGGGTGGTGCAATGACCGACCTGCAGACCACAGACCGCCCCCGCCGCCCGCGCCCCAAGGTCGTCACCCTGACCGAGGCCGCGGCGGCGCGCGTGCGCGAGATCATGGAGGGGGCCGACAAGCCCTATGTCGCCCTGCGCGTCGGGGTGAAGAACGGCGGCTGCGCGGGGCAGGAATACACCTTCGCCTATGCCGAGACGATCGAGCCGATGGACGAGCTGGTCGAGGACAAGGGCGTGACCATCCTGATCGAGCCCAAGGCCATCCTGTTCCTGATCGGGTCGGAGATCGACTACGAGACGACCAAGCTGGCGTCCAAGTTCGTGTTCCGCAATCCGAACCAGACCGACGCCTGCGGGTGCGGCGAGAGCGTGACCATCATCCCCGCAGCGGCGCTCGAGACCGACTGACATGATCCGGCTGGAAGGCGTGACCAAGCGCTATCGCAGCGCCGCGGGCGAGCGCGTGGCGCTGGACGCCATCGACCTGACGGTGGGCCGGGGCCAGGTGTTCGGCGTGGTCGGGCGCTCGGGCGCGGGCAAGTCGACGCTGGTCCGAACCATCAACCGCCTGGAAACGCCGAACGCGGGCAAGGTCTTCGTCGGCGATCAGGAGATCACGGCGCTGAAGCCCGCCGCCCTGCGCGCGGCACGGCGGCGGATCGGGATGATCTTCCAGCATTTCAACCTGCTGAACGCCAAGACCATAGAAGAGAACGTGGCCTTCCCGCTTCGGCTGGAGGGGCGGCCGGACGTGGAGGTTCGAGCGAGGACGACCGAGCTGCTGGCGCGGCTGGGGTTGGCTGAGCATGCGAAGAAGCATCCGGCCCAGCTGTCGGGCGGGCAGAAGCAGAGGGTGGGTATCGCGCGGGCGCTCGCCTGCGGGCCCGAGGTCCTGCTGTGCGACGAGGCGACCAGCGCGCTGGACCCCGAGACGACGGACGAGATCCTGAGCCTGCTGGACGAGCTGAACCGCGAACTGGGCCTGACCATCGTGCTGATCACCCACCAGATGGAGGTGGTCCGCCGCGTCTGCGACCGGGTCGCGGTGTTGAAGGACGGGCGCGTGGTGGAGGAGGGGGCGACGGCCGACGTCTTCCTGCATCCGAAGTCGCCCGTGACCCGATCCATGCTGGCGGAAGGCGAGGGGGGCGAGAGCTTCGACGCCTCCATCGTGCCGGTCGGCGGGCGGCTGGCGAAGCTGACGTTCCGGGGCACGGCGACCTATGAGCCCGAACTGAGCCGCGTCGCGCGGTCCGTCGGCGTGGATTATTCGATCCTGTCGGGACGGATCAGCCGCATCCGGGGCGAGCCCTATGGCCAGATGGTCGTGGCCTTCACCGGCGGCGACGCCGAGGCCGCGGTGGCGCGGCTGAGCGAACGGGGCGTGGTGGTGGAGGCGGTGTCGTGAGCCTCCTGTTCGTCGTTCAATCCAGTCTCGTCATCCTCGGGCTTGACCCGAGGATCGGACGCTCAGCGGACTGTGCTTTGGTTCCGTCGCACGAGCAGACGGACAATCCGGTCCTCGGGTCAAGCCCGAGGATGACGGAGTAAGGGTATGGAGTTCTTCCAGAACGTCGATTGGCCCGAGATCGCGCGGGCCACGCGCGACACCCTGCTGATGCTCGGCGGGTCGATGGCCCTGACCGTGCTGTTCGGCATCCCGCTGGGCGTGCTGCTGTATCTGTCCGGCAAGGGGCGACTGGCGGCCAATCCGGTGCTGAACGGGGTGTTGTCGCTGATCGTCAACATCCTGAGGTCCGTGCCCTTCATCATCCTGCTGATCGTCATGCTGCCGTTGACGGTGATCCTGGTCGGGACGTCGCTGGGCGTGGCCGGGGCGATCCCGCCGCTGGTGGTCGGAGCCGCGCCCTTCTACGCGCGCCTGGTCGAGACGGCGCTGCGGGAGGTCGACAAGGGCGTGGTCGAAGCCACCCAGGCCATGGGCGGCTCGACGTTCCAGATCGTGACCCGGGCCCTGCTGCCGGAGGCCATGTCGGGGATCGTCGCAGGCGCGACGGTCACGGCGATCGCCCTGGTCAGCTATACGGCCATGGCGGGCGTGGTGGGCGCGGGCGGTCTCGGCGACCTGGCTGTGCGGTTCGGCTATCAGCGGTTCCAGACCGACGTCATGGTCGTGACCGTAGTTTTGCTGCTGGTGCTCGTACAAATTCTGCAGATGCTCGGCGACGCCCTGGTCGCTAGGGTCTCGCACCGCTGATGTCCTAGCTCAAAGGCCCGCCCATGCTTCGCCGCTCGCTCCTGATCGCCGCCGCTTCGATGATTCTCGCCGCCTGCGGGCAGGGGGCCGAGAAGGCCGACGGCACGGGGCCGCTGGTCGTGGGCGCGACGGCCGTCCCCCACGCGGAAATCCTGGAGTTCCTGGCTCCGTCTCTGGCCGAGGCCGGGACGCCGATCGAGGTGCGGGTGTTCAACGACTACGTCCAGCCCAATACCCAGCTGGTCGAGGGCGGGCTGGACGCCAACTACTTCCAGACCAAGCCCTATCTGGACGAGTTCAACGCGGCGCGCGGCGCCACCCTGGTGACTGTGGCCGGCATCCACGTCGAGCCGCTGGGGGCCTACTCGCGGCGGTTCCAGACGCTGGCGGCCCTGCCGGACGGGGCCGATGTGGCCATTCCCAACGATGCGTCGTCGGTTGGGCGCTCGTTGATCCTGCTGCAGACGGCGGGACTGATCCGGCTGGCGGACCCGACGAACCCGTCTCAGAGTCTGCGCGACATCACCGAGAACCCCAAGAACCTGCGCTTCCGCGAGCTGGAATCCGCGACCCTGCCGCGCGTGCTGGACCAGGTCGACATGGCCGTCATCAACACGAACTACGCCCTGGATGCCGGGCTGAACCCGCGCGAGGACGCGCTGACGATCGAGGGCGGCGACAGTCCCTATGTGAACTATCTGGTCACCCGCGCGGAGAACCAGAACGACCCGCGCGTTCAGGCGCTGGCCACGGCGCTGCGCAGTCAGGCGGTCAAGGACTTCATCGCCGAAAAGTATGATGGCGCGGTGATCCCGGCGAACTGACCGCCTGATGTCCCGGGCAAGAGCGCCGGCCTAGCCGACCATGGCTTCCAGGCAGGCGGCCTTCTTGGCCTCGAGCGCGGGATCGCTGACCGCGTCGACCGAGGGTCTCAGGGCCGCAACGGTTTCCGCCTCGTCGCTGGCGCAGACGGCCTGGGGCGACAGACGCTGACGGGCGGGCTCGAGCACCCGCAGGGTGGCGGTGGCGTCGGCGGCCAGGGCGGCCTTCAGCACCCCGTCCAGGGAGTCTGCGCTCGGTCCGGTGACTCCGGGCTCCAGGGCGGCGGCGACGCCCAGCCATGCCGGGTCTGCGGAGGCGATGCCTGACATGACCGTATTCCAGCGGGACCGGGGCTGGTCGGAGCCAAGTTCCTCGATCGCGCCCGCCGGGCCGTTCAGCCCGACCAGATTGATCACCTCCTCCGCCGTCACGGCCGCGCCGCCTGACCAATAGTCCTGAACCTCGGCGACATAGGCCTGGCTGATCGGCGATGGCGCAGCCGGCGCGGCGGGCTCGATCGAAGCGGCGGGCTCCTCCGGCTGGGAGCAGGCGGCGGCGATGGCGGCAATGGCGACGATGGACAGGCGACGGATCATGGACGGGTCTCTTGCGACGACGACCCGTGGTCTGCCGGGCCGGACATAAAGGTCCAGCCTTGCCGGACCCCACCGGGCAGTTCTATCCCCGCTTCATGACACCGACACTGTATGGCATCCCCAACTGCGACACGGTCAAGAAGGCCCGGACCTGGCTGGACCAGAACGGCCGCGCCTTTGTCTTTCACGACTACAAGAAGGCTGGCATCGACCGGCCGACGCTGGAGGGCTGGGTCCAGACCCATGGCTGGGAGACGGTGCTGAACCGTGCCGGCACCACCTTCCGCGCCCTGCCCGAGGCCGACCGCGCCGGGCTGGACGCCGACAAGGCCATCGCCCTGATGCTGGTCCAGCCCTCGATGATCAAGCGGCCGGTGCTCGACCTGGGCGTTCGCACGGTCGTCGGATTCAAGCCGGAGATCTATGCTGTGGCTTTCGGCTAGCCTTGGACGTCGGTGTCCGGCCGGTCGTGGCCGTCGGCGCGCTCGGTGATCCAGCTACCCTCCCTGTCCTCATATTCGATGTAGGCCGTCTGATCGGCGACCCGCTGTTCGCGGCTGGCTGCGACGGCGGCGGCGCGCGCGGCGTCGTGATTGGGGAAGGTCTCCGAGAAGGTGTCGCCGACCTTGTAGGCCCAGCCGCCGTCGTGCTCGACGATGCGATAGGTGACGTGGCTCATCGGGGCGCTCCTGAAGGGATGTTTCTCAGTCATAGATCGCACGTTCCGCCCCGCCGTGCACCCGCGAGCGACGGTGGGGCGCAGGCGCTCGCCTATCGGATCGCGCGCAGACGCCCGGCCTCGGCCAACTGCTGCATCCGGGGGGCGGGCAGGGCGCGGTAGGCGAGGCGGCGCATCTCGGCCCGGCAGACCGAGACTTCACCCAGCCGATCGGGCGTGACGATCTCTATGCGGTCGCGGCAATAGTCGCGGCTGGCGGCATGGACGCGGCGGACGAACTCGTCCTGGCCGCTGTCGCGGGTGAAATCCAGATCGCCGATGGCGACACGCATTTCGGGCGCGGGGGCGGCCGCCTGGGCGGGGGACGAGGCCACAAGGGTGGTGGCCAGGATCAGGGACGGGGACATAAGGAAACTCCGATGACTATGGGCGGGATCGCCAATGCGTCAGAGCCGCCCGCCGTCGTCGCCGGATGCGAAGCGTCGCATTAAGTTTCGTCCATCCACGACGGGCGTCGCCTTACGAAGAATTCATGTGCATCCGCGCATCCGCCGGGGCCCGTCGCCGCCTCTTGTGGTCATGAGGCCCGGGCATCAGGCTCGCGCCGTCAGGACAAACGAGGGGACCACCCATGGAAGACTTCATTCCGATCTTCGCCATCTTCGCCGTGTTCGGCACCATCACGGCCATCATCGTCGGCCCCACCTATTTCAAATCGCGCGAGCGCCGCGAGATGCAGGCGACCGTTCGCGCCGCCATCGACAAGGGTCAGCCCCTGCCGCCCGAGGTCATCGAGGCCCTGAGCACCGAGGCGAGCAAGGGCGTTCCCAGCCGCACCCGCGACATCCGCCGGGGCATCATCTGGCTGGCGGTCGGTATTGGCATGGCGGCGTTCAGCCTCGTCAACGAGACCCTGGGACACCATGGCGACGACTGGAGCGACGGCCCCAACTTCGACGGCAGCCTGCTGGGCCTGTCGGCGATCCCGATCACGATCGGCCTGGCCTTCATCGTTTTGAGCTTCTTCAACAAGAACAAGGACTGAGCCGCGGCTGGCCAAATCTCTCAGAAGAGTTGGGGGAATATCTGTCATGGCCCAGTCCCTATTGGCCAAATCGCTGAAGGATCGGCACGACGTGGAGCTGGCGGCCCTGGCGGCCGCCGGCGGCCGGCGCGAGTTCGGCGAGCTGGCGCGTCGCCACGGCTCCGCGGTGCGCGGCCTGCTGCGGCGGATGGGGGCGCAACCCTCGGAAGCCGATGACGTGGCCCAGGACGCCTTCCTGCAGGCGTTCGAGAAATGCGCCGAGTTCCGGGGCGAGGGTACCTTCGCCGCCTGGGTCAAGCGCATCGCCGCGCGCCTGTATCTGAAGCGCAAGGCCAGGAACGCCCGCTATGTCGCCGAGCTGGAGCCCGAACAGGCCGAAGGCGTGGCGGCTCCGGACACGGCGGGTCACGTCGACCTGGACGAGGCGCTGAAAAGCCTCAGCGAAGTCGAGCGTCTGTGTGTCTCCCTGTGTCACGGCGCGGGGCTGTCTCATCCCGAGATCGCCTCCGCCATGAATCTGCCGCTTGGAACGGTGAAGTCTCATGTCAAACGTGGTCTGGATAAACTCCGCGCCCGGCTTTCGCCGGATGGGGAACGATCGGGGAGGGCGGCCCATGTCTTCTGACGAATTCGATCCGATGATCGAGCGGCTGTTCGCCCGCTCGCCGCAGATGGCCGACGCCCCGCTGTTCGCGGCGGGCGTGGAGGCCAAACTCCAGTCGTCCAGCCGGGTCCGGACCGTCGCCCTGACGGTCGCGGGTCTGATCGGGGGCGTCATCGCCGTGCGCGAATCGACCAATGTCAGCTTCACCCTGTCCGACGCCCAGGCCCCCGTGGCCGGTCGCGCCATCGGCCAGGGCATCCAGAGCGCCAGCCTGAACGTTCAGGAAGCGGTCGGCTCGGGCCTGGCGCAGTTCGGTCTGGCCGATCTGTCGCTTGGGTCGATGGGCGGGATGCAGCTGTTCTGGCTGGCCGCCGGGGCGTTGATCGCGCTCGCCGCCGCGGGCGTGATGAAGTTGTCCCAGGAGGTCTGATCGTGTCGAGGGGGTTCTTTCCCTCTCCGCTCATCCCCGCTTTCGCGGGGATGAGCGGAAATGATAGAAGACCCGGCTGATCGGCAGCCGAGTATTGAATCATGTCCAAGCAGACGAACGATGCCACACGTCGGTTGGCCGCCCCCGACATCATGAAGCGGAAAGGCGGGGAGCCGATCGTCTGCCTGACCGCCTATGACGCGCCCACGGCCGCGCTTCTGGACGATCATTGCGACCTGCTGCTGGTCGGCGACAGCGTCGGCATGGTGGTGCACGGCCTGCCCAACACCGTGGGCGTCACGCTGGAGATGATGATCCTGCACGGGCAAGCGGTCATGCGCGGGTCCCGCCGGGCCATGGTCGTCATCGACATGCCGTTCGGCAGCTATGAGGGCGGCAAGGAAATCGCCTATGAGAACTGCGCGCGGGTGATGAAGGAGACCGGGGCGCAGGCGGTGAAACTGGAGAGCGGACCCACCGTGCCCCAGACCATCGAATATCTGGTCCAGCGCGGTATTCCGGTGATGGGCCACGTTGGCTTGCGTCCCCAGGCGGTGCTGACCGAGGGGGCGTTCAAGGCCAAGGGCAAGACCGACGACGAGCGCCTGCGCGTCATCGCCGAGGCCGAGGCCACCGCCGACGCGGGCGCCTTCGCCATCGTGGTCGAGGGCACGGCCGAGCCGGTCGCGGCCGAGATCACCCGATCCATCGACAAGCCGACCATCGGCATCGGGGCCTCGGCCGCCTGCGACGGCCAGATTCTGGTGACGCCCGACATGCTGGGCCTGTTCGACTGGACGCCAAAATTCGTGCGTCGCTACGCCGACCTGAGGGGCGAGATCGACCGGGCGGTCGCGGGCTATGCCGCCGATGTTCGCGCCCGCCGTTTTCCTGCCGAAGTCGAGACCTACTTCTCGAAAAAGCCCGCCGCGACCTGAGGTCCGTCTTCCTGACGGACAGCGTTGCGGGCGCGGGGTCGAACCTCTAGGGTCCGCGCCGATTGGCTTTTCAGCGTTTTTTCCGGGGCGGCGTTTCACGTGACTGATGTCTTCGAAGAGGTCGAGGAGGAGATTCGCTCCGAACGCCTCAAGCGCCTCGCGCGCCAGTGGCTGCCCATCGTCGGCGGCATCCTCGCCGTCGCCCTGATCGCGGCCCTGGCCTGGTGGGGCTGGCAGGCGATGCAGACCGGCCGCGCCCATGACGCCTCGGTCGCCTATCAGCGCGGGCTCGAGGCCCTGCAGACCGGCAATCAGGCGGGGGCCGAGAGCGCCTTCACCGAAGCCGCCGAAAAGGGCAATGGCGCCTACAAGGCCCTGGCCCTGCAGCAGCGCGCCGGCATCGCCGTCGCCGCCAACCGCATCCCCGACGCCATCGCCCTGTTCGATCAAGCGGCAGACGCCGCGGGCGATCCGATTCTGGCCGACCCGGCCCGGTTCAAGGCGGCGTTGCTGGTAATGGACACCGGCACGCTGGACGAGATCGAGACCCGGCTGGAGCCCCTGACCGAGGAGGGCCGTCCGATGCGCCCCTTCGCCCAGGAGGCCCTGGGTCTGGCGCGCCTCCAGTTTGGCCAGCCCGCCGAGGCGCGCGAGCTGTTCACCCTGCTGACCCTCGGCCAGGACGTGCCCGAAGCCGTGCGCCAGCGCGCCCAGGCGGCCATCGGCCTGATCGACAGCGAGACGGCCGCCGGCATCGCTGCCATCGTCGCCGCCCAGCAGGTCAACCCGCCAGCGCCGGTTCTGCAAGGTCCGCCCGTCGGCGAAACGGCCCCGGCTCAGGCCCCGGCCGAGGCGCCTGCCCCGTGAGTTTCGAGACCGGAGTTCGGATGACGACCGTGACGCGCGCCTTAAAGATCGTGGCCGTGGTCGGCCTGGCGGCCGCCCTGGCCTCCTGCGCCTCGGCGCGCCGCATCCTGCCGTTCGGCCTGGGCCAGGACGACGCCCCCCAGGCGACGGCCAGCGCGGGGGACCGGGTCTCGATCCTGTCGTTCGAGCAGTCGCTGACGCCGTCCGCAGCCCTGTCGGGACGTGACTTCTTCCTGCCCGGCCCGGTGTCCCGGACGGCCTGGCCGATGGCCGGCGGCACGCCCGAGAACCTGGTCGAGCACAGTATCGCGGCCCCGAGCTTCGAGGTCGCCTGGCGTCGCGGCATCGGTCGCGGTTCCAGCCGCACGACGCAGGTCATGGCCCCGCCGGTCGCGGCGGACGGCCGAATCTACGCCATGGACGGCGACTCGACCGTGACGGCCGTGGACGCCACCTCTGGCGAGGTGGTCTGGCGCCAGAATATCAAGCCGGACGGGCGCGAAGCCTCGGGCGGCGCGGCGGTGTTCGGCCTGCCGGTCCCGTTCGTCAGTTCGGGTGGTGGCGCGCTGGAAGGCGGCTTCGGCGGCGGTCTGGCGGTCGCGGGCAATCGCCTGTTCGTGGCCTCGGGTTATCGCACCATGTCGGCGCTGGACGCCGCGACGGGCGATGTCGTGTGGAGCCAGAACGTGGACGTGCCTCTGCGCGGCGCCCCCACGGTCGCGGCCAACCGGATCTATGTCGTCGATGTCGACAACCAGATCATCGCCTTCAATGCCGAGACGGGGGCCCAGGAGTGGTCCTATCGCGGCATCGCCGAACCGGCTCGGGTGATGCGGGCGTCCAGCCCGGCGGTCAGCGGCGACACGGTGATCGCGCCCTTCTCGTCCGGCGAGGTCGTGGCTCTGCGCGCTTCCAACGGCCAACCGGTCTGGACCCAGGTGCTGTCGCGCACCAGCCGCACCAGCGCCCTGTCCGAGATCCGTGACGTCGCCGGTCGCCCCGTCATTTCGCGTGGCTTCGTCTATGCCGTCGGTCACTCGGGCGTCATGCAGGCCATGGACCTGCGGACCGGTCAGCCGCGCTGGTCCGTGCCGATCGCGGGCGTCAACGCGCCGCTGCCGGCCGGAGACGTCGTTTATGTCGTGTCCAAGTCCGGTGAACTCACCGTGGTCAATCGCGACACGGGCGCCGTCTACTGGACCCGGGACCTCAACGAGGGCCGTGTACGTCAGGAGGGTGGGTTCTTCGGTCTCGGCGACCGCACGGTCAGGCCGGAGTGGTCGGGCCCAGTCCTGGCCTCCAACCGGCTGGTGCTGGTCAACTCCGACGGCGAGGCGGTGGCGTTCGACCCCAAGACCGGAGCCGAGACCGCGACGATCCGACTGGGCGGCGCGGCCTATCTGGCGCCGATCGCCTACAACGGGGCGCTCTATGTCCTGACCGACGAAGGCGATCTGGTCAGCATTCGCTGACGACCCCACCAAACTGCGTTAGAAGGCCGGCATGGCATTGAAGGTCGCCATCGTCGGCCGCCCCAACGTGGGCAAGTCGACCCTGTTCAACAGGCTGGTGGGCAAGCGCCTGGCCCTTGTCGACGATCGCCCGGGCGTGACCCGCGACCGTCGCTATGCCGACGGCAACATCGGCGACATGGACCTGACGCTGATCGACACGGCGGGGTACGAGGACGTCACCGACGAGAGCCTCGAGGCCCGGATGCGCGAGCAGACCGAGGCCGCGATCGAGGACGCCGACCTTATCCTGTTCATGATGGACGCGCGCGAAGGCGTGACCTCGCTGGACCGCATCTTCGCAGACCGTCTGAGGAAGCAGCACAAGCCGGTCATCATCCTGGCCAACAAGGCCGAAAGCCGGGAATCCGGCGGCGGCGTCGGCGAAGCGCACGCGCTGGGCTTCGGCGAGCCGGTGGCCATCTCCGCCGAGCACGGCGAAGGCATGGCGGACCTGTATCAGGCCATCCGCGAAGCTTCGGTCGACATCTTCATCGAAGAGGTGGACGAGCCGGACAAGCCGATCCGCATCGCCATCATCGGCCGTCCGAACGCCGGCAAATCGACCCTGGTCAACCGCCTGATCGGCGAGGATCGCCTGCTGGTCGGGCCCGAGGCCGGGATCACCCGCGACTCGATCTCGGTCGACTGGGAATACGAGGGCCGCAACATCCGTCTGGTCGACACGGCCGGGATGCGCAGGAAGGCCCGCGTTCAGGAAAAGCTGGAGAAGCTGTCGGTCGCCGACACCATCCGCGCCATCACCTTCGCCGAGGTGGTCGTTCTGGTGATGGACAAGGACAACGCCTTCGACGTCCAGGACCTGCAGTTGGCCGATCTGGTCGAGCGCGAGGGCCGGGCCCTGGTCTATGTCGCCGCCAAATGGGATCTGGAAGAGGAACCCCAGGCCAAGCTGGCCGAACTGAGCCGCATGGCCGAGGACAAGCTGCCCCAGCTGAAGGGATCGCCGTTCGTGGCCCTGTCGTCCCACTCCGGGCGCGGCATCGAGCGGCTGATGCCCGCCATCCTGAAGGCGCACGACACCTGGTCGGTCAAGGTCAAGACCAAGGACCTGAACGACTGGCTGGCTCTGGCCACCCAGCGGCACCCGCCGCCCGCCGTCGACGGCAAGCGGATCAAGACGAAGTACATGGCGCAGACCAAGGCCCGGCCGCCGACCTTCGTGCTGTTCGCCAGCCGGGGCGGGGCCCTGCCGGACCACTACATCCGTTACCTGACCAATTCGCTGCGCGAGAGCTTCGATCTGCCGGGCGTGCCCCTGCGGCTGACCATCAAGGGCGGCTCGGAGAACCCCTATGCGGCCGGCGGCGCCAAGTCCGGGCCCGAGCGCTACAAGGGCGACGCCAAGACCGCGCCGCGAAAGGTCCGCAAGAAGGACGAGGAAGAGAGCCGCCTGCCCGGCAAGGCGCTGGAGCAGAAGAAGACGCGCGTGGCCAAACCGCGTGTCATCGGGGCGGTGAAATCCAGCGCGTCGAAGAAGGCCGGGTCCTCGGTCGCGATCCAGAAGGGCGCGCGCGGGGGGGCCCGTCAGGTCAGCCGCTCCGGCCGCGTCCGCACGGGCCAGAAACACGCGCCAAAGAAATAGGCGGCCCTACTCCGGGATGTCGCGGAAGTTTCCGTAGCGACCGCTGTGGGCCAGGTTGCCGAATTTGGTCGTATCGGAATCGAAGCTCAGCTTGACGATGCCGATCGGGCCATGCCGCTGCTTGCCGATGACGACCTCGGCGACGCCGCGCAGCAGGTCCATCTCCTCCTGCCACTTCAGATGCTCTTCGGAGCCCTCGCGCGGTTCGGCCCGTTCCTTGTAGTAGCTCTCGCGGTAGACGAACATAACGCAGTCGGCGTCCTGCTCGATCGATCCGGACTCGCGCAGGTCCGACAGCTGGGGCCGCTTGTCCTCGCGGTTCTCCACCTGACGCGACAGCTGCGACAGGGCGACGATCGGAACGTTCAGCTCCTTGGCCAGGGCCTTCAGGCCGCCGGTGATCTCCGACACCTCCTGCACCCGGTTCTTCTGGCCGTTGCCCTCGCCCACGGTGATCAGCTGCAGGTAGTCGACGATGATCAGATCGAGCCCCTGTTCAGCGCGTTTCAGGCGGCGCGCGCGGGCGGCGAGCTTGGAGATCGCCAGGCCGCCGGTGGCGTCGATGTAGAGAGGGCTCTCGCCGATCTCGATAGCGGCGTCGCGCACCTTGCCGAAGTCGGCGGCGTCGATCTCGCCCTTCCTCAGCCGATCGGACGAGACGCCCGATGCGTCGGCCAGGATCCGCATCGCCAGCTGTTCGGCGCTCATTTCCAGGCTGAAGAAGGCGACGACCCCGCCCGAAACCGTCTTTCGCCCGTCCGGCGTCGGCTCCCAGCGATAGTTGCGGGCCACGTTGAAGGCGATGTTGGTCGCCAGCGCCGTCTTGCCCATCGACGGACGGCCCGCGAGGATCAAGAGGTCGGAAGGATAGAGGCCGCCCAGCTTCTGATCCAGGTCGTCCAGATGGGTGGCCAGGCCCGCCAGCTTGCCGTCACGCTGATAGGCCTCTCCGGCCATCTGGACGGCGCCGGCCAGCGCCGTCGAGAAGCTGACGAAGCCGGAGGAGGGGGCCCCGGTCTCAGCCAGCGAATACAGCGTCAGCTCCGCCTGTTCGATCTGTTCGATGGCGGGCGTCTCGGGATCGGGCGCCTCCTTGATGATGTCGCCGCCGATACGGATCAGGTCGCGACGCAGCGCCAGGTCATAGACGACGCGCGCATAGTCCGGGGCGTTCGCCCCGGGCGGGGCGCGGTCCATCAGGTCGGCGAGATAGCGCAGGCCGCCGAACTCGGCGAAGGCCGGGTCCTGCTTGAACCTTTCCATCAGGATCGTCGGCTCGGCCAGCAGGCCCTGGCGGATGTGATCCTCGATCGCGTCGTACAGGCGCTGGTGGAAGGGCTCGTAGAAATGCGAGCCGCGCAGCCTATCGGACAGTCTTTCGAAGACCGCGTTGTCGAACATCAGCGCGCCCAGCAGCGCCTGCTCGGCCTCCAGGTTGTGAGGCAGGGACGGGATCGAGACGGTGTCGGCGGAGATGGGGGCGTAGGCGTTCATCGGGTTAACGCTTACCTGTCGCAGCCCCCTGCGACAGTCCCGGACGCACCCTTGGCCGGGGATCGAATCGGTCGTGCTGTGGACCGCTGGAAAATCCCTAGGCGGATCAGTTGCGGAGGCGCGTCAGGCCGCCGGGCAGGGATAGCGGGACGCCAGCCAGCCGCGGATCCCGTCCGTCGGGGTCATCTGACGGCGGCGGGTTTGGGGAATGGCGTTCAGGTAATCCAATAGCTGGCGCGGGTTCATCTGGATGCGCTCGGGCGGGCAGGCAGGCGGGGTTCGGCCGGCCGCGCGGGCGGTGCGGACTTCGATGCTGACGGCGGACATGGAGGCGTTGAACTCCCGCACCAGTCTTCGGGCGTCCGAGCGGATGGCCGAGGTCGGGTTCAGCGGAATGCGATTCGCCTCGGTGACGAAGGTGTCCAGGGTCCGCGTCTGCGCGCTCGCCGATACGGCGCACGCGAGCAGGGACGCCGTCGCGACGGCGGCAAGAATGAGTTTCATGGGTCCCCCGGGGTTCTGACCCGACCTTTGCAGCGGCGCACCACGGCGAATCCAAGGCGCGACCATGAAAACGGCGCGAGGATCGCTCCCCGCGCCGTCGTCAGTCGGTTGTTCGCCTGGTCAGAAGCTGTAGCTCAGGCGGCCGTAAACGAAGCGCCCGTTGAAGCCGTAGGGCGAGAACTGCGGGAAGCCGACCGATCCCGTAGGCGGGTTCAGGTTCGCCGGGGTGAAGTTCGGATATTCGTCGAACAGGTTGTTCACGCCGAACGCGGCGGTCACGCCGATCGGGAACTCATAGCGGCCTTCCACATCGACCAGGGTGTCGTCGCCGGTCTCATAGTCCAGGGCGGACGCGTTGTTGGCGATCAGCACGCTGTCGTAATAGGTCGCCCGCGCCGTGGCGGAGAAGTCGCCCAGGGACCAGTCCACCGAACCGACGATCTTGGACGACGGCGTCCCTTCCTCGAAGGCGAGGATGTTGGACCGGTCGAACAGGAAGTTCGGCGAGACGGGGATCGACACGACCGGCACGCCCGGCACCGAGTCGACCGAGGTGTCGTTGAAGTTCCCGGCCAGCGTCAGGTCGAAGCGGCCCGCGGTGTCGGTGTCGAGCCGATAGCGGCCGACGATGTCGATGCCCTGGGTGGTCGTCTCCAGGCCGTTGGTGAAGAAGCGGGCCGAGGACACGCCCAGAGGCTGGATGATGCCCAGGACCGCCGCGGTGGTCGCCGCCGACTGGCTGGGGCGGGTCGGGCCGAGGTTCTCGGACAGGATGATCCGGTCCTCGATCTCGATCTGATAGGCGTCGATGGTCAGCTCGAACGGCCCGCTGCGGAAGACGGCTCCCAGCGAGTAGTTGACCGACTCTTCCGGCTCCAGGTCCCGGGCCCCCAGGGCGATCGACACCGGATCGTCGACGCGGAAAGTGCCCGACTGGATCAGGTTGGTCACCGGCACGCCGCCCACGACCGTCGTGACCAGATTGGTCGCGATGTAGCTGAAGTACTGCTGCTGGAGCGCCGGGGCCCGGAAGCCGGTCGAGACCGCGCCACGCAGGGCGAAGGCCGGCGAGAAGTCATAGCGCGCCGAGACCTTGCCGGTCAGGGTGTCGCCGAAGTCGCTGTAGTCCTCGTAGCGCGCGGCCACGCCGAACGTCAGGGCCTCGGTCAGATTGCCCTCGATGTCGACATAGGCCCCGATGTTGCTGCGATCGCGCTGGGTCGCGTTGGCAGGGCTGAACCCGGGGAAGCCTTGGGAACCGCCCGTCGCGCTGCTTCCCGGCACACGGATGTAGGACGCCTGCTGGCCCGCGGTCTGCTGGAAGTCCTCGTTGCGGTACTCCACGCCGAAGGCGAGGTTGACCGGCTCGGCCAGGCCGATGTCGAGGGGGCGGACGCCATCGACGGCGAAGGTCGCCTGTTCGTACACCAGCCCCCCGGCGCGGAAGCTGCGGAGCGAGGCCGCGCCGAAAGAGGCGTTGATGGAGTTCTCGACCCGGTAATCCAGGGCGTTGCGACCCCAGCTGGCCGAGATATCCCAGTCAATACCCCAGGCCGGACCGCGGAAGCCGCCAAACAGGTTGTAGTCGTTGATGTGGGTCTCGATCAGCGGCAGGAAGCCGTTGGGGTAGACCGACAGCACGTTGTTGGAATTGTTGAAGGCGCGCGCCGTCGCCGCCGACGAGCTGTCCTTGTCCACCACGCCGCCGAAAGCATAGACCTCCCAGCCCGCATCGAGCGGGTTGCCGAGGTTGAACCACAAGGAGCGCGACTCGACCTCGGGATCGCCGAAGCGACCCAGGACCGTCGTGGTCGAGCCGGTCGGCGTGGCGGCGGGCGTGGCATAGTCGGATCGGTTGGTCGGATCGCGCCGCTGCAACTCGCCCGAGAGGGTCAGGAAGCCGTCGTCGTAGAACGGAAGGCCGATCCAGCCGGCGACCGAGACCTGCTCGCCGTCGCTCCGGCTGTGCGAGCCTCGCGCTGTGTCGAAATCGGTTTCATAGCGGCCGTAGTTCACGGTGACGTTCCCGCCACTGTTCGCTTCGCGCAGGCGCAGGTTCACGACGCCGGCGATGGCGTCGGAACCATACTGCGCCGAGGCACCGTCACGCAGCACCTCGACCGAGCCGAGTGTCACCGACGGAATGGTGTTCAGGTCGAAGGCGGCGGCGCCACGACCCAGGCTTCCGTTGACATTGACCAGGGCGCTGATGTGGCCGCGCTGGCCGTTGATCAGCACGAGGGTCTGATCAGGCGCGAGGCCACGCAGGGTGGCGGGGCGAACGTGGTCCGAGCCGTCCGAAATGGCCGGGCGCGGGAAATTGATCGAGGGCGCAGAGGCGGACAGTGCGGCGGCCAGTTCGGTGCCTGTGCCCTGGCGGGTCAGGACCTCGCCAGAGATCACGTCGACCGGCGCGATGGTGTCCAGCCGCGTCCGGCCGACGGTGCGGGTGCCGGTGACGACGATCTCGTCGACCGTGGTCGCGTCGTCCTGGGGCGCGCTCTGCGCGAAGGCGGGCGCGGCCATGCAACTGAGGGCGACCACCGAGGCGAAGCCGAGGAGGTGGGCGCGGGACGTTCTGTGGGTCATGTTCAATCCTGATGCCGTGAGCCAACGCACATGCGCTGGCGTGCCGTATGTCGGCCCCCAGCCGGAGCCGACGATTGGCGCGCGTTTGGCGACGCAAGAATCTTGCGTCCTGCGTCGCGGTCGCGCGTCCGATTGGAAGCTGTGTCGTCCGATGAGCATGCGCAAGCAAGCGACATGCGAACACGGCTCGTTCGTTGCATTTTTGACATAGTTCAGATCGAGCGCGCCGGCATCGGTGTCTCACCGGCCCGAGTGCCCGGACGCCCGGACATCGAAAAGGGCGCGCCCCGCTGGAGCGCGCCCTTCAAGATTTCGACGTGGCGGCCGAAGCCGTCGCGCGTCCCCGGATCAGGCCTCGGAGCCGAGACCGTCCTGCTGGCCGGCGCCGCCCTCGACCATGTCGCGGGCCTGTTCGGCGGCGGCGTTGCGATCTTCGTCGTAGGCCGACTTGATCACGTCCTCGCCCTTGGCCTGACGCTCGGCCTCGTCGGCCGAACGGGCGATGTTGATCTTGACCGTGGCCGAGACCTCGGCGTGCAGGCGCACGACGACTTCGTGGACGCCCAACGTCTTGATCGCGGTGTTGAGCGCGATCTGGCTGCGCTCGACCTTGCCGCCTTCGGCCTGGATGGCCTCGGAGACGTCGCGACCGGCGACCGATCCGTAGAGCTGACCGGTTTCGCCGGCCTGGCGGATCATGACGTAGGTCTGGCCGTCGATCTTGTCGGCGACCTTCTGGGCCTCGGCCTTGTTCTTCTCGTTGCGGGCCTCGATGGCGGCGCGGTCGAGTTCGAACTTCTCCAGGTTCTTGGAGGTGGCGCGAAGGGCCTTTTCCCGCGGCAGCAGGAAGTTGCGGGCGAAGCCGTCCTTGACGGTGACGACGTCGCCGATGGCGCCGAGGTTCTCGACGCGTTCGAGCAGAACGACCTTCATCTTACTTCACCACATAAGGCAGGAGGGCCAGATAGCGGGCGCGCTTGATGGCCTTGGCCAGTTCGCGCTGCTTGATCTGGGACACGGCGGTGATGCGCGAGGGCACGATCTTGCCGCGTTCGGAAATGTAACGCTGGAGCAGCTTGACGTCCTTGTAGTCGATCTTCGGCGCGCCTTCGCCCGAGAACGGGCAGGTCTTGCGACGACGATTGAAGGGACGACGGCCACCGCCGGAGGCGTTGACGGGTGTGCCGGGCGTGTTGCCCGAGGCGGATGCGGAATAGGTGTCGGACATATCTGTGATCCCTTCTTACGCGGCCACTTCGGCGTCTTCACGCGGCGTGCGCTCGCGATCGCGCTCACGCTCGCGCTCGCGGCGGGCCAAGAGCGGCGACAGCTCCAGGTCCAGCTCCTCGACGCGGACGGTCAGCCAGCGCAGAACGTCCTCATTGATGCCCAGCTGACGCTCGACCTCAGCCATGGCGGCGGGCGGGCAGTCGATGGCCAGCAGCGAATAGTGCGCCTTGCGGTTCTTCTTGACCCGATAGGTCAGGTTCCTGAGACCCCAGTACTCGATCTTGGCGACGGTGCCGCCGCCGGCCACGATCAGGTCCTTGATGGTGTCGTTCAGGGCTTCGGCCTGTTGCGCGCTGATATCCTGGCGCGACATGACCGTGTGCTCGTAAAGAGCCATAGAGCAGTCTCCCTTGTGGGGCGTCGGCGCGGACGGACCGGGTTAAAGTCCAAATCCACGATGGATCCCGAGGCGGCGGCCGGGAGGACTTCCCGAACCCTTTGGAGTTCCGCTCCGGGACCGAAGCCCTGGAAAGCGGGCGCATATAGGGGAAAAGGGGGCCAGTAGCAACCGGTGGGCCGTCCAGCTTGCCGAGGTCCTTCAACCGGCCTACCCCTCCGCGCTTCTGACAACCCTTTACGGACCCACTCATGACCCTCGCCCTCCTGTTCCCCGGCCAAGGCAGCCAGGCGGTCGGCATGGGGGCGGCGCTGGCCGACGCCTTCGCCTCGGCGCGCGAGGTGTTCGCCGAAGTGGATCAGTCGCTGGGGCAGGACCTGTCGGGCCTGATGCGGAACGGGCCCGAGGATCAGCTGACCCTGACCGAGAACGCCCAGCCGGCCCTGATGGCGGTGTCGCTGGCGGTGATTCGCGTGCTGGACAAGGAGTTCGGGGTCGGCTTGGACCGAGCGGGCTTCGTCGCCGGACATTCGCTGGGCGAGTATTCGGCGCTGGCGGCCGTGGGCGCGCTGTCGCTGAGCGACACGGCGCGTCTGCTGAAGCTGCGCGGTCAGGCCATGCAGCGGGCGGTGCCGGTCGGACAGGGGGCGATGGCCTCGCTGATCGGGCCCAAGACGGATCTGGCCCTGGCCGAGGCCGCCGCTGCGGCGGGTGCCGAAGTCGGGGTCTGCGTCGTGGCCAACGACAATAACAACGGCAATGTGGTCATCTCCGGCGAGAAGGCCGCTGTGGATCGCGCCATCGAGAAGGCCAAGGAACTTGGGGCGCGGGCGATCCCGCTGAACGTCTCGGCGCCCTTCCACTGTCCGCTGATGCAACCGGCCGCAGACGAGATGGCGACGGCCCTGGCAGCGGCGGCGCTGAATGCGCCGTTTGTGCCAGTGGTGGCCAACGTCACCGCTCGGCCCGAGCGGGACGCCGACACGATCCGCCGCCTGCTGGTCGAACAGGTCACGGGCCGGGTGCGCTGGCGCGAATCGATGGAATGGATGGCGACGCAGGGAGGCGTCACCCGCTTCGTCGAGATCGGCTCGGGCAAGGTGCTGACCGGCATGGCCAAGCGGATCGCGCCCGACGCCGAAAGCCTGGCGCTCAACACGCCCGAAGACATCGCGGCGTTTGCCGCCTCGCTGGCGCAGTAAGGAGAAAGCCATGTTCGACCTGACGGGCAAGACCGCCCTTGTGACCGGGGCCACCGGCGGCATCGGTGGTGCCATCGCCCGCGCTCTTCATGCTCAGGGCGCGACCGTCGTCCTGTCCGGCACGCGCGAGGCGGTGCTGGCCGAGATCGCCGGCGAACTGGGCGAGCGGGCCTTCGTCGCCGCCGCCAACCTGTCGGATGCCGCCTCGGTCGACGGTCTGGTGGGCCGGGCCGAAGAGGTCGCGGGCGCGCCGCTGGACATCCTGGTGGCCAACGCCGGGATCACCAGGGACGGCCTGCTGCTGCGCATGAAAGACGAGGATTTCCAGTCGGTGCTGACTGTCAATCTGGAGAGCTATTTCCGTCTGAGCCGCGCCGCGCTGAAGGGCATGATGAAACGCCGGGTCGGGCGGATCATCGGCATCACCTCCGTCGTCGGGGTGACCGGCAACGGCGGCCAGACCAACTACGCGGCGTCCAAGGCCGGCATGATCGGATTCTCCAAATCGCTGGCCCAGGAAGTCGGCAGCCGAGGCGTGACGGTCAACTGCATCGCCCCGGGTTTCATCGCTTCGCCCATGACCGACGTGCTGAACGAGCAGCAGCGCGAGGGCATCCTGAGGAACATCCCCGCCGGGCGCCTGGGCGAGGGACCGGAGATCGCTGCCGCCGCCGTCTATCTGGCCTCCGACGAGGCCGCCTACGTCACCGGGCAAACGCTGCACGTCAACGGCGGGATGGCGATGATCTGATGATCGTCCTTCGTTATCTGGCCACGATCCTCTGCGGCCCGCTGTTGCTGGTCGGAATCATCTGGGTGTTGCAGGGGCTGAATATCCTCCCCGGCAGTTTCATGACCGGCCAGATCATCTGGGCCATCTACGGCGCGCCGATGGCCCTGGCGGGGGCAGGCCTGCTTTGGTGGGTCAATCGCCGACCGACCGGGCTCAAGTAGCGCGACCGCGCGATAGCCCATCAACAGTCTATTTCCCCCCGCGAGGGGTGTGCTAAAGGCTCGGCAACCGGTTGGGTCATGCGGGCGTTGCCCCTTGCGCAAGCGGGGCCGTCGTGAGACGGCAGACAATCACTACGCCGCCCCGGGCGGCCCCATAAGGCAGAGACACCCATGTCCGACACCCTGGAACGCGTCCGCAAGATCGTCATCGACCACCTGGACGCCGATCCGGACAAGGTCACCGAAAAGGCCAGCTTCATCGACGACCTGGGCGCCGACTCGCTCGACAACGTCGAACTGGTCATGGCTTTCGAGGAAGAGTTCGACATCGAGATCCCCGACGACGCCGCCGAGCACATCCAGACCGTCGGCGACGCGGTCAAGTTCATCGACGAGAAGACCGCGGGCTGAACCGCGCTTCACTCGGCAGCCGATGGCCGCCCGGCGCTCCTAGCGGAGAGGCCCGGCGGCCATTACTGTTTCTGAATCACGCTTGAAGGTGCCGGAGGTCGAATCCATGCGTCGCGTCGTCGTCACCGGTCTCGGCCTTGTCACGCCCCTCGGCACGGGCGTCGAACACAGCTGGCAGGGGATCGTCGAAGGTCGCTCGGGCATTCGTCCGATCACCGCCTTCGATACCGAAGGCTTTGGCTGCACCATCGCGGGCGAGGTGCCCAGCGTGGATGGGCGCGGCGGCGGCGGAGCGGACGTGCCCGGCAGCTTCGATCCCGACGCCATCATGTCGCCGAAGGAGCGCAAGCGGGTCGACGACTTCATCCTGTTCGGCATCGCCGCAGCGGATGAGGCGCTAAACGACGCGAACTGGCATCCCGAGAGCGACGAGGACAAGGAACGCACCGGCGTCATGATGGGCGCCGGGATCGGCGGTCTGGGCCCCATCGCTGACAGCGCCCAGATACTGGCCGAGAGTGGCCCCCGGCGGATCAGCCCCTTCTTCATCCCCTCGGCCCTGATCAATCTGGTCTCGGGCCAGATTTCGATCCGGCATCAGTTGAAGGGCCCGAACCACGCGGTCGTGACGGCCTGCGCCTCGGGCGTCCACGCCATCGGCGACGCGGCCCGGATGATCGCCTTCGACGACGCCGACGTGATGGTGGCGGGTGGGGCCGAGAGTTCCATCGTGCCGATCGGCATCGCCGGCTTCCTGGCCTGCAAGGCCCTGTGCACCGCCTACAACGACACGCCGGAGAAGGCGTCGCGCCCCTATGACCGGGGCCACGCCGGCTTCGTCATGGGCGAGGGGGCGGGCGTCCTGGTCCTGGAGGAGTACGAGCACGCCAGGGCGCGCGGGGCCAAGATCTATGCCGAGGTGATCGGATACGGCATGAGTGGCGACGCCTATCATATCACCGCTCCGTCCGAGGACGGCGACGGGGCCTACCGGGCCATGAAGGCGGCCGTGAAGCGGGCGGGCATCGACGTGACCGACATCGACTACGTCAACGCCCACGGCACCTCGACCATGGCCGACTGGATCGAGTTGCGCGCGGTCGAGCGGCTGATGGGCAACCATGCCGGCCATGTCGCCATGTCCTCGACCAAGTCCATGACCGGCCATCTGCTGGGCGCGGCCGGTGCCATCGAGGCGGTGTTCAGCGTGTTGGCCATTCGCGACCAGATCGCCCCGCCCACGATCAATCTGGATGACCCGGAACACGAAACCGCCATCGACCTCGTGCCACACAAGGGTAAGCCCATGGAGATCGACGTGGCCATGTCCAACAGCTTCGGGTTCGGCGGCACCAACGCCTCCATCCTGTTCCGCAAGGTGGCCTGATGGCGTCCGGGGGGGCGCCGGGGGCGAAGAAGCGTCCCGGCCTGATCGCGGCTCTGCTGGCGGCCTCGGCGACGTTCAGCCTGTTCCTGATCGCGGCCCTGGCCTGGGCCTGGAGCGTCTACTATTCGCCGGGCCCGCCTGCGCGCGACGGGGAGGCGACCGTCGTCACCCTGCCCAGCGGATCGGGCGTCTCGGCCATCGCGGCGCGTCTGAAGAACGCCGGCGTCATTCGGTCGGTCGACATGTTCAGGGCCGCCGCGACCCTCACCGGGGCGGACCGGCGGCTGAGGGCGGGCGAGTACGAGGTGCCCAGCCGGGCGTCGCTGAAGACGGTCATCGGCCTGCTGACCGACGGCCGGGTCGTTCGCCACTTCGTGACCATCCCCGAGGGCTGGTCCTCGGCCCAGGCGGTCGACATCCTGAACGCCGAGCCGGTCCTGACCGGAACGATCGACGAAATCCCCGAAGAGGGGTCTCTATGGGCCGAGACCTATGAGGTCACGCGCGGCGAGACGCGCCAGGCCGTCGTCGCCCGCATGCAGCGTGCGGCCGAGGAGAACCTCGCCGAGCTGTGGGCGGCTCGGAGCCCCGACACCGTGGTCCGCACGCCCGAAGAGGCCGTGATCCTGGCTTCCATCGTCGAGAAGGAAACCGGCGTCGGGGCGGAGCGGCCGCGCGTCGCCGCCGTCTTCTCCAACCGCATCCGGCTGGGCATGCGGCTGGAGAGCGATCCGACCATCATCTACGGCATCACCCAGGGCCGGCCGCTGGGCCGCGGCATCCGGCGCTCGGAGCTGGAGCGGGACACAGGCTACAACACCTATCTGATCGACGGCCTGCCGCCGACGCCCATCGCCAATCCGGGACGCCAGTCGCTGGAGGCGGTGCTCAATCCTCCGCGCACGGACGACCTGTTCTTCGTCGCCGACGGCACGGGCGGCCACGCCTTCGCCCGGACCTATGAGGAGCATCTGAGGAACGTCGCCCGGTGGCGCGCGATCGAGGCGCAGCGCGCCGGAGCGCCGGCCGAGACGGTTCCCCCAAGCGTCGTTCCGAACGCGCCCATCGAGGCCGCGCCTGCGCCGGCCGGAGACGCCGTCATCACCATGCAGCCGCCCGGGGCCTTGCGTCCCGCGACGCCCGCGCGCACCACCGTGCCTTCCCCGACCCAGACCAGCCCTTCGGCCCAAGGTTAGAATGTCCAATGACCGCACGCCCCGCCGGGGCGTCCTCCTGATCGTCGCCAGCCCGTCCGGCGCCGGCAAGACCAGCCTGTGCCGCCGCCTGATGGCCGACCACGGGGGTCTGGAACTGTCCGTCTCGATGACCACGCGCGATATCCGCCCGGGCGAGGTGGCCGGCCGTGACTATCATTTCGTCGACCATGCCGCGTTTCAGCGCGGCATCGACGCCGACGCCTTCCTGGAATGGGCCGACGTCCACGGCAATCGCTATGGCAGCCCCCGCGCGCCGGTCGACAAGGCCTTGTCCGAGGGTAGGGACGTCCTGTTCGACATCGACTGGCAAGGGGCCCGCCAGATCGCCGAGAAATGCCCGGGCGACGCCGTGCGCGTCTTCATCCTGCCGCCCAGCCTGGAGGAGTTGCGCCGCCGCCTGGTGACCCGGTCGCAGGACGCCGACGAGGTCATCGAGCGGCGCATCAAGAACGCCAAGGGCGAGATCGAGCACTGCGCGGAGTTCGACTATGTCTTCGTCAACGACGACTTCGACCGGTCCTATGCCGAGCTGGCGCACATTTATCATGCCGAGCGCAGCCGCCGGTTCAGGAATACCTGGGTCGAGGCCTATCGCGAAGGGCTGCTGTCGGAAGACGTCTAACTCAGCCGGGTCTCGACCGATGGCGCGCCGGATGATGAATCGGCCGGCGGCAGGGTCTGCGAGCCGGAGGGCACCGGCTCGCTCGAGAGCTCGGCGATCAGGGTCTCCATTTCGGCGATCTCGCGAATCTGGGCGTCGATGATCCGATCGGCCAGGTCCCTGACGCGCGGATCCCGGATCTGGGCGCGACGCGAGGTCATCACCGCGATCGAATGATGAGGGATCATGGCCTTCATGTATGAGACGTCGTCGACCGTTCGCTGGCTGCGCACCAACGTCAGCGAACCGGCGAACACCACGGTGGCGGCGGCCAGAATGGCGATGTTCGCGCGGCGATTCGGGTACATCGAGAACATGTAACCCATCATGATCAGGGCCATCACCGCCCCCATCAGCAGGGCCATCCAGGCGCGCGTCTGGCTGAACCAGACGTGGTCCATGGCATAGGTGTTCAGGTACATCAGCCCGAACATCACCACCGTGGAGGTGGCGATCATCAGAGCGAAGCGAGGATAGGTCACGACGGTCTCTCCATAAGCGATGCGTGACCAACGCATCTCCGGAGGAACCGATCAGAGGGGCGGTCTGGCCGCGAACCAGGGTTCCATCCGGCGAAGCGCCTCCTCGATCTCGGGCGTCGAGACGGCGAAGCTGAAGCGCATGAAGCGGTGGCCCTCGACGGGGTCGAAGTCGACGCCGGGGGCCGTGGCGACGCCCGTGTCCCTCAGCAGGGCCTCGCAGAAGCCAACGCTGTCGTCGGTCAGATGGCCGATGTCGGCCCAGATGTAGAAGGCGCCGTCGGGCGGGGCGATGGTCTTCAGCCCCAGGCGCGGCATGGCCGCCAGCATCCGCTCGCGGTTGGCGCGATAGACGGCGATATGGCCCTCGAGCACCTCATCCTCGTCCATGGCCACCAGGCCCGCGTGCTGGCTCAGCGACGGCGGGGTCAGAAACAGGTTGCCGATATAGGCCCTGGCCGTCTCGATGTGGTGGCCGGGCACCAGCAGCCAGCCCAGCCGCCACCCCGCCATGCTCCAGTATTTCGAGAAGCTGTTGATGACCATGGCGTCCGGCGCGTGCGCCAGCATCGTCGGCTGGGGCCCGATATAGCTGAGGCCGTGATAGATCTCGTCCGAGATGATCTGAATATTCCGTATACGGCATATATCGGCGATGCGGGCCAGTTCCTCGTCGGCGATGACCGATCCGGTGGGGTTGGCGGGGCTGGCGACGATCAGCCCGGCCGGGGCGGGGTCCAGCGCCTCGATCGCCGCCGCCGTCAGCTGATAGTGCTCGGCCGGTCCGCAGGCGATCTCGACCGCCTGCATGTTCAGCCCCTTCACGACGTTGCGATAGGCGACGTAGCCGGGCCGGGCCATGGCGATCCGGTCGCCGGGCTGGAACCGCGACGACAGGGCCAGCACCAGGGCCGGTGAGGCGCCGCACGTCAGCAGCAGCCGGTCGGGGGTGACCTCGACGCCGTAGCGATCCTGATACAGCCGCGCGATCCGCGCCTTCAGCGGCGCGCTTTCCCAATAGCCCATGCCGTCTTGACCCAGCACCCGCTGCGCCTGTGCGATCGCGCGGGGAGGGGCTCCGGTCGAGGGTTGGCCGAACTCCATGTGGATAACGCTGCGTCCCTCCGCCTTCAGGGCGTGGGCCAGGCGGCTGATGACGATGGCGCGGAAGGGCTCGATGGCGGTGGTCATGCCCGGCTGTCTAGCGGTGGGCGGGCTGGAAGACGAGAGGCGGGCCGGCTATCGTCGCGGCATGCGTTTGATCTTCATCCATGGCACCGCCGCGGCGGGCAAGTTCACTGTCGGCCGCGAACTGGCTCGGCTGACGGGACTGCCCCTGTTTCACAACCACCTGGTGGTCGATGCCGTCACCGCTGTCTTTCCGTTCGGAACCGACCCGTTCATCCGTCTGCGCGAGAGCTTCTGGGTCCAGACGTTCGCCGAAGCGGCCAAGGCCGACCGTTCGCTGATCTTCACTTTCCAGCCGGAGCCGACGGTCTCGCCGGGCTTTCCCGATCAGGTGCGCGAGATCGTCGAGGGCCATGACGGCTCCCTGTTCATGGTCGCCCTCGATGTGTCCGCCGCCGCGCAGGAGCGACGGATCGGCGATCCGGGCCGAGCGAAATTCGGCAAGCTGGTATCACGGGATCTTCTGCGTGAGCTGCGGGAGAGCTTCGACGCCAGCATGGCGGCCATGCCGGCTCCCGACCTCAGGATTGACACCGAGTCCTGCGATCCGATCGACGCCGCCACACGCATCCGGGATATCGCCGGCCTCTGACAAAGGCTCTGACGATCAGGCTCGAGCCCGGCACCTGGCCTGTCCGCCTCAAGCCGTAATCCTGTTGCGCGTGTGCATGTTGAACCACGCCAGCGTCCGGTCCCAGGCCTGGGCGGCGGTGGTCGGGTTGTAGCGTTCCGGCGTCGCGTCATTGAAGAAGCCATGGACCGATGCGGGCCACAGGTGACCCTCGTGCGTCACGCCGTGCCGCTCGAGCTCGGCAATCTGGGCCGGATAGGCCTCGGCCAGGCGCGTATCCAGCGCCCCGTGGTGGATCAGGATGGCGGCGCGGATGGCGGGCACCAGCTCCGGCGGCGTGGCCCCGCCGTAGAAGGGCGCGGCGGCGGCGAGCTCGGTCCCCATCATGCCGGCGAGCAGGTTGGACTGGGCCCCGCCGAAGCAGAAGCCGGTCGCCGCGATCCGCCCGTTGCAGTCCGGCCGCGCCTTCAGCCAGCGCGCCGCCGCGATCAGATCTTGCGTCATCTTGTTCCGGTCCAGCGAGGCGAACAACTGGCCACCCTGATAGTCGTCGCCCGGATAGCCGCCGACGCTGGTCAGGGTGTCGGGCGCGAAGGCCATGAAGTTCGCCAGGGCGAAGCGGCGCGCCACGTCCTCGGTGTGCGGGTTCAGCCCCCGGTTCTCGTGGATCACGACGACGCCGGGCAGGCGGGCGGGCTCGGCGCTGCGCGAGTCCGCGCTGAACGGCCGGACCAGATAGCCCCGGATGAAGCCATATCCGTCCGGTGACGGCACGGTGACGTAGGAGGCGCGGATGCGTTCGTCCTCGCGCGCCACCTGCTGGCCCAGCGCATAGTTGGGCATCAGGGCTTCGACGATGACCGAGGCGGTCAGGCCCGCGACGGCATAGCGGCTGACGCCCCGGGCGAAGGCGCGGCGATCGATCTCGCCATGGATGAAGCGGGTGTAGAGGTCCACGGCTTCGGCCGGGATCTTCTTCTTGTCGTCGCTCATGTCCGCCCCCCGTTACGTCCCTCCTGCCGGAGACATTGGCAATCTGGATCAAGGCGCGGTTGGAAGCCACCGGTTCCAGCGCCGCAGGTCGCCGTCAGTCGTTCGGCTGTTCGTCATTCGAAGGGGGCTGCTGCATGGCCCAGGCCATCACATGATAGATCAGATGCTGCTCGATCGTGCCCTGGAACAGATGGGCCCAGGGCCCGGCCGCGCGCACCGCGACATCCTCGCCGCCATGGCTTGCCGAGCCGAGAGGCACCAAGGACTGTTGTCGGTACTCCAGCGACGTCGTGTCCGAGGCGCCGGGATCGGGACGGGCTCCGATGACGGCGCCCGGGCCGTTGGCGTATCCGAGGGTCGTGTAGGGGTGGCCGTCGCGGGCCTGGGCCTGACGTCCATCGACGTCCACCACCAGGCCCAGGATCGGATTCCCGCGCTGCGGATAGCCGGCCATGGTGAAGTTGTGGCTGTGATCGGCCGTGACGATCACCAAGGTGTCCGACAGATCGACCCGCGCCATCACGGCCGCGACGGCGCGGTCGAGCTCAACGGTCTCGCTGAGCGCCAGGGCAGCACCGCCCAGATGGTGGGCGTGATCGATCCGGCCCGCTTCGACCATGAGCACATAGCCGTCGTCGCCATCGAGAAGATCGATGGCCTTGAGCGTCATCTCCGTCAGCGAGGGCTCGCCTGCGGAGTCCTGATCGCGCAGCGCCTCGAACTCCATGTGATCGCGCTCGAACAGGCCCAGCACGGGACGCGCCGTGGCCAACTCGGCGAACTGGCCAGCGTTCCAGATATAGCGACCCTGCGGATGGCGGGCTCGCCATTCCTGTGTCAGGTCGCGACCGTCGTCCCTCAGGCCCCGGCTCTGCAAATCCTCCGGGTCGTATGCCGTGTCGGGCAGAAACTGCGCGCGGCCGCCGCCCAGAATGACGTCCAGGCCATCGCCGTGCGGCCACTCGACCATCTGACGGGCGATGTCGATGCACCCGGCCGCCCTGGCCTCGGCCGGCAGTTCGCTGCTGTTCTCCCAGTCGCGATTGGCGATATGGGCGAAGGCCGCGGCTGGCGTCGCGTGTGTGATGCGCGCCGTCGAGACGACGCCGGTTCGAAGACCCGCCGCCTCGGCCTGGGCGAAGATCGACACCACCTCGCGGCCTCTCGATCCTTCGCAGTCATTGAGCGCGACGGTCTGGTCCAGGCCGATGATGTCGTTGCGGGTCTTCACGCCTGCGACCATGGCCGTCGCCGTCGGCGCGGAGTCCGAAACCTGGGCGTCGTGCGAATAGGTCCGCACCAGGGCCGAGTAGGGCAGGCGGTCCATGGCGGTCCAGGTCGATTCGCCGTCGCGTCCGGCCCCCTGGCCCTGATGGATGCGCGCGGCCGTCAGGGTGCTGACGCCCATGCCGTCGCCGATGAACAGGATGATGTTTCGCGCCGGTCCGGTGACCGGCTGGGTCCGCAAGCGGGCCTCCAGGTCGGCCCGCGCCTCGACGAAATAGCTGTCGGCGGCCTGGGGCGGCTCTTGGGCGACGGAGGCATGGCCCGAGAGCCCGACGAGGGCGGTGGTCAGGACGGCGCGCATCAGCATGAGAAACTCCACTCTACGGGTGTCCGAGGGCTAGTCGCCGCCGATGACAGTTTCTTGCCGATCGGCATAGAAGCGGTCGGGACTCACATCCCCAGTGTCGCGGCCAGCCTCAGGAACCCCCCGATGTCGATCGTCTCGGCCCGCGCGTCGGGGTCGATCCCGGCGGCCTCGCACAGGGCTCCGCCGCCCAATGGTTTCAGACTCGAGCGGAGCATCTTGCGACGCTGGCCGAAGGCGGCGGCGGTGACCCGCTCCAGACGCTTTTGCAGCTCGGGCGGCGGACGGTCCGGGCGGGGAATCAGGTGCACGACGGCCGAGGCCACCTTTGGCGGCGGAGTGAAGGCGGCGGCGGGCAGATGCATCACGATCCTGGCGCTGGCCGTCGCCTGGGAGATCACGGCGAGGCGGCCATAGGCCTCGTCACCCGGCGCGGCCACGATCCTGTCCGCGACCTCCTTCTGGAACATCAGCGTCAGGGACAGGGGCGTCCACGGCCCCGTCAGCCATTTGATCAGCAGGGGCGTGCCGACGTTGTAGGGCAGGTTGGACACAAGATGCGCCGGGCCCTCGACCAGATCGGCCTCGCGGACCTTCAGCGCGTCGCCCTCGACGATCGCCAGCCGTCCGTCGCCGTCGTCGAGCTCGGACAGCAGGGGCAGGAAGCGGGGGTCCTTCTCGACCAGGACCAGCCGACCCAGATCGCTTTCCAGCAGGGCGCGGGTCAGGCCGCCAGGGCCGGGGCCGACCTCGATGACGGCGCGGCCCTCGAACGGGCCTGCCAACCGCACGATCTTTCGCGTCACGTTCAGGTCCAGCAGGAAATGCTGGCCGAAGCTCTTCCTGGCCAACAGGCCGTGGGCTTCCAGGGATTCGCGCAAGGTCGGGAGGTCGGTCACCGCGCCCTGTTAGCGGCTGGCGCGCGCCGCCGCCATCTCGGACGCCAGACAGATCGCGGCGATCAGGCTGTCGGGGCGGGCCACGCCCTTGCCCGCGATCTCGAAACCCGTGCCGTGGTCGGGCGAGGTGCGCACGATCGGCAGTCCCAGGGTGGCGTTCACCCCGCCCCAGAAGTCCAGTGTCTTGACCGGGATCAGGGCCTGGTCGTGATACAGGCAGATCGCCGCGTCGTAGGTGGCGCGCGCCTCGTCATGGAACATCGTGTCGGCCGGCAGAGGGTCGGTGATGGCGATGCCCTCGGCGCGCAGGGCCTCGGCGGCGGGCCGTAGCACCTCGATCTCCTGCAGGCCCAGCGCGCCGTTTTCGCCGGCATGTGGATTGAGGGCGGCCATCGCCAGGCGGGGACGGGCGATGCCGAAGTCGCGTCTCATGGCCTCGTGGACGACGCGCGCCGTTCGCTTGACCCGTTCGGCCGTGACCATCTCCGGCACCTGGTCCAGCGGGAGATGGATGGTGACCAGACAGGCCCGCAGATCCCGGGCGGTCAGCATCATGACCGGACCCCGCGTCCCATCGAGCGGCGCGTCGGCCGTCAGTTCGGCGATGAACTCGGTATGGCCGGGGAAGCGGAAGCCGGCGGCATAGAGCGGAGCCTTGGCGATCGGGGCCGTCACCAGGCCGGACGCGTCTCCTGACAGGCACAGGGCTACCGATTTCTCGATCCAGTCGGCGACGACACCGGCATTGCGGACATCCGGCGTTCCCGCCGTGACGGGCGCCGGCGCGGGATGATGCAGCACGGGCAGAGCTCTGCCGAAGCTCGTGGCCGCTTCGGATGGATGGTCGATCTCCGACACAGCGATGCCTTGGGCCGCCAACAGCCAGGCGTCGCCCACGACGAAGAACGGAGCTTCGGACCTCAGCGCGGTCCAGGCCTTGGCGACGACCTCGGGTCCGATCCCGGCGGGTTCGCCCAGGCTCAGGACCAGAGGGGCCCGCGACACGACCTACTTCAGTTCGATCAGGGCGTCGGCGCGAAGGTCGCGCAGATAGCGACGGGCCAGCATGGCCAGGTTCTGGTTCCGCAACCGCGCTTCGACTTCGTTATAGGTCGGCACCTCTGCGCCGCCGACGCGGCGTCCGCAGACCGCCACCAGGTGCAGGCCCAGCGGCGTGCGGATCGGGCTCGAGATGGTGCCGACTTCGGCCGACCGCGCGACCTGCTGGAACTGGGGCGCGAGGTTCGCCACATCGGCCTCGCCAAGATCCGAGCCGAGAAGACCGGCTTCCGACGACGTCCGCTGGATCAGGTTATCGCACGTCAGGCTGGGCTGCAGGGCCGTCAGTCGCTGGGTGGCCGCCGCCACGTCGGCCTCGGCGGCGGTTTCCGGCAGTTCGATCATGGCCTGCTTCAGGGCGACCAGGCTGGTCGCCGCGCCCGCGCGCTTGTCGCGCATGTAGATGATGTAGACGCCACCCTCGACAGGGATCGGACGCGACAGCTGGCCCGTGTCCAGGCTGTCGAGCGCGGCCTGCAGCGCGGGCTGGACGGTGCCCTGAACGATCCAGCCCGCGTCGCCGCCGCGTGCGGCGGACGGGGCGGCCGAGAACTGTCGCGCCACCGCCTGGAACGGCGCGCCCTGGACCATCTGGGCGACCAGTTGTTCGGCCCCGTTCAAGGCGGCCTGCTGGCCCCCGACGCGGGCGGCCTCGATGTAGATCTCGCCGATCAGATACTGGGGCTTGGACGCGGCCTCGGACAGCTGACGCAGGTTCTGCTCGACCTGGGCGCGGCTGACCCGCGCGCGGCTGTTGAAGCGGCCACCCACCAGCTGTCGCCAGCCGATCTCGGTCCGCAGCTGCTCGCGCAGCTGATCCGGGCGAATGCCGCCCTGGGCCAGGAAGCCGACGTATTGTTCGACCGTCGTCCCGGCGTCCTGCGCCATGGCCGCGATCTCCTGGTTCACCTCTTCGTCGGTGATGATCAGCTGCTCGAAGTTGGCGATCTCCTGGGCTTGTAGCCGCTCTTCGATCAAAGCCTGCAACGCCTGCTGCTGGATCGCGGGAATGTTCTCCTCGGTCGGCTGGACCTGGCTCATGGCGATGACGGTCAGCATGCGCTGCCGCAGATCGAAGCCGGTGATGATCTGGTCGTTGACGGTGGCGACGATCCCGTCCGCCAGCCGGAACTCGGGCGCCGGCGCAGTCGGGGCGACGGGGGCCTGCTCCGCGGCAGGGTCCAATGTGCCGGCCGCCTGCGCGGGCGCGACTCCGCCCGTCGTCGATTGGGCCACCGCAGAGCCGGCGACCAGCGCGGCCATCGCGACCCCGGTCGTAAAACGCATCAAACCCATGGTCAGTCCTGGTTCCTTCGAAGCCTCGCGGACCGGTTGCTCACCGGTCAGGCGCACGCCTTCACGCCTCATGCCTAACGCAGGCCATTCGATCCATAGCCTGACCCTCCAAAAGTGGCGAGGTTTAGACGGAAGAAGACGCCGTCGGACGGTCCGGTCGGTCGGACCCGGGTGTTGTCACGCCGATAGCCCACCTCAATGCGGAAACAGTCGTCGTCGAACAGCAGGCCGACCTCGGACCGGGTGATCAGGTCGCGCTCCAGGTCGGCGATGCCCGCGACCGTGATGCCCCAGTTGCCATAGACGAACTGCTGGGCCGCGACCTGGACGAACTCGTAGTTCCGGTTCAGCGGGCCATCCAGGGGATTGGATCGATCCAGAATATAGCTGACGGTCGCCAGGTTGCGGCGGCCCCAGCGTCCGTCGACTGCGGTCTCCGCGCGTCGCAGATCGCCCGATCCGTCGATCGTGGCGTGGCCCCAGCCGCGGATGCGATCGGACGGCTCGAACTCCGCCTGGACCACCCAGTCCGAGGTCTGTGCCGCCAGGCCGGTCGGGTCATAGAGACGGGTCGGATCATCCGGGATCGGCACGCGGAAACCGTCCTGCTCGGCGTCGCGCACGCTTCGCCCGATGAAGACGCTGGCGCTGCGGCTCTCGCCCCAGCGCAGGGTCGTGCGGACCCCCGCCGTCAGACGCACGCCTCCCTCCAGCAGGTCGTGACCCGGGAAGCGGTCGACACGGAACAGGGACGATCCGTCCAGCTCGATCGTTTCGGCGTCCTCGTTGGGGATGCGCGGGTCCAGGTCCGGATCGGTCGAGAGCGACAGCTGACCCATCGGTTCGACGATCAGGTCGGCCCCGTCCGCCAGCCTCCGGATCAGGGGATAGCTGACGTCCAGGCCCACCGTGGCGCGCTGGCGCGAGATCGTCTCGTTCTCGAGGCCCAGGATGGGCGGCAGGTCGTCGACAGAATAGACGTCGACCCGTCCGTCGACGAAGGGCTCGTAACGGATGCCGGCCGGAGAGATGAAGGCGCGCCGCCAGTCCAGCTGTCCGGAGATCCGGCGGCTGTCCACGCCGGGCAGGCCGGCGGTCGGCCCGGGCGGAATCACCTCGGGCCGCAGGACCGGGCTGCCGAAATAGCGTTCGCGATACAGCGACACCGCCGATCCGCGCAGACGCAGCCGCCCGCCCAGCACAGCCGTGTTCGGCTCCCATCGGGCGTCGATCAGGGGGGCCACCAGCGGCAGGGTGTCGTCGTCCTCGAACACGTTCAACGCGGGCGTCACCGGATCGAACCGCGACACCCTCAGCGACTGGATCGAGAAGGCGGCGACGGACAGATAGGACCGCTCGGTCTGGCGCTCGGCATAGAGCTGGCTGATCAGCCGACGCTGATCGCCATAGTACAGGCCATTGTCCTGATAGCGGTCCTGGACGTCGTAGCGGTCGAACAGGGTCTTGTCCGACGTGCGTTCGGCGGTGAAGCCCCAGCGCCAGGGTCCCGCCGGATCGAATCGGCCATAGCCGAGGAAATAGCTGCGGCTGGTCCTGTCGCCGAAGTCGACGTTTGACTCGGCGTCGCCGTCACCGTCCAGGTCGAAGTCGCCGAAGTTGCGGGCATAGGTCCCGCCACCGCGCAGGACGATTGTCCCGTCCGCGAACCGCCGGCGCCACTGCAGGTTCAGGAACGGTTCGACGCGGGTGTTGAACTGCGGACTGATCAGCCAGTCCTCGGATGGGGAGACGACGTGCAGATACGGCGTCTCCAACGACAGGCCCCGCCCGTCGTCGTAATTCACCGTCGGGACCAGGAAGCCCGAGGCCCGTTCGACCGTCGGATCCGGGTGCGCGAAAGCGGGCAGCCAGAACACCGGCACGCCGCCCAGCTTGAACACGGCGTTGCGATACAGAATCGCCCGCAACTCCTCGTCTTGAACGACCTTCTCGGCCTGGATCGACAGGCTGGGTTCCTTGGGGTTTCCCTCGGCGTCGCAGATCGGGCAGGGGGTGAAGATGGCGTAGTTCAGTTCGTTGACGTTCTCGCTGCGCCGCACCGCCGTCGCGGCCATCAGGCTGGCCCCGTTGGTCAGGCGCGTAGCGAAGTCCACCGCCACCCCGGCACGCAGGTCCTCGTCCAGTTCCAGATGGCTGGCGAACACCCGGTTGCCCTCTGGATCGGTCAACTCGACCTCGCCGTCCGCCGTGCCGATCCCCTGGCCGATGTCGAAGGTCAGGCTGCGGCCCAGGAGGGTGTTGCCCTGGTAGCGCGCGAAGACACGCTCGCTCTCGCCGGTGGCTGAAATGACGTCGCCGCTGCGTCCCGCGCGGTCGGCCTCGATGTAGATCGCGTCGGGGGCCAACCCGTCGGGGGCGGGACGGATGTCTGGCGCGCGCGGCGGGGCGGTCTGCGCCACCGCGACGGCGGGCAGACAGGCCAGCACGGCCGCCCCGGCCAGCAGCCGGGCGCGCAGGACGCTTTTGCCAGAGACGGAACCGCCGGACCGCATGGAAATGGATACCGCTCCTGATGGCCCCCGCCGGGGCCGGGCTTAGCCGTCTTCGGTATAGAACAGCAAGGTGAAGGCGGCGAGCGCCGTGAGGATCGCCGGCAGCCAGGCGGCGACCACCGGCGGCACGACCTCCGCCGATCCCATTGCGGCCGAGAACTGGTTCAGAAAGAAGAAGGCGAACCCGAGGACCACCGCCGAGACCGCCATCCGCGCCAGATCGCCCAGTCGCATCAGCCGCAGCGAGAACGCCGCCGCGAGGATGGTCATGGCCGCGAAGGTGAGAGGCGTGGACAGCAACTGCTGGAATCGCAGCTGATAGGCGGTCGACGAAAATCCCGCGTCCTCGATCCGCCGGATCTGGCCGGGCAGGGACCAGAAGGGCGTCGATTGCGGCCGGGCGAACCGCTCGAAGGCCTCTTCGTCCGCCAGGGCCGAGGGCAGGTCCAGGGTGGCATAGCGCATCGCGCGCTGGCCGGTCTGGGCACCCACTGCGTCGTAGAGGCGCCAACGTCCGGCCGACAGGCTGGCGGCCGGGGCGTCGATCCGCTCCGTGAAGGCCCGCCGGCCGTTGGGGTCGGTGGTGTAGATGAAGAAGGTCACGTCCAGCAGCCGGGCGTTGGCGCGGTCCTGCCGCCCGGCGCGGATGACCATCTGGCGCTGGCCCTCGCCCTCGCGCAGCCAGATCGCCTGTTGCTGTTCGTCGCCGCTCATGACGGAGCCCGAGATGCGCTGGCGCTCGCGCTGGAACAGGCCGTCGCCCGAGGCCGCGAGGGGGCCGAACACCGTCACCGTCAGGACCCCGGCGACCAGGGCCGCGCCGGCCGCCGGCAGTACGAAACGCCAGGCCGAGACCCCCGCCGCCCGCATGGCCACCAGCTCCGAGCGACGGTTCATGCTGACGAAGGCGGACAAGGTGCCGAACAGGAAGACGAACGGCAGCAGCTGAACGATGACCGCCGGGCTCTTGACGAGCATCAGGCCCAGAATGCGGAACGCCGAAAGATCGGTGTCCGAGCCCAGGCCGCGCGAGATCTCCACGAAGTCGATCAGCATCACCAGGGCGGAGATCACCCCGAGCGCCACCGCCAGGGATCGGGCCAGCTGGACCAGCACATAGCGTTCGATCCGACCCAGCCGCAGGGCGCTCAACACATGCCGGGGCGCGGCGGCGAATGACCCGAGCGCGGTCATGCGAACCGAGCCTTCAACGACGACAGCGACCAACTGTTCGCTCGCCGTGGCTTGAGGGCGCGGAACAGCAGCCGCAGCGACAGGGCGGTCGCGGCGATCGGGAGGATGTACTGGAACACGTTCAGCCAGCCGTTCCAGGCGCTGGCCGCCACCACGGCGTAGCCGACGATCCGGACCAGCAGGAAGGCGGCCGAGGCCCTGGCGATGCGGCCGCTGTATCCCGTCCGGCTGAACGCTCCGCCAAGGATCGCCGTCACCGCCATGGCCATGGCGGTGAGCGCATAGAGCGGCGAGGACAGGCGAGCATGGGCCTCGGCCAGCAGCTCGCCCCGCGATCCGGCGGTCTCGATTAGTTGCGGCGTCGGCGAGAACAGTTGACCCATCCACAGGTCGGCCGGTTTGTAGCGGACTGCCTCGGTGTCGGTCACATACTGTCCCAGAGGAAAAACGTAGCCGTCGAACGACAGTTGCTGCAGCACACCGGCCGAGCTGTACTGCTGCCACGACCCCGCGCGCATGGTCAGCACCGGTTGGCCATCGACCCGGCCGAAACGCGCTTCGGACGCGTCCCAGGTCGTGACCTCTTCACCGTCCTGGATGTGGATGAACAGGTTCTTCAGCAGGCCGTTCTGCTGAATCTCCTGGACATAGACCGTCAGCCCGTTCGGGCCCTGGACGAAGCGCCCCTCCTCGACCAGCAGGGCGGCCAGGTCGGTGCGAATCTCGAAGGCCTGCTCGCGCGACGCTCTCTGGGCCCAGGGCTGGACCACCACATTGGTGACAAGCATCACCAGGGCCACGGCGGCGGCCAGGCGCGCGGCCGGTTCGATCATGCGCCAACGCGTCATGCCGCTGGCATAGGCGGCGGTCAGTTCCTGCTCGCGCTGAAGCCGGGTCAGGGCGATCAGGGCGCCGACGAACAGGCCGATCGGCAGGATCACCGCGAACAACTGCGGCACCGCCAGCAGGGTCAGCTTCAGCATCACCCAGACGCTCTGGCCGCGTTCGACGATGACCTCCAGCTGATCCAGGCTCTGGCTGAGGAGCGGAAAAGGTAGCGCTGAATCAGGGTCATGCGGGCGATGGAAATCACCCGGTTGCGGGCGCGGACGTGGCGGCGCATCTAATACACGCGCTGGCCAGCCGCCGACAATGGCGGCTATAGCTAAGCTTCACAGTATCAACGACCGGGCCACACCCGGCTGGAGTCCGCTTTTTCCCATGCAGATCGATTTCGTCGCCGACGCCCACCGCTCGGGTGCTCTCGCCATTCTGGTTCATGACGGCCGCGTTCTGGCCGGTGCGGGAGGCGACCACGACGCGGCGACCTCCGGCGGACTGACCAGGGCCATGGGCACCAGCCGCTTCACCGGCGGCACCAACTCGACCACCGTCGTGGCCGCCCCCTCCGGCCTGACGGCCGATCTGGTGGTGCTGAGCGGGGCGGGAGACGCGGCCAAGTTCGACGACCTGGCGCTGGAGACCGCCGTCGGGGCGGCCTATCACGCGGTCAAGCTGTCGGGGCTGGAAGCGCTGACCATTGACCTGGCGCACCTGTCGGCCGAACAGGCCGCGCGGGCGGCCTTCGCGGTTCGTCTGGCTGCCTATCGGTTCGACAAATACCGGACCAAGGAAAAGCCGGACAAGATCCCGTCGATCAAGACCGTCCACATCGTCACCAAGGACCCGGCGGCCGCGGAGGCCGCGCTGGAGCCGCTGAACGCCGTCGCCGACGCAGTCTATTTTTCGCGCGATCTGGTCGCCGAGCCCGCCAACGTCCTGTATCCGGCCGAGTTCGCCCGCCGGGTCAAGGAGCTGGAACGCCTCGGCCTGACCGTCGAGATCCTGGGCGAAAAGGAGATGGAGGGCCTGGGCATGCACGTCCTCCTGGGCGTCGGCCAGGGCTCGGTGCGCGAAAGCCAGTTGGCCGTCATTCAGTGGAACGGCGGCAAGCCGGGTGATCAGCCCATCGCCTTCGTCGGCAAGGGCGTCTGCTTCGACACCGGCGGCATTTCCATCAAGCCCGCACAGGGCATGGAGGACATGATCTGGGACATGGGGGGTGCCGCGGCCGTCGCCGGGCTGATGCATGCGCTGGCGGGTCGCAAGGCCAGGGTCAACGCCGTGGGCGTGCTGGGTCTTGTCGAGAACATGCCCGACGGCAACGCCCAGCGCCCGGGCGACATCGTCAAGTCCATGTCGGGCCAGACCGTCGAGGTCATCAACACCGACGCCGAGGGTCGCCTCGTCCTGGCCGACGCGCTTTGGTACACGCAGGACCGCTTCAAGCCGAAGTTCATGGTCGATCTGGCGACCCTGACCGGGGCCATGATCGTGGCGCTGGGCCTCGACTACGCCGGGGTCTTCGCCAATGACGACGATCTGGCGAACGCCATCCTGGCGGCCAGCCCGAAGGTCGGCGAGAACGTGTGGCGCATGCCGCTGCCGCCCCAGTACGACAAGATCATGGACAGCGTGAACGCCGACGTGAAGAACTCGGCCGGTCGCGACGGTGGATCGATCACGGCGGGCTTGTTCCTGCAGCGCTTCACCAACGGCGTCCCTTGGGCCCACATCGACATCGCCCCCACCGCCTGGGTCAACAAGTCCACGCGGCCGACGGTCCCGGACGGCCCGGTGGGCTGGGGAGTCCGTCTGCTGGACCGGATGGTGGCAGACACCTACGAGGGCTGATCGTGGCCGAGACGTCCGGCGAGGTCTGGTTCTATCACCTGGAACGGTCGACGCTGGACCAGGTGCTGCCCGAGCTTCTGGATCGAACGCTTCAGCGTGGGTGGCGCGCGCGGGTGCGTGTCTCCGACGACAACCGGAGGCGCGACATCGACGAGCGGCTGTGGAGCTGGCGCGCGGAGGCGTTCCTGGCGCACGGCCTGGCCGACGAAGCCCATGCGGAGCGTCAACCGATCCTGTTGACGGCGGACGCGGCGAACCTGAACCGGTCTCAGGCGCTGTTCATCGTCGATGGATCAGACATGAGCCTGAAAGAGGAGTTCGAGCGGTGCTTCATCATCTTCGACGGACGGGACGACGCGGCCCTGACGACCGCGCGCGGTCGCTGGAAGGCGCTGAAGGAGGCCGGGGCGAACCTCGCCTACTGGAAGCAGTCGGACGAGGGTCGGTGGGAAAAGGCGGCCTGATCGCGGCCCCACTTTTGGCGAGCCTGTTTCTCGCCGCCTGCTCATCGACCCCGGATGTCGCCGATGCGCCCGCTCCCGCGGTGGTCGAACAGGCCGAGCGGAATCCCCCGGTCGGCAGCCGCATGCCCGAAGGGGAGCAGGACCTGTGCAAGGCGCGCGACCTGCAATATCTGGTCGGACGTCACCGGAACGAAATCCCGGTTCCCGTCGAGGTCGTCAATCGTCGCGTGGTCTGCACCACCTGCCCGGTGACGATGGACTTCTCGCCCTACCGGCTGAACATCTTCTACAACGCCGAGACCGAAATCGTGGAGCAGGTTCGATGCGGATGATGGTGACGATCGGCGGCGTGGCCGCCCTGCTGTCCGGCTGCGCGATGGCCCCCGAACCGGTGCCCGCGCCGGGGCCGGGCCCGCATCAGTGCGATGCGGCCGCAGCTGCCAGCCTGATCGGCAGCCACGTCGGCGCGGTCACCTTTCCGGCCGACAAGCCGGTGCGGATCGTCTGCACGACCTGTCCGACCACGCGCGACTACCGCCCGGACCGGTTGAACATCCGCTTCGAGGAAGCCACCGGGATCATCCGCAGCGTCGACTGCGGCTGATCCCGGCTTCGGCCGGCCCTGTCAGCGCCCGAGGTCTACCAGCGCCCGAGGTCTACCAGCGCCACGCGTCAAAGATGACCTCGATTATGTAGCCGTCGTAGGCGTCGATCAGATAGATGTGGTTGTCGACCGCCACCCACTGGGTTCCCGGCGGCGGGAAGCCAAGGCCAAAGGTGCGCCAGTCGTCCAGCCGATAGCGCCAGAAGACCGACGGCAGATAGTCGCCCGCGTACCACCGTTGGCCCCAGTAGTTCCTCGGCACCGAGTAATAGCCGTGGTTCGGGGCGAAATAGAAGCCGGATCGGAAGCCGGTGTAACCCCGGAAGCCCCGGTCGTCGCGCCACCAGTCATAGCCCCGGTTGCGGCTCCAGTCGCGCCGCCAGCTGTCCTGGTTCCAGCGGTTGCGGAAACCGTTGTAGTCGCGCCGCCCGTTGCGGTCGTTCGACCAGCCGCGACCACCGCCGTTGCGGTCCCGCTCCCAGCCCCCGCGATCCTGGCCGCCGCCGTTCCAGTTGCCGCCGGTCCAGCCGCCGCGGTTGCGGTCGTCACGGTCGCGGCGGTCACGGTCGCCATCCCTGCGGTCGCGATCGCGGTCACGGTTCTGATCCTGCTCGCCCCGGCGATCCCGGTCGCGGCCGCCGCCGTCACGGCGACCGTCCCCACCCCGGTTCCATCCGCCGCGACCGTCCTGACCGGGCACAGGGGGCGTGACAGCCGGAACCGTCGGCGTCGTGGGTTGGGTCCAGCCGCTCCCGCCGCCGCCTCGACGCTCGCCCCGGTCGCGTCGCGCGTCGCCGCGATCCTGACCGCCGCCCCGGTTCCAGCCGCTCTCGCCTCCGCGATCGCCGCCTCCGCGAGCCTCACCGCCACGACCGCGATCACCGCCCCGGCCCCGATCACCTCGGGCTTCGCCGCCGCCTTCGCGATTGCGACCACCGCCCCGTTCGCCGCCGCCGCGTCGTTCACCACCCCCGCGTCGCTCTTGGACGGAGGCCTGCTGGATCAGGGGGGTCGGCTCGGCCGCTCTGGACGGGCTGTCTGAAGTGGCCTCCATGGTCAGCTCCTGAGCCATTGCGAAAGTCGGGGCTCCGGCTGGGAGGGCCAGGGCGGCCAGGGCGGCGAACGCCGTCAGCATGGATTTCATTCTCGTCTTCCCCGCACGCCGAAAGGTCGGCGGCTCGAGGGCACGCTCGGGTCCGACGCATGAACGGTGTCTGAACGACGTCTTGCGGGCGGGGCACCCGCCGCCCAGATCAGTTCCCGTACCCTCGCACGCCGGAGTTCCCGCCCATGATCGCCCCCATCGAACTCTGGTACTGGCCCACGCCCAACGGGTGGAAGGTCTCGATCGCGCTGGAGGAGATGGGCCTGCCCTATGTGGTCAAGCCGGTGAACATCGGCCGGGGCGAGCAGTTTAACTCTGACTTCCAGGTCATCAGCCCGAACGGCCGGATGCCCGCCATCGTCGATCCGGACGGCCCGGACGGCGAGCCCCTGTCGATCTTCGAGAGTGGGGCGATCCTGCAGTATCTCGCCAACAAGTCAGGCCGCTTCTATCCGACCGACGTCCGCGCCCGCGCCGAGGTGGACCAGTGGCTGTTCTGGCAGGTCGGCGGGCTCGGACCCATGGCGGGCCAGACCCACCATTTCCGGCAGTACGCGCCGGCCCTGATCAAGGACCAGCGCCAGATCGCCTACGGCGTGCGGCGCTACACCGACGAGACCAACCGGCTGTACGGCGTGCTGGACCGGCGGCTGGCCGACCGCGACTTCCTGGCTGGCGAGTATTCCATCGCCGATATGGCCGCCTGGCCCTGGATCCTGCCGGAGCACCAGGGTCAGGACCTGGGTGACTTCCCCCATCTGAAGGCCTGGATGGAGCGGGTGGGGGCCCGTCCGGCGGTGGTGAAGGGCAGGGCGGTCGGCGACGAAATGCGCCGCAACCTCGCAGCCTCCGGCAAGGCGGCGGAGGAGGCCCGGAAGCTGCTGTTCGGGCAACGCGCCCGCCAAAGCTGAATCAGGCGTTTACAGTGTATTTCGCAGGTCTGAATCTCCTGCGGAGTATTCATTTTGCCTTTACTGAAAAGACTTTGTCCCTCCGGGCGCTGTTAACTTTAACTTCAAACCGGGGGTATTTGATCGCGTATCGAAAGGCGGGCCAGAAAGGTCCGACCATCGCAAGGATACGGTAATGAACGCGCAAGAAACCGCGCCGGACGCGACCAACGAAGTCGAGGCGGCCCCGCTGCCTCTGCCCACGCCCGACATGGACGGCGACGCCCTGTTCCGGCTTGGGATGATGTATTCCTCGGGCTCGGGCGGCTGTCCGATGGACCGGGTCTCGGCCCACATGATCTTCAACCTCGCGTCCATGAAGGGCTCGATCGAGGCCCGGGTCTATCGCCGCGAGATGTCCGAAGAGATGGAACGCGACGAGATCGCCGAGGCCCAGCGCGCCGCCCGCCGCTACATCGACGCCGGCGTGGTCAAGCTGGCGGCGTAACCCCTCGTTTCGTCATCTTCGGGCTCGACCCGAGGATCAGATGTTCCGCCCACCCCGTGCTGAAGGCATGCACGGAGATTTCCGCCTCGCTCCTAGGATGCACGCGCCGACAGCCCGATCCTCGGATCAAGTCCGAGGATGACGGGGGTGGGGAGGGGGCCCGGCCTCAAGCAGCGAGCGACCGCGTCGCGAGCGGTAGCGCCCCAAACACTGCGCTCAAGCAGCGAGCCGCCGCGCGGCGAGCGGTAGCGCCACTCAAAACTGCTGAAACTGCCCGTTGATCGAATAGTTGAACCCGATCGGAAGGGCGTTGCGGATCTGGGTGAAAAAGTTGGCCAGTTCCCCCAGCGTCGAGCGCGGCGCGAACAGGATGTCGCCACGCCTCAGCGCCACGACCTCGCCGCGACGGGGCCTCAAGTCCACCACCCGCATCATTCGGACACCGCCGGGCCCGCGCCGGATCAGCGCCACCTCCTGCGGCCTGGCGGTCGCCAGGAAGTCGCCCGCCTGGACCACCGCCTGATAGGCGTCGATGTCTCCGTTCATGTCATAGACGCCGGGCGTGCGGACCTCTCCCGCCACCCAGACCCGGATCGGCCCCGCCTGCTTCAGCGTTACCTCGACCACCGGCCGCACAAGTTCGGCCGCATAGGCCTCCGACAGGGTGTATTCCAGCTCCGACAGCGTCCGGTCCGCCGCCATGGCCTGACCGATCAGCGGCAGGGCGACCCGGCCGTCGGGCCCCACCCTCAGCGTCCGCGTCAGTTCGGTGGCGGTCGGCAAGGCGATCTCGATCTCGTCGCCGGGATAAAGCAGATATTCCGGCTCGGCGTCGGTCCAGTCGGCGAAGGCGATGTCGGAGAAGCCGCCCCGCTGCACCCGGTTGGGCGTGCGGCCCTGGCCCGAGGCGCAACCGGCCGTCGAGGCCGCGATTGCCGCGCCCAGAACGCCCCAAAGAATCCCTCGCCGATCGATCATGGAGCGAAGCTCGCCGATCATGGGTAATCAGTGGTTAACGCCGACCGGCGAAGGATCGGAAAGGTTCACCTTCCCACGGATTCGCCCTGTTCATGCGTTCGACGGCCACAGCCTACGTCTCGGCCCGCCCGCGCTACGGGTTCGGGGACGTCGTCGGCCTGCTGTTTCGCGAGCTGTGGGTGATGGTGCTGGTTTTTCTGGTGGTCCTGGCCATCGGGGCGGCGGCCGTCCTGACGCTGAAGAAGACCTATACCGCCGGGGCCAGCCTGTTCGTCGGGGCGGGCCAGGAATATGTCTATCAGCCGCGCGTCGGTGGTCTGACCGACCGCCAGTCCCAGCCGCCGGCGCCGGGCGAAGTGGCCCAGACAGAGGCCAACATCATCGGCAGCCGCGAGGTGAAGCTGCGCGCCGTGCGGGCTCTGGGCCTGCCGTTCTTCCAGAAGCCCGGCAAGGTCTCGACCGATCCCGTCGAGAAGCAGGAAGGCGACGCGATCAAGTTCATCAACGACAACCTGTCCATTTCCACGACGCCACAAGGATCGACCATCGGGCTCGGCTTCGAGAGCGACAGCGCCGAACAGTCGGCTCGCGTCTTGAACGCCATCATCGACCAGTATCTGATCTATCGGCGCGAGGTGTTCCAGGATCGCTCCACCTCCGCCATCGCCAGCCAGCGCCGGGCGTTCGAGGACGAGTTGAGCGAGGTCGACCGGACCTATGAGGCGTTTCTGACGTCCAACGACATCGGTGACTTCGCCGCGACCAAGACGGCGCTGGCGGCCGTCTATCAGACTACCCTGACCGAAAAATTCTCGGTCGAGAACCAGCTGAACCAGGCCGCGCGACGCCTCGTCACGATAGAGGCCCAGCTGGACCGGGTGCCCGCCGAGATCGCCTTGCAGCAGGACCTGAACGTTTCGGCCCAGGACCAGATCCTGACGCTTCGGACCGAGCGAGAGCAGTTGCTGGCCCGCTATCAGCCCGACAGCCAGCCGGTCCGGGATATCGAGGCGCGGATCGCGGGCTTGCAGGCCTATGTCGCCACCGGCACGACCGTGGGGGCCAAGGAGGTGCGCCTGGGGCCCAATCCGATCTGGACCGAGCTGGAGACCACCCGCATCACCACCCAGGCCGAACGCGATTCACTGTCGGCGCGCCTGGCCTCGGTGAACCGACAGCTGGCCGAGATCCTGGACCGTCAGGCCCGGATGACCCGTCAGGAATCCGAGAACGCCACCCTGGCCTCGAACCGCGACGTCCTGACCGCCTCGATCCGCGAGTTCCAGCAGCGCGAGACCCAGAGCCGCGCCGACAACGGCCTGGTCCGCGCCGGGGCCGACAACGTCCGGGTGATCGAGCGCGCCGTGGCGCCGACACGGGGCACCAGTCTGAAGATGCCCCTGATGGCGCTGGTCATCCTGTTCGCCGGCTTCACCGCCCTGTGCGTCGGCCTTCTGCGGGTCTTCACCCGACGTGGCCTGTCGACGCCCGGCATGGTCGGCCGCACGCTGGACATGCCGGTGCTCGCCGTCGCGCCCGTGAAGGCGGCCTGATGTCCGCGTGTTAGCCTTGCCCGCGTCAGTCACCGCGTAATCGATTCGATGGTCGATCTCACAAGCGAAATGGCGGGCCTCTGGGCCGCGCTGGGACCGGCCCCCGCGCATCGCGGACGGGTCGTGCAGATCGCCTGCGCCACGACCGGAGAGGGAGCCTCGACCGTGGCGCGGGAGTTCGCGCGGCTCGCCGCCGTCCGCGCGCGAAAGCCCGTCTGGCTGATCGATGCCGACCTGGACCAGCCCGGCCAGCAGGAGGCCGTCGGGGCCGACCCCGAACGCTATGGCCGGCTGGGGGCGCCCGCAGCCTCGTCGCCCAACGGAGCGACCTTCTTCGCCGTCACCCCGCCCGTGATCGGCCGCGACCGCAAGTCCGTGGCGCCCGCCCGCCTGATGACGGCGCGTCCCTGCCTCGGCGGGCGGCTGTGGATCACGCGTTTTCGGGCCGAGGTCCTGCGGTCGGGACAGCGGGCAGAGCCTCTCGCCGATCCGCGCTACTGGGACGCGATGCGCCGGTTCGCCGATACGGTGGTGATCGACGCGCCTGCCGCCGACCGCTCGGACCTGGCCATCACCCTGGCGCCCTTCGTGGACGCAACCGTTCTGGTGGTGGCGGCCGAGGCCACCTCGGCGGCCGAGCCCGTGATCCTGAGGGACGAGATCGAGGCCGTGGGCGGACGCATCGCCGGCGTGGTCGTCAACCGCTCGACCTATGCGCCGCCGCCGTTCCTCAGGCGGCTGACGGGCTGATCGTCTCCAGCCGCCGCAGTTCGCGCGCGCCATAGAAGCGCGGTTCGAACCCCTTCATCCAGAACAGCTTGCCCAGGCCGCGCGCGGCGCGGTCCATCATCTCCGCGCGACGGGGATGGGCGACGGCGGTCAGGCCGATGGCGGCGAGGCCCCACACCGCCGCCTGGGCCGTGCCGATCACCATCCAGCGGGCGACGCCCGCCCAGTCGCGCGCTTTGGCCGCCGTCTGGCTGGGCCCCTGCCCATAGGCGAAGGCACGGGCCAGGGCGTATCGCATCGTCGCGCGGTGGGGCGGCGCGAACTCCTCGACCCAGGCGTCGGCGGCCCAGCCGAAGCGACCGCCCCGGGTCTGAAGCGCCGCGAACAGTGCGTCGTCCTCTCCGCCTGTTTGATCTGCCCCGGTGTCGAACGGAGCGGGGCCGGGTAGGGCGGTCGACCGCACCATCAGCGAATTCCCACAGCCATAACCATGGTTGATCAAACCTGTGGACGCCGGTCCTTCGCGCCCGAAGAAGCGTTCGAGATAGGCGCTGGCCCATCCGGTGCCCTCGGGCACGCGCCCCGTGATCGGCCCGAAGACCGCGTCCGCGCCCGTTTGCTCCTGGGCCTGCAACAGGGCCGCCAGCCAGCCCGGCGACGCCGCCTCGTCATCGTCCAGGAACGCGATCAGCGGCGCAGGCGTCTCGGCGAGCGCGCTGTTGCGCGCCGTCGCCACACCCGGACGGGGTTCGTGTCGATAGGCGAGGGGAAAAGGGCTCCCGGAACGAAGGCTTTCGACGGCCTGTCGCGCCGTTTCAGCCGGGTCGTTATCGACGACCACGATCGACACCGGCCGCGTCGAGAGGTCGGTCTGGGCGAACACGGACCGCAACGCGCGCGTCACGCCCTCGGTCCGCCGCATCGTCGGGATGATGACGCAGACCGGCTGCATCACACGGTCTCGGCATAGAGGGCGGCGCGGTAGAGTCTCAGCGAGAAGGCTCGCGCGCCCGTCGGCGCCCACCCTGCGAGCGCGAACCGCTTCATCCACGGCCGCACACGGTCCAGGGCCGGCACGCGCTTCAGCATCCGCGCGACCTTGTAGCTGGGATAGGTTCCGACGATGTCGGGATGCCGGGCCACCACGCGGGCGAAATTCCCCGCGGACTGTTCGTATTTGCCGGCCAGCTGTTCGACCGTGTCCAGGCCCATATGGGTGGCCGGGTTGTCGACATGGATGACGCGAAAGCGACGCGAGACGCGCATGGCCCACTCCACGTCCTCCCAGCCCCAGCCGGTGAAGGTGGCGTCGAAGGCTTCGGCCTCGAACACGTCGCGCCGGACCAGCAGGTTGGAGGTGTAGACGTATTTCTCCGGCGTGCGGGCCCGCTCGCCATAGGCGACGCACTCGCCGTGCGTCGCCATGGCCCGGTGGACGGAAAAGCGCGCCTCGGTCGAGGCCTGCAGCAGGGAGAACCCGCCGAACGCGACTGCCGGATCCTCGCGCGCCACCAGGTCGGCCCAGGTCTGGAGGAACCGCCGATGGTCCGGCCGCATGTCGCTGTCGAGGAACAGCAGCGAGCCGCCTCGCGCCGCCGCCGCCAGCCGGTTGCGCCCCTTCGAGCGTCCCTCGTTCCGGGAAAGAGAGATCAGCCGGGTCGGCAGGGCCATGCGCCGAACCTGCGCCTGAAGCCTTTCCGTCAGGGTCGCGTCGCTGGTGCCGTCGTCCAGCAGCACGACCTCGACCGCGCCCCCCAGGGCCGCGGCTTCCTCGTCCAGCAGGCCCAGCAGTTCGCCCGGATCGTCGCGCAGAAAGGGGATCAGCACCGAGACCGCCGGTTTGGCAGCGCGGCGGCGCGCGTTGTCGGTCAGGATGGGACGACTCATGCCGTGGCCCTTCTCGTTCGGGCCTGAACCAGCCGGCCGGCCACGTCGCGCATGCCCGCTGCGTTCAGCACCAGCACGGCCATGCCGTAGACCACGGCCCCGACGCCGGCCTTCAGGATCAGCTCCCCCAGCCCGCCCCAGGCCGGAAGGACCAGCACCACGGCCGCCATCAGTCCGCTGGCCAGACCGCAGCGGCCCAGGGTGGTCCAGGGGATCGGCATGGCCACGCCGATGCGCCGTCCCATGACGATGGACGCCAGGGCGCCGACGGCGAAACTGAGGGTCGTGGCGATCGCCGCGCCCATGACGCCCATCGGCGGCACGAGGGCGAGGTTCAGCAACACATTGGCGGCGGCCGGAATGCACAGGGTCACCAGCAGCCGGTCGGTGCGCCGTCCCAGCACGAAGCTCTGGCTCAGATAATAGGCGGTGATCCCCGACAGCAGGGCCGACAGGGCGATCACCGGGGTGACCGAGGCGGCGGCCGTTCTCAGGTCCTCGCCGATCATGAACTCCGCCATCGGCCGGGCGACAAGGGCGACGCCGACCGCCGCCGGAAGGCCGATCAGGATGAAGGTCGAGGCTTGCTCGCGCGCCGCCGCGAGGAAGCCCTCACGGGTGCCCCGCTCCCAGGCCATGATGAGGGCCGGCGTGCCCGCCGCGCCGAGCCAGATGAACAGCACGTCCAGCGTCCGGCTCGCGAGGCTGTAGCCCGCATGATAGGCCCCGACCGCCGCCGGGCCCAGAAACGCATCCAGCAGGAACCGGTCCGTGGACGCCATGACCAGCGACAACCCCAGCCCCGCCGCGATCGGATAGCCGTAGCGGGCATAGGACCATAGTCGCTCCCGATACAGGGTCCCGCCGCGCGCCAGCCTCAGCTCTCCGGGCAGGATGAAAGGCAGGGTCAGCAGCGGCGCCAGGCCGAGACCGATCAGGGGGGAGGCGGCTCCCGCGCCCAGCAGCGCCGCCACGACGCCGAAGCCGAAGCCGCCCAGGCTGACGAAGATGTCCAGGGTCGCCGACTTGCGCACCGCGCCAGAAGCGCGGAACCGCTCCTGCGCCAGCTTCGACAGGCAGCGGATCGGAATGCCCGCCACCCCCGCCGCGATGGCCAGCTTCAGGCCGAGCCCGATGGGCAGGACCCAAAGGATCAGGGCGAACACCGGCAGGACGGCGGCCGTCATAACCGCAGCGGTGCGATAAAGCGTCAGGAAATGGTCGGCCAGGCTGCGGCCCTTCTCGGCCGCCCAGAACCGCGCCATCGAGGCTTCCAGCCAGCTGAAGGTCGCGACGTGGAACAGGGTCATGACCGAGAAGGCGATGGCGTAGCGCCCGAAATCCTCGGGCGTCAGCAGGCGCGTGAACACGACGATGGAGCCGAACCCCACCAGTCCCTGGATGATGTTGGCGGGCAGATAGCCCCACACACCGCGCCAGAACATCAGACCGGTCCCGTCACCGTTGGGCCGCCCGGTCGCCCAGCAGCACGGGCACGGTGACGAGCATGATCCAAAGGTCGAGCCACAGCGACTGACGCTCGATGTATTCGACGTCCAGCCGCACGCGCGTGCGCACCTCGGCGGCGGTGTGCAGCGGGCCTCGCGAGCCCTTGATGGCGGCCCAGCCCGTCATGCCGGGCTTCATCCGGTGACGGTGGGCGTATTCGGCGACCAGGCGCGCGGAATCGATCTGGCCCGTCTTCATGCCGATGGCGTGGGGACGGGGCCCGACGAGCGACATCTCGCCCTTCAACACATTGAACAGCTGGGGCAGCTCGTCGAGACTGGTCGAGCGGATGAAGCGCCCCAACCGCGTGACGCGATCGTCGTCTGCGGTCACCTGACGGCTGGCGGTAGCGTCGGCGGCCTCATGGCGCATGGAGCGGAACTTCCAGACCACGATCTCCTCGTGATTGAACCCGTGGCGACGTTGCCGGAAAAAGATCGGCCCAGGGCTGTCCAGCCGGATCGCCAGGGCCGTCAGGGCGATGACAGGCGACAGCAGGACCAGAGCCGCCGTCCCGACCACCATGTCCTGAATCCGCTTGTTGAAGGCCCGGCGATCGTCGTCGATGGTGCCGTCCAGCGAGGCGAGGGGGGCTCGCGCCAGGCGGTCCAGGGCCGCGCCGCGTTCGCTGGCATCGACCGGATCGACCAGCAGGGTCACCTCGTTGGGCAGGGTCGACAGCCGCGCCGTCAGCTCTCGCACCCTGGCCTCCGCCTTCGGGTCGATGGCCACGACGATCTTGTCGACATAGGGCGTCATCCGGTGGGTCATCAGGGCCTGGGCGTCGCCCAGCACCGGCACACCGGCCACGCTGTCGGGCGACCGCGCCAGCCGATCGTCGAAGATGCCCAGCACATTGATGTCGCGGCGTTGCAGCGCCTCGCGGATCAGACGTTCGGCGTGGCGCGTCGCCCCGACCAGCACGACATTGGGCGTCAGGGCCCCCTTCTTGCGCCAGTCGGCGACCTTCAGGCTCCAGCCCAGGTGAAGGCCGTACAGGGCAACGATCACGAATGCGGTCCACAGGAGATGGGCCGTCAAGTCCGGTTGCCGGGCCGACAGCGCGGCTTCCAGCCCGATGGCGAGGCCCCCGCCGACCAACGCCACGCCGGACACCGCCGCCAGATGGGTCGATACGCTCTGGCCCTTCGCGAACCGGTAGAGGCCGAGCGACCGCATCAGCCCCAGCACTGTCGCTGCTCCCAGCGCCAGGGGCAGGACGCGCCAAAGCGGGGCCTCGAGCAGGCCACCGGGCGTCATCACCCAGAGAAGGATCAAGGACAGGCCGACGACCACAGCCACGTCGACGCTGCGAAACCAATGGACCGCCAGGCGCGAGGCGTCGCGCTGCCTCGCATTCAGCCAGACCTCGGGACGGAAGGGGCCGCGCCGCGCCGCGCCTTCGGCTCCGGCGTCGATTTCAGCGTCGGCCACGGTGCGGGCCGCCAGCGCCTGAAGCGCGGGGGCGTCCAGCCGGGCGTCCGGATCGCGCGTCAGGTCGAGGGCCGTGCTCATGGCCGTCATCCTGCACAGGGGCCGTGGATGTCACGTTAACGGGCGCGTCTGGCGTTGCGACCCCGTGGCCGAACAATGGCGGCTTGGCCCGCGTCGCTGGCCGTGGTCAGATGTCCCAGGGACCAAGGGTCCGAAGATCGGGAGAGTTGTTGTTGCAGAAGTTCGCGCCGTCCGTCCGTCAAGCGTTGGGGGCCTCGGCCGCCGCCGCTGTCCTGCTGTTCGCCGTGGGGGCCGCGGCCCAGACCGCGCCCATCGTCCAGCCCGGCGCGCCCGGTCAGGCGACTCGAGCGCTGAGCGGCGACGAGGCCTCTCGCATCGCCGATAACCGTTTCTCCGCCGATGACGTCAAGTTCATGCAGGACATGATCCTGCATCACGCCCAGGCCGTGCAGATGGCTGCGCTGGTGAACGAGCGCACGAACACCGAGGCCGTGCGCGACATCGCGGGTCGGATCACGGCCTCCCAGGCCGACGAGATCGAGTTCATGCGCGGCTGGCTGACCGAGCGCGGCGAGACCGCGCCCGACCCGGCCGGCGGCGATTCAATGGCAGGCATGGATCACGGCGCGATGGATCACTCCCAGCACGGCGGTGGACACGCCGGCATGCCGGGAATGTCGACGCCCGAGCAGATGGCCGCACTCGCTGCCGCCGAGGGCCCCGCGTTCGATCAGCTGTTCCTGGAGCGGATGATCGCTCACCATGAGGGGGCCGTGCAGATGGTCGCCGACCTGTTCGGGCCGCCAACCTGAACCTGGTCGCCAGCCTGCCCAAGCCCACCGGCTTCTTCGACCCCGCCAATCCCGAGGGCCTGCCGCCGCCGATCCCGTCCGAGACTGAAGATGGCGACGCCCGCGAAGGCACCGCCGCCCAGTTCGGCCGTCGCGCGCCCTTCCTCAGCTTCGCCAACACCGACATGGCCTTCCAGAACGACCTGCTGGCGGTCGGCAACTATCACGGCTTCAACCTGTACCGGATCAGCGAGGCCTCGCCCGAGCCGGAGCTCATCACCTCCGTGGTCTGTCCTGGGGGCCAGGGCGACGTCTCGATCGTCGGCGACCTGCTGCTTATGTCGGTGGAGTCCAACAACGGACGCGTCGATTGCGGCCGTCAGGGCGTGGGCGAGGGCGCGCAGCCCGATCGCTTCCGCGGCGTGCGCATCTTCGACATTTCAGACCGCGCCAACCCCGTCCAGGTCGGCCAGGTCCAGACCTGCCGGGGGTCGCACACCCATTCTGTCGTCTCCGCCGACGAGCGTCGCCTGATCGTCTACAACTCCGGCACCGCCGGCGTGCGCGACGAGGACGAACTGGCCGGCTGCGTCGTCGGATTCCCGGGAGATGAAAACACGGCGCTGTTCTCGATCGACGTGATCGAGATCCCGCTGGCCGATCCGTCCCAGGCCCGCATCATCGACAGCCCGCGCGTCTTCGCCGACGACGCGACCGGCGCGGTGGCGGGCTTGTGGCGCGGCGGGGACCACGGCGCGGGCACCCAGACGACCAACCGCACCGACCAGTGCCACGACATCACCCTGTTCCCGGCCAGGAATCTGGCCGGCGGCGCCTGTTCGGGCAACGGCATCCTGATGGACATTTCCAACCCGATGCAGCCGCGCCGGATCTCGGCGGTGAACGATCCCCGGTTCGCCTACTGGCACTCGGCTACCTTCAACAACGACGGCACCAAGGTGATCTTCACCGACGAATGGGGCGGCGGCGCGCGTCCGCGCTGCCGCGTGCAGGACCCGACCGATTGGGGTGCCAACGCCATCTACGATATCGTCGATGGCCAGATGGTGTTCCGCAGCTACTACAAGATGCCGGCGCCCCAGACCGCGCGCGAGAACTGCGTGGCCCACAACGGCTCGCTGATCCCTGTCCCCGGGCGAGACCTGTTCGTCCAGGCCTGGTATCAGGGCGGTCTGTCGATCAGCGACTTCACCGACTCGTCCAACCCGCGCGAGATCGCCTATTTCGACCGGGGTCCGCTCAGCGACGAGCATGACATCCTGGGCGGCTACTGGTCGGTCTACTGGTACAATGGCCGCATCTACGGCACCGAGATCGCGCGCGGCCTGGACGTGCTGGAACTGCAGCCCAGCGCCGACCTGACCGCCAACGAGATCGCCGCCGCCGCCATGGCGGACGAAGGCGGCACGGTGAACCCGCAGCAGCAGTTTCCGGTCCGCTGGCCCCACCATCCGGTGGTCGCCCGCGCCTATCTGGACCAGTTGGCGCGGGACGGAGGCCTGGCGGCCGACGTCATGGCCCGGATCACCACCGCCGTCGACGCGGCCGCGCCTCTGGTCGAGGCCGGGGGCCGTGACGCCTCGGCGGCCAGCGCGCTGCGGGCCGCTGCCGGCGATATCTCGGTGTCCGGGAATGACCAGACGGCGCGCCGTCTGCGCGGTCTGACCGAGACGCTGAACGGCATCGCCGAACGCATCGGTTGACGCTGATTGGGGGCCTGCGGCGGAAACGTCGCGGGCCTCGTCACCTTCATGTGTTGCGACTGCTTCGCAAGTTCACTATAGCGGAGCCGCAACATCGCCGCGGGTCAGCGGCCTCAGTCCGGAAACGTCACCATGTCCCTTCGTCGTACCCTGATGCTGGCCGTCGCCGGCGCGCTTGTCCTCGCCGGCTGCGGTCAGCCGTCCGAGACCCAGACCGACGGGGCCGATGCCGGAGTGGTGAACCTCTACACCGCGCGCCACTACGATTCCGATCTCAGGCTGTACGAGCGCTTCACCGAGCTGACCGGCATCCGCGTCAACCGCATCGAGGGCAACGCCGACCAGCTGATCGCGCGCATGCAGGCCGAGGGCGAGGCCAGCCCCGCCGACGTCTTCGTGGTTTCCGACGCCGGGGCCCTGTGGCGCGTCCAGACCGCGGGCCTGTTCCAGCCGGTCGCCAGCGAGACCCTGAACGCCGCCATTCCGGCCAACCTGCGCGATCCGGAGGGGCGCTGGTTCGGCTTCACCCGCCGCGCCCGCGTCGTCGCCTATGACCCTGCGAAGGTCCGCCCTGAAGAGGTCGATACCTACGAGGAAATCGCCTCGCCGCGCTTCCGAGGCAAGCTGTGCGTCCGCTCGGCGGACAACCCCTACAACCTGTCGCTGGTCGGTGCCCTGATCGAGGCCTGGGGCCCGGAGAAGGCGGCGGAATGGACCCGTGGCATCGCCGCCAACCTGGCCCGTCCGCCCGAGGGTGGCGATCGCGACCAGATCCGCGCTGTCGGCGCCGGCGTCTGCGAGATCGCCCTGACCAACACCTACTACTATGTCCTGCTGGGCAATGGCGACGACGCCGCCGACCGGGCTCTGGTCGAGCGGATCCAGCTGGCCTTCCCGTCGCTGGACGGGCAGGGGACCCATGTGAACGTGTCGGGCGGCGGCGTCGTCGCCGGTGCGCCGAATCGTGACAACGCGATCCGTCTGGTCGAATTCCTCGCCTCGGCCGAGGCCCAGACCATGGTCGCGGCCTCGAACGGCGAGTACCCCGCCAGCCCCTCGGTCCCGGCCCCGCCTCCGGTCGACGCCATCGCCGACTTCACCGCCCATCCGATGTCGGTGGCCGCATTTGGTCCCCGCACGGCCCAGGCGCTGGAGCTGATGACCGCCGCCGGCTGGCGTTGATCGAGACGGCGGTTCTTCCGGCCCGACGGGGGCTGCGGCTCCCGTCCACGCTGAGCGGGATCGCCGGCGTCGCCGTTATTGTGGTTCTCGCGCCGTTGCTGGGGGTGGCCCTGGCCGCGGCGCGAGGGCCCTGGGCGGGCCTGTCGGTGGGAACGCTGACGGATTATGCGACGACTTCCGCCGTCCTCGCGGTCGGTGTCGGCGTCCTGGCCTCGCTGCTTGGGGTCGGTTCGGCCTGGTTGGTGGCCCAGTACCGGTTTCCGGGGCGAGGGGCCTTCAGCTGGCTCCTCGTCTTGCCGCTGGCGGCGCCGACCTTCGCCCTGGCCTATGGCTATGCCGATCTCCTGGACGTCGCCGGGCCGCTGCGGACCTGGTTGCGTCAGGACTTCGACATCGAGGTGCCGGGCACGATGCGCAGTCTGCCGGGCTCGGTCATGGTCCTGTCGCTGGCCTTCTACCCTTACGTCTATCTGGCGGTTCGCGACGCCCTGCTGAATCGGTCCAGCTCGGCGCACGAAGCGGCGCGGGCGCTCGGAGCGTCTCCGGCGCGAGTGTTCTGGCGCGTCACCCTGCCCATGGCGCGACCCGCGCTCGCGGCCGGGCTGGCCCTGACCCTGATGGAGACCCTGGCCGACTACGGTGCTGTGAGTTTTCTCAGCGTCCAGACTCTGACCACCGGGGTCGTCCGCGTCTGGTCGGTGAACGGCTCGCCCGCCTCGGCGGCACTGTTGGGCCTGCCGCTGATCGGGACCGCGGCGGCCCTGCTGATCCTGGAGCGCTGGAGCCGGTCGCACCGGGCCTATGGCGTTCACGCTGGCGGATGGCGGCCTGTTCCCGGCCGAACCCTGACCGGCTGGCGCGCGGTCCTGGCGACCTCCGCGTGCAGCCTGCTGCTGGTCGTGGCCTTCATCCTGCCGCTGGGCTGGCTGGGCTGGAACGGGCTTCAGTCGACGCCCGAGTGGCCGCGTCTGGCGGCGGCGGCCGGACGCGTCGCGGCGCTGGGCGTCGCAGGGGCGCTGGTGGCGACCGCACTGGCTCTCGCCCTGGCGTTGGCGGGTCGGGGGCGGCCCTTGCTGACCCGTCTCGCCGGTCTCGGCTACGCGACCCCGGGTGCCGTCATGGCGATCGGGCTCCTGGTCCCCGCGGGTCTTCTGTGGCGCGCCATGCCGGGCCCCGGCTGGATGTTCGGCATCGGCCTCGTCTTGCTGATCTATGCCTATGCCTCCCGACTGATGGCGGCCGCCTTGGAGCCGATCGCCTCGGCCCTGACCCGCGCGCGCCCGTCCATGAGCGATGCCGCCCGCGCCCTGGGGCGGACGCCCCTGGGCACCGCCTGGTCGGTTCACGTCCCGCTGGCCAGCGGTGGCCTGCTGACGGCCGCGCTCATCGTCTTCATCGACGTGGTCAAGGAACTTCCGGCGACCCTGATCCTGCGTCCGTTCAACTTCGACACCCTGGCCGTGCTCGCCGACGCCTATGCCCGCGACGAGCGCATCGGCCAGGCCGCCTGGCCCGCCTTGATGATCGTCGTGGTGGCCATGCCCGCCTGTCTGTGGTTGACCCGTCGCATCTCGCGCGCCCGGCCGGGAGGGAGCCCCCAAGGTGACGATTGATCCCGTCTTGTCCGTAGAGGGCCTCGGCTTCGCCTATGGGGCCCGGACCGTCCTGTCCGACATCGACCTGACCGTCGACCCCGGCGAGCTGGTCGCGATCCTGGGGCCTTCCGGCAGCGGCAAGAGCACCCTGCTGCGCTTGATCGCGGGACTGGAGCGCCCCGCCGGCGGCCGCATCGCGATCGGCGGGACGACCGTGGCCGATGCCCGGTCCAGCCTTCCGGCCGAACGTCGCGGTCTGGGGCTGGTCTTCCAGGAAGACGCCCTGTTCCCGCACCTGACGATCCTCGACAACGTCGCCTTCGGTCTGAAGGGCCTGCCGCGATCCGAGCGCCGCGCCCGTGCGCTCGACGCGCTGGATCGCCTGGGGCTGGCCGACCGCGCCGACGATTGGCCCCATCGCCTTTCCGGGGGCGAGCAGCAGCGCGTGGCCGTGGCCCGCGCCCTGGCCCCCCGGCCGGCCCTCGTCCTGATGGATGAGCCCTTCTCGCGACTGGACTCGGCGCTGCGCCAGCAGATCCGCGAGGACGTCGTCGCTGTGCTGCGTGATACGGGCGTCGGCGTCGTCCTCGTGACCCATGACGCCGAGGAGGCGATGTCCAGCGCCGATCGGCTGGTGCTCATGGCCGACGGCCGCATGCTTCAGACAGGTACCCCGGAGGCCTGCTACCACCGACCCGTTTCGGTCGAGGCCGGGCGTCTGCTGGGGCCGCTGAATGTCGTTCCGGTCGAGGCCGAGAAGGAAGGCGTCGTCACGCCGTTCGGGCGGCTGACGCTCGACGGGTCGACGACAGGCATAGGGGACTTGGCCTTTCGCCCCGAGACCCTGATGCGATCCAGCGACGGCGTCGAGGCGCGGGTCGTCTCGCGCACCTTCGCGGGGGCGGTGACCCGCTACCTGCTGTCGGTCGGCTCCGTCCGACTCGAAATGAAGAGCTTCGGTGCTGACCCTGAGCTTGTCGAGGGGCAGACGGTTCGGGTCGCTCTACGAACTGAGACCGCTCCGACGATCTTGAGCCGCGATCAGCCGTAAATCCGGCGCAGCAGTTCGATCAGGGTGGAGAGCTCGCCCCTGGCGAACCTTTCGGAGAACCGGCGCTCGCGCGCCTTCGCCAGATTCTTGATCTGAACCAGGAGGTCTTTCAGGACGGCCCCGCCGAGCCGGCTGGGGCAGCGGCGATGTTCGGTGCCGGTCCGACGCCACCCGGTCTCCACCGCCGGGCGCGCGGCCGGGCAAGCGCCGCCTCCCCGCCATTGCCAGGTCGGGCACCTTGGAACACAGTCCTCTTCCAGGCGAGTGAAGGTGACCCCCCATGACCATGATCCAGAAGCGCCCTTTCGCGTTGCTGGCGGCGGCGCTCTGGCTCGCGTCGCCTGCCGTGGCGACGGCGCAGTGGACCCACCAGTACCCCAAGGTCGAGGGCTTCGGCCACCAGCTCTATCTCGAGCAGGAGAACCTCCCGATCCTGTCCTCCGGGCCGACCTATCCGGCCGCGTCTCCTGACGGGGCCACGCTCGCCTTCGCGCATCAGGGTTGGATCTGGTTGCTCGATCTCGACGGCGGCGTCGCGCGGCGTATCACCGATGCGAGCGAGGTCGACGCGCGGCCGCGCTGGTCGCCGGACGGCACGCGCATCGCCTTGGTTCGTGACAGTGGAACCGACACCGCCATCGTGATCGTGGGGCTGGATGGCGCGATCCTGTCCGAGATCGACACTCCGGCGATCGACCTGGACCCTGAGTTCACGCGGGACGGCGGGTCCCTGATCTATACCTCCGCGCGCGGGGGCCGGCTGGATCTCTGGCGTCGGAACCTTGAGACCGGGACCGACGAGGCCGTGACGTCCGGGGCCCGGGCGGCGCGCGCCGCGAGGGCGCTGGGCGACGGCCGGATCGTCTATCAGGAAGCGATCGGTCCCGCCGTGGGCCTGAGGCTCCGCAACCTCGACGGGACACAGGGCCCGGTTCTGTTCGAGCAGGGCTGGATGGCGCATCTGAACCCCGACGCCCATCCGACCGAGCGGGCCATCGTCTATGGGGTCGGCGACGGCAATACCGTTCGGCTGGCCGTGATGGACGTCGACCGGCCTGCCTTTCCGCGATGGCTCACCCCGGCGGGCGAGAAGGCCCTGTTTCCGACCTGGTCCGGGGACGGCGCCCGCATCTATTACGCCTTGGCCGACGGGGACCAGCAGTTCCAGTTGATGATGATCCCGGCGGCCGGAGGGACGCCGCGAACGGTTCCGATCGAGAGGTGGGACTATGGCGTGGGAACGGGCGAGCTTTCGATCGCCACCCGCCTGTCGGGCGAGGACGGCGCGACACGGCCGGGGCCCGCGCGGTTGTCGATCACGCGGGCGGACGGGCACCCGATCGCGAACCCCGCCGGGCCGACCTATGTCGATAACCAGAACGGCCCGGCCTACTTCTACACCGATGGTCAGACCACCCTGCGGCTGCCCCAGGGCGATTACCGCGTCGTCGCCACCCACGGGCCGTTCTCCCTGCCGCAGACGATCCAGGTTCGCGTCGATGCCGACCGGGCTGTCTCCGCCGCGCTGGATATTCCGCGGATCTGGGACGCGGAGGCCGCCGGCTATGCCTCGGCGGATCACCATGTCCATCTGAACGGCAGCGGGGTCAACGAGCTGGATCTGGACGATCTGCTGCTGCCCATGCAGGGCGAGGACCTGGACTTCTCGGCGCCCATGGCCTGGAACCAGTACAACCGGTTCATCGACGCCGACCGCATCGGTCAGAAGGCGGCGGCCCCGGACGGCACGGCGGCCTGGCTGACGCAGGAAGTGCGCTCCGACTATCACGGTCATGTCGGAATGATCGGGGCGACCGAGGCCTTCCAGCCCTGGTTCTTCGGCCCGACCAACCCCGTCTATGGCAATCGCGACCTGCACAACGGTCTGGTGAACCCGTTCGCGAGGGCCCAGGGTGCCCTGGCGACCTACGTCCACCCCGTCGGCGGGGACAGCGACCCCTTCCTGGACCTGGCGGCCAACGGACTGCCTCTGGAACTGGTGGTCGATGGCGTGCTGTCCGACGGCATGGGTCTGGAACTGGTCTGCCAGTGGACCAGCCCGTTCGGCACGGCCCAGGCCTGGTACCGGTTCCTGAACATCGGCCGCGCCATGCCCGCCACCTCCGGCACCGACATGATGGCCAACTTCTATCGCGTGCCGGCCGTCGGAACGGCGCGGGCCTATGTCCCCGTCGCGAACGGTGAGGACAGCTATGCCGCCGCGATCGACCAGGTGCGCTCAGGCGAGGGCTTCGTCACCACCGGACCCGCGCTGCTGTTCGAGGTCGATGGCCGGGCGCCGGGTGCGACCGTGGCCGAGGGTCGCCAGGACTGGTCGATCGATCTGATCAGCGTGCGACCGGTCGAACGCGTCGAGATCATCGTCAACGGCCAGGTCGTCCAGACCCTGGACGGCTTCGGCGGCGACAGTCGCAAGCGCTATTCCGGCACGGTCGACCTGCCGTCCGGTGGATGGATCGCGGCCCGCGCCGTCGGAGGCCAGACGGGGTGGCCGGTCATGTCCTATGTCCACTTCGCCCATACCCAGCCGGTGTGGATCGACCACGTCGGCAGCACCGAGCCGGTGGCCGCGCGGGCTGCGGCGGCGGACCTGCTGAAGGCGCTGGACCACTCCGAGGGTCGCTTCGCCGAGAGTTACGGCGACGCGATCCCACCGGGCCTGCGTGCGCGCCTGACCGAAGCCCGGCGGCGGCTCACGCCCCCCGCCTGAGCACAATCCGTGATCACTTCCCGCTCGGCGGGGCATAGCGGGTCAATCCCTGAGGTGCTGGCGGAGACGGTGCTCAATACACCCCGCCACCATTGAGTTCTGGCCGGTTTGGTGTGCCAAGCGAGGCACCACTGGCATTCAGCTAGGTGGAGATCGCGTTATCACGGTTTCCGCCATTCGACGGAAATCACCCTTAAGTGCCGACCTTGACCGCTGTTCTGTGACGGCTCAACCTGTGCGGTAAATCAAACCAACCTGAGATACCGATTTGGCATCGCACCCTTACATCTCTGGCCCCGGCAACATCGCCCAAGCCATCACGCTCCTCAAACGTAACTTTCCGGCTACGGTGACCTCTGAGACGATAAAGAGGTTCAACTTAGCTTCGAACAACGAAAGCTACGTTATCAACGCGCTCCAGTTTATTGGTGTGATCGACGCCGAAGGAAAGCGCACCGAAGCTGGCCAACACGTTTTCACCCTTCACGACGAGAAGGCATTCCAGCCTGCTTTCGCGGATCTTGTTCGCGCCGCGTATCACGACCTGTTCGATCTTCGTGGAGAGGACGCGTGGTCGCTGAACCGCAACGAACTGATCGGCTATTTCAGGTCAGCTGATAAGACTAGCGAGATCATCGGTGCCCGGCAGGCGGGCGTTTTCAAGGTCCTGGCTGCTGTAGCTGGTTTCGGCGATGTCGTAGAACAAGTGGCCCCGAGGAAGCCTACGAACGAGCGGGCGAGCACCCGCAAGGTTGTGGCGAGCAAGCGAGAGCCAAAGTCCCCCTCGCAACAATCCGTTGAGGCCGCCGCCCCCTCAAAAGGAGGCAAGGAAATCTCCCTGGGCGTGAGGATCGAAATCAACCTACCCGCCGGTGCAAGCCGAGAAAACTACGATGACATTTTTCAAAGCATTCGAGCAAACCTGCTGAATGGTTGATCCACTAGCCCACTTCCAGGCGCTGGCCGAGCGAACCGGCGCGTTTGTCACCTCGGAGGAGGCTACTCAGGAACCGCTAGTTCACCCTTTTGAGCAGCGTAATTTCCATCCTCAAATCGTCTCGGTATCGCGTAAGCTATTCGATGACGGTCACTACTCCCAGGCGACTTTCGAAGCCCTGAAGCGTCTTGATCGGGAGGTGAGCAAACTCTCCGGCGTTCAAGAGTCGGGCTTTAAGCTCATGATGCAGGCCTTCAATGAAGCCAAACCGCTCTTAAAGCTCAACAAGTTGCAGAATGCGTCCGACCAAGATGAGCAGCTTGGAATGAAACACATATTTGCCGGAGCGATGTCCGCCATTCGAAATCCGCGTGCGCACGAGGTCCTCACAGATCAGATCGACCTCTGCTTGGACCACCTCTCGGTGGCCTCATGCCTATTTAGGGTCTTGGACGCGCGTCCCCCCGCGTAACCATCAGACGAGTGCCATCTGGTCATCCTTGCAGCGGGTGCCATCCCAAAATCCGATGGCGGGAGTGTGCCAAGTTGGCACCCCTCGCCAAGGTTCACTAAGTCTTTGATTTCATTGAGGGTAGCTGGCGGAGACGGAGGGATTCGAACCCTCGGTACCGGTTACCCGGTACGACGATTTAGCAAACCGTTGCCTTCAGCCACTCGGCCACGTCTCCAGCAGACGGGTCGATAGCCGAGCCGGCGCGGCGGCGCAATCCGCGAAGCGGTGACCTGGACATCGCGCCCCGCTATCGTCGTCCGATGCTCGCCACGCCCGCGCCCCTCACGTCCCTCGACCGTATCGACCGCGCCCGCTTCGAGGCCGAGATCGTGCCGGCCGGACAGCCGGTCGTGCTCCGGGGGCTCGTGGCGGACTGGCCCAGCGTGCGAGCCGACAACATCCTGGGTCACCTGCGCGACCAGCCGGCCCCCCATCCGGTCGGGGTCTTCGTCGGCGACGCGGCCATGGGCGGGCGGTTCTTCTACGCTGATGATCTGCGCGGCCTCAATTTCCAACGGATACAGCTCCCGTTGTCCGAGCTGCTCGACCGCCTGGCGGCGGGCGGGCCGGACTACCTGTACGCCGGGGCCATTCCCGCGCCGTCGCATCTGCCGGGGTTCGCCGAGGCCCACCCCATGCCGCTGCTGGCCCCCGATCGCGAGCGCCTGACCTCCCTCTGGCTCGGCAACCGCACGATCACCGCCGCGCATTGGGACCTGGCCCAGAACCTGGCATGCGTCGTCGCCGGACGCCGCCGCTTCACCCTGTTTCCGCCCGACCAGATCGGCAATCTCTACGTCGGGCCTGTGGACAACACCCTGGCGGGCCAGCCGATCAGTCTGGTCGATTTCGACTCTCCCGACCTGGACGTCCATCCCCGGTTCGCCGAAGCCATGCGCCACGCCCGCGTCGCGGAGCTCGACCCCGGCGACGGGATCTACATCCCCAGCCTGTGGTGGCATCACGTCCGGTCGCTCGACGACGTCGGGGCACTGGTGAATTTCTGGTGGCGCGACGGGCCGGAGTGGATGGTGACGCCGATGTTCACCCTGTGGCACGCCATGCTCACCCTGCGCGACCTGCCGCCGAACGAGCGCCAGGCCTGGGGCGCCTTCTTCGACCACTATGTGTTCCAGACGGAGGGCGACCCCCTGGCCCATATTCCGGTCGAGGCGCGCGGCCTGATGGCCCCGATGACGCCGGAGATCATGGCCCGGCTGAAGCGCCTGTTGATGGGCCCGCTTTCTCGTTGAGGTAGAGCTGGCCGCCCCGACATACCCATGTTACTCAAGTCTCGCATCTTGGGAGATCGACATGAAGCGCGGTTGGGCAGGGCTGGTGCTGGCGGCCGTTGTGTCCGTGACGGGGGCCGGCGCGAACGCTCAAGACGTCGATAGCCCTTCGGTCATCGAGTGGCGCGTAAAGGACCGCTTCCGGCTCTGGGATCAGGCTCGGAGCGGCCCGCGCAATCTGAGTCTCGAGGATCTGCTGAACAATGTCGCAGACGCGGAGAACGCGAGCGGCGTGGAGCAGGCGATGCTCGCCTTCCTCGGGTCCCAACCGAATCTGCATCGCCGCGCATACTGGCGCGAGGGCGAAGAGACCTATGATCGCGATTTCATCTGGCCGCTCGGTTACCGGGTCGTGCTGTCGGTCAGAGGCGAGGCAGGCGAGACCTGCCGATGGAGCGCCGATCTCGAAGGGTTCGTTCCGGTCGAGCGACCCTGCGATAATCCCTTCGAAATGGCTCTGCCCAGGGTCGAGACGGTACAGGGCGAGCAGGTGCGTCTCGGCTCGCCTGCGGTCGAGGTGGTCGTGACTCCCGAGGGCGGAACGCCGATCCGGACCACGGTCCAGGTTCGCGACCGCTTGATCGCCTCCATCGGCGACTCCTATGCGTCGGGCGAGGGTAACCCGGATCGCCCGACAGACCTGGGTCCGATCCCGAGACGGTTCGATGCGTGGGATCAGACGTGGGACGGGCGTTGGGTCGGTCGTGATCCGGTCATATCCGACAGCAGCGAGCCGGAGTGGTGGGATCAGAGGTGCCATCGCTCCTTCCTGTCGCAGCACATGGTCGCGGCGCTTCGCTACGCGGCCGAAAACCCTCATGTCGCGACGACCTTTCTCACCTTCGCCTGCTCGGGCGCCCAGACCTTCTCCGGGGTCCTCGCGACCCAGCCCGAACCTCCAGGCTTCGCTGACGTCGGAGGCAACGCCCGGCTGAACTATCCTCAGGTCGAGGTTCTCCTGGCCAATATGTGTCCCCGGCCCCCGAATGGCCGCAGCCGCGACAGCACGACGGACGTCGAGCGGTCTCCACGCTACTGGAACGGTCAGAGTGCGACCCGCTGGCGCTGCACAGACTACCGCCGGGCCCGCGCGATCGACGCCCTTCTGGTCTCGATCGGCGGCAACGACATCGGCTTCGCTCCTGTCATTCAGGAGGCCCTCCTGCCCGAGCCGACCGGGCGTTCGCGCACCGAGCGTCGGCTCCTGAATTTTCTCCGGGGCCGAGCCTCCACGCCCGACGAAGCGTTCGCCCAGATTGGCGAGCCGGGTCAAACCACCGCGCCGCTGCCTCGGAATCTGGCTGCGATTCGTGACCGGCTGGAGGAGATTCTGCCTCCCGGTGCCCCGGTGCTGCAGACGGTCTATCCCAATCCGCTGAATGACGAGAAGGGCGCGTTCTGTGGCCCGGACACCCGACGGAGAAATGACGATATCGGGGTCCATGCCCAGGCGCTCACCAGCGTCGGCGCCTTCTGGCCGGAGCTCGAGATACTGGGGACCGCCGACTGGAGATCTGTCATCACCAAGGGCGAGATCACCGAGATTCAGAACAAGCTCGTGACCCCTCTTAATGGCGTCATTCGCAATCATGTCGATGCCGGGAGAGGCAGGTGGCAGATCGTCGATGCTTTCGAGCCGGCGTTCCGGACGCGTGGCTGGTGTGCGGTCGCGCCGACGGGAGACCTTCAGGAACTGGCCCTGCCGAACTGGCGTCGAGTTGACGGCGATGACCGTGGAGAATGGCACGACTGGGCGCCTCAGCAGTGGGACCCGTATGCCTCCCGGCAGCGGCTGTTCCGGACGCCGAACGACGCGGCCCTGACCCAACAGCCCATGGCACGCAACCGCTTCGGTTTAGGTGGCTGGGTCCTCGGTGGGGTGCTCACGCCCCGCCAGGGGGCCGTGCTGGCCGCCATGTCCGGTGCCTTCCACCCCACGTTCGAGGCCCACGCCATCATCGGCTGGAGCCTGGGCGAGGCGTTGATCGCGACGCCCTTGCCAGACTAGCCGCTGGAGCCCGCATGTTTCCCCGACGTGATCTTGTGACCGGGGACGCGGAGGGCTACGGCTGGGGTTCAACCGCTTCCAGGGAGAGCGACATGGCCGATCTCAATCAGGTCACCGAACACATCCGCGGCGCCGTCGGCGACAACTCCGGTCTGGGCAAGACCGTGAAGCTGGACCTGGGCGACCACGGCAAGATCTACATCGACGGGGCCTCGGTGCCGAACACGGTGACCAACGAGGACAAGCCCGCCGACGCCACCGTGTCGATGGCCTGGGACGACTTCATGGCCCTGTCGAACGGCCAGCTCGATCCCATGATGGCCTTCATGCAGGGCAAGCTGAAGATCGCCGGCGACATGATGATCGCCCAGAAGCTGGCCCCGCTGCTGAAGCGGTAGACGCGCACGCAACCTCTCCCTCCCCCCGCGAGGGGAGGGCAGGCGGCGAAGCCGCCGGCGGGGGCGGCAAGGCAACAGACAGCCGATATTCGGTTTGCCTGACCGGGCCGTCCCCACCCGGTCTCCGCTTCGCTCCGACCACCCTCCCCGAACGGGGTGGGAGAAACCGAGAGCACGACATGCATTTCCAGCACTCCGACCGCGGTCTCCACTACCAGGAGCGCGTCGCCCGCTTCCTCGAGGACCGCGTCCTGCCGCGCGCGAAGGACTATTTCGCCGAGGTCCACACCGACCCGACCCGCCAGCCGCCGACCATGGAGGCGATGAAGGCCGAGGCGCGCGAGGCAGGTCTGTGGAACATGTTCCTGCCCGGCGATCACGGCACGGGCCTGACGAACCTGGAATATGCCCCGCTGGCCGAGGCCATGGGCAAGGCGGGGCTGTGGACGCCCGAGGTGTTCAACTGCAATGCCCCCGACACCGGCAATATGGAGGTCCTCCATATGTACGGGAACGCCGGGCAGCAGGACCGCTGGCTCAAGCCCCTGATGGCCGGCGAGATCCGTTCGGCCTTCCTGATGACCGAGCCCGAGGTCGCGTCCTCCGACGCCACCAACATCCAGACCTCGATCGTCCGCGACGGCGATCACTATGTCATCAACGGCCGCAAATGGTGGTCGACCAATATGGCGCATCCGAACGTCGCCATCGCCATCGTGATGGGCAAGACCGACACCGGCGCGGCCACCCACGCCCAGCAGTCCCAGGTCCTGGTTCCCACCGACACCCCCGGCTTCCGGGTCGAGCGGATGCTGACCGTGTTCGGCTATGATGAGAAACCGATCGGCCACGCCGAGGTGGTGCTCGACAACGTCCGCGTGCCTGCCGAGAACCTGATCGCCGGCGAGGGCAGGGGGTTCGAGATCGCGCAAGGCCGCCTCGGGCCCGGGCGCATCCACCACTGCATGCGCGTCATCGGTTGCGCCGAGCGCGCGCTGGAACTGATGTGCGAGCGGCTGCTCAACCGTACGGCCTTCAAGAAGCAGATCGCCGAGCATTCCGTCTGGGAACAGCGGGTGGCCGAAGCGCGCACCAACATCGAGATGTGCCGCCTGATGGTGCTGAAGGCCGCCTGGATGATCGATCAGGCCGGGGCCAAGAACGCCAAGTCCGAGATCGCCCAGATCAAGGTCGCCGCGCCCCGCATGGCGCTCCAGGTCATAGACGACGCCATCCAGGCCTTCGGCGGAGCGGGCGTTTCCGGCGACACGCCCCTGGCCGAGCTCTATGCCACGGTCCGCACCCTGCGCATCGCCGATGGCCCCGACGAGGTCCACAACCGCACCATCGCCCGGCTGGAATACGCCAGGCATGGAGGCCGCCCGGTGAAGTGACACCGGGTGTCAGCAACGTCGCAGGGGGCGCCGGTTTCGGCAACGAAACCAGAACGGGCGTGTTAGCGTAGTCCGCTACCAAGCGGGCCGACCCCCTGCCGTCACGGAGCCGACCTTGATGCAAGCGCCAGCGCGTCCCCTGGCGGTCGACGCCGACGACCTCGCCCGCTTCCGCGCCGTGCGCGCGGCCATGCCGGCCCTGGCCCAGGGCCTGTCGACCGAAGACCTCTCCGCTCAGGCCATGGCCGACGCCAGCCCGGGTAAATGGCATCTGGCCCATTCCAGCTGGTTCTTCGAGGCCATGATCCTGGCGACCCGGCCGGGCTATCATCCCGTGGACCCGCGCCTGCAGACCCTGTTCAACTCCTACTACGAAAGTCTCGGCCGCCGCGTCGAGCGGCACGAGCGCGGGCTGATGACCCGCCCCTCGGTAGAAGACGTTCTCGCCTACCGCGCCGAGATCGACCGCCGCATGGAGGGCCGCATCGCCGAGGGCTTCGAGGGCGACCTCGACGCCTATCTGTTCATCCTGGGCCTGCATCACGACCAGCAGCATCAGGAGCTGTTCCTGATGGACATCCTGGCCCTGATGGCCCGCTCACCCCTGGACCCCGCGGCCTATGCGACGGAGCCCCGGCCCGGCGGTCCGCCGCAGCCCGCGCGCGGCGGCGCGACGCGGTTCGAGGGCGGTCTGGTGGAGATCGGCCACCACGGCCCCGGCTTCGCCTTCGACAATGAGGGGCCCTGTCACAAGGTCTGGCTCGAACCCTTCAGCCTCGACCACGACCTGGTCACCAATGGTCAGTGGATCGATTTCATCCAGGACGGCGGCTATCGCCGTCCCGAGCTCTGGCTCGCCGACGGCTGGGCCACGGTCAAGGCCGAGGGTTGGGACGCGCCGCTCTACTGGCGCAATGACGACGGGGCCTGGACCACCCTGAGCCTGACGGGCCGCATCGCCGTCGACCCTGACGCCCCCGTCCGTCACATCAGCGCCTATGAGGCCGAGGCCTTCGCCGCCTGGTCCGGCCGTCGCCTCCCGACCGAGGCCGAGTGGGAGAGCGCCGTCGCCACCGCGCCGGACGTCTTCTCCAATCTGTTCAACGAGGTGTGGCAGCACACCTCATCCGCCTACGCGCCCTATCCGGGGTTCAGGCCGACCCAGGGCACGGCGTCGGAGTACAACGGCAAGTTCATGGCCAATCAGCGCGTCGTGCGCGGCGGCTGTTTCGCCACCCCGCCGGGCCACACGCGGCGCACCTATCGCAACTTCTTTTATCCGCATCAGAGGTGGGCCTTCATGGGCTTGAGACTGGCGTCCGACGCCGCTCCCGCCGACCGCCCACGCATCGAGGCGGTCGAGACCGCCCGCTTCCGCGCCGAACTGATCGCCGGGCTGTCGCGCCCGCAGAAGGCCGTCTCGCCCAAGTGGTTCTACGACGCCGCAGGCTCGGACCTGTTCGAGGACATCACCCGTCTGCCGGAATACTATCCGACGCGTCAGGAGGCGGCCCTTCTGCGCAGCCTGGCCCCCGCCCTGACCGATCGGTTCGGCGAGAACGCGGTCCTGGTCGAGTTTGGCTCGGGGGCCAGTGAGAAGACCCGCATCCTGCTCGACAGCGCCTCGACGCTCGCGGCCTATGTCCCCATCGACATCAGCCCCGACGCTCTGAACGTCGCCGCCGCCTCGATCGCCGAGGCCTATCCCCATCTGGAGGTCGCGCCGATGGTCGGCGACTTCCTCAACCTCGCGCCCCTGCCCGAACTGGGTCGCGGTCGCCGGATCGGCTTCTTCCCGGGATCGACGATCGGCAATCTGGAGCCGGATCAGGCCGTCGCCTTCCTGGCCAATGCCCGCGAGCGGCTGGGGCCGACCGCCCTGTTCATCCTCGGCGTCGATCTGGTCAAGGATCCGGCCATACTGGTCGCCGCCTATGACGACGCCAAGGGCGTGACGGCCGCCTTCAACCGCAACCTGCTGGTCCGCGCCAATCGCGAACTCGGCGCCGACTTCGACCTAGACGGCTTCGTCCACGAGGCCCGCTGGAACGCCGACCGGTCGCGCATGGAGATGCATCTGAAGGCGACGCGCGCGATGACCGTCCGGATCGGCGATCAAACCGTGTCCGTCGCGCCCGGCGAGACCATCCACACGGAGAGCTCGCGCAAGTTCACGCGAGGCTCCGTCGCCGCCATGGCCCAGGCCGCGGGCTGGCGCGTCGCCGACTTCCAGATCAGCCCCGAACCGTCCGTGGCGATCGCCGTGCTGGCATGAGTGACCCTCTCCCTATGGGAGAGGAGAAAAGAAAGGGCGGCCGGTGATCCACCGGCCGCCCTTCATTCAGCGAAGGTCTCGGACCCTATTCGGCCTGGCCCTCGACGTCGTTCGGACGACGCGTCCCGTGCGAGGCCTCGCCGCCCTTGCGGCCGGCCTGGGCGGCCAGGCTGCGATCCTGAGAGAAACTCCGCTTCTCGCTGGGCACGCTCGCGCCGCCCTTGCGGGCGATCTCGCGCTGGCGGGCGGGGTCCATCGACGCGAAGCCTCGCTTGGAGACTCCAGACGGACGGGTGGGTTGTCCTTCGGCCATCAGATGATCCCTTTACTGTCCTGGTGCTGGCGGTTGGATTTGAAACCCCGCCGTCCCGCCAAGGTTCCAAAGGTCCGCGATATCAACCGCGTGCGAATCAACTGGCGGCTTACTCCGTCCCCGGCCACTCGACCTGACCGTCATTGTCGCCCGGCTGGGGCGGGACCTCGTCGGGCGTGCCGGCGGGGTCGATCTCGGGCTGGGGCGGCACGGGATTCATCGGCGGGATTTCGGGTTGGGGGGTCGGGTCGGTCATGTCGGCTCTCCGGGTGAAACAGGGTCGCCCTTCCGGAACCGCCCTGAAGCCCCGGGGTTCATTCCGGCAGTACCAACGCGTCCCGGAGACCTCCCCATGACCGACCTCAATCCGACCCTGAACGCCGAAGACATCGTCGACGACATCGACACCGGCCGCGACGAGACCCTCGACGCCGAGGGCGACCGCTGGATGGTGGACGGCGAGCGCAGGGCCTTCGCCCGCGAGCAGGGCCTGCGCCAGGCGCTCCGCAGCGATCTCGACACCGGCCGCAGCTGGGCCCGCGACCGCGCCACCCTGGCCCGGGCCCGGATCGAGGAAGAGCCGATGAAGGCGACCCTCTACGCGCTCGGTGCCGGCGTCCTCATCGGCATTCTGCTGCGCCGCTGAGGTCAGGCGGGTCCGGACGCCGCCCGCGCGGGCGGCGTTCCGGCCACCGCCCGATCCGACACGAACGGATTGGTCCGCCGTTCTTCGCCGAAGGTCGAATGCGGCCCGTGCCCCGGCACGAAGGTCACGTCGCCTCCCAGCGGCCACAGCTTTTCGATCACCGATCGGATCAGCGCCTCAGGATCGCTCCTCGGGAAGTCGGTTCGCCCGACCGACCCTTTGAACAGCACATCACCGACCTGGGCGAACCGAGCCGCCTCGTTGAAGAAGATCACATGTCCCGGCGTGTGCCCTGGACAATGCCGCACCGCCCAGCGTGTCTCGCCCAGCGTCAGTTCGTCGCCTTCGTCCAGCCAGCGCGTCGGGTCGAATCCGCGGGCTTCCGGCAGGCCATACATCTGGCCTTGCGCCGCGATCCCGTCGATCCAGAACTGGTCGTCCGGATGTGGCCCGATGATCGGCGCGCCCGACTTCTCGGCCATCTCGGCGGCGCCGCCCGCGTGATCCAGATGCCCGTGGGTGATCCAGATCTGATCCAGCGTGAGCCCTCGCCGCGCCACCTCGCCCATGACCGCGTCGACCGACCCGCCCGGATCGATCACCGCCGCCTTCATCGTCTTGGTGCACCATACGGTCGTGCAGTTTTGCTGCAGAGGCGTGACCGGCGTCACGAACACGCCGACCGGGGAGGGGGACTGAGTCATGCGACGACCATAGCCTCTCCCTCCCCGGTGGGGGAGGGTGGTCGCGCAGCGACCGGGTGGGTGCGGCCCCGAGAGCCGGGAGGGGGGGATGCCGCCCCCGCGTTGACCTTTCGCCCGCCTCTCGACATAAGGGCGGGCTTCGAGGTGCCGCTCCGGATGGGGCGGCCTTTCTGCTTTCACATCCCCCGCGTGCGCCCGCCCTGTGGTGCCGCCCCAGAGCGTCAGATCCGTCCATGCAAGTCGTCCAGAAATCCACCGAAGGCCTCAGCCGCGTCATCGCCGTGACCATCCCGGCCGCCGAGCTGACCGCCAAGCTGGACGCCAAGGCCGCTGAGTTCGCTCCCAAGATGAAGCTCAAGGGCTTCCGCCCCGGCAAGGTGCCGGTCTCGCACGTCAAGAAGACCTTCGGCCGCGACATGATGGGCGAGATCGTCAACGACGCCATCAACGAGTCGAGCGCCAAGGCGCTGGACGAGGTCAAGGTCCGCCCGGCCGCCCCCGCCGAGATGAAGCTGACCTCGGACATGGACAAGGTCCTGGCCGGCTCCGACGACCTCGCCTACGAGATGGCGCTGGAGGTCATGCCCGACTTCGAGCCGGTCGATCCCAAGACGCTGAAGCTGGAACGCCCCGTCTACGAGGCCTCCGACGAGGACCTCGACGAGGCGCTGAAGGAGTTGGCCGGCCAGGCCAAGTCCTACGAGGACAAGAAGGGCAAGACCGTCAAGGCCGCCGACGGCGACCAGCTGACCATCGACTTCCTGGGCAAGCTGGACGGCGAGCCCTTCGAGGGCGGCGCCGCCGAGGACGCCGATCTGGTGATCGGCTCCAACCGCTTCATCCCCGGCTTTGAGGAGCAGCTCAAAGGCGCCAAGGTCGGCGAGGAGAAGACCATCGAGGTGACCTTCCCCGAGGACTATCAGGCCAGGAATCTGGCCGGGAAGCTGGCCACCTTCGACGTCAAGGTGAAGGCCATCAAGGCCGAGGCCGAGACCAAGATCGACGACGAGTTCGCCAAGCGCATCGGTCTGGAGAGCCTCGACAAGCTCAAGGACCTTCTGCGCCAGAACCTGAACCAGCAATACGCCGGCGCGGCCCGCTTCAAGCTCAAGCGCGCCCTGCTGGACGAACTCGACAAGAAGCACAGCTTCGACCTGCCGCCCAAGATGGTTGACGCCGAGTTCGACGGCATCTGGCAGCAGGTCCAGGCCGACAAGGAAGCCGGCAACCTGACGCCCGAGGACGCCAAGAAGTCCGAGAAGAAGCTCAAGGACGAATACCGCAAGATCGCCGAGCGCCGCGTGCGCCTGGGCCTGGTGCTCGCCGAGATCGGCCGCGCCAACAACGTCGGCGTGACAGATCAGGAGCTGAACAACGCCATCATGGCCGAGGCCCGCAACTATCCGGGCCAGGAACGCCAGGTGCTGGACTTCTACCGCCAGAACCCCAACGCCGCCGCCCAGATGCGCGCCCCGATCTATGAGGAAAAGGTCTGCGACCTGATCTTCGACCTGGCCAAGGTCAAGGACACGCCGATCTCCAAGGACGACCTGCTCAAGGACGAAGACGAGGGGTAGTCCGCACGCGGCTTTTCCCTCCCCCTCAGGGGAGGGTGGTCGGAGCGAAGCGGAGACCGGGTGGGGGCGGCATGGCGAGCCAAACTCCGGTCGCCGATGTCTTGCCTCGACCTCCCCACCCGGTCGCTTCGCGACCTGCCCTCCCACGAGGGGGAGGGAGAGATGCCTTGCACTCGCTCCCCACGATCGCGATATCAGGGGGACAAGGCGACCGGCCGAGTCGCCCGCCCTGCATCCAGCGAGACCTCATGCGCGATCCCATCGACTATATCTCGAACAACCTCGTCCCCATGGTGGTGGAGCAGTCCAGCCGGGGCGAGCGGGCCTTCGACATCTTCTCGCGCCTGCTGCGCGAGCGCATCATCTTCCTGACTGGTCCGTTCGAGGACGGCATGGCCAGCCTGATCTGCGCCCAGCTGCTGTTCCTGGAATCGGAGAATCCGAAGAAGGAAATCTCCATGTATATCAACAGCCCCGGCGGTCAGGTGACCTCGGCGCTCGCGATCTACGACACCATGCAGTACATCAAGTCGCCGGTCTCGACCGTGGTCATGGGCATGGCGGCCTCGGCCGGCTCCCTGATCCTGACGGCCGGCGAGGCGGGCCAGCGCATCGCTCTGCCGAACGCGCGCGTCATGGTCCACCAGCCCTCCGGCGGCTTCCGCGGCACGGCCTCGGATATCGAGCGTCACGCCGAGGACATCATCGCCACCAAGCGTCGGCTGAACGAGATCTACGTCCAGCACACCGGCCGCACCTATGAAGAGGTCGAGCGCACCCTGGACCGCGACCACTTCATGACGGCGGAAGAGGCCAAGGCCTGGGGCATCGTCGACCACGTCTACGACAAGCGCGAGCAGGCCGAAGGCGACGGCGTGAAAACGGTCTAGGTGCAGAGAACGCGCGACAATTCCGGCACCGTCGTCGTCGACGGCGAGACCTACGAGTGGGAAATCCGCCGCCAGCCCCGGCCGGTGGCGGACGGCAAGTGGGAGGGCATCGCCATCTCGCTGAGGCTCCAGGGCTATCAGCGCGAGGCGATCGTCCAGTTCCCCATGCCCATGCATCCCAGCGGCCGACCCGAGATGGAAAAGCAGCGCATCGACCTGGATGCCGTGACCACCTCGGTCACCTCGATCATCGAGGCGGGCTGGGACCCGACCTCGCGTGGCCGGGCCATGGTCTTCGACGTCGACGCCCAGGGTCGCTGACGGCCCTCTCCCTCCCCCTCAGGGGTGGGTCCTCGCGCAGCGAGGGGGTGGGGGCGGCCGGGCGACGTCAGGCAGAGCAGGGCAGATCCCACGGCGCGATGGCTCGGGCCGCCCCCACCCGGTCTCCGCTGTGCTTCGACCCCCCTCCCCGAACGGGGAGGGAGAGCCTCAGGGCCTTTCTCGAAACACCCTGAACCCAACCTCGTCGGCGATGGCCAGCATCTCCGTGTCGCCCGAGGTGTCGCCGTAGGCCGCCGCCAGCCGCAGGTCCGGCCCATAGGCGGCCCTCAGCCGGCGCACCTTCTCTTCGCCGCGACAATTGGGGCTCTCGAACGCGCCCGTGACCCGGTCGTCGGCGTCGAACGTCAGGTCGGTCCCCAGGAGCCCGTCGGCCCCCAGCCGTTTCGCGAACGGCGCGACCGTCAGGGCGGGGGATGCGGTGACGATCACCCGATGCGCGCCCCTCTGACCCCAGTCGTTCCAGACCTCCAGGGCGTCCGGCCGCATCAGCCTGCGCCAGGCCCGGGCCGCATAGGCCTCGGCGTCGGCCTCCAGTTCGGAGCGGCTGACGCCCTTCAGGAACTCCTTCACCGCCGCCGCCTTGATCGCCCCCCGGTCCCGGTCGCGGGCATAGGCCGCCGTCGCCGGGGCCAGCCGAACCAGCCCCATGGCCCAGCCCCGTCGCCCCGCGCGTTTTCTCAGGAAGGTCGTGAAGCTGTCCCGGACCGTCAGTGTCCCGTCGAAATCGAAGGCGACGATGGCCTGTCCGGGGGCGGGGGGCTGGCGAACGCCCGGTGTGGCCCCCATGTCACCCATTCGCCGCAATCCCCGCCCAGCCTGAACCGATCCCCGGCGAACCATCCCCGTCTAAGCCGATATGCCCCCCTCTGGCGGGGTTGTGGCGGGCCTCGGGATGGGTGATTGTCATTTTTTGAATATCTTCGCGTCCATAGTGGTGGAATCAACGCGAGGCCAGCGCGTTCCCTCCCCGGGATGCGAGAGTGAGAAGGGTCCATGACCAAAGCCGCCGGCACTGACGCCAAGTCGACGCTCTACTGCAGCTTCTGCGGCAAGAGCCAGCATGAGGTGCGCAAGCTCATCGCCGGACCGACCGTGTTCATCTGCGATGAATGCGTCGAGCTGTGCATGGACATCATCCGCGAAGAGCACAAGATCGGCTTCGTCAAATCCAAGGACGGGGTCCCGACGCCCAAGGAAATCCGCGAAGTCCTCGATGACTATGTGATCGGTCAGAGCCACGCCAAGAAGGTGCTGAGCGTCGCCGTCCACAACCACTACAAGCGCCTGAATCACGCGACCAAGAACAACGACGTCGAGCTGGCCAAGTCCAACATCATGCTGATCGGGCCCACGGGCTCGGGCAAGACGCTGCTGGCCCAGACCCTGGCGCGCATCATCGACGTGCCCTTCACCATGGCCGACGCCACGACCCTGACCGAGGCCGGTTATGTGGGCGAGGACGTCGAGAACATCATCCTCAAGCTGCTCCAGGCGTCCGACTACAACGTCGAGCGGGCCCAGCGCGGCATCGTCTACATCGACGAGATCGACAAGATCTCGCGCAAGTCCGACAACCCATCGATCACCCGCGACGTCAGCGGTGAGGGCGTGCAGCAGGCCCTTCTGAAGATCATGGAGGGCACCGTCGCCTCCGTGCCGCCTCAGGGTGGACGCAAGCACCCCCAGCAGGAGTTCCTGCAGGTCGACACCGCCAACATCCTGTTCATCGTCGGCGGCGCCTTCGCCGGCCTGGAAAAGGTCATCTCCGCGCGCGGTGCCGGGGCCTCGATCGGCTTCGGGGCCAAGGTCAAGGACGTGGACGAGCGCCGCACCGGCGACATCCTGAAGGGCGTCGAGCCCGACGACCTGATGCGCTTCGGCCTGATCCCCGAGTTCATCGGCCGCCTGCCCGTTCTGGCGACGCTGGAAGATCTGGACGAGGCCGCTCTGGTCACCATCCTGACCGAGCCCAAGAACGCCCTGGTCAAACAGTACAAGCGCCTGTTCGAGATGGAGAACGTCGGCCTGACCTTCACCGACGACGCGCTCAACGCGGTCGCCAAGAAGGCCATCACGCGCAAGACCGGCGCGCGTGGCTTGCGCTCGATCCTGGAGGGCATCCTGCTCGAGACCATGTTCGAACTCCCGACCTTCGACGGCGTCGAGGAAGTGGTCGTCAACGCCGAGGTCATCGAGGGCCGCGCCCAGCCCCTGCTGATCTACGCCGAAAAGAAAAAGGCCGACGGCGCGGCTTAAAGAGCCCCTCTCCCAGAGGGAGAGGTAGATTGTTCAATCATCCGCGCTCGCCCGGATTCCCCCAACGAATCCAACGCCCGCCGAGTTCGAAGCCCCGCGAACGCGCCCGCATTGACGTGCATGCTACCCTCCCCCTCGGTTCCGTCGCCTGGGAAGGGCGCAAGGCCTTGCGAGCTTGTCGCGGC
>NCEB01000009.1:110685-120873 GCA_002280475.1 Brevundimonas subvibrioides
CTGAGGTAACGGCAAGGCTCTAACAGAGCCGTTGGTCCTGTGCGTTGCTTCGAGCATGGCAGGCCGTCCGCTTCCGTTCAGACCAGCCGCGCGGAGCAGATGACGCGAAGCCGAAACTAAACACCACACGGTCTCCGGGCCTCGCGCCCGCCGCTCCGCCCGCCCTTCCCACCCGTTCACAGCGGAAGAGCGATGACGCATGGCCGTCGTCGGGCCTCAGCCGAATCGGGCTTGAAGATCGACGCTGGACTGGACCCCGACCTCGGCGAGGCAATGGGACAGCCAGTCGTCCGCCGCCGCCCGCCCGCGCGCCTTGAGGTCGTTGAGGAAGGACCATTCGGTGTTGAACTTGGACCCCAGCGACAGGTCGCCCAGCCAGCTGTCCGCCTCGATCGCGTGCATCAGGACGTTGCGGTACCGGTCCTGGGCCGAGGACGTCAGACGGCCCTGTTCGATCAGCTCCTGCACGAAGGCCACGGCCCGAAGCTCGGCCACCAGAGGCGCGTTGAACACCACCTCGTTCAGCCGGTCGACGATATCCCCCGCCGCCTTTGGCGTGTCGGCCCGCTCGAAGGCGTTCAGCGTGACCAGAAGCACGTCGTTCGGCGTGTCTTCGTAGAACAGCGGCCACAGCGGCGGATTGGCCAGATAGCCGCCGTCCCAATAGGGCTCGCCCTCGATCTCCACCGCCTGGAACAGGTGTGGCAGGCAGGCCGAGGCCAGCAGGACCTGATCGGTGATCTCGCCGGAGCGGAACACCCGCGACCTGGCGTGTCTGACGGCGGTCGCGGCGACGAACAGCTTCACCTCGGAGTTCCGCACCGCCTCGAAATCGATCGAGGCGTCCAGCACCCGCTTCAGAGGATTGAGGTTGAACGGATTGAATTCATAGGGCGACATCGACAGGGCGAGGGTCTCGCCCGCCCGCCAGAAGGCCGAGTCCTTCAGCCAGCCGGGCGTCAGGGCGTTCGACCAGATGGAGCTGTCGCCGAACACGTTCTTGCCGCCGGACTGGTTGGTCTCGCGCCACAGCCTGTCCAGCGCCGCCCGGGCACCGTCCGTCCCGCCGGTCGCCAGCCCCGAGACCAGAGCCGCGCCGTTCATCGCCCCGGCCGACGAAGCCGTGACGGCCCGAATGTCCAGCACGTCAGCCTCCAGCAGACGATCCAGCACGCCCCACTGGAAGGCCCCGTGCGCCCCGCCGCCCTGGAGTGCCAGGCAGATCGGTCGCCGCGCCGGCCCGGCCACGACCGGCTGGGCCGCTTCGGCTCGCGTCTTTCGCTTGAACAGCGCCATGCCCGCCCCCCGGCGTCGTCGTTCGCCCTATTGCGCGGTCCAGCCGCCGTCGATCGAGAAGCTGGCCCCGTTGGCCGAGGCACCCAGGTCCGAGATCAGATACAGGAAGATGCCCGCCAGCTGATCGGTCGTGACGAACTGCTTGGTCGGCTGCGCCTCCAGGATCACGTCCGTCACGACCTTCTCCTTGGAAATGCCGCGCGTCCGCGCCTGATCGGCGATCTGCTGGGCGACCAGGGGCGTCTCGACGAAGCCGGGGCAGATCGCGTTGCAGGTGATGCCGTCGCGCGCGACCTCCAGGGCCACGGTCTTGGTGAAGCCGATCACCCCGTGTTTGGCGGCGACATAGGCGGACTTGAACGGGCTGGCGACCAGGCCATGCGCCGAGGCGATGTTGACGATCCGGCCGCGCCCCTGGGCCTTCATGATCGGGATGGCGGCCCGGGTCGCATAGAAGGTCGAGGACAGGTTGATCGCGATGATCTGTTCCCACTTCTCCGAAGGGAACTTCTCCACCGCCTCGACGTGCTGCACGCCGGCGTTGTTCACCAGGATGTCCAGCCGACCCAGCTGATGCTTGGCATAGGCGACCATGTCGGCCACCTCGTCGCCCTTCAGCATGTTGGCGGCGTGATAGCGGACCCGCACGCCGCAGCTGGCTTCCATCTCCGCCCGCGTCCGCTCGATCTCGGAGGGATCGCCCAGCCCGTTCAGCACCACATCGCCGCCGCGAGACGCCACCGCCCGGGCCAGCGCCAGGCCGATGCCAGACGTCGAGCCCGAGATGACCGCGACCTGGCCACGCAGATCTTCGGGGTTGCGATAGACGGGGCGTTCGGTCTCGCCGCCGTCCTTCTTTCCGGGCCACTGGAACATGAGGCTGTCGTCCGTTCTCGTTTCTTGCCGCCGTCCGCGGACGTCGGGGTCAGGGTTCGGAGGACACTAACCGTTCGCGCCTGCGAAGGCGACAGGTCAGGACGCCCGGATGAAGGCCCAGTCCAGCTCCGTCGAGGCGGCCTTGTCGAAGGCATAGCCGTCGCGGTCGAAGGCCTTCAGGTCGGCGACGCGCTCGACGCGCTCCTCGACGGCGAAACGCGCCATGGTGCCCCGCGCCTTCTTGGCGAAGAAGGAGACGATGCGGCTCTCGCCGTCCTTGGCCTCACGGAAGTGGCACGTCACGACCGGAATCTTCAGCGCCTTGGCGTCGACCGCGCCGAAATACTCCTGACTGGCCAGGTTCACCAGGGTCGGATCGGCGTGACCCTCGGCGTCCGCGTTCAGCTGCTTCGACAGCCGATCGCCCCAGAAGTCGTACAGGCTGGACCCGCGTCGCGTCTTCAGCCGCGTTCCCATTTCCAGCCGATAGGGCTGGATCCGGTCCAGCGGCCGCAGCAGGCCATACAGACCCGACAGGATCCGAATCCTGTCCTGGGCGAAGGCCAGGGCCTCGGCGTCGAGGGACCGCGCGTCCAGTCCCTGATAGACGTCGCCGGCGAAGGCGAAGGCGGCGGGCGTTCCGTCCTGCGATTCGGGATCGAAGGCCTGGAAGCGCTCGCGATTCAGCCGGGCCAGATCGTCCGAAATCCCCATCAGCCGACGCAGGTCCGCCTTGGTCTGGCGCCGAGCCGTTTTCGCCAGGCTGGCCGTATCTTCGGCCAGGCGCGGCAGGGTCGGCTCCACAGCGACCGGAGCTTCGGAGAAATCCAGCCGCTTGGCCGGGGACAGGACGATCAGCAAGGCGGGAGGCTCCGTTCGTTCGGCGGGCGGTTTAGGCGCGTTCGGCGACGGTTTGAAGCGGGGCGCGACGATCTAGAACAGGACGGCCGGGTTCATGATCCGCTTCGGGTCGATCGCCAGCCGGACGGCCTGCATGGTCGAGACTTCCAGCGCGGACTTGTACCGGCGGGCCTCGGCGGTCTTCAGCCGGCCCAGACCGTGCTCGGCGGAGATCGAGCCGTCGTATTTCGCGACGATGTCGTGAACGACCTCGGACCCCGCCTGCCAGCGGCCGAGGAAGGCCGTCAGGTCGCCGCCGGGGGGGCACAGGATGTCGTAGTGCATGTTGCCGTCGCCGACGTGGCCGAAGGCGCTGACCCGCGCCCCGGGCTCGAACCGTTCGACGGCGGCGGTGGCTTCCTCCAGGAAGTCGGCGATCTGGCTGACGGGGACGGAGACGTCGTGCTTCCAGCCGCCGCCCTCGGGCTTCTGGGCGGCGGACTGTTCCTCGCGCAGCTTCCAGAAATCTCGGACCTGGGTCTCGTTCTGGGCGATGGCGGCGTCGACGATCAGGCCCCGGTCGAACGCGGCCTCCAGGATGCGCTCCATCCCGGCCTCGGCCGCGCCGGGCTCTCCCGACGTCAGTTCGATCAGGACATACCAGGGCTGGACGCTATCCAGGGGCTCGCGCACCCCGGGAACGTGGCGCAGCGCGAACTCGACGCCGATCCGCTTCATCAGTTCGAAGGCCTCGACCCCGCCGCCGGTCTCGGCCTTGGCGGTGGCCAGCAGTTCGATTGCGGCGTGGGCGGTCTCCAGGCCGACGACCGCCGTCGCCCGGCTACGCAGGATCGGAAACAGCTTCAGCGTCGCGGCGGTAACGACGCCCAGGGTGCCTTCGGCCCCGATCAGCAACTGCTTCAGGTCATAGCCGGTGTTGTCCTTCCTCAGCCGCTTCAGGCCGTTGAACATCTGCCCGTCCGGCATGACGGCCTCGATGCCGAGGACGAGATCGCGCATCATGCCGTAGCGCAGAACCGCGGTGCCGCCCGCGTTGGTCGAGATCACCCCGCCGATCGTGGCCGTGCCCTCGGCCGCCAGGCTGAGCGGGAAGAACCGACCCGCCGCCGTCGCCGCCTGCTGCGCCTCCAGCAGGGTGACGCCCGCCTCGACCGTCATGGCGTCGTCCAGTGGGGTCACGTCACGAACCGCGCGCAGCCGCCGCGTCGACAGCAGCACCTCGCCATAGGGAATCTGCCCGCCCACCAGCCCGGTATCGCCGCCCTGAGGGACGATGGCCACGCCGTGCCGCGCGCAGATTTCCACCGCACGCGCGACTTCCTCGGTCGATCCCGGTTTGAGCATCAGCGGCGTGTGCCCCTGCCACTTGTTGCGCCATTCGGTCAGCCAGGGCGCGATCTCCTGCGCGTCCTCGGTCCAGCCGGAGGGACCGAGCGCGGCTTTGAGTTCGGCGATGGCGGCGGGGGGAGGGGAGGCCATGCCTCGTTGTCTCAAAGCGTCGCCGCCAGCGCCAGTGCAAACCGTCTAGGCTGTTCCACATGTCCGAGTCGCTTCCCCCTCCGATCCCCGCCGTCGGCGTCGTCTGTCTGCGCGGCGACGAGGTCCTGCTGATCCGGCGTGGCACACCGCCCCGGGTCGGCGAGTGGAGCCTGCCCGGTGGGCGGATCGAGCCGGGCGAGACGGTGCGAGACGCCGCCCTGCGGGAACTGCGCGAGGAGACCGGGATAGAGGCGCGGCTGATCGGGTTGATCGATGTGGTGGACGGAATCTTTCCCGAGGCCGGTCGCCACTATCTGCTGATCGACTTCATGGCCGAGTGGACTGGCGGCGAGCCCGTCGCCGGTGACGATGCTGTGGAAGCCCGCTTCTTTCCTCGGGCCGAAGCCGGACAGAGGGTGGCGTGGAGCGAGACACGGCGAATCATCCAGGCGGCCCTGACGATGCGCGACGCGGCGTCTGCGTCGGGCTGAGCCCTGTCAGCAATCGTATGGCCGCGGTCGTCCGGTTTCGGTGGCGTGGCGCCGGGCGTCCGGCTAGCCTGAGCTCAGGAGGACTTCATGACCTATTTCGTGCTGGCGCTGGTCGTCTTCGCCGCCGTGTTCCTGTTCAGCCTGGTCAAGATCGTGCCTCAGGGGCGCGAGCTGACGGTGGAGCGGTTCGGCAAATACACCAAGACCCTGAAGCCCGGGATCAGCATCCTGGTGCCCTTCGTCGAGCGCATCGGCCGACGCATGAACATGATGGAACAGGTGCTGGACGTTCCCCAGCAGGAGGTCATCACCAAGGACAACGCCATGGTGAAGGTCGACGCCATCGTCTTCATCCAGGTGATGGACGCGCCGAGCGCCGCCTATCGGGTCCCGTGGGGCGTCAAGGTCAACCGGATCGAGATCAAGGACCTGACGCCGCCGGTCGACATCACCAACGCCATGGCCCGTCAGATGAAGGCCGAGCGTGAACGGCGCGCCGTGATCACCGAGGCCGAGGGCGAGAAACAGGCCGCCATCGCGCGGGCCGAGGGGGCCAAGCAGGCCGCGATCCTCCAGGCCGAGGGCCGAAAGGAAGCCGCCTTCCGCGACGCCGAGGCCCGCGAGCGGGAAGCCGAGGCCGAGGCCAAGGCCACCGCCATGGTGTCCGAGGCGATCGCCCGGGGCGACGTCAACGCCATCAACTACTTCGTGGCCCAGCGCTACGTCGACGCCTTCGCCGAGCTGGCCCGGAACCCGACGGCCAAGACGGTGATCGTGCCCGCAGAGATGAGCGGCCTGGTCGGCACCATCGCCGGCATCGGCGAATTGGTCGGCCTCGCCCGCGAGCAGCAGGGGCCCACCCGAGCGGCACCGCCGCCTCCGCCCCGTGCCGCGCGCGGCGGCAGCGTTCCCCCCACGACCTGACCGGAGACGACGGCGATGGATGCGGTGATCGAGGTTTACAACAGCCAGCCCTTCTGGATCTGGCTGGCCATCGGCGTGCTGCTGCTGGCCGTCGAGGCGGCGGCCTCGACCGAGTGGCTGCTTTGGCCGGCGGTCGCCGCCGGTGTGGTCGCCGTGCTGACCGCCCTGGGGCTTCAGATCGGGTTCGCCGGCGAGGTCGGACTGTTCGCGGCTCTGACGGTCGTGGCGACCCTGTTCTCGCGACGGCTGATCCAGCGAGTCAACCCGGGTGATCGGCCTGACATCAACGACCGCGACGCGCGTCTGATCGGGCAGAGGGCGCGCGTGGTCTCGCCCTTCGTCGACGGGCGCGGGCGGGTCTTCGTCTCGGGCGCCGAATGGGCCGCCGAGATCGACGGGCAGGGCCCGCCGGTCGGCGACAGCGTGATCGTCGAGGCCAGTCGCGGCGGCGACCTGAAGGTGCGCGCGGTCTAGGGTCTGATCCGGAAAAGTGTGAGCGGTTTTCCGGTCGGATCAGACCCCAGAAAGCTGCTGGACCTTGTTTCACGGCATCGGCGGAATCGCGAAGCGATTCCTCCTCAGCCGATCAGGCCTTGGTCTTCGCCGCCCGCATCTCCTCGATGCCGCGATTGGCGAGTTGGTCGGCGCGTTCGTTCAGTTCGTGGCCCGCGTGGCCCTTGACCCAGTGCCACTTGACCTCGTGACGCGCGCGGGCGGTGTCGAGCCGTTTCCACAGGTCGTCATTCTTGACCGGCTTCTTGTCCGCAGTCTTCCAGCCGCGCGCCTTCCAGCCGTGGATCCAGCCGGTGATGCCGTCCATCACATATTTGCTGTCGGTGTGCAGATCGACCTTGCAGGGCCGTGTCAGCGCCTCCAGCGCCATGATCGCGGCGGTCAGTTCCATCCGGTTGTTGGTCGTCAGGGGCTCGCCGCCCGACATCTCCTTGGCCCGGTCCCCGAACTGCAGGATCGCGCCCCAGCCGCCGGGGCCGGGATTGCCCTTGCAGGCACCGTCGGTGTGGATGATGACATGACTCATTCACGCGGCCTTACAGCTTCCCTTGGCGCGTCGCCATCCGGTGGCCTATATGCAGCGTATGTTCGATCCGGGCCGAGACTGGTCCGTCTGAGGAGAGTACGCCGTGGGCGCTATGAGCATCTGGCACTGGGCCATCGTCATCGTCGTCGTGGCGCTGCTGTTCGGCGGGCGGGGCAAGCTGTCTGGCCTGATGGGCGACGCCGCCAAGGGCATCAAGGCCTTCCGCGAAGGCCTGAAGGACGACGACAAGTCGGGCCCCACGGAGGGCGTGTCCAGCCTGCCGCGCACCGACGCGGAAAAGGAAGAGCTGAAGCGCTGAACCCGCTGGCGGAAAGAGCCTGACGCATGGGCGGCCTCGGCCCCGGGATCGGGGGCCTCGAATATCTCGTGATCGCCGCCGTCGCCCTGATCGTCGTCGGGCCCGAGCGGCTGCCCGTCATGCTGCGCCAACTCGGCAAGTGGGTCGCCAAGATGCGCGGCATGGCCAGTGAGTTCCGCGCCAGCTTCGACGAAATGGCCCGCCAGTCCGAACTCGATGAGCTGAGGAAGGAGGTAGAGGCTTTGAGGACCGGACAGGGTGCCGTCGGCCAAGGCATGGTCCGGCTGGGGGCCGAGGCCGATGCCGCCTTCAAGGACATCAAGTCTGAACTCGACAAGCCGGCCCTCCCGGGGCCCCCGCCGCCGATCGCGTTGAACCAGCCCGAGTTTCCCGAGCCGGTCATGACCCCACTCCCATCGACAGAGGCCGAGGTGGCGTCGGCCGCTGTGGCTGACGCCAGCCCGCCCAAGCGCGCCGCGAAGCCCCGCGCCGGCAAGATCGCGACGTCCGCGTCACCGCCCGTGCCTGGCAAGGCCCGAAAGCCCGCTTCCGCCAAGACGTCGCCCGCCACTCCCGCGCGGAAGCCGCGCAATCCGCGCACGCCGAAGACCGAAACGTGACCGACCACGACGAAGCCGAGATCGAGGCGTCGCGGGCGCCGCTGATGGATCATCTGATCGAGCTGCGCGGCCGGCTGATCTGGTGCGTGGCCGCGTTCGCTGTCGCCTTCATCGTGTGTTTTTTCTTTGCCGGCCCGATCTATGTCTTCCTGGTCAAGCCGTTCGCGGCGGCCAGCGCGCTTTATGCCGGAAGCGATGGGCACAATGTGTCGCCGATCCTGCTGATCCAGGTGACGGCGGGGCTCGCTCCGATGCCGCCCACCACGGCCGAGGCGGCCCAGCTGATCTATACGGCGCCGCTCGAGATCCTGTTCACCAAGATGAAGCTCGCGGGCTTCGGCGCGGTCTTCCTGGCGTTTCCGGTGCTGGCGTTCCAGCTCTGGCGGTTCGTGGCCCCCGGCCTTTACCGGAACGAGAAGGGTGCCTTCCTGCCCTTCCTGATCGCCTCGCCGATGCTGTTCATCCTGGGCGCCGCCCTGGTCTACTTCATCATGTTGCCGTTCGTGATGTGGTTCTCGCTGAGCCAGCAGATCAGCTCCGAGACCGTCGCGGTCGCCCTGCTGCCCAAGGTGTCGGAGTATCTGAACCTGGTCACGGCACTGATCCTGGCGTTCGGCCTGTGCTTCCAGCTGCCAGTGGTGATGACGCTGCTGGGCCTGGCGGGGCTGATCTCGTCCAAGCTGATGAGCGAGGGTCGCCGCTATGCCATCGTTGCTGTCGTGGTGCTGGCCGCCATCGTGACGCCGCCCGATCCGATCAGCCAGCTGATGCTCGCGATCCCGCTGGTCATTCTCTATGAGATCTCGATCTGGTGCGTCCGCGTGATCGAGCTGCGCCGGACGCGCGAGGACGAGGCCGGCGGCGTGGCCGCCTAGGTGTTCAGTCCCGACGGAGCAGCAGGACGATTTGTTCCGTCGTCAAGGCCTCGCGCGTGTAGGCGGTCAGCAGTTCCGCCGGTGGCTCGCGGTCGACGCGATCAACCTGGCGGCGGAGGGCGGTGAAGCCCGGGGCATGCAGCCGGGCGTCGAAATCCAGCGCGGTGAACCGGTTCAGCCGCAGGAACAGCTTCCAGTGCAGCTCGCGTTGCCGCTCGTTCAGGGACGAAGCCTCAAGGTCCTCCCGGACTTCGCTGAGCTCGCGGGTCAGATGCTGCCAGTCGGTGTAGCCAAGGGCCCAGAGGTGCGAGCCTTCCGGGCTGAAGAACAGGGGCGATACCTGCATGAACAGCAGCCCGCCAGGCTTCAGACGGGTCTTCAGTCCTGCCACGACCGCGTCGAACTGGTTGCGCTGGACGTGTTCGAACACCGACCAGCTGACGATCAGATCGAAGTCGTCCTCATCTCCAACCTCGCCAAGGGGCACCGTGCGGAAGGACAGGTTGGCGGGCGGGATGAGGCCGAGAGGCTTGAGCACCGCCGGCAGGCCATCGGGCTGGTCGGTGACCTCCAGACCGACGACGCTCGCCGTGGGCTCGGCATAGGCCAGACCCGCCGCAAGCTCGCCGAGGCCGCAGCCGAAATCCATGATCCTGCGACCGGCCAGGCCACCGTGCGGCTCGGCCCAGTCGGCGATGATGGCGGGCAGGATCAGCAGCTTCTGCCGCAGGTCCGGCGACGCGGTCTCGGCCAAGGATCGGAAACGGTCGGCGTCCATCCGTCCTAGCTGCCGGACGGCCGCCCAAAAGGAAAGGGCCGGGCGTCGTCGCCCGGCCCTTCCAGCTCATCTGCCGTCGGATCAGCAGCTATAGTACATGTCGAACTCGACCGGGTGGGGGTGCAGCTGCAGTCGCATCACCTCTTCCATCTTCAGCTCGATGTAGCTGTCGATGAAGTCGTCATCCATGACGCCGCCCTTCTTGAGGAAGGCGCGGTCCTTGTCGAGGCTCTCGAGCGCCTCTTTCAGGCTGCCGCAGACCTCGGGGATCGAGCCGCGTTCTTCTGGCGGCAGGTCATAGAGGTTCTTGTCGGCCGGCGCGCCCGGATCGATGCGGTTCTCAATGCCGTCCAGGCCCGCCATCAGCAGGGCGACGAACGTCAGATAGGGGTTGCCCATCGGATCGGGGAAGCGCGCCTCGATACGCTTGGCCTTGGGCGAGGACACCCACGGAATCCGGATCGAGGCCGAGCGGTTGCGCGACGAATAGGCCAGTTTGACCGGGGCTTCGTAGCCGGGGACCAGACGCTTGTAGGAGTTGGTGGTCGAGTTGGCGAAGGCGTTGATGGCCTTGGCGTGCTTGATGATGCCGCCGATGTACCAGAGGCAATAGTCTGAGAGGCCAGCATA
>NCEB01000010.1:0-87681 GCA_002280475.1 Brevundimonas subvibrioides
AATCTGGTTTGCGTCCTCATGTGCTAAGCGAAGGCATTGATTCGCTAATTCTAACTCAGGTCCTTTCAGTCGCCATTGGTGCAAACAGGCTTTCCAATCGGCTTCAGTACGGCGTGCCGCTGGACGAGTTCGTGGACGCCTTCGTCTTCACCCGCTTCGAGCCGGCAGGGCGGGTGACCGGCAACGATTCGATCGGCTCGGCGACCTCGATCCTGGACTACATCTTCCGCGAGCTGGGCGTGTCCTATCTCGGTCGCCACGAACTGGCCAATGCCGACGCCGAGCCTCTGGACGCCGATGGCCTGGGCGGCGGTCAGGCCGACGAGCTGGTGCCGGCGTCGCACTTCATCTCGCGCGGCTTCGCCCGGGGTGCCGCGCCCGACAACCTCGTCATCCTGCCCTTCGCCCGCCGCATCGAGCCGGAGCCGTCGCCGCCCCGGACCACTGACGCCGACGCCTGCCCCGCCTGCGGCGATTTCACCCTGCAGCAGCGCGGCGGGGCCTTCGTCTGCGACGCCTGCGGCGTGGCCCCGTCGATGCAGGGGTGAGCGGCGCGATTCTTGCTTGGAGCGAGTCGATTCCGGAGCCCGCCATGAAGTCATTCGCCGTCGCCTCCACCTTGGGTGCCGCCCTCCTCGCCGCCCTGCCCGCCCAGGCCCAGAACGCCGGCCAGATCGCCCGGGTAAGGGGTGGCGCGTCCTGCGCCGGCTGCAACCTGTTCCAGGGCGAGTTCTCGGGGCTGGAAGCCAACGGCCTGAACCTGTCGGGCGCGCGCGTGCGTCAGGCCGATCTCAGCCTGGCCGTCATGAATCGCACCCGCTTCACCGGGGCCGACCTGCGCGATGTCGAGGCCTATGGGGGCGTCTTCTCGTCGTCGAACTTCGCCCGCGCCGATCTGACCAACTCCAGCTGGGTCGGGGCCTATCTGGATGGCTCCAGCTTCGCCGGGGCGACCCTGACCGGGGCGAACCTGTCCGGCGCCCGCCTGGCCCGGGCCACCGGACTGACCCAGCGCCAGCTGAACGGCGCCTGCGGCGACGCCTCCACCGTGCTGCCGCACGGCCTGTCCATCCCGGCCTGCTGAACGCCTCCGACCTTACCGCGATTTAAGTAGGGTTTTCCGCCATCAGGCGTCATCTAGAGACCGTGACCCAGTCCCGCCGCCTCCTTCGCAACCTGTTCGCCGCCACGGCCTCCGTGGGGGCCCTGCTCGGCGCAGGCTCGAGCTCGGCCGAAATGCAGTTCGAGTTCCAGGACCGCGACGTCGCCCGCATGGTCTCGCTGGGCGGCTCGTGCAATCGCTGCGAGCTGTCGGGACGCAACCTGTCGGGCGCGACCTTCACCGGCGCGACCTTCGTTTCGGCCACCCTGGTCGGGGCCAATCTGCGCGGGGCAGAGCTGGTCGGATCGAACTTCTCGTCCTCGGACTTCACCCGCGCCGACCTGCACGGGGCTGAAATCCAGGGCTCCAACTTCACCGCCTCCCTGTTCAGCGGCGCGGTCCTGAGCGGGGCCGAGGCGCAAGGGTCCAACTTCTCGCGCGCCGATCTGTCGGAGGCCAATCTGTCGGGCGCCGAGCTTGTCGGGGCCAATATGAACGCCGCCGTCCTGACCCGCGCCAACCTGTCGGGGGCCGAGCTGTTCGGCACCACCCTCGCCAACGTCAGCGCGCGCAACGCCAACTTCTCCGACGCCCAGATGAACGCGGCCAATATGGCGGGCGGCGACTTCGGCTCGGCCAGTTTCGCCAACGCCGAGATGGACGGGGCTCGTCTGTCAGGCGCCAGCTTCGCCCGCGCCAACTTCAGCGGAGCGTCGCTGAACCGGGCCGATATCCGGGGCGCCGACCTGTCGCGCGCCACCGGCCTGACCCAGGCCCAGATTTCCACGGCCTGTGGCGACAGCTCAACCCGCCTTCCCGGCCGTCTCAGCGCCCGCGCCTGCACCCGGATCATCGTCCGTGCGCCCCGCCCGCCGGCGCCGCCCGCCCCGCCCCAGCCCCGGCGCAACATCGTCATCGCCGACGCCAACTGACGGCCGGGCCCGGCGTCCCGTTCCGTCATCCTCGGACTTGATCCGAGGATGACGGCTCAATTTTACGCCTCAGACCTTGATCGGCGGGGCCGTGCGGATGTGGACGTCCTTCAGCTGACGCTCGGCCGCCTCGGTGGGGGCGTTCATCAGCAGGTCCTCGCCCTGCTGGTTCAACGGGAAGGCGATCACCTCGCGGATGGCCGTCTGGCCGGCCAGCAGCATGACGATCCGGTCGATGCCCGGGGCCAGGCCCCCGTGCGGCGGTGCCCCATAGCGGAAGGCGTTCAACATGCCGCCGAACTGTTCCTCGACCACCGAGGGATCGTAGCCCGCGATCTCGAAGGCCTTGAGCATGATCTCGGCCTTGTGGTTCCGGATCGCGCCCGAGCACAGCTCATAGCCGTTGCAGACGATGTCGTACTGATAGGCCAGGACGTCCAGCGGGTCCTTCGTCGTCAGCGCCTCCAGCTCGCCCTGCGGCATGGAGAAGGGGTTGTGGCTGAAATCGACCTTCTTCTCCTCGTCCGACCATTCGAACATCGGGAAGTCGACGATCCAGCAGAAGCGGAAGGCGTCGTCGGCGATCAGGTTCAGGTCCTGGCCCAGCTTGATTCGGGCGTTGGCGGCGAACTTGGAGAACACCGCCGGGTCGCCGGCCGCGAAGAAGGCGGCGTCGCCCTGGCCCATCCCCAGCGCCTTCATCAGGCCGTCGGTGGCCTCGGGGCCCAGGTTCTTGGCGATCGGCCCGCCCCAGCCGCCCTGATCCTCGGACCAGAAGATATAGCCGAGACCCGGCTGGCCCTCGCCCTGGGCCCAGCTGTTCATGCGGTCGCAGAAGGCGCGCGACCCACCCTTGGGCGCGGGGATGCCCCACACGGCGTTCCTGGCGTCCGCGCCCAGAATCTTGGCGAACAGGCCGAACCCGCCGTCGCGGAAGTGGTCGGACACGTCCTGCATCTCGATGGGATTGCGCAGGTCCGGCTTGTCGGTGCCGTATTTGGCGATGCTCTCACGATAGGGGATGCGGACGAAGGGATAGGGATCGACCCGCTTGCCGTCGGCGAACTCCTCGAACACGCCGTGCATGACGGGCTCGATCGCGGCGAACACGTCCTCCTGGGTGACGAAGCTCATCTCGACGTCGAGCTGATAGAACTCCAGCGACCGGTCGGCGCGCAGGTCCTCGTCGCGGAAGCAGGGTGCGATCTGGAAATAGCGGTCGAAGCCCGAGACCATCAGCAGCTGCTTGAACTGCTGCGGGGCCTGCGGCAGGGCGTAGAACTTGCCGGGATGCAGGCGCGACGGCACCAGGAAGTCGCGGGCGCCCTCGGGGCTTGAAGCCGTGAGGATCGGCGTCTGGTATTCCAGGAAGCCCTGATCGACCATCCGGCGACGGATCGACGAAATCACCCGCGAACGCAGGACGATGTTCTTGTGCAGGGTCTCGCGGCGGCTTCCGACAGGACTTCGACCGCCTTGACCCGCACCTCGACCTCGCCGGTCGGCAGGGTGGCGTTGACCGTCCCCGCCTCGCGCAGAACCACTTCGCCGTCGATGCGGATCACGCTCTCGGCGCGCAGCCGCTCGACGATCTCGAAGCCCGGCGTCTCGGGGTGCAGCACCAGTTGGGTCAGGCCGTAGTGGTCGCGCAGGTCGATGAACAAGAGGCCGCCGTGATCGCGCTTGCGATGCACCCAACCCGACAGGCGGACATTGGCACCCGCGTCCGTGGAACGGAGGGCGCCGCAGGTGTGGGAGCGATAGGCGTGCATGGGCGGAATTCGTCTGTGAAACGGCTGCGAAACAGCGGACCGGGAGAAGCGGCGTAAGGCGCATCCGAGGCCCCGAAAGTCAAGGATTCGCAATCCTCCCCGTAGGGAGGGATTTCACGGCATCCACAACACCGATCGTCTGTCCACGGCGGACAAAGGAACCGCGCCCGGACAGTCACGGTCATCTGCTATGCTGTGCAACATGTCCGCCAAGCGTTCCTCTCAGGACCAGCTCCGGCTCCCGCTCACCCGGGATGTGCCGACCAGCGCCAGCGCCTTCGTGCGCTCCGGCTCGAACGCCTTTGCGTTCGACGCCCTGTCGGCCTGGCCCAACGACACCGGCCGCGTCATGGCCCTGTGCGGCCCCGCCGGCTGCGGCAAGAGCCACCTCGCCGCCCTGTGGGCCGAGCGCGTCGGGGCGGTGCCCCTGAACGGCTCCGAAGCGGCGCTCGCCGACCCTCTGGAGCTGGAGGGCCGGCCCGTCCTGCTGGACATCGCCCAGGACGCCGACGACGAGACCCTGTTTCACCTCATCAACCTGGCCCAGCAGGACGGCGGGGCCCTGCTGATGGTGTCGCGGCCCTCGCCCCGCCGCTGGCAGGTGGCCGTGCCGGACCTGCGCAGCCGCCTGGACGCCGTCCGGGTCCTGGCCATGGAGGCGCCGGACGACGCGGTCCTGTCGGCCATCCTCGCCGCCCGCTTCGCCGAGCGCAGCATCACCCCGGCGGACGGGGTCATCGATTACCTGGTCCTGCGCATCGACCGATCGGCGGCGGCGGCGGCTGATGTCGTCGAGCGGCTGGACGCCGAACACCGGCCCGTGACCCGCGCCCTGGCCCGCCAGGTCCTCGGGGCCAGCGCCGATCTGTTCGAAGAGCCGCCGGAAGGGTTGCAGCCGTAACAGAGCGGCCTCACAACCAGCCCATGTCCGACGCCGCCATCGCCGACGCCACGACCGGAGAGGAGGTCCCCTCCTCTCGCGCGCCCCAGCTGCACCTGGACGAGGCGCTGATGGCCTCGCCCGAGCGCTTCTTCAACCGCGAGATCAGCTGGCTGAAGTTCAACGCCCGGGTGCTGGAAGAAGCCGCCAACCCGGTTCACCCCCTTCTGGAACGCCTGCGCTTCCTGTCCATCTCGGCCAACAATCTGGACGAGTTCTTCATGACCCGCGTCGCCGGGCTGAAGGGCCAGGTGCGCGAGCGGGTCCGCACCCTGTCCGCCGACGGTCTGACCGCCGCGGAGCAGTTGGAAAAGGTCAATGTCGCCGCCGGCGAGCTGATGGCCGAGCAGCAGAAGCGGTGGCGCCAGCTCAGGAACGAGCTGACCACCGCCGGCATCGAGGTCGTGCGGCCGGCCAAGATCACCAAGACCGACCGCGACAGGCTGGAGCCGGAGTTCCTGAACCAGCTGTTCGCCGTCCTGACGCCCCTGGCCATCGACCCGGCCCATCCCTTTCCATTCCTGCCGAACCTCGGCTTCTCGCTGGCGCTGAAACTGCGGCGTCAGCGCGACAACAAGACCCTCTATGCCCTGGTCCCCGTCCCGACCCAGGTCCGCCGCTTCTGGGAGCTGCCGGGCGACGGCCGCTCGGTGAAGGGGCGCCGCCGGTTCGTGACGCTGGAGGCCGTGCTCCTGCTGTTCATCGAGCACCTGTTCCCCGGCCACGAGGTGCTGGAGAAAGGCGTGCTGCGCCTGATCCGCGACTCGGACATCGAGATCGAGGAAGAGGCCGAGGACCTGGTCATGGAGTTTGAGGAGGCGCTGAAGCAGCGTCGCCTGGGCTCGGTCGTCCGGGTCAAGATCGAGGCCTCGATGCCCGACGACCTGCGCGACTTCATCGTCGGAGAGCTGGCCGCCGCGCCCCAGGACGTGGTGCTGGTCGACGGCATGCTGGGCCTGGCCCAGCTGTCCGAGCTGATCCCGCCCGGCCATCCGGACCTGAAGTTCCCCGGCTATGAGCCGCGCTATCCCGAGCGAGTCCGCGACCAGGGCGGTGACGTCTTCGCCGCCGTGCGCGAGAAGGACATCCTGATCCACCACCCATTCGAGAGCTTCGACGTGGTGGTGCAGTTCCTGCGCCAGGCCGCGCGCGACCCCAACGTCATCGCCATCAAGCAGACGCTGTACCGCACCTCCAAGGACAGCCCGATCGTCGCCGCCTTGATCGAGGCGGCCGAGAACGGCAAGAACGTGGTCGCCCTGGTCGAGCTGAAGGCTCGTTTCGACGAGGAGGCCAATCTGCGCTGGGCGCGGGCCATGGAGCGGGCGGGCGTCCACGTCGTCTTCGGCTTCGTAGACCCACGCCAAGCTGAGCGTCGTCGTACGGCGCGAGGGCGACGGGCTGAAGACCTACTGCCACTTCGGCACGGGCAACTATCATCCGATCACGGCCAGGATCTACACTGACCTCAGCCTGTTCAGCTCCGATCCCGTTTTGGCCCGCGACGCCTCGCGCGTGTTCAACTACATCACCGGCTATGCGCAGCCGGAGGACCTCGAGGCGCTGGTCGTCTCGCCGCTCAACATGAAGTCGACGCTGATCGAACTGATCGGCAAGGAGATGTCCGCCGCCGCCAAGGGCCGGCCCGCCGCCATCTGGGTCAAGCTGAACGCCCTGGTCGACCCCGAGATCATCGACGCCCTGTACCGCGCCAGCCAGTGGGGCGTGCGTATCGAACTGGTGGTGCGCGGGATCTGCTGCCTGCGTCCGGGCGTTCCGGGCCTTTCGGAGAACATCCGGGTCAAGTCGATCGTCGGCCGATTCCTGGAACACAGCCGCATCATCTGTTTCGCCAACGGGCGCGACCTGCCGCATGACAGGGCCAAGGTCTATATCTCCTCGGCCGACTGGATGACCCGCAACCTGAACCGCCGCGTCGAGGTCATGACCCCCGTCACCAACGCCACCGTCCACGACCAGATCCTGGATCAGATCATGGTCGCCAACCTCAAGGACGACGCCCAGAGCTGGGTCCTGGGCCCGGACGGCGACTACACCCGGGTCACGCCGATCGATCCGGCGCGGCCCTTCTCGGCGCACCAGTATTTCATGACCAACCCCAGCCTGTCGGGCCGGGGCCGCAAGGTGAAGACCCTGCCCGGTCGGCTGCGCTACGAACGGCCCGGCAAATGAGTTTGCGCGCGTGAGCGAGCCCTACCCCGCCCCGCGCGAGGCCGCCGTCGTCGACATCGGCTCGAACTCCGTGCGGATGGTCCTGTACCGGCTGGAAGGCCGGGCCATCTGGACCGTGTTCAACGAAAAAGTGCTGGCCGGCCTGGGCCGCGACCTGCCCGAGACCCGACGGCTGTCGGAGCCCGGGGTGGCCCTGGCGATGACCGCCCTTCGTCGGTTCGCGGCCGTTCTGGACGGGGTCAAGCCCGCCTATGTCTTCGTCGCCGCCACCGCGGCGGTGCGCGAGGCCGAGGACGGACCCAGCTTCTGCGATCGCGTCGCCGCCGAGACCGGCCTGCGCGTCCGCGTCCTGACCGGAGAGGAGGAGGCGCTCTATGCCGCCCTCGGCGTCGTCGCCGGCGATCCCCGCGCCCAGGGCCTGGCCGCCGACATGGGCGGCTCCAGCCTGGAGCTGATCCGCATCGGTCAGGGCCGCCCCGAGGCCGGCGTCACCCTGCCGCTTGGTCCCTTCAGCCTCGCCGACCCCAGGGGTTTCGACGCCGACCGCCTGCGCGCCAAGATCGCCGAACGGCTGAAGCCCGTCGCCGCGCGGTTCTCCACCCAGGAACTCCACGCGGTCGGCGGCGGCTGGCGGTCACTGGCCCAGTTGCACATGGAGATCAGCGGCTATCCCCTGCGGATCGTCCATCAGTACGCCATGACGGCCGGGGACGCTCGCGACGTCGCCCGGTTCGTGGCCCAGCAGTCGAAGGCCTCGCTGGATCGCCTGCCCGGGGTGTCCAAGCGCCGCGCCGAGACCCTGCCCTATGCCGCCCTGGTGCTGGACGGGTTGATCGAGGCCCTGGGGGTCAAGAGCATCGTGTTTTCCGCCTGGGGGCTGCGCGAAGGCCTGCTGTACGAGACGCTGGATCGCGACGAGAGCCCGGTCGATCCCCTGATCGCGGGCTGCGCGGCGCTGGGCGCGCGCCAGGGCATTTCGCCCGGCCTGCCGGTGGCGCTGGAGGCCTGGCTGTCTCAGGTCATCGCCGCCCTGCCCGTCAGTTTCGGCCCGGAGCGCGACCCGGTTCTGGCCGCCGCCGCCTGCCGGCTCGCCGACCTGGGGGCCCGGCTGCACCCCGATCACCGCGTCGATCTGGTGTTCGACCAGGTCCTGCGCGCGCCCATTCCGGGCCAGACCCATGCCGAGCGCGTCTGGCTGGCCTGTGCCCTGAACGCCCGCTACGGCGGCGGGGCCGCGACCCCGGACGCGGCTGCCGTGGAGCGTCTTCTGGGCGAGGAGGCCCGCGCGGGGGCCCGGGCCATGGGGCTGGCTCTGCGTCTGGGTTGCGACCTGTCGGGCCGCTCTCCGCAATTGCTGGCCAATGCCGCCGTGGGGGTCGAGAACGGGCTTCTGCGCCTGACCGCCGCGCCCGGCTATGCCGACGTCCTGCTGGGCGAACAGACGAAGCGCCGGGCCAAGGCGCTGGCCGAGGCGCTGGGGCTGAAGCTCGAGATTTAATCCGCCAGACGGGCGACTACTCGATCTCGACGACCTCGACCCGCGCCCCGTTTAGCACCAGCGCGATCTCGCCGCGCTTCAGCTTCAGCGCGTCCTCGCCGAAGAGCTGGCGGCGCCAGCCCTTGAGCGCATCCACGTCGGCGGCGTCGGACAGGGCGATCTTCTCCAGATCGGCCACATTGGCGATCAGCTTGGAGGCCACGCCCGCATTGTCGCTCTTGGCCTTCAGAAGCACCTTCAACAACTCGACCACAGAAGGCGGTGCCGGCTGGTTGTGCGCTGGCCGATCCATCTTGGGCGCATGGGCCTCAGGGTCGGCCATGACCCGTTTTAGCACCTCGATCAGCTCCAGCCCCAGGCGCGAGCCGCCGAACCCCTTGGGCACGGAGCGCAGCCGGTTGAAGGCCTCGATGTCGGTCGGGGCCTGGGTGGCGACCTCGTCGATGGCCTCGTCCTTCAGGATACGACCCCGAGGCTGGTCCCTGTCCTGGGCCGCCTGTTCGCGCCAGACCGCCGTCGCCTTGAAGGCCGCCAGATATTTCGCGTTGTATTTCTTGGGCTTCAGCCGTTTCCAGGCCTTCTCCGGATCGGTGTCGTAGAGGTCGGGATCGACCAGATCCTCCATCTCCGACATCACCCAGTCCAGCCGGCCCTCCTTCAGCAGCCGGTCGCGCAGCTTGGGATACAGGGCCGCCAGATGGGTCACGTCACCCATCGCATAGTGCAGCTGCGCGTCCGACAGTGGCCTCCGCGACCAGTCGGTGAAGCGGCTGCCCTTGTCCAGGTCGATGCGCAGCATCTGCCGCACCAGCGAATCATAGGCGACCTGGTCGCCGAAGCCGGCCGCCATCGCCGCCACCTGGGTGTCGAACATCGGCTTGGGCATCGCCCCCAGCTTGACGAAGATTTCGGTGTCCTGGCGCGCGGCATGGAACACCTTGACCACCGCCGGGTCGCGCAGGATGTTCAGGAACGGCCCCAGGTCCAGCCCCTCGGCCTGCGGATCGATGATCGCCTCGTGATCGGCCGTCGCGGCCTGGATCAGGCACAGCTTGGGCCAGTAGGTCGTCTCCCGCATGAACTCGGTATCGACCGCGATGAAGGGAGCGTTGCGAACCGCCGAACAGAACTCAGCCAGCGCGTCATTGGTGGTGATCGGCGTCATTGAAATGCTATAGCCCCCCGCGACCGCGTCGTGGCAATAGCCCCGGCCTTTTTTCCGCACCGTTTTCAGGCCCGTGAGCGATGAGCGACACTTCTGATTCCATCCAGAACGGCCTGACCTATGCCGATGCGGGTGTCGACATCGACGCCGGCGACATGCTGATCGAGCACATCAAGCCCCTGGCGAAATCCACCGCCCGCCCGGGTTCTGAGCCGTCGCTGGGCGGCTTCGGGGCCCTGTTCGACCTCAAGGCGGCGGGCTTCGTCGATCCCCTGATCGTCACCACCACCGACGGCGTCGGCACCAAGCTGAAGATCGCCATCGAGACCGGCCGCCATGACGGCGTCGGCATCGACCTGGTCGCCATGTGCGTCAACGATCTGCTGGCGCAAGGCGCGGAGCCCCTGCTGTTCCTGGACTACTATGCGACCGGCAGGCTTGAGATCGACGCCGCGCGGCGCGTCGTGTCCGGCATCGCCGACGGCTGCCGCCAGGCCGGGTGCGCCCTGGTGGGCGGCGAGACGGCCGAGATGCCCGGCATGTATTCCGGCGGCGACTATGATCTGGCCGGCTTTTCGGTCGGCGCGCTGGAACGCGGCCACGCCCTGCCCCGGCTGGACCTGCAGAACACCGGCGACCTGATCATCGGCCTGGCCTCGTCGGGACCCCACTCGAACGGCTATTCCCTGATCCGCAAGGTGGTGGAGCGGTCTGGCCTGTCGTGGGGCGATGACGCGCCCTTCGCGACCGACCGGTCCCTGGCCCAGGCCCTGATGGAACCGACCCGCATCTATGTGAAGTCGGTCCTGCCCCTGATGAAGGCCGGCAAGATCAAGGGCGCGGCCCACATCACCGGCGGTGGCCTGATCGAGAACCCGCCCCGCTGCCTGGCCGATCACCTGACGGCGTCCTTCGACTGGGACGCCTGGCCGCTTCCGCCCGTGTTCCGCTGGCTGGCCGAGACCGGCGGCATCAGCGACCACGAGATGCGCCGTACCTTCAACTGTGGCGTCGGCTTCATCCTGATCGTCTCGCCGGCGGACGCCGAGGATGTGCTGGCGGGTCTGCTGGAAGCGGGTGAGACGGCCTTCGTGTGCGGTCAGTTGGTCTAGGTTCGAGCCGGCTGCCTCGGAGGCGCTCCTTCTCCCCTTGCGGGAGAAGGTGGCCCGGAGGGCCGGATGAGGGGTACGACGAGACGGATTCGCTGATCGGTCGGACGCTCATCGGCTGGACCGAGTTTCACCCCTCATCCGTCACGCTTCGCGTGCCACCTTCTCCCGCAAGGGGAGAAGGGATCGCGTGCTCCGCTTAACCTTCGATCGCCGTCGGATCCTCGATCACGACGCCCGGTCCAAGCACGATCACGCCGGCCAGAAGCACCGTCGCGGTGGCGGCCAAGGCGGCAGCGCCCAGCAGGGCCAGGGCGCTCGACTTGCGCGTCGGGGTGCCGAGGTGGCCTCGGGCGGCTTCGATCTGGACCAGGGCGTCGGCCATGTCGGGGTCTCCAGCTTGAACGCTGCGACCTCACGCCCATTCGGTTAACCGAAGGTTGCCGCCCCTCCTCGCTTGGCGATGCGCCAGCCACAGCCTAGAAGCCCTGTCATGATCCTCGTCGTCGATAACTACGACAGCTTCACCTACAACCTCGTCCACTACCTCGCGGAGCTGGGCGCGGAGACGCATGTCATCCGCAATGACGACCTGACGGTCGAAGAGGCCTGGGCGCTGAAGCCCGAGGCCATCCTACTGTCGCCCGGCCCCTGCGCCCCGGATCAGGCGGGCATTTGCCTGCCCATACTGATGACCGCGCCCGACGACATGCCGATCCTGGGCGTCTGCCTGGGCCATCAGGCCATCGGCCAGGCCTTCGGCGGCGACGTCATCCGCGCCAAGACCCTGATGCACGGCAAGACCTCGCCGATCACCCACGACGGTCTCGGCCTGTTCAAGGGCCTGCCCAGCCCCTTCACCGCCACCCGCTATCACAGCCTGGCGGTCAGCCGCGCGACCCTGCCCAACACGCTGGACGTCACCGCCTGGACCGAAGACGGCGAGATCATGGGCGTCCAGCATCACGACCGCCCCATCCACGGCGTCCAGTTCCACCCCGAATCGATCGCTACCGAACACGGCCACGACCTGATCGCCAACTTCCTGGACCTGGCCAACGTGCGGCGTCTGGCGGTCGTATGACCTCCCTTCTCCGCTCATCCCCGCGAAAGCGGGGACCCAGTGCTTTGGGCGATGGCTGTCACCGACCGCGCTCGCTGGCTCATCCCGGACACTGTGCCTCATTTCAGAACTGGGTCCCCGCGTTCGCGGGGATGAGCGGCAACTAAGGTGAGCGACACGATCAAGCCCCTGCTGGCCAAGCTGGTCGACGGCGCGGTCCTGACCGAGGCCGAGGCCGGCGACTTCTTCGCCGCCTGCCTGCGCGGCGAGCCCACGCCCGCCCAGGTCGCAGCCGCCGTCACGGCCCTGCGCATCCGGGGCGAGACCGTGCCCGAGATCGCCGCCTTCGCCCGCGCCATGCGCTCGGCCGCCGCCCCGTTCGAGACGCCGCACGACGTCATCGACACCTGCGGCACCGGCGGCGACGGGGCCCACACCTTCAACATCTCGACGGCCGCCGCGCTGGTTCTGGCCGGCGCGGGCCTCAAGGTCGCCAAGCACGGCAACCGGGCGCTGAGCTCCAAGTCCGGGTCGTCCGATGTGCTGGCGGCGCTCGGCGTTGACCTCATGGCCCCGGCCGAGCGCCAGAAACAGGCGCTGGACGAAGCGGGCATCTGCTTCCTCTTCGCCCCCGCCTATCACGGGGCCATGCGCCATGTGACGCCGATCCGGGCCGAGATCGGGTTCCGCACCGTGTTCAACCTGCTGGGTCCGCTGTCCAACCCGGCGGGCGCGCGCCGCCAGGTCATGGGCGTCTATGACCCCCGCCTGCTGGAGCCGCTCGTTGAGGTGCTGGGCCGGCTGGGCGCGACCCGCGCCTGGACCGTCCACGGCCAGGGTCTGGACGAGCTCACCACCACCGGCCCGACCGAGGTGGCCGAATGGAAGGACGGCGCCGTCCGCCGCTTCCAGATCACGCCCGAGGACGCCGGCCTGCCCCGTGCCGCCCTCGCCGACCTGCGCGGCGGCGACGCCGAGGAGAACGCCGCGGCTCTTCGCGCCCTGCTGGCCGGCGCCCCCGGCCCCTATCGCGACGTCGTCCTGCTTAACGCCGCTGCTGCTCTGGTCGTCGCCGACCGCGCCGCCGATCTGAAGGACGGCGTGACCCTCGCCGCCCGCGCCATCGACGACGGCTCGGCCGCCCGTTCGCTGGAGACCCTGGCCCGCATCACCTCCGCCCCTGCCGAGGCCACCGAGGCATGACCGACATCCTCGAACAGATCGCCGCCTACAAACGCGAGGACGTCGCCGCCCGCAAACGCGCCCGCCCCTTCGCCGAGATCGAGTCCGAGGCGCTCGTCGCCGGCATGCCGCGCGGCTTCACCGCCGCCCTGCGAAAGCGCGCTGAGCCCGGCCGCCCCGCCCTGATCGCCGAGGTCAAGAAGGCGAGCCCGTCCAAGGGCCTGATCCGCGCCGACTTCGACCCACCGGCGCTGGCCCGCGCCTATGAGGGGGGCGGCGCCGCCTGCCTGTCGATCCTGACCGACGGGCCCAGCTTCCAGGGCGACGATGCCTATCTGGTCGCCGCCCGCGCCGCCGTCGCCCTCCCCTGCCTTCGTAAGGACTTCCTGGTCGATCCCTGGCAGGTGGCCGAGAGCCGGACGCTGGGCGCCGACTGCGTCCTGATCATCCTGTCGATGGTCGATGACGGGCTCGCCGCCGATCTGCTGGCCGAAGCCGGCCGATTCGGCATGGACGCCCTGATCGAGACCCACGACGACGCCGAGATGGCCCGCGCCGCGTCGCTGGGCGGCGAGTTGATCGGGGTCAACAACCGGTCGCTGCGGACCTTCGAGGTCGACCTGACCACCACCGCCCGCATGGCCCACCTGGCTCCGCCGAACGCCTTGCTGGTCGCCGAGAGCGGCATCTTCACCCCCGCCGACGTGGCCGCGGTCGCCGAGGCGGGCGCGAGCGCGATCCTGGTGGGCGAAAGCCTGATGCGTCAGGCCGACGTGGAGGCCGCGACCGAGGCGCTTCTGGAGCCCGTTTCCCGTTAAGTTGACATTAGGCAAGAACACTTACAGAACATCGACAACGGTTCACGACTTGTTCTGAAGGCTCTCCGCCATGCTCACCAAGAAGCAGCACGAACTCCTCATGTTCATCCATGAGCGGATCAAGGAGACCGGCGTCTCCCCCTCGTTCGACGAGATGAAGGAGGCGCTGGATCTGGCGTCCAAGTCGGGCATCCACCGCCTGATCACGGCGCTGGAGGAGCGCGAGGGCGGTGGACGCAGTCAGCCCGCCGAGCCCGCCAACGACACCCGCGAACTGGTCCTGGTCGGCAAGATCGCCGCCGGCGCCCCCATCGCCGCGCTCCAGGGCGACAACGGTCGCTATTCGGTGCCGGAGGCCATGCTGGGCGCGGGCGAGCACTACATGCTCGAGATCGAGGGCGATTCGATGATCGAGGCGGGCATCCTCGACGGCGACCTGGTCGTCATCAAGAAGTCCGACACGGCGTCATCCGGCGAAATCGTCGTCGCCCTGGTCGAGGGCGAAGAGGCGACGCTGAAGCGCCTGCGCAAGAAGGGCGGCTCCATCGCGCTGGAACCCGCCAACCGCAACTACGAGACCCGCATCTTCGGCCCCGACCAGATCGAGGTCCAGGGCAAGCTGGTGGGCCTCATCCGGCGGTATCACTGACCCGCCTCATCAATCCCCGTCATCCTCGGACTTGATCCGAGGACCGGACGTCGAGCCGCTCGGTCGAAAGAGTGAGGTGAGGTCTCGGGACCGCTCCAAGTTGCGGTGCTGCGGACATTCCGATCCTCGGATCAAGTCCGAGGATGACGGCGTTGATGGCCGCTCACCCCTCCCCATCCGGATCGCCGATCCGGCTCCACGGCCGGTCGCCCCGCACATCGGCCGCCCAGACCGCCCGCCAGCCGTCGTCGCCGCGCCACAGCTCGACCGCTCCGCCGCGGGCATAGTCCACGCCGTCCAGCACCAGCCGTGACGCGCAGGCCTCCGGCAAGCCTGTCACGACGGCCCGTACGCTGACCACCTCGGCCGACAGGCACAGGTCCGCCATCTGGGCCGCTGACGGCTCGGTCCGGCCCCACCACAGCGCCACCGGAGCCGTCGCGGTCTCGGGCACGCAGGACGTCCGCCGACAGACCCAGCCGTCCTCCGGCCTCGGCGTCAGCTCCAGCCCCCGCCGTCGCGACCACAGGTCGGCCGCGAACTCGCGCACCCCCGGCCGCACGACCACGGCCTGATCCCCCTCGCTCCAGGCAGCGTTCGTGCCCGCGTCCCCGATCCACAGCGTGGGCGTCTCCGCCCTCGGCCACAACAGCACCGCGCAGGCGAACGGCAGCCCCAGCCATCGTAGCCGCCCTTTCCAAAGACACAGGAACAGCACGCCCACGAAAGCGATCGGCAGGACGTAGTCCGGCGCGCTGGCCACCGTCCGCACCGCGCCCGGCAGGCTTGCCGTCCAGTGGCCGATGGCCAGCATCGCCTCCACCCCCTTGCCCGCGACCCACAGGAACGGCCCGCCCAGCCCGAGCGGCTCCAACACCGCCCCCAGGGCCAGGGCCGGCATCATCACGAAGTCCGCGATCGGCGAGGTCGCCAGATTGGCCACCAGCCCATAGACGGCCGCTCGGTTGAAATGCTGGATCGCGAACGGCCCCGTCGCCGCCCCCGCGACCAGGCTCGCCGTCACAGCGATCGTCAGCCAGTGCCCCGCTCCCTGAACCGCCGCGATCGGCCAGGGCACGCCCATGCCGCTGGCGCGGGGCGGCCAGGCCTCGGCCAGGGCGACCAGGGCCGCGGTCGCCGCGAACGACATCTGGAACCCCGGCGTCACGATGGCCTCGGGCTGCAGCGCCAGCACGATCATCGCCGCGACCGCCAGGGCGTGCATCGTGACCGCCGGCCGGTCCAGCAGCATGGCGACGAAGGCCACCGACGCCGTGATCGCCGCCCTCTGCGCCGGGGCTGGCGCGCCCGACAGCACGAGGTAGCTCCAGACCGCGATCAGGCCAGCCACCGCCGCCACCTTCTTGCCCGAGACCCTCAGCGCCAGCCACGGCCAGGCGGCGACGCCCAGCCGCACCGCGAAGAAGACGAAGCCACCGACGATCGCCATGTGCAGGCCCGAGATCGACAGGATATGCGCCAGACCGCTGTCGCGCATGGCGTCCAGGTCCGCGCGCGCGATCCAGGTCTCGTGCCCGGTCACCATGGCCGCCGCGATCCCGCCCGTCCGCTCCCCCAGACGCGCCACGATCCGCTCGGCCAGGGCGAAGCGCACAGAGTTGACCCGCATCGCCAGGCGGATCGGCCACGGCGGCTCGGGCAGCACCGCCTCGCGCGTCGGCCCCAGTCCGAACGCCGTCCCGCCCATGCCGAGGAAGAATGCGTTGCGCCCGAAGTCATAGGCCCCGGGGCTGGCCGGCGGCGGCGGCGGATTGACGATGGCGAACAGGCGGATCGCGTCGCCCGGCCGCGGCGGCTCGCCTCGCACCGTGGCTCTCAGCCGGATCGGCGTCGCCTCGGGCTCCAGCCCCCGGACGCGGACCGGCGCGATCACCACCCGGTGACCCCGGTCGCCGGGGCTGTCGACGTCCATGACCCAACCCTCGACCGTCGTCGGTTCGGCCATGGCCGGGGCGATCGGCGCCGTGACCCGCTCGGTCCGCGCCTTGGCCACCGCCAGCCCCAGCGCCAGACAGGCCACCAGCATCAGCGGCAGTGTCACCGCCCGCCCCGCCCCGCGTCCCTTCGCGCCCAGCCACACCGCCGTCGCCAGCCCCGCCGCCAGCACCAGCGGCCACAGCGGCGGCTCGGTCTTCAGGGCGAAATAGATCGCGGCACCCCCGCCGAACGCGACAGGGGCCCACAGCCGCCAGCGCAGGGTCTGGGCGACGACCTCGGTCCTCAGCCCGGCGCGGATGCGGTCGCCCGGGCTGGGATTCGCGGCGTCGGGCGGTATAAGGGCGGCCCCATCGGACCCCCTTCCCATGCCTTCAGCCTCCCCCCAGGTCGTCACCCGCTTCGCCCCCTCGCCCACCGGCTCCCTCCACATAGGAGGCGCAAGAACGGCGTTGTTCAACTACCTCTACGCGAAGGGTCGGGGTGGCAAGTTCCTGGTCCGCGTCGAGGACACCGACCGCGAGCGGTCCACCGACGAAGCGGTCAAGGCGATCTTCGACGGCCTGTCCTGGCTGGAGCTGTTCGCCGACGAGAATCCCGTCTTCCAGTTCGCCCGCGCCGATCGTCACCGCGAGGTGATCGATCAGCTGCTGGAGACCGGCCACGCCTATCGCGATTTTCTCTCCGCCGAGGAGACCGGTGCCCTTCGCGATGCGGCCAAATCCGAGGGCCGCGACTTCGTCTCGCCCTGGCGCGATCGCGAGCCGACGGTCGATGATCTGTCGAAGCGCCACACGGTGCGCTTCCGCCGGCCGCTCGATACCGCCGTGGTGGTCGAGGACGCCGTCCAGGGCACGGTTCGCTGGGACAGCTCCTCGCTGGACGACCTCGTGATCCTGAGGTCAGACGGCGCGCCCACCTACAATCTCGCCGTGGTCGTCGACGACCACGACATGGGCGTGACCCACGTCATCCGGGGCGACGACCACCTGAACAACGCCGCGCGCCAGAGCCTGATCTATGACGCCCTGGGTTGGTCGCGCCCGGTCTTCGCCCACATCCCCCTGATCCACGGCCCGGACGGTGCCAAGCTCAGCAAGCGCCACGGCGCCCAGGCCGTCCACGAGTACGCCGCCATGGGCTATCTGCCGGAGGGGATGCGCAACTATCTGGCGCGCCTGGGCTGGGCCAAGGGCGACGAGGAGCTGTTCTCAGATGACCAGGCGCGGGAATGGTTCGACCTGTCGGCCATCGGCAAGGCCCCGGCCCGGCTGGACTTCGACAAGCTGGCCCACGTCAACGCCCACTGGCTGCGCCTCGCCGCCGACGACCGCCTGGCCCAGCTGACGCTCGACGCCCACCTGGCCGCCGGCCGCGACCTGAACGAGGGCGATGAGGCTCGGCTTCAGCAGGCCATTCCCTTCGTGAAGGACCGCGCCAGGACCTTGGTCGAGCTGGCCGACCAGACGGCCTTCGTTCTCGCTCGCCGCCCGCTGGCGCTGGACGACAAGGCGCGCGCCATGCTGTCCGGCGAGACAGCCGAGCGAGTGGCCCGCCTGCGCGCGCGGCTCGCCCTGTTCCAGTCGTGGGACGTCTTCGCCCTTGAGGCCGAGCTCAAGGCCTTCGCAGAGGAAGAGGGCGTCGGCTTCGGCAAGATCGGACCCCCCATGCGCGCCGCCCTGACCGGGGGGCTCGTGTCGCCCGACATCGCCCGCATCCTTTCGGCGCTCGGGCGCGAAGAGGCGCTGGGGCGCTTGGATGATGCGCTGCAACAGACTAAGTGAACGTCCATAACCCTCGTGGCTCGGCCTTGATCGAGCCGCCGCAAACCGAAAAAGGGCCCTCATGACCGAAGCTCCGAAGTCCGCCGGAACGGCGACCCTGACCTATGGCGACACGTCGGTCGAACTGCCGGTCATGGCCGGATCGACTGGCCCGAACGTCATCGACATCCGCAAGATGTACGCGGCCACCGACGCCTTCACATTCGACCCCGGCTTCACCTCCACGGCGGCCTGCGAGAGCGCCCTGACCTATATCGACGGCGACGTCGGCACCCTGCTCCACCGCGGCTATCCGATCGACCAGCTGGCGTCGAAGTCCAGCTTCCTCGAGGTCTGCCACCTGTTGCTGCACGGAGAACTGCCGACCGCGTCGGAGTTCGCGGCGTTCGAGAATATCGTCACGCGGCACACCATGCTGCATTCGCAGTTCGATCGCTTCTTCGAGGGGTTCCGCCGCGACGCCCACCCGATGGCCATCATGGTCGGCACGGTCGGCGCCCTGTCGGCCTTCTATCACGACAGCCTGGACATCCACGACGCCCGCCAGCGCGAGATCTCGGCCATCCGCCTGATCGCCAAGATGCCGACCATCGCCGCGCGCGCCTACAAGTATCACATCGGCCAGCCCTTCGTGACGCCCCGGAACGAGCTGAGCTACTCCGAGAACTTCCTGCGGATGTGCTTCGCCGTCCCGGCCGAGGACTATGAGGTCAATCCGGTGCTGGCCAAGGCCATGGACCGCATCTTCATCCTGCACGCCGACCACGAGCAGAACGCCTCGACCTCGACGGTGCGTCTGGCGGGGTCGTCGGGCGCCAACCCCTTCGCCTGTATCGCCGCAGGCATCGCCTGCCTGTGGGGCCCCTCGCACGGGGGCGCCAACGAGGAGGCGTTGAACATGCTCAAGGAGATCGGCACTCCGGACAAGATCCCGGAGTTCATCGAGGGCGTGAAGGCCAAGAAATACAAGCTGATGGGCTTCGGCCACCGGGTCTACAAGAACTACGACCCCCGCGCCAAGGTGATGAAGGAGAGCGCCGACGAGGTGCTGGCCGCCGTCGGCGACCCCAACGATCCCCTGTTCCAGGTCGCCAAGGAGCTGGAGCGCATCGCCCTGAACGACGAGTATTTCATCGAGCGCAAGCTGTTCCCGAACGTCGACTTCTATTCGGGCATCACCCTGTCTGCGATGGGCTTCCCGACCTCGATGTTCACTGTGCTGTTCTCGCTGGCCCGCACCGTCGGCTGGATCGCCCAGTGGCAAGAAATGATGGCCGATCCGTCGCAGAAGATCGGCCGCCCGAGGCAGCTGTACACGGGTCCGACCGAGCGGGATTACGTTCCGATCCAGCAGCGGGGATAACTCCCTCTCCCATAGGGAGAGGGCTTGAGCGCACGGCGGCGAAACCGTCGTCCTGGCGCGAAAGGGTGAGGGGTTCTGCACTCACCGACTCGCACAGCAACCCCTCACCCTTTCGGCTTGCGAATCGCTTCGCTCTCCGAGCCTCAGGCCCTCTCCCTCTGGGAGAGGGTTTCGATGACCGCCTCCGCCGCGATCTCCGACGGGTCGCGCCCCTCGCGCCCCATCCGGTCCAGCGCCGCCGTCTGGCGCGCCGCCTGATCGGCCCGCGCCGCCGGGTCGTCCAGCAGCCGCGCGACCTCGGCGGCGAACCGCTCCGGCGTCGCCTCGGTCTGGATCAGCTCCTTGGCGATCTCCGCGTCCGCCGCATGATTGAACAGGGTCGCGTATCTGCCGGTGAAAAAGGGCTTCATGATCGCATAGCTGAGCGGCTGGAAGCGGTAGCCGATGACCATGGGCGCGCCCGCCAGGGCCAGCTCGGTCGAGACCGTGCCGGACGTCGCCAGGGCCACGGTCGCCGCCTTCATGGCCGCGTACTTGTCTGCCTCCGAAACCAGGTGCGCCCGGAACGGCCAGGCGGCGACGCGGGCGGCGACGTCCTCGGCCACCGTGCCGGCCGCGACGACCGCCACCTCCAGCCCCGGCCGCCCGGCTTTCGCCTGAGCCACCGCGGCCTCATAGACGGGCGTCATCAGCCGGATTTCGCTGGGCCGGCTGCCGGGCAGGACCAGCAGCAGAGGCGCGTCCGCCGCGATGCCTCGCGTGCGGCGGAAGGCGGCCGGATCGGCCCCGCTCATGTCGACGTGCAGGGCCTGGGACCCCACCACCGTCGTCGGCAGGCCCTCCTTCTCGAACCAGGGCGCGTCGAAGGCGTACAGCGCCAGCAGGTGATCGACCGACCCCGCCAGCGTCTTCGCCCGCCCCGGCCGCGACGCCCAGACCTGGGGGCCGACGTATTTGATCAGCGTGATGTCCGGCAGAACCGCCCGGATCGCCTTGGCCACACGGATGGTGAAGCCCCAGCTGTCGATCAGGACGACCGCGTCCGGCCGCTCGCGCACAGCGAACGCCACGGTGTCCGCCACCCGCGCCTTGACCCGGCCATAGGCGCGCAGGCCCTCGATCCAGCCCAGCACCGACAGCTCGGCGATGTCGAAGGGGCTGACGATGCCCTCGGCCGCCATCTTGGGCCCGCCGATGCCGACCAAGGCAATGTCTGGCTGTTGACCTTTCAAGGCCTTGGCCAAGCCTGCGCCAAGAGCATCTCCAGACGCTTCCGCCGCAACGAGCAGGATCTTCACGATCGGCCTCCGGCGCCACGACCCGTTTTTCTTCCGCTCATCCCCGCGAAAGCGGGGACCCAGTGCTTTTGCGAGGCAGGCCGGTATGGCGAAAGATCCTGGTGAGTGGCCCAAATCGGGGCGCGGACAGGACTGGGTCCCCGCTTTCGCAGGGACGAGCGGCAAGAGAGGGTCAAGCCACTACGACTGCGGTTCAAGCCGATCACGGCCGCGCTTCGCCCCAGACGAACAGACCCAGCCGGTCCGCCGCTTCGATGATCGCCGCCCGGTCGATCAGGATCAGCCGCTCCGCCACCCCGCCGATGCCCGCCAGCCCGGCCGCCGCAGCCATCTCAACCGTTCGCGCGCCCATCACCGGCATGTCGACCCGCAGGTCCTGGATAGGCTTGGGCGCCTTGCCGAGCGCGCCTTTCAGCGTCCCCGCCGAACCGCGCAGATCGGCGGGCAGACCGGCGACGCGGGCCAGCATGGCGTCGGTCCCCTCCTGCGCCTCGACCGCCAGGACCAGGCCGTCGCACACGACCGCGCCCTGGCCGATATCCAGTTCCCCGGCCTTTTCCGCGACGTGCAGCGCCTTCCTCAGGTCCGCCAGCTGATCCGCCGTAGGCGTCACCCGGCCGAGCGCCCCGGCCGGCAGGGTCTCGCCGCCCAGGATGTCGTCGGCCCCCTCGATGGCGTAGCCCTCGGCCTCGAATACCGACAGGATCTTCCTCAGCAGGGCGTCGTCGCCCTTCGTCGCCGCCGCGATGATGCCGGGCAGCACCGTCGCGCCCTTCAGATCGGGCTTCAGCGCCTTGAAATCCGGCCGGTTGACGGTCCCGGCGAAGCACACCGCCGCGCATCCGGCCTTCTTCAGGGCCGACAACACGCGCCCGATCTCGGCCATGCCCGCCTCGATCCCCGGATATCGCGCCAGATGCGGATCGGCGAAGGACGTCAGCCGCACCACGAACACCGGCCGTCCCTCGGCCTCGCACCGCGCCGCGATGGCCAGCGGCAGGGCCCCGCCGCCCGCGATCAGCCCCAGCCGGCCCCGGTCGGGCACGGTCACGCCTCCGGCAGGCACAGGGGCCGTTTTGAACTCTCACGAATGAAGGCGACGATCTCCATGATCTCGATCAGATCGCCGTATTCGATCTCGACCTTTGACAGCCGGTCAGCGAACACGCCCGGCCCCTCGAACAGGTCCCGATAGGCCGCCAGCAGCCGTCGCACGGCGTCCTTGCCGTATCCCTTCCGCTTCAGCCCGATCAGGTTCAGCCCGTGCAGCCGCGCGTGGTTGCCCCAGGCCGAGCCGTAGGGAATGACGTCGCGCGTCACGGCCGCCAGACCGCCGACGATCGCCCCCTGCCCCACCCGGCCGTTCTGATGCACGGCGCACAGTCCGCCCAGGAAGACCTTGTCCCCGATCCGCGCATGGCCGCCCAAGGTCGCCTGGTTGGCCATCACGACGTTGTCGCCGACCACGGCGTCATGGCCGACGTGCGCTCCCGTCATGAACAGGCCATTCGACCCCACCCGCGTGACGCCGGTCCCCCCTCCTCCTCCAGCATGGGGCGGCGTGCCCCGGTTGAAGGTGGCGTGCTCGCGGATCGAATTGTCCGATCCGATCTCCAGCCGGACGGGTTCGCCCTTGTAGCCGTTGTGCTGGGGGTCGCCGCCGATGACGGCGAAGGGGTGGATCACGGTCCGCGCCCCGACGCTCGTGTCCTGCTGGATCACGACATGGCTGACCAGATGCACGCCCTCGGCCAGGGCGACGCCAGGCCCGACCGTGCACCAGGGCCCGATCACGACATCGGCCGCAATCCAGGCCGACGGATCGACGATGGCGGTGGGGTGGATTTGGCTCACGGCGTCACGGGCTGTTCGACCGTCACGGCCATGGCCATGAACTCGGCCTCGGCGGCCAGCTTGCCGTCGATGAAGGTCTCGCCCCTGAACTTGAAGGCGTCGCCGCGAGCGCGCGTGACGACGACGTGCATGCGCAGCTGATCCCCCGGCCGCGCGGGCTTTCTGAAGCGGACGCCGTCGATGGACATGAACATGATGACCTTGTCGGCCACGGCGACGTCCAGCGTCTTGGACATCAGCAGCGCCCCGGTCTGGGCCATGGCCTCGACGATCAGGACGCCCGGCATGACCGGGTCGATGGGGAAATGACCGGGAAAGAAGGGCTCGTTGTGGCTGACGTTCTTGATGCCGGTGATCGAGGTGTTGACCACGAAATCCTCGGCCTTGTCGACCAGCAGGAAGGGATAGCGGTGCGGCAGCCGTCGCATCACCTCGGCATAGTCGATCGCCGTTCCCGGTTGTGCCACGCTGGCCTCAGTCATCCGTCCGCGCTCCCTTTCTCGCCACCTGTCTGGAGACCCAGATGGTCTCGCGCAAGAACTGGCGGATGGGTTTCGCCGGATAGCCGGACCAGGTTTCGCCGGCCGGAATGTCGGCCAGGACCCCCGCCCCCGCCGCGACACGCGCGCCCTCGCCGATCCTGATGTGGTCGCCCACCCCGGCCTTCCCGCCGAAGATCACGCCGTCGCCCACGACGACCGAGCCCGAAATCCCCGCGTGTCCCGCGATCAGGCAGTTCCTGCCGATGACGCAGTTGTGGGCGATCATGACCAGATTATCGATCTTGGTGTTCTCGCCGATGACGGTGTCATCGAATGCGCCGCGATCGATGCAGGTGTTGGCTCCCACAGTCACGCCGTCCTGCAGGATCACCCGGCCCAGCTGCGGCACATCCACGGGTCCGGCCACGCCGCCGGCGGCACCGAACCCGGCCTCGCCGATCCGCACTCCGGCATACAGTTTCACCCTGTCCCCGATCAGGGCGTATCCGATCGAGACATTCGGTCCCACGACGCAATCGCGACCGATCTGGACGCCAGGACCGATGACGGTGTTCGCGCCGATCTCCGTGCCTCGCCCGATCCGGGCGTCCTGGCCGATCACCACGCCCGGCGCGAGCCTGACGGTCTCGTCCTCACACGCGGCCGCCGCGCTGATCGGGTCCAGCCGCACCGGGCGGTGAAGCGCGACCGACGCCGCGGCCCAGGCCGCCTGGGGCGTGCGGGTCGTTATCACCGAGCATCCCGCCGGGGCGGCGTTGACGGCACCGGCCGGCACGAGCACGCATCCGGCACGGGTCGCTCTCAGGGCATCGACGAACTTGCGGTCGCCCAGGAAACCGACGGCGTGCGGCCCCGCGACGGACAGGGGCGCGACCCGGGCGATGCTCTGCCCGGAATCGCGAACGACCTCGCCACCCGTCAGGGCCGCGAGGTCGGCGACGCTGAGCGGGCTCAGCGTATCGAAGAAGCGGGGGTCGGGCGACACGCCCACCCCTTACTGCGCGGTCTGCGCCGGGACCGGCAGGCGGTTGAAGCTGAGGGTCGGCAGGGCGGTGTTCAGGCGCTGGATGGTGACGTCCGTCACGTCCATGGCCGGGTTGACGATGAACACGCTCTCGCGGTCCAGCAGGATGCCGCAGCCGCGCTCCTGATAGACGGCGACCAGGATCGGCTCGACCGCCTCGGAGATCAGGCGGCGCTGCTCGGAAAGCGTATAGCGCAACTCGGCCTCACGGGTCTGCTCCAGTTGCTGGGCCTCCTGGATGCGGGCCTGGAGCGCCTGACGGTCGGCGTCGGTCACGGCCGCGCCGCCGTTCTGCAGCCGGGTGAGCTCTGACTGGATATTGGTGGCATAGGGAGCCAGTTCGCCCTGAACCTCGGTGGCGAGCTGTTCCATGCGCGTCTGGACGGCCTGGCCGACGGTCGACTGGGCCAGCAGACGCTGGTTGAAATAGACGCAGACGCCGGGGATGACCGGACCCGGATTCTGCGGGCCCTGCGTCTGCGCGGTCGCGATCGAGGGCGCGACGGTGGAGGCGACGAGGGTGACGAAGGCGGCGGCGCCGATGGCGAGGAGTTTCATTCTGGATACCTTTTGCGGGACCGGATCGGCCCCCCGTTTAGAACTGGGTTGAAGTCGAGAAGCGGAAGGTCTCGGTGCGATCATAGTCCTCTTGGCTGAGGATCTTGCTGAAGTCGAAACGGATCGGCCCCATCGGCGAACGCCAGTGAACGCTGAGACCGGCCGAGGCGCGCAGCGACAGGTCGTCGGCGATGGTCGGGTCGGGCAGACCGTTGCTGTTCAGCGTGAAACGATTGTCCAGCACACCCAGGGTGCCGACGTCGGCGAACAGCGAGGTGCGGATGCCGTATTCCTCGGGCAGGCCGTTCGGCAGGGTCAGCTCGGCGCTGGCGACGGCATAGAAATTGCCCCCGAGGGCGTCGTTGGTGTTCAGGTCACGCGGCCCCATGCCCGCGTTCTCGAACCCGCGGAACGAGTTGCCGCCCTTGAAGAAGCGGTCGTTGATCCGCACCGCGTCGCCGTTCCAGCCGCTGACATAGCCCGAAGACCCGGTCACCGACACGATCCAGCTGGGCGTGATGCCGTAGTAGGCCGTCACGTCGACCTCGGTCTTCACATAGTTCACGTCGCCGCCCAGACCGGCGAAGTCCTGGCGCAGCGAGCCCGTCCATCCCCGCGTGGGCCGGATCGGGTCGTTGCGGCGATCGATCAGCAGAGTGTAGCCGACCGAAGAGTTGAGGGACGATCCAACCTGCTCGCAAAGGGCGCGCGATCCGCCGCCCAGGCCCGAGCAGAAACCCTGCGGGACGATGATCTCGTCGTCCTTGATGAAGTAGCGCGTCGACAGGCGGCTGTAGCCGTTCAGCGGATAGGTCAGACGCAGACCAGCGCCGGTCGAACGATAGTCGAACGAAGATTCGTCCTGGAAGTCGTAGCGCGAGTGGAAAAGATCGAAGCCCGCGCCGATATCCCGGCCGAGGAAACGGGGCTCGGTGAAGCGGAAGTCGATCTGCTGGCGCAGCGAGCCCCATTCGACCCTGGCGACCACGTTCTGGCCACGACCTCGGAAGTTCCGCTCCGTGATCCCCAGGTTGACGACGAAGCTGTCGACCGAGCTGAAGCCGGCGCCGACCGACAGTTCGCCGGTCGGCTGTTCCTCGACGGTGACGTTGACGATCGACCGGTCGGGGGCCTCGCCCTGCGTCTCCTCGATCGTGACGTCCTTGAAGTAGCCCAGCGCGCGCAGATTGTTCCGCGACCGCTCCAGCAGGGCGCGGTTGAAGGCGTCGCCCTCGGTCAGCATCAGCTCCCGGCGGATGACAGGATCGATGGTGCGGGTGTTGCCGACGACATTGATCCGCTCGACATAGACCCTCTGGCCCTCGGCGATGTTGAACGTGACGTCGACAGTGTCGGTTTCAGGGTTAGGGCGATAGGTCGGATTGATGTCGACAAAGGCATAGCCGGCGGACCCGGCGGCGAACGTCAGCGTGTCGACCGCGCTCTCGATCTTGTCGCTCTCGTACAGCTGGCCCGTGCGGATCGGCAGCAGGGCCTCCAAGAGGTCGGTGTTCAGCCGGTCATTCTCGGTGACGACGTTGATCTCGCCGAAATTGTAGCGGTCGCCTTCGTCGAGGGTCAGGGTGATGCCGAAGGCGCTGTCGTCCGGCGCCAGCTCGGCCACCGCCGAGATGATCCGGAAATCGTAATAGCCCCGGTTGGTATAGAAGGTGCGCAGTTGCTCCCGGTCGTAATCCAGCCGGTTCGGGTCGTAATTGTCGTTCTTGGTGAACAGCCGCCACCACTGCGACTGTTTGGTCACCATGACCTCGCGCAGCTCGCTGTCCGAGAACGCCTGGTTGCCCAGGAAGGTGATGGCGCGAACGCCGGTCTCGGGGCCTTCGTCGATCTCGAAGATGACGTCGACACGGTTCTGGTCCAGCTGCACCAGCTTGGGCGTCACCGTCGCCGAGATGCGGCCGGACAGGCGATAAAGCTCGATGATCGAGCCGACGTCCTCCTGGACGCGGGCGCGGGTATAGATGCCGCGCGGCGAGATGGTCACCTCCTCGCGCAGCTTGTCCTCGGTGATAGCGCCGTTCCCCTCGAACACGACCTGGTTGATGATCGGGTTCTCGACGATGTTGACGACCAGGTCGCCGTCCGCCTCCAGGCCGATCTGGACGTCGGCGAACAGCTGGGTCCGGGTCAGGGTGCGGATGGCCACGTCCAGGATGACCGGATCGATCGTGTCGCCCGGCTGGATCGGCAGATAGGACAGAACCGTCGTCTGATCGATGCGCTGATTGCCCTGGACCAGGATGCGATTGACGACGCCCGTCTCGTCCGGGATCTCCTGAGACGGAGCGATCTGGCCTGGCTGGACATCCGGCGCGGGCGCGGTCTGGGCCAGGGCGGGCGCGGCCGCCATCAGGGCCAACAGGCTGGCGGTCACGGCACAGGTCCGACGCAGGGCTCGGGCGTCCGGTGTCGTCGCGTCGCGGGTGTCGGTCAGGATCATTCGGGAAACCATCGGGGGCTGGCGCTGGCTCAACTGACGAGCCCGCCGAGGAATTGGAACAGGTTCAACTTTTGCAGGTCGTTCCAGGTCGCGAACAACATCAAACCCGCCAGCAAAGCAAGACCGACCCGATACCCCGCCTCCTGAACCGCGGCCGCGACTGGTTTCTTCGCCACAGCCTCATAGGCGTAGAAAACCAGGTGACCGCCATCCAGAACCGGGATGGGCAACAGGTTTAGAAAGCCGATTCCGATCGAAAGTATGGCGGCGAAGCTGGTGAGGGTCAGAAGCAGGTTGATCGTCGTGGCCACCGGGTCCGGATTGGCCGCGACGGCGGCGTTGGTCAGGGCCCCCGACGCCTTGGCGATGCCCAGCGGTCCGCTCAGCTGATCGCCGCTCTCGCGGCCGGTGAAGATGCGTCCCAGATAGGTCAGGGTGGTGCCCAGGATGTCCCCGGTTTCGCGGAACCCCTGGCCGACGGCCTGGATCGGGTTGTAGCGGACCTGGCGCGCTTCCGCCCGCGACGAGGCCAGGGCCAGGCCGATCCGGCCGACCGTGACACGACCGGCGATCGGGTCGTCCTGCACCTGGCGCACCGGGGTCGCGACCAGTTCGATCTGGCGGCCCTGACGCTCGACGGTGAATCTGACGGGATCGCCGCTCGACAGGCTGACCTTGCGGGTCACCTCGCCGGCATCGGAAATGTCGCGCCCATCCAGGCCGGTGATCAGATCGCCCGGCAGGAAGCCGGCCGCCGCTGCGGGCGATCCGGGCGTGACCTCGGCCACCCGGGCCGGACGCAGTTCCACGCCGACCAGCGAGAACAGCACCGTGAAGATGGCGATCGCCAGCACGAAGTTGGCGAACGGCCCCGCCGCCACGATCAGCATCCGCTGCCAGACGGGCTTGAAATGGAAATAGTCGCGTTCGGCCCCGACCCCGTCCCGGGCCACGATCTCGCGCTTCAGTGTATCCAGCCCTCGGCTGTCAGGCACGCTAGAGGCGTCCATGTCGCCCGAGAACTTCACATATCCGCCCAACGGCATCCAGCCGACGCGCCACTCGATGCCGTGCCTGTCGGTCTTGCTGAAGATCGCCTTGCCGAAGCCGATGGCGAACCGGTCGACCTTCACGCCAAACGCCCGCGCGACCCAGAAATGGCCCAGTTCGTGGATGGTGACGATCACCGTCAGCACCAGCAGGAAGGGCACGATGTAGATCAGGACCTGGGTCAGGGCGTCCAGCATGCGTCGTCCACGTCTCCGTTTCCGTCAGGACCGTCGCCGTCAGGCGGCGAGGGCCAGGGTCTGGACGATGCCGGACGCGACGCGCCGGGCCTCGGCGTCCAGCGCCAGAGCCCCCTCGCAGCCATCGCCCGCGTGAGAAACCGCCCCCGTCGCCGTCATCCGATCCAGCGTTTCGGCGACGACTGCGGCAATATTGAGAAAGCCCAGACGGCGGTCAAGAAACGCCAGCGCCCCAACCTCGTTGGCGGCGTTGAACACGGTCGGCGCGCCCTTGCCGGCCTCCAGCGCCTCGCGCGCCAGCCGCAACGCCGGGAACCGAACCGGATCTGGGGCCTCGAACGTCAGCCGGCCCAGCGCCGCCAGGTCCAGACGGGGCGCGGGCCAGGCCATCCGGTCAGGCCAGGCCAGGGCGCAGGCGATCGGCGTCTTCATGTCCGGCGGCCCCATCTGGGCCAGGGTCGAACCGTCGACGAACTCGACCAGGCTGTGGATGATGGATTCCGGGTGGACGACCACGTCGATCTTCCCGGCCGGCATGCCGAACAGATAGGCCGCCTCGATCATCTCCAGGCCCTTGTTGGCCATGGTGGCGCTGTCGACGCTGATCTTGGCCCCCATGCTCCAGTTGGGGTGGGCGACGGCCTGTTCCGGCGTCATGACCGCCATGGCCTCGCGCGAGGTCTGGCGGAAGGGACCGCCGGAGGCCGTCAGTACCAGCCGCGCGACCTGTTCGGGCGCGGCGGCCGGAAACACCTGGAAGATGGCCGAGTGCTCGGAATCGACCGGGATCAGCCGCCCGCCCGCCGCCGTGACCCGCCCGATCAGGCTGGAGCCGCAGCAGACCAGGCTTTCCTTGTTGGCGAGGGCCAGGGTCGCGCCGGTCGCCGCTGCCGCCCAGGCGGACTTCAGCCCGGCCGCACCCACGATGGCGGCCATGACCAGATCCGTCGGCCGCGTCGCCGCCTCGGTGATGGCCGCCTCGCCCGCCACCGTCGCGATGCCCGTGCCCGCCAGCGCCTCGGTCAGTTCGTTCAGCCGCGTCCCGTCGGCCGTCACGGCCACCGCCGGTCGCCAGCGCCGCGCCTGCTCGGCCAGCCGGGCGATGTTGGCCCCGCCCGTCAGGGCCACGACCTGGAACCGTCCCGTGCCCGCCGCTTCGGCCTGATCCATCAGGTCCAGCGTCGAGGTCCCGACCGAGCCGGTCGAGCCCAGCACTGTGATGCGCTTCTCGATCATGCGGGTCCGTCCAGCATCATGGCTCCCAATCGCCCCGCCGCGATGACGACGGCGGCGAACATCAACCCATCGACCCGATCCAGCAAGCCGCCGTGCCCCGGGATCAGCCCGCCCGCGTCCTTGACCCCGAAACGCCGCTTCAGGGCCGATTCCCACAGGTCGCCCGCCATGGTCGCCAGGGCCCCGGCCAGTCCCAGCGCAACGCCCCACAGCGGACTGGACAGGCCCAACGGCAGGAAACTGGCCACCAGCCATCCGGCCGCCGACCCGGCGATCAGGCCGCCGACGAACCCCGACCAGGTCTTGTTGGGCGAGTAGCGGGGCCACAGCCTGGGACCGCCGATGACGCTGCCGACCAGGAAGGCCATGACGTCGGACGACCAGGCCACCACGAAGACCATGATCGTCCAGCTCAGCCCGATGCCGGAATCGCCGTCCCGCAGCCAGATCAGCACGATGGCGGGCCAGCCGAGATAGAGCACGCCATAGGCCGCGTCGACGCCTTCGAGGCCCAGCCTGCGGGCATACAGGGCCACCGCCGCCGCGCCGAACACCAGCACCACCAGCGCCGGTGACATCTCGCCCGTATGGGCCGTGACGGTCGCCGCCATGATGGCCACGGCCACTGCGCCGGTGATCAGGTCCCGCCGTCCCGGCGCGCTCATCGCCGCCCATTCGCGCGCCAGCAGCACGATAGCCGCCAGGATGATGGCCAGGAACCACAGGCTGCCCGCCCAGATGGCCAGCACCGCCAGGGGTGCCAGAACCAGGGCCGACGCCGCCCGAATGCCCAGATTGCGCAAAGACACCATCAGCCGGCCGCGAGCACCGGCCGGGCCGCGATCGCGCCGAAGCGCCGGTCCCGCTGCCGGAACTGCCGCACGGCGTCGCCCAGGGCCTCGGCTCCGTAATCGGGCCACAGCACGTTCTGATAGACCAACTCGGCATAGGCCGCTTCCCACAACAGGAAGTTCGACAGTCGCTGCTCGCCCGAGGTGCGCACGATCAGATCGACCGGCGGTCCTCCCGCCGTCGACAGGCCCGCGCCCAGCGCCGCCTCGTCCAGCGGACCCGTCGCCTGCCCGGCCAGCAGTTGATCGACGTACCTCTGGGCCGCGTCGACGATGTCGGCCCGACCGCCGTAGTTGAAGGCCACCTGCAGCAGGAAACGGCTGTTGTGCGCCGTGGTCCGCTCGGCCCGCTCCACGATGGCCGCGATGTCGGCGGGCAGGCCCGTGCGGCGGCCCAGGACCCGGACGCGCACGCCCTCGCGTTCCAGCCGGTTCAGGTCCGAGGCGACATAGGACCGGACCAGCCCCATCAGGTCCGAGACCTCCTCGGCCGGCCGACGCCAGTTCTCGGTGGAAAAGCCGAAGACCGTCAGGCACTCGATGCCGAAATCCGGGGCGGCCTGCACCGTTCGCTTCAGGGCCTGGACGCCCTCGCGATGACCCATGGCCCGAGGCAGAGCGCGGGCCTCGGCCCACCGCCCATTGCCGTCCATGATCAGGGCGACATGCCGGGGGCCCGCATCCGGGTCCGGCAGGCCGACGGGATGGGCCGTCATCCGTCTGTCCAGTCCTGTCGCAGCGTCCGAGCCCGGCTCAGACCTGCATGATTTCAACTTCCTTGGTCTTCAAGGCTTCGTCGATACGCTTGATGGCCGCATCGGTGTCCTTCTGGACCTCGGTTTCCATCTTTTTCTGCTCGTCCTGGCTGATATCGCCCGCCTTCTCGGCCTTCTTCAGGTCGTCGTTGGCGTCGCGGCGCACGTTGCGGACGGCGATCTTCTGCTGCTCGGAGTATTTGCCGGCCAGCTTGGCCAGATCCTTGCGACGCTCCTCGGTCAGGGGTGGCACCGGGATACGCAGCGTCTGGCCGTCGACGATAGGGTTCAGCCCCAGGTTGGCGTTGCGAATGGCCTTTTCGACCGCCGACACCATTCCCTTGTCCCAGACACTGACCGAGATCATGCGCGGCTCGGGCACGCTGATGGCGGCCACGGCGTTCAACGGCGAGGTCGAGCCATAGGCCTGGACCTGCACCGGATCCAGCAGGCCGGCGTTGGCGCGCCCGGTGCGAAGGCCGCTGAACTCCTCCTTCAGGGCGTCGACGGCCTTGTCCATGCGGTCGCGATAGGTCTTCAGGTCAGGCTTGGCCATGGCAGGGTCTCCGGTTCGTTTCTTATGGCTTATCAGGCGGCGGCGGCGGGCGCATCGCCGATGATGGTGAAGGTCCCCTCGCCGTTCAGCACCTTGCGCAGCGAATCTTCCTCCCGGATCGAGAAGACCACGATCGGGATCTTCGACTCGCGCATCAGGGCGATGGCCGAAGCGTCCATGACGCGCAGATCGCGGCTCAGCACGTCCTGATAGGTCAGGGTGTCATAGCGGGTCGCGGACGTGTCCTTCTTGGGATCGGCCGAATAGACGCCATCGACCGAGGTCCCCTTCAGCAGGGCGTCGCAGCCCATCTCGGCGGCGCGCAGGGCGGCGGCGGTGTCGGTCGTGAAATACGGGTTGCCGGTGCCGGCGGCGAAGATCACCACCCGCCCCTTCTCCAGATGGCGCACGGCCCGCCTGCGGATATAGGGCTCGGCGATCGCGGCCATGGGGATGGCGCTCTGCACCCGCGTATCGACGCCGATCTTTTCCAGAGCGTTCTGCATGGCCAGGGCGTTCATGACCGTGGCCAGCATGCCCATATAGTCGGCGCTGGCCCGCTCCATCCCCGCGGCCGCGGTCGACAGGCCGCGAAAGATGTTGCCGCCGCCGATCACGAGGCAGACCTGCACGCCGCTCTCGATCACGCGGGCGATGGCGGCGGCCACGGTGTCGACCGTGTTCATGTCGATGCCATAGCCTTGATCCCCCATCAGGACCTCGCCCGACACCTTCAGCAGCACCTTCTTGTAACGCGTGGAGGGGCTGTCGGCGGGCATGGCTGTCTCGGTCTCAAAGCGGAATCGGGCGGGCCATCATAGACGAAGGGCGCGTCCGGCTTCAAAGCCGAACGCGCCGATCACGCATTTGGATGATCCGCGCCGGGGCGAGGCATCAGTTTCCGCCCGGGAACGGGAAGGGATCGGTGTCGGTCGGACGGGTCGGCAGCGGCATTCGCGGCAGGGGCTCGTCGCTGTTGGCCGCGCTCAACAGCACACTGGCCAGGATGACCGCCGCCTGACGCAGGTCCTCGGGCTTCAGATGGTCATAGCTGTCGAGCGAGCTGTGATGCAGCCGGCTGCTGTAATCCAGCGGGTCCTGAATGAACTGGAAGCCCGGAACGCCGACGGTCTGCAGATAGACGTGGTCGGTCCCGCCGGCCGAGCGCGGCGACACCGTCGTCGCCCCCATGCTGGCGAACGGCTCCAGCCAGTCTTCCAGCACCGGCACGGCGGCCAGATTGCCCTCGGCGTTGATGCCGCGAATCCGGCCCGATCCGTTGTCGAGATTGAAATAGGCGACCAGGTCCGAATAGCCCTCGCGCGGCTGGATCGGCCAGCGGGCGAGCCAGGTGCGGTTGTTGGGCAGGGCGGCCAGGGCCGGGTCTTCCAGCGGGGCGCGCGTGGCCAGGTGCCGGTCGACATAGGCCAGCGAGCCGAACAGCCCCTGCTCCTCGCCGTTCCACAGGGCGAAGCGAATGGTGCGCTTGGGCCGGACGTTCAGCGTCCGCAGGATGCGCGCCGCCTCCATGACCACGGCCGTGCCCGCCGCGTTGTCGACGGCCCCGTCGGCCGCCACCCAGCTGTCGAAATGGGCGCCGGCCATGACGTATTCGCCCGACCGGTCCGTGCCGGGGATGTCGGCCAGCACGTTGTAGGCGTTGATGTCCTCATCGTGGAAACGAACCTCGCTCATCATCTCCACGGTCGGGGCCGTCCCCGCGATGGACAGCCGCACGAGGCGGCGATAGTCCTCGGCCGCGATCTCCATGCCCGGCAGGGTCGGCGTGCGTCCGACGTGGTGTGTATAGCCCGCGCCGTGCACCAGGCCGCCGTCCCGGTACGCCATCCGGATCCAGCCCAGTGCCCCCTCCTCGGCCAGGAAGGCGTCCAGCCGCAGCGGGAAGTCGTCGCGCGAACTGCTCTGCACGCCGCGTTCGGTCGCCGCATGATTATGTGTCGGCTGTCCATAGACGTTGCGCTCGGCCAGCTCCGCGTCGGTCAGGCGTCGGAACGCCGGCTCGGTCGGATCCGGGGCCACGGTCGGGGCCGAGATCAGGACGATCTTGCCCGCCAGCTTGCCGCGCCATTTCTCCAGATCACCCGGCGTCGCCATGGGGGCCAGGATGACCTCGCCCGACACCGTCCCGTTCGTGCCGGGTGTCCAGGCCACCGGGATGGCCCTGAGAGCGATCGGACGCGGGCTCGTCATGCGGGCGCTCGATTGCACGATCGACCAGCCGCGTCCGAACTCGAAGCCTTCGGTGCGAACGTTCGACAGGCCCCAGTCGCGAAAGCGTTCCTGCGCCCAGCGTTCGGTCTCGCGCATCTGCGGCGAGTTGGTCATGCGGCCCCCGATCCGGTCGGTCAGATGGGCGGCGGTCTGCATGACCTCGGAATGGTTGAAGCCCTGGTCGACGATCCGGTTGACGGCGGCCCGATCGACCTCCTGGGCCTGGACGGGTCCCGCCATCAGGACGGCGGCGGCGGAAACAGCGGCGAGAAGACGGATCAAGAAAAAGCCCCCGGACAAACAATCAGGCGGGCATTTGGCCCGAGACCGACTTGGCTGCAATTCAAAAGCGAAAGGGGCCGGCGATCGCTCGCCGGCCCCTTTGTATTCCGTCCGAGGTCGGATCAGGGTTGCGGGGCCATCATCGAGGCGACTTCCGCTGCGAAGTCCGGTCCTTCGACCTTCTCCACGCCCTCGCCCAGCGCCAGCCGGACGAAGCCGGCCAGATGCAGACCGGGCGCGCCCAGTTCCTTGCCGGTGTCGGCGACCAGCTGCTCGATGGTCACGTCCGGGTTCATGACGAACGGCTGTTTGGTCAGAACCACGTCCTTCTGGAACTTGGCGATCTGACCGGACACGATCTTGTCGATCATGTTCTCGGGACGGCCTTCTTCCTTGGCCTTCTCGGTCAGGACCTGACGCTCCTTCTCGATCGCGGCGGGGTCCAGGTCGTCGGTGTTCAGCGACAGCGGGGCGGTCGCGGCGACGTGCATGGCGATCTTGCGGCCCAGCTCGCGCAGCGCGGCCTTGTCGCCGCCGCCGTGCAGGGCGACCAGCACGCCGATGCGGCCGACGCCCGGCGAAACCGCGTTGTGGACGTAGGAGGCGACCACGCCCTCGTCGACCGACAGGCGGGCGGCGCGGCGCAGCTGCATGTTCTCGCCGATGGTGGCGATCATCTGGGTCACTTCGTCCTGAACGGTCTTGCCGTTCTCCAGCTCGGCGCCGTGCAGGGCCTCGACGGTGTGGTGCTCCAGACCCAGCTGGGCGAACGACTTGGCGGCGTTCTGGAACAGGTCGTTGCGCGCGACGAAGTCGGTCTCGGCATTGAACTCGATGGCGGCGCCGACTTCGCCGGCTCCGACTTCCTTGGACGCGACGGCGACCAGGCCCTCGGCGGCGACGCGGTCGGCCTTCTTGGCGGCCTTGGACAGGCCCTTGGCGCGCAGCCAGTCGATGGCGGCGTTGATGTCGCCGTCGGTTTCCTGCAGCGCCTTCTTGCAGTCCATCATGCCGACGCCGGACTTGGCGCGCAGTTCCATGACGAGGGCGGCGGTGATCTCGGCCATTTCTGGTCTCCTGGGGTATTCGATGCGGTTGAGGCCGGGGGTTAGCCCGGCCTGATGTCAGTTTCTCGACAGGTCAACTCCGCCATTCTCCCTCCCCCTCGGGGGAGGGTGGTCGGACCCCGGACTTGATCCGGGGGGAGACCGGGTGGGGCGGGCAAGGCAAGCCAGACTCAGATCGCCTGTGTATCGCCTTGCCGCCCCCACCCGGCGCTGCGCGCCTGCCCTCCCCCGTCGGGGGAGGGAGAGGATCAGGCGTTGGCCTGTTCGGTCTCTTCGACGGCCGGAGCCTCTTCGCCCGAGGCGGCCAGCATTTCCTCGGCCACGGCCTCGGCGCCCGCCGGAGCGGCGTCGGCCGCGACCGGAGCGGCGTCGGCCGCGACCGGAGCGGAGGCTTCGCGCAGCATCGGCTCTTCCGGGTTCTCCATGGCCCCAAGGTCGATGCCCTGGGCCGAGGCGCCGGCGGCGAGACCGTCCAGAACCGCGTCGGCGATCAGGTCGCAATAGGTCTGGATGGCGCGCGCGGCGTCGTCGTTGCCCGGGATCGGATAGGTGATGCCGTCGGGATCGGAGTTGGTGTCCAGGATGGCGATGATCGGGATGTTCAGCTTGCGGGCCTCAAGGATGGCGATCGCCTCCTTGTTGGTGTCGATCACGAACATGATGTCGGGGATCGAGCCCATGTCCCGGATGCCGCCCAGCGACAGTTCCAGCTTGTCCTTCTCTCGGGCCAGGTTGACCAGTTCCTTCTTGACCCGGCCTTCGCCGCCGCGCTCCAGAATGCCTTCCAGCTCGCGCAGACGGGCGATCGAGCCCGAAACGGTCTTCCAGTTGGTCAGCGTTCCACCCAGCCAGCGGTTGTTCATGTAATACTGGGCGCAGCGCTTGGCGGCCTCGGCGACCGGCTCGGCGGCCTGGCGCTTGGTGCCGACGAACAGCACGCGACCGCCCTTGGCGGCGACTTCGCGCACGGCCACCAACGCCTGGTGGAACAGCGGCATCGTCTGCGACAGGTCGATGATGTGGATGTTCGAGCGCGATCCGAAGATGTAGCGCTCCATCTTCGGGTTCCACCGGTGCGTCTGGTGGCCGAAGTGCGCGCCGGCTTCGAGCAGGGTGCGCATGGAGAATTCAGGCAGAGCCATCTGTGTTCAGTCCTTTATCCGATTGATCCGCCGCGGGCGCTAATAGGACCCTGCTGAGCCCCTCGGAACGGAGCGATCCGGGATGTCTCCCCGAACCGCGCCACGCCTCGCGTGTGAAGTGGGGCGCGCCTTACGCCGGATCGGGCCCGAACGCAAGCGAGGCCACGGTCGCCCGTGGCCTCGCCGGCTGTTTTCCGCTGGAGTCGCGGTCTACATCGCCTCTTGCAGCGCGCGGGCGCGTTCCAGATGCATCTCGATCTTGGGCACCACCTCGCGGGCGTGGGTGGCCAGTTGCGGCGCGTCGGTGTTGTCGGCGAATCCGCGGTGGAGCGTCAGCGCCTCCTGGTGGGCGGCGACCTGCTGATCCAGATAGACCTGGTCGAAGGCCGCGGCGTCGGCGGTACGCAGGTTGTCGATCAGGCCCTGGCGTCGCTCGTCCAGTTCGGTCGGCAGGGTGACGTTCGGCGCGGCCTGGGGCGCGAGGGCTGTCATCTTCTCGCTGGCCGCGCGGTGGTCCGTCATGATCATCTGGGCCAGTTCGCGCACCTGAGCGTTCTGGGTCCGCTCCATGGCGATCTCGGCGGCCTGAATTTCGTACATGTCGCCCATGGCGGCGTTGGGCACATAGCCGCCGACGGTGTTCGCGCCCATGGTCGCGGCCGACATCTGGCCGACGGGAGCCGAGGCGGCGTCCTGCACGGCGTTCACGGGGTCCTGATCCTCGGCCTGATTGCATCCGGCCAGCAGGGCGGCGCAGGCGGCACCGACGAATAGTGTTCTCAGCATGGTGGCTCTCCCTTCAAGCCCTGATCCAACTGGCGAGAACGGGCCTGGGTTCCCGGAGACGGCTCATCGTCCAAGGCGTGCCGTCGGCGACGCTCAGGCATCCTCCAGCATCAGCACGCCCGGCGCGGACTTCAGCGCGCCCCTCAACGCGCCATCCAGCCGATAGCGGCCGGGCAGCCTCAGTTCGATCTCTCGCCGGCCGTCCAGCGAGGCGACCAGGGTGATCTCGCCGCCCTTGCCCTTCGCCTCGGCCCGCGACAGCCGCGCCTGGATCGCCGCCGGGTCCGTGCCGCGCGAGGAGACGTGGACGCGCAGCTCGGCCACCGAGTCATCGACCACGGTGTCCAGCGGCCGGATCTCGTCGGCGAAGAACCGGACCTCACCGTCCGCCGACTTGGCCCGGACACGCACCAAGAGCGCCGCCCCGACCTCCAGCATCTCGCGGCTGGTCCTCAACAGGTCGGCTCCGACCAGGCATTCGAACTCGCCGGTCGGGTCGGAGAAGGCGCAGAAGGCGAACTTCTCGCCGGTCTTGGCGCTCGCCCGCTCCTGACGACGACGAACCACCCCGGCCATCAGGAAGGCGGTGTCGCCCTGCTCGGCCCGCTGCACCGCCTCGGCGGCGAAGGTCACGCGCTTCCGGCGCAGCGCCCCCTCCATGTCCTCCAGCGGGTGGCCGGACAGATAGAAGCCGACGGCCGACAGTTCGTGGTCCAGCCGCTCGGGTCCGACCCAGGGTTCGACCGCCTTCAGCCGGGGCCGCGCCGCGCTGGCCTGGTCCGCGCCGAACAGGCTGACCTGCGAGGAGGCCCGCTCGGCCGCCACGCTCTGGCAATAGGCCATCAAGACGTCGGCCTGTTCGAACAGCTGGCGACGGTTGGCGTGGATGCTGTCAAAGGCCCCCGATTTGGCCAGCCCCTCCAGCGCCCGCTTGTTGACCGCGCGCGGATCGACCCGTTCCAGGAAGTCGAAGATGTCGGCGAACCGGCCCCCGGTCTCGCGCACCTCGACGACGTGTTTCATGGCCTCGAGGCCTACGTTGCGGACGGCGCCCAGCGCATAGAGCACCGCGCCCGTCTCGCCCTCCCAGCTCACGTCGAAGTCGGCCGAGGAGGCGTTCACGTCGGGCGCCCTCACCGGCACGCCGAACTTTCGCGCGTCCTGATAGAAGACCGCCAGCTTGTCGGTATTGGACAGATCCAGCGACATCGAGGCGGCGAAGAACTCGACCGGATGGTTCGCCTTCAGCCAGCCGGTCTGATACGAAATCAGCGCATAGGCGGCGGCGTGGGACTTGTTGAAGCCGTAGCCGGCGAACTTGGCCACCAGGTCGAAGATGCCGCCCGACTGGGCCTCCGGCACGGACTGATCCGAGGCGCCCTTGATGAAGCGCGCCTTCTGGACGTCCATCTCCTCCTTCTTCTTCTTGCCCATGGCCCGGCGAAGAAGGTCGGCCTCGCCCAGGCTGTAGCCCGCCAGGATCTGGGCGATCTTCATCACCTGCTCCTGGTAGATGATGACGCCGTAGGTCTCCGACAGCGTCTTCGATCATCTCCATCGGCCCGGGCCGATACAGCGAGATCAGCGCCGTGATTTCCTCGATGGAGCCGCATCGCATCTTCCTCAGGGTGTCGCGCATGCCCTGGGATTCCAGCTGGAACACCCCGACCGTCTGGCCCGACGCCATCAGCTCATAGGTGGCCGCGTCCTCCAGCGGCAGCAGGTTGAAATCGACGGCCGCCCCGCGTCGCGACAGGTATCCGTGCGCCCGGTCCAGCACCGTCAGGGTCTTCAGCCCCAGGAAGTCGAACTTCACCAGCCCCGCCGGCTCGACCCATTTCATGTTGAACTGGGTCGCGGGGATGTCCGAGCGCGGGTCTTGGTACAGGGGCGTCAGCTCGACCAGGGGCCGGTCGCCGATGACGATGCCCGCCGCGTGGGTCGAGGCGTTGCGGTACAGCCCCTCCAGCTCCAGCGCGGTCTCCAGCAGGGTCGCCACCGCCCGGTCGTTGTCTCGCGCCTCCTTCAGGCGGGGCTCGATCTCGATGGCCTGGGCCAGGGTCGTGGGGTTGGCCGGATTGTTCGGCACCATCTTGGCCAGACGATCGACCTGCCCCAGCGGCATCTGCAACACCCGGCCGACGTCGCGCAGCACCGCGCGGGCCTGCAGCGTGCCGAAGGTGATGATCTGGGCCACCCGGTCGCGGCCGTACCGCTCCTGGACATAGCCGATCACCTCCTCGCGTCGCTCCTGACAGAAGTCGATGTCGAAGTCGGGCATGGAGACCCGCTCAGGGTTCAGGAACCGCTCGAACAGGAGGCCGAACCGCAAGGGGTCGAGGTCCGTGATGGTCAGGGCCCAGGCCACCAGCGAGCCTGCCCCCGACCCCCGGCCCGGCCCGACCGGAATGCCGTGCGCCTTCGCCCATTTGATGAAGTCCGACACGATCAGGAAATAGCCGGGGAAGCCCATCTGGACGATGATCCCGACTTCCCACTCCAGCCGGGTCCAGTATTCGGCCTCGGGCACGGCGGGGGTGACCTGCTTCAGCCGCGCCTTCAGCCCCTCGCGCGCCTGATGCAGCAGTTCCTCGGGCTCGGTGCGCCCATCCCCGGCGTCGAAGCGCGGCAGGATCGGCGGGTGGGTCTTGACCAGAAAGGCGCAACGCCGCGCGATCTCGATGGTCGCGTCGCAGGCCTCGGGCAGGTCGGCGAACAGGGCCCGCATCTCGGCCGCCGTGCGGAAATAGTGCTGGTCCGTAATGCGGCGGCGGTCTTCCTGGCCGGTGAAGGCCCCGTCGGCGATGCACAGCAGGGCGTCGTGCGACCGCGCCTGCTCGCGCTTGGCGTAGTGGACGTCGTTGGTCGCCACCAGCGCCGCATCGTTGGCATAGGCCCATTCGACCAGCCCCCGCTCAGCCGCCACCTCGTCCGGCAGGCCGTGGCGTTGCAGCTCGACATAGAAACGGTCGCCGAACACCCGCGCCATCTCGGCCAGCGCCTCGGCCGCGTCCTTTGGCTTGGACTGGACGAACAGAGGGTCGACCGGCCCGTCGGGCCCGCCGGACAGCAGGATCAGCCCCTCGGACCGGGCGGCGACGGCCTCCCAGGGCACATTGGGTTCCTCGTCCCCGGCCTCCAGATAGGCCATGGACGACAGGGCGCACAGGTTCCGCCATCCCGCCTCGGTCTGGCAGATCAGGACCACCGTCGGGATCTTGGACCACCGCTCCGACCGGCGTCCGCCGATGCCGGTAACCGGCAGGGCGCAGGCGATCAGCGGTTGCACCCCCGCCCCCTTGGCGGCCTCGGAGAACTCCAGCGCCCCGAACAGATTGGCCCGGTCCGCCACCCCGACCGCCGGCATGCCGTGATCGGCCGCCAGCTTGCCGACCTTCCCCGCCTTGATCGCGCCCTCCAGCAGCGAATAGGCCGAGCGGACGCGAAGATGGACGAAGCCCTGGGATGGCTCAGACATCGCCATCCTCATTTCTTTTGGCCCCGCCCTCGGCCCCTTCCTCTCCGCTCATCCCCGCGGAAGCGGGGACCCAGTCCTTGGCATCGAGGAGGTCTCCGAGCCGAAACGCGTCCATCAGATCATCCCACGCGGGGTTCACGGACTCGATCAGCTCCAGCTTCCACACCCGGAGCCACTTCTTGATCCGCCGCTCCCGCGCGAAGGCCGCATCGCGGCTGTCATGGATTTCGTACCAGACCAGCCGATCCAAGCCGTACCGCGCCGCAAACCCGTCGAACGCCTTGTCCTTATGCTGATGCACGCGGACCCTCAGGTCCTCGGTCGAGCCCGCATAGATCGTCCCGTTCCGCCCGCTCGCCACGATGTAGGTGAAGAAGCTCATCGGTGTTGGTTCGCGGCTCTCACTGGGTCCCCGCTTTCGCGGGGATGAGCGGAAGGGGGGTGGATCAGCGACTCATCTCGCCAGCAGGGCGACCTGCCACACCATCCAGACAAAGCCGCCGCACGATGCAAGCGACAGCGTCTCTCGAACCACCTTGGTCATCGCCTTATCCCCAGATTGCATGTTCCGGGAATGTTCTATGTTGCGGATTTGTTCTCGTCAACAGCTTTGCCGACAGGTGCGGCCGACTTACCCCCGCGACCGCTCCACCGTATCCACAGCCGGGTTGGCCCTCAGCGCGGCCATGATCGTCGTCGCGTGCTTGGCGTCGGCCACCTCCACGTCCAGATCGACGTCGAAGAAGTCCGACTGACGGTGGGCCATCTTCAGGTTCAGGATGTTGCCGCCCGCCTCGCCGATCACCGTCGCCACCTGGCCCAGCACGCCCGGCGCGTTCTGGATGGTGGCCCGGAATCGGGCCATGCCGACGGCCCCCTGCTCAGCCTGGGGCGTCCATTGCAGGTCGTTCCAGACGCTGTCGTCGTCGGCGAAATCGGCCAGGCGCTGGCAGTCGATGACGTGGACGGTCAGGCCCTGTTCGGGCTCCAGGATGCCGACGATCCGGTCGCCCGGCACCGGGGTGCAGCATTCGCCGAAATGGATCGAGACGCCCGGCGTCAGCCCGCCGCCGCGCACGAACAGCCGCGCCTTGTCGTCGGCGATCTTCTTCTTGTCGGACCCGGTGACCAGCGTGCCCTTCAGCCCGGGGAACAGGGTCTCGGCGACCTTGTTGGCCGACAGCCGCCCGCGCCCGATGGCGTCGAACAGGTCGTCCTCGGTCGCCAGGGCCAGGGTCTCCAGCGCCGGGGTCAGCTTGACATCGGACAGTGTTTTACCCGCCCGCCCAAGCGTCTGCTCCAGGGTCGACTTGCCCAGCTTCTGGAACTCGTCGCGCTCCGATGAACGGATGTGGCGCCGGATCGCTGAGCGCGCCCGCCCTGTGACCGTCAGCGAGCGCCAGTCGGCCGGCGCCTCGCGCTTCTTGCCCCGGATGATCTCGACCACGTCGCCGTTCTGCAGCCGGGTGCGCATCGGCTTGAGCTCGCCGTTGATCTTGGCCCCCACGGCCGTATCGCCCACCTCGGTGTGGACGGCATAGGCGAAGTCCAGCGGCATGCCCCCCTGGGGCAGGGTGATCAGCCGGCCCTTGGGCGTGAAGACGAACACCTGATCCAGGTACATCTCCAGCTTGGCGTGCTCTACCCAGTCCTCGCCGCCCTCACCGTGCTCGATGACCTGCACCAGATGCCGCAGGTTCTGCAGGGGGTCGCGGCCCCCTTCCCGCTCCATCGCCTCCTGGTCGAAGCCGTAGGAGGTGTTCTTGTAGGCCCAGTGCGCCGCGACCCCGTCCTCGGCGACGCGGTCCATGGCTTCGGTGCGTATCTGCATCTCGATCCGCAGGCCACCCGGGCCCACCACCGTGGTGTGCAGGCTGCGATAGTTGTTCGACTTGGGCGTGGAGATGAAGTCCTTGAACCGCTCGGGCACCATCGGCCAGGCGCGGTGGATGACGCCGAGCGCGCGGTAGCAATCGTCCTCGGCCTCGACCAGGACGCGGAAGCCATAGATGTCGGACAGGGAGGAAAAGCCCACCGACTTCCTCTGCAGCTTCCTCCAGATCGAATAGGGCGTCTTCTGACGACCATAGACGCGGGCCTTGATCCCGGCCTCGGACAGGACCTGCTGAATCTCGGTCGAGACCCCCTCGGTCGCCTTGCCGTGCTCCAGCTTCAACGCCTCCAGCCGCCGCTCGATCGCGGTGCGGGCGGTCGGGTTCAGATGCTCGAACGCCAGCTCCTCCAGCTCCGAGGCGATGGAGTGGATGCCGATCGACCGGCCCAGCGGCGCATAGACCTCCAGCGTCTCGCGGCTGATCCGCTCGCGCTTCTCGGGCTTGACGTATTTCAGCGTCCGCATGTTGTGCAGACGGTCCGCCAGCTTGACCAGCAGCACCCGCACGTCGCGGCTGATGGCCAGGATGAACTTTCGCAGGTTCTCGGCCTGGCGCGTGTGCTCGGCCTGCAGCTCCAGCCGGCTCAGCTTGGTCACGCCCTCGACCAGGACCGCGACCTCCTCGCCGAACATGGAGGCGATGTCGTCCCGCGTCGCCGAGGTGTCCTCGACCACGTCGTGCAGCAGGGCGGTGACGATGGTCGCCGTGTCCAGCTTGTAGTCGGTCAGGATGCCCGCGACCTGGATCGGGTGGGCGAAATAGGGGTCGCCCGAGGCCCGCAGCTGCGAGCCGTGCATCTTCATCGCGTAGACATAGGCCCGGTTCAGCAGGGCCTCGTCGGCGGTGGGATCATAGGCCTTGACCGCCTCGATCAGCTCGAACTGGCGCAGGACCGTAATGCGCTTCGCCGCCGGAACGGCGTCCGACGGCGATGCAAGATCATTGGCGATGAGGGTCGGCGGCGGGGTCTTGCCGGACCGCGCCGGGAGGATGGTGATACCGTTGGCGGGTTCGGCCGTCAGTACCGCTCCTCCTGCCCGCCGTCGCGGTCGCTCTGCAGCGCGCGGATCAGCTCGGCCTCGGCCATGTTCATGTGCTGCGGCTCGGCCAGCAGACCGACGATCTCCGCCTCGTCCTCGGCTTCCGTGCGCTCATCGACGCGCTGGAGGGCCACGACGACCGTTTCGGTCAGCTCGTCCGGCTTGACGGTTTCCTCGGCGATCTCGCGCAGGGCGACGACGGGGTTCTTGTCGTTGTCGCGATCGATGGTCAGGGGCGCGCCGTTGGCGATGGCGCGGGCACGGTTGCCGGCCAGCAGGACCAGGCCGAACCGGTTCGGGACCTTCTCGATGCAATCTTCGACGGTGACGCGAGCCATGGGAATCCTTCGAGGCGGAGAGAACCGCGCTGCATACAGATAGAGAGCCTGTTGTGCAACGCCACACGGGCGGATTTGGGGCGGCGAAAGAAAGCCCTTCCCCCTCCCCGCCGTCATCCTCGGGCTTGACCCGAGGATCGGATTGACCGCCCGCTCGTGCGAATGACCGGTCGCACAGGCCGCTCGACGTCCGATCCTCGGGTCAAGCCCGAGGATGACGGAGTGTGGAGAGGGGCCTCGCATCCGCGCCCACCTCGGCCAGCCTCTGCAGCGCCTCCGCCGTCTCTCCCAGCACCGGATGCCGCCACCCCGGCGCGATCTCCGCCAGCGGCCCCATGACGAACAGCCGCTCCGCCGCCCGGGGGTGCGGCAGGATCAGGCCGCCGCAGTCCCCGTGCTCGCGCCCATAGGCGATCAGGTCCAGGTCCAGCGTCCGGGGCGCGTTCCTCGGCCCCCGTCGCCGCCCGAAGGCCTCTTCGATCCGGCCCAGGGCCGCCATCAGGGCATGGGGATCGTGCGCCGTCCGCACCCGCACCACCCCGTTCAGGAAAGGCGGATCCGTCGGGTCGGGCCAAGCCTGGGACCGCCACCACGACGACCGCGCCACCACGTCGACGCCCTCGGACCGGAACCGCGCCAGGGCCGCCTCCAGCGCCTCGGCGCAGTCGGCCCACACCCCCTTGTCATTGCAGCCGATGGCGACGAAGACGGCCGCGTCCAGATCGAGGTCGCCGTCTATTTCGACGCTGACCGGACGACCCGTATTCTCTGCAGAGATTTCCATGACGCTTTACCCGACCGATCGCCTCGCCCTGTTCATCGACGGGGCCAATCTTCATTCGGCGACCAAGGCCCTGAACGCCGACCTCGACTTCAAGCGCATGCTCGAGGGGTTCCGGGAGAAAGCCGTCCTGGTTCGCGCCTATTATTACACGGCCGTCGTCGAGGGCGAAGAGTTCTCGGCGGTGCGGCCCCTCGTCGACTGGCTGGGCTACAACGGCTTTTCGGTCGTCACCAAGCCGGTCAAACGCTTCACCGACGCCCAGGGGCACAGCCGGATGAAGGGCAATATGGACATCGAGATCGCGGTCGACATGCTGGAGCTCGCCCCCCGCATCGACCACGCCATTCTGTTCTCGGGCGACGGCGACTTCCGCCGCCTGGTCCAGGCGGTCCAGGCCCACGGCACCCGAGTGACCGTGGTCTCCACCCTGCGCAGCCAGCCGCCCCAGATCGCCGACGAGCTGCGTCGCCAGGCGGATGACTTCGTCGAACTGGCGGATCTGATGATCGACTACGGACGGCCGAGGGGGGAGCGTCCGTGATCATTCTCTTTCCGCTCATCCCCGCGAAAGCGGGGACCCAGTGCTTTGGGCGATGGCTTTGCAAGATCGGGCTCGTTCCCGATCCCCGACACCCTGCCTTACAACAGAACTGGGTCCCGGCTTTCGCCGGGATGAGCGGAGGGTTCAGATGAACCCGGAACCGCCCCGCGACTGCCCGCTCTGCCCCCGCCTCGTCGCCTACCGCGCCGAGAACGCGGCCCAGCATCCCGACTGGTGGAACGGCCCGGCCCCCTCGTTCGGCGATCCGGACGCGCGCCTATTGATCGTCGGCCTGGCCCCCGGCCGCACCGGTGCCAACCGCACCGGCCGCCCCTTCACCGGGGATGGGGCGGGCGTGATCCTGTACGAGACCCTGCTGAAGACGGGCTTCGCCACCGGCCGGTACGAGGCCCGCCCCGACGACGGTCTGACGCTGGTGGACTGCATGATCACCAACGCCGTGCGCTGCGCCCCGCCCGCCAACAAGCCCCTGCCGATCGAGGAGGCGACCTGCCGCCCCTTCCTGATCGACCGCCTCGCCGCCCTGCCCCGGCTGAAGGTGATCGTGACGCTGGGCGATATTTCGCGAAAGAACGTGCTGAAGGCCCTGGGACTGCCCGCCTCGGCCGCCCCGGCCGGCCATGGGGTCGAGGCCTCCGTCGGCCCCTGGACCCTGCTGAACAGCTATCACTGCTCACGCCTCAACACGAACACCGGCCGCCTGACGCCCGAGATGTTCGAGGCGATCTTTCAGCGCGCCCGGGCCCTGATCGAGCCCTGATGGTCAACGGCCGATAACCTCGCCTGACAGGCGAGTGTGGTGCCCCGGACACACGAATCAGAGCGCAGCCGTGATAGGGAAACCAAGACGGAACGTGTCCACCACGCTCGCGTTTTCAGGGTTCAGCCGGGAGGGGCTGCCATGCGTAAGAAACCCAGTCTGTTCACCGCCAACGAGCGCCGGATCGCGCTGATCGTGCTCCTGACCGCCGGCGTGCTGACGCTCGGCATCATGGCGCTGGAGGGGATGTTCCGCCCCTCGCTCGGCCTCTACGGCTCCTCGATGTCGGCCCCCAGCCTGCCCAACGTCATCGACGCGCAGCCGCTCGCCAAATTCTGAGCGAGCGCCGCTCCCCTACGTCCAGAACTGACGTAGGCGTCGTCTAGACTGCCGCTAAAGCGGTCTTTGACATCTTGAAGCACGGTGAGAGCGGGTTGGACTTCGACCACCCCACTCCGTCATCCTCGGACTTGATCCGAGGATCGGACTGTCCGCGACTCGAAAGTCTACACAACCCGCGATCTCGCCCCTCGTCTCCGAGCGAGCCCGGCCTGCGTCCGATCCTCGGATCAAGTCCGAGGATGACGGGGGGGGGGTTGAGCCAACGGTGTATACGACCGAAAGCGCCCGTCCTGATCTCGCGTCTCCTGATCTCGCGTCAGCACCGCCGATTTCGCACTATTCAGACGGTTCGCACGCGTTTTTCAAAGTCTGAAATCCGGCGGCCTCAGCCCTTGTCCCGCATCAGCCGGGCCTTGTCGCGGGCCCAGTCGCGGTCGGCCGAGGCCTCGCGTTTGTCGTGCAATTTCTTGCCCTTGGCCAGCGCGATCTCCAGCTTGGCCTTGCCGTCGTCGTTCAGATACAGCCGGATCGGAATGATGGTCTGGCCGTCCTTCTGGACCGCCCCGATCAGCCGATCGATCTGCTTTCGGTGCAGCAGCAGCTTTCGGGGCCGACGCGGCTCGTGGTTGAAGCGGTTGGCCTGGGCATAGGGCGGGATGTCGGCGTTGATCAGCACGATCTCGCGCCCCTCCACCGCCGCATAGCTCTCGGCGATATTGGCCCGCCCCATCCTAAGAGCCTTGATCTCGGTGCCCAGCAGCATGATCCCGGCCTCGAGATTGTCCTCGAGGAAGTAATCGAACCGGGCACGCCGGTTCTCGGCGATGGTCTTCGCCTTGGTGATCGGGGCCTTCTCCCCGGATTTCTTGGGGGCCGGTGCCATCAGAGGCCCGCCGCCGCCATCGCCGCGTCGATCAGGGGCCGAGCGTCCGCCCGCGTGGGCACCAGCGGCAGACGCACCTCCTCGCCGCACAGCCCCAGCCGGGACAGGGCGTATTTGGCCGGAGACGGCGAAGCGTCTGCGAACAGACCCTTGTGCAGCCCGATCAGCCGATCCTGCCACGATCGGGCCAGCGCCAGGTCGCCCGCCTGGATCGCGTTCCACAAGGCCACCATGGCTTCGGGCGCGACGTTCGACGTGACCGAAATCACCCCGACCCCGCCGTGCGCGCAATAGCCCAGGAAGCTGGCGTCATCGCCGGAGATCAGGTCGAACTGCCCGCTGATCTGGGCCCGCATCCAGCTGACGCGACCCAGGTCGCCGGTCGCGTCCTTGATGCCGACGATGTTCGGATGGGCCGCCAGCTCGGCCACCGTCTGGTCCGCCAGATCGACGCCCGTCCGGCTCGGCACGTTGTACAGCAGCACCGGAAGCTGGACGGCCTCCGCGATCGCCTCGAAATGCGCCCTCAGCCCGGCCTGCGAGGGCCGGTTGTAATAGGGGGTGACCACCAGGGCTCCGTCCGCCCCCACGGTCTTGGCGTGGCGGACCAGTTCGATGGCCTTTCCCGTCGCCGAGGCTCCTGCCCCCGCGATCACCCTGACCCGTCCGCGCGCCAGTTCGACGCAGCGTGCGACCAGGGCCTTGTGCTCCTCTGTCGTCAGGGTGGCGCTCTCTCCGGTCGTGCCGACGGGGACGACGCCGTGCACGCCGGCGGCGATCTGGCGCTCCAGCAGGGCGGCGAATGCGTCATCGTCCACGTTTCCGTCACGAAGAGGTGTGATCAGGGCGGTGATCACGCCCTTGAACAAGGGGGCGGTCATTGGAACAGTCGAACCTTGCGTGGGGGATGGGCGGCATTCGCCGCTTGAAGAGCGCGAGAGGGTAGGTTGCCGGGGTCGAACCCGCAACCGTCACATATGGGGATCGGACACTTGATACTTGCGACCAGCCTGGCGGCGCTCATCGCCGCCCTCGCGCCGATTCCCCAATCGACCGCGGACCTGAACCGCCAGGGCACGCCCTATCAGCAGTCCGGCACCGTCGTTCCGACCGCCGGCTATCAGGCGCGCATCCTCAGCGACGCCGATACCGCCCTGTTCCGTCAGGGCCTGGCCGCCGCCCGCGCCCGCGACGTGGTGGGCACTCGCAACGCCATCGCCTCGATCGGCGATCCCACCGCGAGGAAACTGGTCGAATGGGCCCTGATCGACACCTCCGCCGAACAGCTGTCCTACGCGGAACTGTCCCGGGACATTCGCGCCCTGGATGGCTGGCCGCGCGCTGAGTCTCGCCTCAGCGCCGGTGAACAGGCCCTGGACCGCGCCGCCGTCGGCCCCGACGCCGCCCTGGCCTTCTTCGGCGAGCGCCCGCCGGTCACTGTGGAGGGCGCGATCGCCCTCGCCGACGCCTGGGAACAGCGCGGTCGCGTCAACGAGGCCCGGGCCCTGATCGGCGACTGGTGGCGCACCCGCAGCTTCGAAGCCGACACCCAGACCCGCATCCTGGGTCGCTGGGGCGGCTGGCTGACCCAGGCCGATCACGAGGCGCGGCTGAACATGCTGCTGCTGGGGCCGCACGGTCCGGCGACCCGCGCCATGGTCAGCCTCGTCTCGCCCGAGCGCCAGACCGTCGCCAACGCCGCCATGGCGCTGCGCACGGCCTATAGCGCCGACGCCGTGGTGGCCAATCTGACGCCGGCCCAGGCGGCCGACCCGGCCGTCGCCTTCGAGCGGGCCCGCATCCTGCGCGCCGCCGATCGCCAGTCCGAGGGCTTCGCCGTCCTCGCCGACCTGCCCCCGGCCCCGTCTCACGCCGAGGGCCAGAACAGCCTGTGGTCCGAGCGTCGCAACTACTTCCTCGACGCCCTGGAGCGCCGCAATTGGCGCGCCGCTTACAATTCCATGGCCGGCCATGGCTTCCCGGGGGGAGAGCGCAAGGTCGATGCCGAATTCTTCGCCGGCTGGGTCGCCCTGACCAAGCTGAACGATCCGGCCAGGGCTGCCCAGCATTTCGAGACCCTGCGCCAGTCGTCCCAGACCCCGATCACCCAGGGCCGGGCCCTCTACTGGCTGGGCCGGGCCGCCGAGGCTCAAGGAGACAATGCCTCCGCCCAGAATTTCTATCAGGCCGGCGGGCGACACATCCAGACCTTCTACGGGCAACTGGCGGCCGAGAAGGCGGGCGTCACCACCCTGACCCTGCCCGCCGACCCCACGATCACCGACGCCGACCGCGCCCGCTTCGAGGCCAATGAGCTGGTCCGGGCGACGCGCATCCTGGGCGAGACCGGCGAGATGAGCCTGTACCGCGTCTTCGCCTATCACGCCGACGACGTCCTGCCCGGCGCCACCGATCTGGCGCTCCTGATGGATATGACGCGCGGCTACGGCGACGGTTTCGCGGCCATGATGGTCGGCCGCGCGGCCAGTCAGCGCGGCTATCTGATGCCCGAGCGGCAGTATCCGATCCGCATCCCGCCCGAGGTGCCGGGGGCAGCGCCCGTCGCCTTCAGCCTGGCCATCACCCGCCAGGAGTCCAGCTTCGATCCCCGTGCCCGGTCGTCAGCCGACGCGCGCGGCATGATGCAGTTCCTCCCCTCGACGGCCCAGGGCGTCGCCCGGCGCCTGGGCATGCCCTATTCGGCCGAACGGCTGTGGGATCCGGACTACAACATGACCTTGGGCAGCTATCACCTGGGCGAGCTGATGAACCAGTTCTCCGGCTCGATGCTGCTGACCACCGTCGGCTACAACGCCGGCCCGGCGCGGGGGCCTCAGTGGGTATCCCGCTGTGGCGACCCACGCGGCGGGGCTGCGGCCGGCGGGGTCGATCCGGTCGACTTCATCGAGTGCGCCCCCTTCACGGAGACGCGCAACTATATGATGCGGGTGATGGAGAACATGGCGGTCTACAAGGCGCGCCTGAACGGCGGCTCGGCCCCCCTGACGACGTCCCGGGACATCGCGCGGGGCTCGAACGGACCCCGTCCCTACGCGCCCTGAGATCGACGGCCCATCGCCAGCGTCGGACCGGCCTCGGTCTGGATCCAGACGCCGTTCAGTCCGAAGGCGTCTCGCAGGATCTCTGGCGCCAAGGCGGTAGCAGGCCGCGCGTCCGCCACGACACGCCCGTCGGCCATCACGACGATGCGGTCCGCGACCCGCGCCGCCAGCGTCAGGTCGTGCAGGCTCAGCATCACGCCACGCCCCCGGTCCGCCTCGCGGCGCAGCCGGTCGAGAACGAACAGTTGGGCGTCCGGATCCAGCCCCGCGACGGGCTCGTCCAGCAGCAGCGCCTGTCCGGGCGCGTTCAGCGCTCGCGCCAGCAGGACCCTGGCCCGCTCTCCGCCCGACATGTCGGCCACGCCGCGATCGGCCAGATGGCCGCCTTCGAGGTCGTCGAGGACGCGGGCGGCGCGGTCTTTCGCCTCCGCGTCGGGCAACAACGGCATGGCCAGCGCCACGATATCGACTGCCGCCATGTTCCAGGCGATCCGCCGCTCCTGCGGCAGATAGGCGGCGCGCGCCAAACGCTCTCTCTCCGGCAGACGGGCCAGATCGTCCCCCGCCAGCCAGGCCACGCCTCCGGTCAGCGGGAGAAGGCCCAGCATGGCGCGCAGCACGCTGGTCTTGCCGGCGCCGTTGCGCCCGACCACGGCGACCAGCTCCCCGGCCTCGAGGCGGACATCGACGCCGGACAGGACCTCGCGGCCGCCGATCCGGGCCCGGGCATTGGACAGTTCGGCCAGGCTCACGACCGCCACTCCCGCGCCGCGCGCCAGGCGATCAGGGCGAACAACGGCGCGCCGACCAGGGCCGTGAAGACGCCCAGCTTCAGCTCCTGATCGGTCGGGATCAGCCGCGCCATCAGGTCGGCCACCACCAGCATCAGTCCGCCCGCCAGAGCCGACGGAAGCAGCAGTCGGCCAGGATCGCCTCGCACCAGCCCGCGCACGAGGTGCGGCGCCGCCAGCCCGACGAAGCCGATCACGCCGGCGACCGCCACCGCCGATCCGGTCGCCACGGCCGCCGCCACGACCACGACGCCGCGAAGCCGCCCCAGGGAGAGGCCGGACGTCGCCGCGACCTCCTCGCCCAGGGTCAGCAGCCGCAAGCCCCGGCTGGACAGCGTCGCCAGCCCCCAGGCCATCAGCAGGGCCGGCGTGACCCAGGCCACGTCGATCCAGCTACGGTTCTGCACCGAGCCCAGCAGCCAGGACATGACCTCGGCGGTGGCGATCGGCGACTGCGACAGATTGAACACCAGAGCCGTCACCGCTCCGGCGAGGCTCGACAGGGCCACACCGAACAGGATCAGCCCTTCAGGCGAAGACAGGCGCGACGCGACCAGGGTCAACAGCACACCCGCGATCCCGGCCCCCGCCAGCGCGGCCAGCTCGACGGCCCCGGGCAACGCCGCCGCCCCGGCCACGATCGCCAGGGCCGCCCCCAGCGCCGCCGTCGCCGAGACGCCCAGCACGCCGGGATCGGCCAGAGGGTTCCGCAACAGTCCCTGCAACAGGGCCCCCGACAGCCCCAGGGCCGCGCCGACCACGAAGGCGCAGATCGCCCTCGGTGCCCGGATCTGCCAGAGGACGACACCCCCGTCCGAGGCGGGATTGCCGAGGGCGGCCAGATACTGGGACCCCGTCAACCCGGTCTCACCGAGAGCGACCGCGAACAGAACGGCGGCGATGAGACCGACCAGCAGCCCGAGAGTGAGACGCGTCATCGCGCGGTGCCGGTCGCGATCATCCGGGCCGCGTCCGCCGCGAACCAGGCCGGGCAGGTAATGGCCGCGCCCGGCAGATCGGCGACCACCCGCCCAGCCGAAGCCCTGCGCACGACGGGATGGCGGCCGACCCCGCGCCAGTCCGCGCGCAGCTGGTCGAAGAAGCCGAGGACGAACCGTCGGGGCGGCGCGACCGCGATCCGTTCGACGCTGATGGGCCCGAAGCCGACGATCCCGGCCGTGTTGGCGTAGCCGGCGGCCCGCAGGATGGCGTCGATCAATGTGCCGGTCCCGGCAGTGAACCCTCCCGCCGTCATGTAGAGCGCAGAGCCTCGCTCTTCGCCGCTCGGCGCCGACAGGGAGAGCGTCCGCTCCATCCTGTGAACCAGCCTGCGACCCGCGTCCGGCCGGCCGAGGGCATCGGCCGCGGCCTGGGTATTGCGCTGCACGTCGGCCATCTCCTTGGCGTCGCCGATCTGGAGAATACGCACCCCTCGGCTTTCCAGCGCCCACAGCAGTCGGGGGTCGCCGCCCCAGGTCCGGACGACGACCTCGGGCCGGACGGCCAGGGCCGCCTCCAGCGTCGGCCGGACGCGTGGTCGACCGATCGCCGCTGCTCGCATCCAGGAGTCCGGATCATCCGCGCGGGGAGACAGATACAGGTCCGCGTCCGGCGCGAGCGCAAGCACATACTGGTCCGCGCACTGGTCCAGCGACAGGATCCGCGTCGGTGCCTGCGCCATCGCGTTCGGCGCGGTCAGCGTCCAGACCGCCGCCGCCAGGGCCCATGTCCTCGTCTTCAAGGCTTCAGGAACCCGACGAACAGGGCGTCCATCAGGGCGCGCGTCAGCGTCGATCGATCCACCCAGTCGAAATAGGGCTTGGTGATCATCAACGAGACGATGCCGTGGGCCCCGGCCCAGAGCGCCTGCGCCACGACCCGCACCTCGCCGTTCAGCCGCCCCTCGGCCTGGACCGAGGCCACCACGGCCTCGAACGATCGATAGAGTTCCGCCCCCGGACCCTGGGCCGCGCTCTCGGCCTCGCGCGCCTCGACGGGTCGGGTCAGATAGATCAGCCGGTAGGCGTTCGGATTGGCGAAGCCGAAATCGACGTAGGCCTCGAGCAATCGCCGCAGCCGAACCTCCGGGGCGGCATCGGCGGCGATGACGACGGCGTTGGCTTCGGTCAGGCGTCTGAAGGCTCCGCTGCAGATTTCGTGCAGAATCTCGCTCTTCTCGGAGAAGTGCATGTAGAGCGCCGTCGAGGACAGCCCGACCTCATCGGCGATCCGGCGGATGGTCGCGCCTTCGTATCCCACCTCGACGAAGATTCGCTCGGCGGCGTCCAGGATTTCCGCCCGTCGCGCATGGCCCTCGCCCTTGGGCTTTCGTGCGGAGCGTTTGGCGGCTTCGCGAGGCATGGGCGATACGACGGACAAGCGGCCGCTCCAGACAGACTCTGCGCCGGGGCGCGACGGGAACGCCCGTGCATAGACCCGATCGCGGACCGACGCCAACCGCTTGCCCGGCCCGACCGCACGGGTTAGCCGTTCGCGGTGGGGAGGCCAGAGAAAGCAAGGGACCGCGACCCGGTCGCGTTCCCCGAACGCGCCGCGCGACTGAGCCTGACCGCGGGTCAACTAGGTCTGGGGCTGCTGATCGTGTTCGGCCTCGCAGCGGCCTGGTGGGCGGATGCGGACCTGACGCTGGTCCTGATCATTTTCGCGATCCAGATCGGGTTCCTGCTGTCGGCGGGCTGGCGCGCCATGCTGCTGGCCGCCAGTCTTCCCGGGATCGACCGCCCTCTGCCGAGCTCCGACCTGCCCCGCTACACGGTTCTGGTCGCCCTGTTCGACGAGGCGGAGGTCCTGCCCCAGCTCGTCGAGCGCCTGTCGCAGATCGATTATCCCGAGGATCGGCTGGAGGGGTTCCTGATCCTGGAAGTCGATGACCACGAGACCCTGTCGGCGGCCCATGACCTTTGTTTCCCGCCCTGGCTGAGCGTCCTGGTGGCTCCGGCCGGCCAGCCCCGGACGAAGCCCCGCGCCCTGAATGTCGGCCTCGCGCAGGCCCGGGGCGAGCTGTTGACTGTCTATGACGCCGAGGACGATCCGGATCCTCTGCAACTGCGCGAGGCAGCCGCCAGGTTCGCGAATGACCAGGAGGGGGACCTGTGGGCCCTTCAGGCTCCGCTACGGATCCGCACCCCTCTGCGTAGCGACAGCCCCTTCCTCGATCGCCAGTTCGCCATCGAGTACGCCTCCCTGTTTGAAGTGACCCTGCCCGGGCTCGCACGGCTGGGCCTGCCCTTCCCGATGGGGGGAACCAGCAACCATTTCCGCGTCGACGCCCTGCGCGCCGTCGGCGGGTGGGACGCTCACAATGTCACCGAAGACGCCGATCTCGGCTTCCGGCTCTGGCGCGCGGGAGGGCGGCTGGGCGTCATGAGCCGTCCGACCTACGAGCCGCCACCCGGGGGGCTGGAGCACTGGCTTCCTCAGCGGACCCGATGGCTGAAGGGCTTCATGCAGACCTGGGGCGTACACACCCGGGACGTTCGCGGGCTGGGCTGGAGAGGCGGCCTTTCCCTGACCATGACGCTGGGTGCCGCCATCGCCGCGGCGGCGGTCCATGCCCTGTCGCTGGCCTGGTTGATCGCGACGCTCGCCATCGCCCTGGCGGCCGGCCTGGTACCGGAGACCCCGCTCTTCGCCATGACCGTGCTGGCGACGGGCGCCATCGCCGCCTCGGTGAACGCCGCGATCGGCTGTCGTCGGGCCAGCCTGCCTTACACGCTCGGCGACCTGCTGTCGGCCCCGGCCTACTGGTCCCTGCTGACCCTGGCCTTTCTGCACGCGGTCTGGCGGTTGGTGCGCGAGCCCTTCGCCTGGGACAAGACGGTCCATTTCGCCGATCCGACCGCCGAGGTCGCGGCCGCCTCCGCCCCCGCTGGACGCGAGGCCGCCTGACAGCCTATGGCCTCGTCGATGCCGCCCGTCCTGTCGCCAGCCCCCGAAACCCTGGTCACCCGCGCCTGGCCCGATTACGCCCTGCTGGACAGTGGGGCGGGGCGCAAACTCGAACGCTATGGTCTCCACACCGTGGTCCGACCCGAGCCCCAATGCTGGTGGAGCCCGCGCGATCCGCAGGCCTTCGATCAGGCGGACGCCACCTTCGACCCTGACGACGAGGACGAGGCCGGGCGCTGGCGTTTCAGAGGCAAGCCGGTCGAGACCTTTCCGCTGGCCTGGCGCGACGTCCGCTTCACCGGCCGCTTCACCCCGTTCCGGCACCTGGCCTTCTTTCCCGAGCAGGCGGCCAACTGGGACTGGCTAAACGGTCGGATCCGCCGACTGGAACGGCCGCGTATCCTGAACCTGTTCGGCTACACGGGCGTGGCCAGCCTTGCCTGCGCGGCGGCGGGCGCCGAAGTCACCCACGTCGATGCGTCCAAGAAGTCGGTCGCCTGGGCCCGCGAGAACGCCGAGCTTTCGGGCCTGTCGAACCGTCCGATCCGCTGGATCGTGGAGGACGCGCGCAAATACGTCGCCCGCGAGGTTCGCCGGGGATCGAAGTATCACGGCATCATCCTGGACCCGCCGAAATACGGGCGCGGACCGACCGGCGAGGTATGGCGGCTGTTCGAGGATATGCCGGTCCTGCTCAAGGACTGCGCGGCCCTGCTGGCCGAGGACGCCGACTTCCTGCTGCTGAACGCCTATGCGGCGCGCATTTCGGGGCTGTCTCTGGCCCACCTGATGAAGGAGGCCACGGCGACACGCGGCGGACACATCGACTGGGGCGAACTGGCCTTGTCCGAAGACGGCCCGGACGCCCGCGCCATCGGCCTCAGCTTCTTCGCGCGGTGGTCGGCATGACCGATGGCCGCCTGATCACCTCCCTGACGAACGAGACGGTCAAGGCCGTCCGCGCCCTGCACATGCGCAAGGAGCGCGAGGCCACAGGCCTGTTCCTGGCCGAAGGGCTGAAGTTCATCGGCGAGGCCCTGGATCAGGGTCGGACGCCCAAGACACTGCTGGTCGGCATGGAGGCGCGGCCCCACCCGCTGCTGGACCGCGCGAAGGCGGAGACCTGGCAGGCCGGCGGCGAGGTGGTGACCGTGACCCACCCGATCCTCGAAAAGATCAGCCGCCGCGAGAATCCGCAGACGGTGCTGGGCGTGTTCGAGCAGGCCTTTACACCCCTGGCGGGCATCCGGCCGGAAGCCGCCCCTTGCTGGATCGCGCTGGAACAGGTGCGCGACCCCGGGAACCTGGGCACCATCATTCGCACGGTAGACAGCGCCGGGTGCGGCGGCGTGATCCTGATCGGCGACTGTGTCGATCCCTTCTCGGTCGAGGCTGTCAGGGCGACCATGGGCTCGGTCTTCGCCGTCGCGATCGCGCGCGCCACGACTGCCGACTTCCTGGCCTGGCGCGAGACATGGCCCGGGTCCGTGGTTGGCACCCGCCTGGACGCCACGAGCGGCTATCGCGAGGCGGCCTACGCTCCGCCGACGCTGATCCTGATGGGCAATGAGCAGGCCGGGCTGACCGACGCCCTGGCGGCAGCGTGCGACGTCAATGTGAAGATCCCCATGCGCGGACGCGCCGACAGCCTCAATCTGGCGGTGGCGACGGGCGTCATGGCCTATGCCGTGACAGACGCCCTCGCGAGGTGACGGCAACCGCCACCGGCCGGGTTCGTTAGGTCTGCTCCCCTAACGATCGGAGAGACCAGATGAAACTTCCCAAAGGCACGCTCGTGGCTGTGGTCGATGGCGAGAAGCTGGCGCTGTTCGAGAACATCGGCCAGCAGGAAGTCACGCTTAGCGCCAGACCCGCCCCCGCCATCGAGGATCGCGCGTCAGGAGCCGCCGGCCGGATTTCCAGCGAGGCCAACCCCGACAACGACACCCAAGCCGAAGACGGCTTCGCCATGGGCGTGGCGGATGTGCTGAACAAATGGGTTCTGACCAACAAGATGGACAATCTGCTGGTCATCGCGGCCCCCAAGACCCTGGGGCAACTGCGCAAGGGCTGGCACAAGGAGACCGAGGGCAAGCTGGTCGGAGAGATCGCCAAGGACCTGACCGGCCACTCCACCGACGCCATCGCCGCCGCGATCGAAAAGGCCTGAGCCTCAGGTCCCGCGTGGCTTCGCCCGGGTGGTCGCCTCGGCCTCGGCCGGGTTCTCGGGCCAGGGATGGCGGGGGTAGCGCCCTCGCATCTCGGCCCGGACCGCTGCCCAGGACCCCTTCCAGAAACCGGGAAGGTCAGCGGTCACCTGTATGGGCCGACGCGCGGGAGACAGAAGGGCCAGGGTCAGTGGAACGCGCCCCCCCGCGATCATCGGATGGGTCGTGACGCCGAACAGCTCCTGCACCCTGATCTCCACCCGCGGGCCGCCCTCGGCCGTGTAGTCGATCGCAGCCGACCCCAGCGGGGTAATGAGCCTGGCCGGGGCCAGGTCCTCTAGCAGTCTTTGGCGATCCCACGGGATCAGACAGCGGAGCGCCTGTTCGAGCGCATGGTCGTCGATCCGGTCCAGCGACTGGACCCCGTCGAGCAAAGGCCACAACCAGCGCTCGGCCTGGGCGATCAGGGCCGGATCGGAGACGTCTGGCCAACTCGGGTCGATCGCATGAAGGAAGGCCAGGCGCGCGCGCAGGCCTGCCGCCCTCTCGCCCCAGCGCAGCCCGTCCAGCCCGATTTCGACGACCTCGGCTCTCAGCAGGGCGACAAGCTCGCCTCGATCGGGCGTGCCCACCACCCGGTCCTCGACGACGATCGCGCCCAGCCGGCGTGCCTCGCGCATCACCCTCCTGCCCGAAGGCTCGCGGCTCAGGCGGCGCTCCGTCGTCATCATCGGTTCCAGCGTCGCGGGGTCCAGAGTGGCCGCAAGCCGGATGCTATCCCTCGCCTCCCCTCCGCCCAGGTCGGCGACGGCCAGCCAGGGCTCGGCTGCCAGAGGGTCGGTCGGATCGAGGAACGCGCCGCGCCCGGAGGCCAGAAGATACTCCCCGGGCTTGCCCCGAGCCTTGGCGACTCGTTCAGGAAAGGCGGCCGCGATCAGGGTCCCCGGCGTGATCTCGTCCGACGCTTTCGCCGACCGTCCACCCGCCCTCGCCCACCGCTCGACAAGCTTGCGTGCGTCGGCGGCGCGGGATGAGCGGTCGCGGTCAAGGCCACGCAGTCGTTCGCCCAGATCGACGTCGCGGCCGCCGAGGCCCGGTTCGCTCAGGATCGCGGCAATCTTCGCGCCCAGCATCCCGTCGCCGCCATGCGCCGCCCGGGCCACCAGATGCGCCAGCCGAGGTGCCAACGGCAGACCAGCGAGGTGGCGGCCGTGGGCGGTCAGGCCACCGGCGTCATCCAGAGCGCCGAGCCGGGTCAGCACGCCCCTCGCCTCCACGAACGCTCCCGCCGGCGGCGGATCGAGCAGTGCGAGTCCGTCGGCAGAACGCGCGCCCCATCGCGCCAGATCGAGGGCCAGGCCCGTCAGGTCGGCCTCCAGGATCTCCGGTCGCTGATGAGCAACCAGACCCCGTGTCGCCTCCTCGTCCCATAGGCGGTAGCAAACGCCCGGCTCGGTTCGCCCCGCCCGGCCCCGGCGCTGTTCCGCCGAAGACCGGCTGACGCGAACGGTGACCAGCCGCGTCAGCCCGCTGGACGGTTCGAATCGCGGCACTCTGGACAGGCCTGCGTCGATCACCACGCGCACACCCTCGATCGTCAGACTGGTCTCGGCGACCGAGGTGGCCAGAACCAGTTTTCGCCTCCCTGCCGGAGAACGCTCGATCGCGCGGTCCTGCTCGGCCTTGTCGAGCGCACCGTACAGCGGGACCACATCGACGTTGGCATCCCTCAGGCGGTCCCGGACCAGCCCGGCGACCCGGTGAATCTCCCCCTGACCGGGCAGGAAGCCGAGGATCGAACCGGTCTCGTCTCTCAGCGCGGCCAGGCAGGCTCTGGCCATCGCCTCCTCCAGCCGCTCCACCGGATTCCGCCCGACGTAGATTGTCTCGACCGGATAGGCTCGCCCCTCTGCCTGGACGACAGGCGCGCCGCCCAGCAGCCGCGACACGCCCTCCATGTCCAGGGTTGCCGACATCACGATCAGCTTCAGGTCCTCTCGCAGCAGTGCTTGGCTGTCGCGCGCAAGGGCCAGACCGAGGTCAGCGTCCAGACTGCGTTCGTGGAACTCGTCGAACAGGACCGCGCTGACCCCTTCGAGCGCCGGATCGTCGAGGATCAGGCGGGTGAAGACACCTTCCGTGATGACCTCGATCCGCGTGCCGGGACCGATCCTGCTGGCCAGACGAGTTCGGTAGCCGACGGTCTGGCCGGGGGTCTCCCCCAGCATGGCCGCCATCCGCTCGGCCGCCGCGCGCGCCGCCAGCCGCCTTGGTTCCAGCACCAGGATGCGCCCCTGGATCAGCCCATCGGCCTGCAGCAGGGCCAGCGGCACGACCGTGGTCTTGCCGGCTCCGGGGGGTGCCGCGAGCACCACCGCAGGGTTCTGGCGCACAGCGGCAATCAGATCGTCCAGGACGGCGTGAATGGGCAACATGACTGCTTCCGTTAGCGTCCCGCTCGCTCCGGTCCAGCGATTCTGCGCCTGGAGAGCCACGATCCCGGTCACGAAAGCGTCTCCGGGCCTTCACGGATCGGAAACCGCGTTGCCAGTGGCGGCGCGTCTCGCTAGCGTCCGGCCCGGAAGGCGGCCCCGGGGAGGGATCGCCGTGTTTTGTTTGCATCGAGGGGGCGTGACGTATGTCCGCAGATGGCCTTAGGCCCAAGGGGAACCGACTGTTCCTCAAGAAATCCGTGACCCAGATCCAGAAGGAAGCCGCCAAGAGCGAGCTGAAGCGGACCCTCGGGCCACTCAACCTCATGTCGCTGGGCATCGGCGCCATTATCGGCGCGGGCATCTTCGTCCTGACCGGACAGGTCGCCGCCGCCCACACGGGCCCGGCAATCATGCTGTCCTTCGTGGTCGCGGGCGTCGCCTGCGGCCTGGCGGGCCTGTGCTACGCCGAACTGGCCTCGACCATGCCGGTCTCCGGATCGGCCTACACCTACGCCTATGGCACTCTGGGCGAGGTGTTCGCCTGGATCATGGGCTGGCTGCTGGTGCTGGAATACGGCGTCGCGGCCTCGACCGTCGCGGTCGGCTGGTCCGGCTATGTGGTCTCGATTCTGACCGACTTCGGCATATCCGGAAGCCTGTTCCCGACCATAGCCTATCCCGGCGGAGAGGGCCCCCAGTGGGCCACGCCGCTGGTGCAGGCCGTGATCGGCGAGGGTGGCAGCTCCTTCCCGCTGACGGGCACCTTCAACCTGGTGGCCGCCATCGGCATCGCCTCGGTCTGCGCCCTGCTGGTCCTGGGTGTGTCGGAATCGGCCAACATCAACAACGCCATCGTGGTTATCAAGATCATCGTTCTGCTGACCTTCATCGCGGTGGGCATCGGCTATGTGAACCCGGCCAACTGGGTGCCCTTCATCCCGCCGACCCCCGAGGGCGGCACCTGGGACCAGTTTGGCACCGGCGGCATCTTCCGCGGCGCGGCCATCATCTTCTTCGCCTACGTCGGCTTCGAAGCGGTTTCGACCGCCGCCGCTGAGGCCAAGAACCCGTCCAAGGACGTCCCCGTCGGCATCCTGGGTGCCCTGTTCGTCTGCACCCTGATCTACATGGCCGTCGCGGCCGTGATGACCGGCGTGGTGCCCTATCTGGAGCTGGCCAGCCCCGCGCCGGTCGCCGTTGCGATCGACCGCATGGGTCTGGAATGGGCAGATGTGCCGCTGGCGGCAGCGCCGGGCGGCCAGCTGAACCTGATCGCCTTCCTGATCAAGATCGGCGCCATCACCGGCTTGTCGTCCGTCATGCTGGTGCTCTGCTACGGTCAGACGCGCATCTTCTACACCATGGCCCGCGATGGCCTGCTGCCCCGCGCCTTCTCCATCATCCACCCCAACTTCCGCACGCCCTGGATCGGTACGATCCTGCTCGGCATCATGATCGCGGTGGCGGCTTCGTTCCTGCCCATCTCGATCCTCGGCGATCTCGTGTCGCTCGGCACGGCCACGGCCTTCTCGATCGTGTGCCTGTCGGTGATCATGCTGCGCATCAAGCACCCGGACATGCCGCGTCCGTTCCGGGTTCCGGGCGGCATCGCCACGGCGGTCGCGGGCATCATCGCCTGCCTGGCGCTCGCCGGCTTCAACTTCGCGCCGATGATCGCGAACTTCCAGAACGGCAACCCGCTGCCGCTGACCATCCTGGCCATCTACGCGGCGGTCGGCGCGGTCATCTACGCCATCTACGGTTTCTGGAACTCCAAGCTGGCCAAGGGCATCGACATCACCGAGGAGACCACCATCTCCTCGCCGGCCGAAGCCATGGGCCGGGGCGTCGACAACCAGAAGGACTGATCCGCGAAGGACGGTCCATTGATCGGGCCCGGGAGCGATCCCGGGCCCGTTTCAATTCTCCCCGGCATGGAACGGCCTATGTGCAACGCCTATGCGATGAAGATCCCGCCCTCGGCCCTGGTGCAGGCCTTTCACCAGTTCCGCATTTCGCTGGTGTTTCCCGAAGGCACGCCGAACGCGGAACCCACGGACATGGTGCGCCCCACGGATCCGGCCCCGGTGATCCGGGCCGGCGCGGACGGTACCGCGACCCTGACCATGGCTCGATGGGGCCTGCCGCCGTCGGCCCCGAAGCGGCCGCTGCTGATCAACATGCGCACCGAGGGTCGCCGCTTCGACCAGGGACGCGCCCTGATCCCGGCCAGCTGGTTCCATGAGTATACGGGGACCCGATACCCCAAGACGAAGTGGACGCTCCAACCGATCGATCAAGACTTCGTCCTGTTCGCCGGCCTGGTGCGCCCGACGCCCGTCGGTGAACGGTTCACCCTGCTGACCGTGGACGCCGGATCGGACGTGCAGCCCATCCATGCCCGCCAGCCCGCGATCGTTTCGCCCACGGACTGGGGGGCGTGGCTGACCCAGGGCATCAGGCTGGCGCCGTCGGCGGCCGGCACGCTCAAGGTCTTTCAGACACCGAGCTCCTAGGGCCCGGATTTGGTGCGGATGAGAGGACTCGAACCTCCACACCTTGCGATGCCAGAACCTAAATCTGGTGCGTCTACCAGTTCCGCCACATCCGCGTGGCGGGCGGTTTAGGGGTTCCGCAGAGCGACGGCAACCGCCGTGCGAGAAAGGTCGCCTTAACCCTGATCGCGCCATGGTCCGGCATTCGTCGCCGGGGTTCAGTCCATGTCGTCCATGAGCGATCGTCCGATCCTCATCAAGAAGGTCAAGAAGGTCTCCGGCGGCGGCCACCATGGTGGCGCGTGGAAGGTGGCCTATGCCGACTTCGTCACGGCGATGATGGCCTTCTTCCTGCTGATGTGGCTGATCAACACGACCGATCCGGAACAGAAGCGCGGCATCGCGGAATACTTCGCCCCCGCCAGCGTCAGCCAGACCACCTCGGGATCTGGCGGCATCCTGGGGGGCACCTCGCTCGGCGAGGACGGCGCCAAGAGCGCGGGATCGATGTCCGTCCTGGAACAGCAGGCTCCTGAAGCGCCCCAGGACGCGCCCGAGGAGGCAGGCCCCAGCGCCAATCTGGCGGCGGCGTCCGAGTCTGAACTGCGCGAGGAGATCGCCGCGCGCGAAGCCGCCGAGTTCGCCTCCGCCGCCGAATCGCTGCGCCAGGCCATGCAGCGCCTGCCCGAGCTGGCCGAACTGTCGAAGCAGCTGATCATCGACCAGACGCCCGAGGGCCTGCGCATCCAGCTGGTCGATCAGGAGGGCCGCTCGATGTTCGATCAGAACTCGGCGCGCCCCAACGCTCGCGCCCAGGTCCTGTTGCGAGCCATCTCCGGCGTCATCAACCGCCTGCCCAACCGCATCGCCATTTCCGGCCATACGTCTGCGGTCGCAGGATCGGGCCGCGCCTCCAGTCCCGGCGACTGGCCTCTTTCGGCCCAGCGGGCCGATGCCTCACGCCAGATTCTGCAAGGGGCCGGCATCGATCCCGATCGGGTCTATTCCGTCGCGGGCAAGGCGGGCTCTGATCCTCTTTACCCGGATGACCCGTCCCTGGCCGGCAACCGTCGGATCGCCATCGTGCTGTTGCGCGAGGCTCCGGTCCTGCCCACCGATACGAGCCTGTGAGGTTCGGGTTCTGCGAGAACCGTCTTGCGGCACGGTCGCGAATGACGCCAAATCAAGTCATGGATCAGCGACGGCCCAACTGGCGATGTATTCGAATGCGGACGGTGTGACGTGACGCAGCACGTTCCGACACGCCAGCTTCGCTTCTTCATGACGGCCGTCGCGCCCTGCCCCTATCTGTCCGGCATGACCGAGCGGAAGGTGTTCGCCAACCTGCCGTTCTCCGATGGGGCCCATGTCAACGACGAGCTGACACACGCGGGCTTTCGGCGCAGCCAGAACATCGCCTATCGCCCGGCCTGCGAGGGCTGCGACGCCTGCGTCTCCGTTCGTCTGCCGGTCGAGGACGTTCGCCTGTCCCGAACCCAGCGGCGGATCATGGCGCGAAACGCCGATCTGTCGCGAGACCTGGTCGAGGCGGAGGCGACGCAGGAGCAGTTCGCTCTGCTGAAACGCTATCTGGGCACTCGTCATCCGGGCGGGGGCATGACCGACATGACCTGGCTGGACTACATCGCCATGGTCGAGGATACGGCCGTCCGCACCCACCTGATCGAGTATCGTCTGCCGTCCACTGACGAAGGACCCGGCGACCTGGTCGCCGTGACCCTGGCCGACCTGCTGTCGGACGGGTTGTCGATGGTCTATTCCTTCTTCGACCCGGACATCGACAAACGGTCGCTGGGCGTCTTCGCCATCCTGGATCATGTGCGCCAGGCCGAGGCCGTCCGACTGCCCTATGTCTATCTGGGCTATTGGGTCGAGGGCTCGCCCAAGATGGACTACAAGGCCCAGTTCCGTCCTATGGAGGTGCTTCGTCCCCTCGGCTGGATGCGTGTGCCCTAGCCTCCGATCTGGAACAGGGATCGCGGCAGGTCCTCGTTCAAGGCGTAGTCGGTCCAGACGATCTCGTTCTGCTTGACCCCGTCGTAATACAGGCGAACCCGGCCCGGCTGGACGAAGCTGACCCCCGGGTTGCGGTAGAAGTCGGAATAGCGTCGCTCGTGCCAGCCACGCGCCGTCGAAAAGCCCAGCCAGAGAATGGCGTAATCGTCGGCCGCGATGCCGAACAGGGTCTTGCCGCCCTGGGGGTCGTTGACCCGCACCACATGCATCGCCCGACCGTCGGCGGCATCGTCGGGAAGGCGGTCCAGGCTGAACCCCTCGTCGAGGGCGAAGCGGATGATGCCGAAGCCGAAATTCTCGGACCATTCACGACTGGCCTGGGCCCCCGGGATCGGGCCGTTCTGGTTGTAGGAGGTCTCTCCGTCATAGGCGGCCTGGAAATAGGTCGATCCGTCGGCCAACGTGGCGTCGATGCGGACCCAGCCGTTGGCGGCATGAGCCTCGGTGCTCGCGGCCGGATAGACGCGCCACATCCGGTAGTCTGGAACCTCGATCCGCCCGGCGTCGGTGCCTTGCGGCCAGAACGACCCACGCCCCCGAAGCGTCAGGCTGCGGGGACGCATCCAGTCCGGACCGCCGGCGGCCGCGTGGGCGCGTTGCACGATCTCCGTCGCGGTCAGGTCGGCTTCCTGCGCCAGGGAAGGGGCGGCGTTCGCGAGCGAGGGAGCGACGGCGAGGCCGGTCAGCACGCTTCGACGGTTCAGTGTCCACTGTATCACGTCACATCTCCGACAGCCGCGCATCCAGCCGCGCGCGCACGTCCGGCCAGTCCTCGGACACGATGGCATAGAGGGCGGTGTCGCGCACCCGTCCGGTCCAGTTCTTGTGAGACCGCATCAGCCCCTCGAAAGTTACACCGCGCCCTCCTCCCTCAAGAAGGCCAGGACCTTCGCGGGGTCCTCCGCCCTGGAAACGAAGGTCGAGCCGATGCCGTTGGCCAGGATCAAGGTCAGGCCGCCCGCTTCCGCCTTCTTGTCACCGGCCATGCGCGCAAGCAGCGCGTCGGCCGAGAAGCCGCCCGCCTGGGACAAGCGTGTCGGCAGACTGGACGCGGCGACGACCGCCTCGACCCGATCGGCATCGGCTGCGTCGCACACGCCCTGCTGTGCCGAGTAGCGAAAGGCCATGCAGCAGCCCAGGGCCACCGCTTCGCCATGGGCCAGGGCCGCCTCCTCGAAGCCGAGTTCGGCCTCGATCGCGTGACCGAAGGTGTGCCCGAGGTTCAGCAGGGCCCGCCGGCCCGCTTCCTTCTCGTCCTCACCGACGATCGCCGCCTTGATCTCGACCGAGCGGACGACGGCGTGCTCGAGAGCCGCTGCGTCACCGCCCACGCCTGTGGCTCCGGGCCCCGCCAGCCAGTTGAAAAAGGCCGGATCGCAGATCAGCCCGTGCTTCAGGACTTCGGCCCAGCCTGACCTCAGCTGGCGCTCCGGTAGCGTCGCCAGCACATCGATGTCGGCGATGACCAGACGCGGCTGATGAAAGGCGCCGACCAGGTTCTTGCCTCGCGGCGTATCGATCGCCGTCTTTCCCCCTACGGAGGAATCCACCTGGGCCAGCAGTGTCGTCGGCACCTGGACGAAATCGATCCCGCGCATGTAGAGCGCCGCCGCCAGACCCGCGAGATCGCCGACGACGCCTCCGCCCAGAGCCACGATCACGTCCTTGCGGTCCAGACCCGTCGCCAGCAGCCGGTCCATCAGGCGTTCCAGCTCGCCGAAGGACTTGGACGCCTCCCCGGGCGGCACGGTCACCGTCTCGGAGCGGATTCCAGCCCGCGCAAGAGCTTCCGCCAGGGCGGGACCGTGCAGGGCCGCCACCGTCTCGTCGCTGACGATGACCGTCCGGCCACGCACGAAGGGCGCGATCCGATCGCCGGCCTGTGCGATCAGCCCCCGACCGACCACCACCTCATAGTTGCGGAACGAACCGCCGCCGACCTTGACCGTTTTCATGCCGGCTGTCCCTGCGCCCAATGTTTGGTCAACGCTGTCACGATCGCGTCGACGGCCTGGGCGTGGGCACCCGCGCCGACATCGACGGTCAGGTCGGCGGTCTCGGCATAGATGGGGTAGCGAACCTCGGCCATGGCCGACAGCGCCTGCAGCGGATCCTTGCCTCTGAGCAGCGGCCGCGTGTCGCGTCTCTGGACCCGGCTGGCCACGATCGCCAGATCGGCCCGCAACCAGACTGTGGTCGCCCGCTCCCTCATCAGCGCGCGGGTGCCGGGATTGAGCACCGCGCCGCCGCCCGTCGCCAGCACGATCGGGGGGCCATCCAGCAGCCGGCGCATGACCCGCGCCTCCCCCGCCCGGAACTCGGCCTCCCCCAGCTGGCTGAAGATGTCGGACACCGTCATCCGGGCCGCCGATTCGATCGCCTCGTCGCCGTCGATGAAGGGCAGGTCCAGGCGCTGCGCCAGCCGTCGTCCCACTGTCGATTTGCCCACGCCCATCAACCCGACCAGAGCTATGGTGCGACTCGGACGAGCGTCAGGAGCGACGGAGTTGGCGGAGCGTCGGCCGCTCACGCTGGGCCTCGACGGCGATGGAGTATGGTGCAAGCCATGTCGGCTTCAGTCTCTACACCAAGCAGGCGGTCTCGCCAGCGCCCGGCGCGCCCATGACGACGCCCCAGGTCGAGGCCTTCCTCGAGATGATGGCCGTCGAACGGGACGCCTCGCCGCATACGCTCTCGGCCTATGCCCGCGATCTGGCCGACGCCGAGCAGTCAGTCGGCCCGGGCGGGCTGTTGGCTGCGGACGAGACGGCGATCGAGGCCTGGTTCTCCGGTCTGGCCAGGCGCGGCCTGTCGGCGTCCACCGCCGCGCGTCGCCGATCGGCGGTGCGCCAGTTCTACCGCTTCTGCCTGGGCGAGGGCTGGCGGCGCGACGATCCCTCGCGACGGCTGGAAGCCCCCAAACAGGGACGCCCCCTGCCCCGCGTGCTCAGCCGGGAGGAGGTCCTGCGCCTGCTGACCGCCTCGTCGGCGCGCGAGGGGTCCGGAGGGCTTCGGATGCTGGCGTTGGTCGAACTGGCCTATGCGTCGGGTCTGCGCGTCTCGGAACTTCTGGCGTTGCGTGTCGAGGCCGTCCGGCGCGACCCCGCCTATCTGATCGTCCGTGGCAAGGGCGGCAAGGAACGGCTCGCGCCGCTGAATTCGACCGCCCGCGAGGCCGTCAAAGCCTGGCTCGTCGCCCGCGACGCCGCGCGCCCCGAGAAGGCCCCGGACAGTCCCTGGCTGTTTCCGTCCGGCGGCGCCTCGGGGCATCTGACCCCTCGCCGCTTCGCCCAGTTGCTGGACCAGGCGGCCATCGACGCCGGCATCGACCCCGCGCGGCTTAGCCCACACGTCCTGCGCCACGCCTTCGCGACCCATCTGCTGGAGGGCGGGGCCGACCTGCGCGTGGTCCAGACCCTGCTGGGCCACGCGGACATCGCCACGACCCAGATCTATACCCACGTCGCCACCGACCATTTGAGCCAGTTGGTGAACCGCCACCATCCCCTGGCGCGGGAGGAGTGACAACACGACCGGGCTTGGATCAGGAGCGATTGAACGGCATAATGAAGTTATGGCCCATCAGTTCTATGTGAAAGCCTTCTGGGATTACGAAGCCAGCGTCTGGTGTAGCGAAAGCGACATCCCAGGCTTGGTTCTTCAAACCGACACCCTGGAGGAGTTTGAGGACTTGATCCGTCATTTCGCGCCGGATTTGCTCGCCACCAATCTTGGGATTCACGAACCGGTGGTCATCCGCTTCGAGGCGGCCCGGCAGCTCGATCTGGTTGCCGCATGAGGGCGTTGTCGCTTTATCCACACGAATAGAATCACCCGCAGATTTGACCGCTGCGGAGGTTCGACATGCCAAACCACTACTACCGTGAACTGACCCAACGGCTGACTGACGGAGGTTTCGTCAACGTGCCCGGTGGTAATGGCAGTCACGAAAAGTGGCGACACCGGGGAGCGGACACCAGGTTACCGTTCCGTCCAAGCCGCTCCGGCACATGGCGAACGAAATCCTGAAACAAGCTGGCCTGCCCAAGGCCTTCTGATCCCTCGCTTGCTCCCCGCCTCCGCCGCGACTAGGTTCCGCCGCCTTGTGTCAGGGCGCCGTCGCCCGCCCCTCCGGACGCCTCATGGCCACCCATTATCTCGAGTTCGAGAAGCCGATCGCCGATCTTGAGGCCAAGATCGAGGAGCTCGGCCTACTGTCGGCGACGTCCGGCTCGTTCGAGGCCGAGATCGATGGGCTGAGGAAGAAGGCCGATCAGCTTCGCAAGAAGACCTATGCGGAACTCGACCCGTGGAAGAAGACCCAGGTCGCCCGCCATCCCGAGCGCCCGCATTTCGTGGACTATCTCACCGAGCTGTTCACCGACTTCACCGAGCTGCACGGTGACCGACAGTTCGGCGACGACCAGGCCATCCTGGGCGGCCTCGCCCGGTTCCGCGGTCAGGCTGTCGTGGTCATGGGTCACGAGAAGGGCCACGACACGGCCACGCGCCTGACCCACAACTTCGGCATGGCCCGGCCGGAGGGATACCGGAAAGCCGTTCGCCTGATGGATCTGGCCGAGCGGTTCGGCCTTCCGGTCCTGACCTTCGTCGACACGGCCGGCGCCTATCCGGGACTGGGCGCCGAGGAACGGGGCCAGGCCGAGGCGATCGCGCGCTCGACCGAGCGGGGCCTGACGCTGGGCACGCCCATGATCGCGACGGTGACCGGTGAAGGCGGCTCGGGCGGAGCCATCGCCCTCGCGGCGGCCAATCGCGTGCTCATGCTGGAGCACTCAATCTACTCGGTCATCTCGCCCGAGGGCGCGGCGGGAATCCTGTGGCGCGACGGCGGCAGGGCCCGCGACGCCGCCATGGCCATGAAGATCACCGGGCCGGATCTGATGGAGATGAAGATCGTCGACCGCGTCATCCCCGAACCCGTCGGCGGGGCCCATGCCGACCCCGACGCGGCGATCAAGGCGGTCGGAGACGCCGTCTCGGAGGAACTTCAGGCGCTCTTGCCTCTGTCGGCGGCCGCGTTGCGCGCCCAGCGATCCGAGCGGTTCTACGCCATTGGACGGACGGCCTGACGCGCGTCGTGGCCGGTCAGTTGTAACTTCCTGAGTGAACCGGACGTCCCCCGAATGGGGAGACACGCTTGCTGGATGGTAACGAAACGAAGGATTGTGGGAAACGATGGGGTCGGGCGCGAGCCGAACATCCGTCGTACACTGAGTTCTACGGGCGCTCGGCCTATGCTGGCTTCCAGCACGAAGTGCGTTCTGCGGGCTCGTTGGGGGTCCAGCTCTTGCATGTTCAACAAGACGGGCACGGCCTGACCGACCGTTCGACGCCCGACCTGCTTATCGGCATCCGCCGACGGGTGGCGCGCTCTCCGGCTCGCTACAATCTCGGCGACGGTTGGATCGACATCCCAACGGACAGACCGCACACGGTCGCGGCGCCGCCCCTGACGGACATCGACTATCGGATTGACGGGCCGAGCGAGCTGATCATCCTGGCCGCGCCCGCCCATCGCCTGGCCGCCGCGATCGACAGTCCCGCCTTGGTGGAACGACTTGCTCCGGTATACGAGCGCCCCTTCCAGGATCCGATGTTCCAGCTCCTGGCCATGCGCGCCTGGGCCGAGGCGGAGAGAGCCGACGGTCTGTTCGTGGACAGCGTCGCCTTGACCCTGTTTTCGACGCTGCTCTCGGCCGCCGATGCACGGCGCGAGGACAGGACGGGCCGCAGCCCGCCGGCGGATCTGCGCTTCACCCGGGTGATCGAGTATATCGACGCGCATCTAGACGAGGACATGGCTCTGGCCGACCTGGCGGGGGTCGCCTGCCTTTCGCCCTTCCATTTCACCCGCGCCTTCCGGGCTCGACATGGCGTGAGCCCCGTCCGTTTCGTGCAGCGACGGCGTGTGGAGCGGGCCATGGGATTGCTGCTGCGCCCGGGGTCCCGGATCGCCGGGGTCGCTCACGCCTGCGGCTTCGCCGACCAGGCGCATTTCACCACCGTTTTTCGCCGGCTGACCGGCACGACGCCGGGCGCGTGGCGTGCCGCGCGCCGCCCCTGACAGCAATTCCGGACAAGGCTCCAGCAGCCCCGGAAAAGACGCCCCAAGCCCTTCCGGGCAAGGCTCTTGGTGCCTGGCGGCCCTGCCTCCGGGCCATCCGCGCCCCGCCGGGGCCAATCAAAGGGCTATTCCATGAAACAAACCGCCATCGTCATGGCCCTGGCCGTCATGGCCGCAGGGACCAACTCCCCCGCCCTCGCGGAGGGGGTCGGTGCCAGCGCCGCCACCACGACGCCGATCGCTCAGGGCAACCGCGCCGCTCTCGCCGAGGCGGACGCCCTTCTCGCTCGGTCGGCTCGCGACTACGGCCGCCCATCCTATTCGCCGGCGACAGCGGCCCGCTTCTCGGAAGACGACAACGTCTTCATGCGGAACGCCCTCGCCGTGGACTTCACCTACGGGGCCGCCACCGTGACGCTGCCGCTGTTCCGGGGCGTCGGCCCGCGGGGCGAGGCCGTCCACTACATCATCACCGAGGCCTCGGATTTCGAGACCGCCAACCGCCTCGGCGTCAACTATGCGCCCAAGCTGCGCCACGCCGCTGGAACGCCCGGCGAGCAGCGCGTGACGATCCAGGACGGTGTCGTTCGCTTCCGCGGCTCGGTCGACTTCTCGCCGACCTATGAACTGGTGCCGGGCACGCCCTATCCGTTCCCGCCCGCCCGCGCCGTGCCGGGGGCCGTCGCCGAAGCCGAGTGGTCGTCCATGGTGGTGATGCCCTCGGGCGTCGTCCTGAACATGCAGATCGTCGGCAATGCCACCGGCCGTCACGACCGCGCCAACAGCCTGGACGAGCGAGACGGCACCGTGGTTCTGCAACTGCTGGACGGCTTTCAGGGTGGCGAGCAGTACTACTACCACCTCGTCACCGATGTTTCGGCGGACGTCCCGGCGGTGATCGAGAAGGGCGTCTTCGCGCCCAGGATCGGCAACACGCCCAGCTTTGGGCAGTCGACGCCGGACCGGCCGTCGGCCCTGCTGGGCTTCTCGCCTGTGGTGAACGGCATCCTCGATCCGGCGACGGGTCAGAACCAGGGTTTCGCGACCTCGATCGCGAATGGCGGGATCGATCCGATCAACGTCTTCCCCCTGGATCCGGACAACGACAATCCCTCGCTCGACAACAACTACAGCCCCATGTGGGACGCCCACGTCGTGGTCTGGACCGATCAGGCGATCGCCGCCAATCGGGTTCGTCGCATCACCTCGATCCAGGACCTGTCGCGACTGGTCGCGGCGGGAGATGTGGCCACCGCCCCCGTCGCGCCCGAGGGCCCGGGCAATCCCTTCGTCGCCGGCATCCGACCGCTGGGCGTCGTCATCAACTGCCCGACCATCGCCCAGCCCCGACGCGTTCGCCGCGCCAGCTGAGGTCGGTCAGACCGGTCCCGGGGCGAGCCCACTCCCCCCGCACCCGCCCCGGGGCCGGCGCTTTGTCTAGATTGTCGCGGCGTCCGCATTCGCACGGGCGCCGCGCGTCTGTTTGCGCCACAGGGCCGCGTACTCACCGCCCACGCGCGCGACCAGTTCGTGATGCGCCCCCCGCTCGATGATCCGCCCGGCCTTCAGCACCAGGATCTGATCGGCGTCGGCGATGGTCGACAGCCGGTGGGCGACCACCAGGGTGGTGCGTCCCGCCTTGGCCCTGCGAAGCGTCTTCTGGATCGCCGCTTCGGTCCGGCTGTCGAGCGCGCTGGTGGCTTCGTCCAGGATCAGGATCGAGGGATCGGCCAGAAGGGCGCGGGCGATGCCGACCCTCTGGCGCTCGCCGCCCGAAAGTTTCAGCCCGCGCTCGCCGACCTTGGTCTCCATGCCGTCCGGCAGGCCCCGGATGAAATCGGCCAGTTCCGCCGCCTCGGCCGCCGCCCAGATGGTGGCCTCGTCCGCGTCCGGCCGGGCGAAGGCGATGTTGACCCTCAGGCTGTCGTTGAACAGGGCCACGTCCTGAGGCACCAGGGCCACCGCCTGACGCAGCGAGGCCTGGGTCACGAACCGGGCGTCGACCCCCTCGATCAGGACGCGGCCGTTCTGCGGATCGAGCAGGCGCAGGGCCAGCTTGACGATGGTCGACTTGCCCGAGCCGGAAGGCCCCACCAGGGCGGTGGTCGTGCCGGGCGGCACCACGAACGTCACGTCTTCCAGCCCGCTGGACCGCGCATCGTGGCGATAGGAGACGTCCTCGAACGCCAGTGACGCGCCCTGATGGTCCTGAGAGCGCGGCAGGTCGGGCGCACCGGGGGCGTCGGCGACCAGGGGGCTCTGGCGCGTGACCTTCAGCATCTCTTCCATGTCGATGAAGGACTGGCGGATTTCCCGATAGGCGAAGCCCAGGATGTTCAGCGGCGCATAGAGCGAGATCAGGATCAGGACTGCGGCCGTGACGTCGCCCGGCCCCATCCGGCCGGCGGCGGCCTCGAACCCGGCCATCACCGCCATGACGCCGAGGCCGACGTTCATGATCAGGGCCTGGACCGCGTTCAGAAGTGCCAGTGAACTGTTCGCCTTGATCGCCGCCGCGCCATAGACGCCGAGGGCCCTGTCATAGCCGTCCGCCGCTCGCGCCTCGGCGCCGAAGGACTTGACGGTCTCGTAGTTCAGCAAGGCATCCACCGCCTGCCCCGCCGCCTCGGTATCGGCGGTATTCATCGTGCGACGATGCTCGATCCGCCAGTTCGAGATGGAGAAGGTCAGCACGGCGTAGACGATGACCACGACGACAGCGACGGCGGCGAATCGCCAGTCGTAGGCCCCGCCCAGCACACCGGCGGCCAGGATCAGCTCCAGGCCCGTCGGCACCAGGTTGAAGGCCAGGATGCGCAGCAGGAAGTCGACCGACCGCGCGCCCCGGTCCACCGTCCGCGACAGGGCCCCGGACCGTTTGGTCTGGTGGAAATCCAGCGACAGGTTCAGCGCATGGGCGAAGGTCTCGGCCGCCGCTCGCCGTTGGGCCGCCTGACGCACGGGGGCGAACACCACGTCCGACAGCTGAGGGGCCGCGCTGGACAGGAACCGGACCACGGCCCAGCCGACTGCGAAGCCCGCGAACCCCATGCCGATGGCGACGCCCGGGGGCTGATCGGCCGCCAGATGATTGACCGCCGCCCCGAGAACCAGCGGTGCCAGCACGCCCAGCGCCTTGCCGCCGATGGTCATCAGCACCGCCACGATCAACCTGAGCCGCAGCTGCGGTGCCTGGGACCGGCCGACCAGCCGGATCAGGTCGATGAGGGCCGGGATGGTCTTGGGGTCCGGGGGCGGGTCCGCGACGGCTCCCGCCGCCTGCGCCTTCGCCTCCATCGATCCCCCTCGCCTGCCCGACCGCTCGCCTCTCGCCATGGATCAGATATGGCGTGCGTCGCCCCCTGGCGAAAGGCGCGTCTCAGTTCAGGATGGCGATCGTCTCTATGATCTCGTCGACCGCCTCCTGGGTCGTCGCCCAGGAGCAGACGAACCGGACCGAGCCGTCATCGAACCGATAGCAGGCCCAACCGGCCGCGTTCAGCGCCTGATGCGCCTTGGCGGGCATTCGCAGGAACACCGCATTGGCCTCCACGGGGTGGGCGAGGACATAGGGCGAGCGCGTGACGATCCCCTCTGCCAGCCTTCGCGCCATCAGATTGGCGTGGGCCGCTCCATCCTCCCAGGCGTTGGTTTCCAGCATCCCCAGGAACGGCGCGGCCAGATATCGGGCCTTGGACGCCTGCTGGCCCGCCTGTTTCAGACGGTTGTCGATCCGCCGCGCCAGCGACCTGTCGAACATGACGATCGCCTCGGTGCACAGCCCCCCGGCCTTGGCCCCGCCGAAGACCAGGACATCGACGCCCAGTCGCGCGATCTGGGTCAGGTCGAAGCCCGCCGCCGCCGCGTTGGCCAGGCGCGCGCCGTCCAGATGAACCCCGCACCCCTTGGTCTTCGCCGGCTCGATCAGGTGTCGCAACTCTTCGGCCGTATAGACCGTGCCGTATTCGGTCGACTGGGTCAGGCTAAGCGCCGCGGGCGGCTGTCGATGGCCGACTTCGGACTCCTCCAGCGCCGCGGTCAGGGCCCGATGATCGATCTTGCCGGAAAAGCCCGGCAGTCCGATCAGACCGACCCCCTGGCCGAAGAAGCCGGGCGCGCCCGTCTCGTCCGTGCAGACGTGGGCCGCGTGATGAGCCAGAACCGCCTCGTGCGGCCAGGCCAGCATAGACAGGGCGATGGCGTTGGCCGCCGTGCCGGAAAAGAGGAAGCGGATCTCAGCGTCGGCATCCAGCCTGCGCCGAATCTGGTCGGCCGCCTTCGCGGTGACGTCGTCGGCACCGTAGGCGCGAGCGAAGCCCTCGTTGGCCTCGACAAGCCCCCGCAGCGCCGCCGGCGCCATGCCCGCCGTGTTGTCTGAACCGAAGTCATAACGCATGTCAGGCCTCGCTCTCGTCGGTCTCTCGCCCGGGGCCGAATCCCGCGCTGCGCGGATCGGCGCGCCCCCGGCGAAGCGCGGCACCCTCCGCCGCCAACGGCAGGACCAGATCGTCGTCGCCGTAGGGCACGGCGACCTGGTGCGGGAACGGAATCTCGATCTCGGCGGCGTCCAGTCCCTCCTTGACCGCCTGGAACACGTCGGCGCGCGTTTGCCAGTAGTCCTCGGACCGGGTCCAGGCGGTAAGGGTGATCTCCATGGCGCTGTCCAGCATGTTGGTGACGCCCGCCCAGGGCGCGGGATCGTTGAGGACCGCCGCGTGTCCGGCGGCGGCGGCCACCAGGACCTCTCGAGCCTTGGTCAGGTTTTCGCCATATCCGACGCCGATCTTCAGCTCGATCCTGCGGGTCTGCTGGCCCGACAGGTTCAGGATGAAGTCGCCGAACACCTTGCCGTTGGGGCACATGATCTTGACGTTGTTCACGTCCGAAAGCTGGGTGAAGAACAGGTCCAGCCGCTGCACCTTTCCGACGTTTCCGCCAATGTTGACGAGGTCGCCCACACGGTAAGGCCGCAGGATCAGCAGCATCACGCCGGCCGCGACATTGGACAGCGTACCCTGCAGAGCCAGACCCACGGCCAGCGACGCCGCGCCCAGAACCGCGATGATCGAGGTCGTCTGCACGCCCAGCCGCTGCAGCACGGCGATGAAGCCGATCAGGAAGACCAGCACCCGCACCACCTGAACGGCGAAGCTGAGCACCGTCGGATCGTGTCGGAAGCCGCGAACCCGGCCGAGGCCCCTTCGCGTCGCCGACGACGCCCAGCGCGCCGCGAAGATCGTGGCGACCAGGATGATAAGGGCGATGGACAGGTTGACCGCGAAGTCGCCGGCGATCTGGGTCAGCTTGGCGATCATGGCCGCGTCGAACGCGACGGCTTGCTCGCCCGACGACACGAGGGCGGCCAGGACGGTTTCAGTGGAAGTCATGCAGGCGGTCTAACGCCGGATCACCGGAATGGAACCCTCCCGACGCATTTTCCACCTGTCACACGGCGGTCGCGATCCGCCCCCCGCCGCTCTCGATCGCGTCCAGCAGATCCATGACCTCGTCGAGGCTCGCGGCCTCGCGGGCCGGCTTGTCCCAACGGATACGGCTGATCCGGGGAAACCGCATGGCCAGCCCGGACTTGTGGCGGGGCGAGCGGTTCAATCCCTCGAAGGCGATCTCCAGCACCAGACCGAAGTCGCGCTCGGCCCGGACCGATCGGACCGGCCCGAACCGGTCGATGGTGTGGTCGCGGACGAACTTGTCCAGCTGTTTCAGCTCCTCGTCGGTGAACCCGAAATAGGCCTTGCCGACCGGCGTCAGGCGTCCCTCGGGGGTCCAGACGCCGAAGGTGAAGTCGGAATAGAAGCTCGACCGCTTTCCGTGGCCGCGCTGGGCGTACATCAGGACGCAGTCGACGGTGTGCGGATCGCGCTTCCACTTGAACCACGGCCCCTTGGGCCGACCGGCGACATAGGGCGCGTCCCACCGCTTCAGCATCAACCCCTCGGCCGCCGCCCCCACCGGCGGATCGGCCCTGAGCCGGCCCAGAGCCGCCCAGTCCTGGTAGTCGACGACGGGCGACAGGGTCAGTCGGTCGCCGCCGTGGGTCGCGACCATCGCCTCCAGCCGCGCGCGCCGCTCGCGCAGGGGCAGCCCCCGTAGGTCCTCCCCGTCCAGCGCCAGGGCGTCATAGGCGACGATGGCGGCGGGATAGGCCGCCATGGCCTTGGCATCGACCGTCTTGCGGTTCAGCCGCTGCTGGAGGTCGCCGAACGGCGCGATCTGCCCCTCTCTGAGCACGACCAGTTCCCCGTCGACCGCGCCTTCGAACGTCAGCCCGGCCATGACGTCGGGAAAGGACGCGGCGATCTCGTCACCTGTGCGCGAATACATTCGCACGACGCCGGCCTCGCGCACGGCCTGCACCCGGATGCCGTCCCACTTCCACTCGGCCGCGTAGTCGGCGGGATGCAGTCGATCGAAGTCCACGGCCTCGTCGATGGCGACGGCGAGCATCACCGGGCGGAACCGACCGGGGGCGTCGGGGTTCGGTCGCTCGGCCCGCCCCTCCAGCCAGGCGAACAGGTCGGCATATGGCGGGTCGACGGCGTGCCAGACTTCCTCGATTTCCGAGACATCCACGGGATCGAGGGACAGGACCGCCTCTTCGCCCGCTGGATCCGGCGGCTCAGAGACCCGCTCGGGCCGGATCAGGGCGGTCGCCGTTTTGGCCAGACGCGCCGACAGCCCAACGCGCAACGCGCCGGTGACCAGCTTCAGCAACGCCCAACGCCCCTTGGGCTGGAGCGCGTCCAGCCATCCCTCGATCAGGCCCTGGACCTCGGTGCGCTTGGCCGTTCTCAGCGCCTCGACCACCTCGCCGAGCTCGGGTTCGCGGTTCGGGCGGTAGTCCGGATCGGCGGGCCAGATCAGGGCGACGGTTTCGGCCAGGTCGCCGACGTAGTCATAGGACCAGCCGAACAGAACCGGATCGACCCGCGCCTCCACCGCCCTGCGGATCATCGCGGGTTTGGCGGCGTCGAAGGTCAGATCGCCGGTCAGGGCCGCGAGGGCCCAGCCCCGATCCGGATCGGGGGTTGCGCGTAGATAGTCCCGCAACAGGATCAGTTTGGCGTTCCGTGATCCCGTCAGCGACAGGCGGTCCAGAAGTTCGGCAAAAGCGCGCATCGGACCTCATCTAGGCATGACGAGGCCCAAACGCGAAAACGCCCCGGAGGTCTCCCTCCGGGGCGTCGTCTCAGGTCGGCGATGCGCCTCAAACGGCGAGGCGCCGCGCGCCGAGCGGTAGGCCCTTAGTTGAAGAGCCCCGCGATCACGGCGGAGATCAGGCCACCGGCGACGGCGGCGAGAACCACGTCATTGCCGCTGCGGACATAGTGGTATCCACGGGGCGGAGCGCGCAGGCCGTAGCGGTCGTAGTCGTTGATGACATAGCCGCGCGAATAGTGGCTGGGCAGGCGCTGGCCATAGCCCCAGGTGCGGACCTGATAGCCGCGGGGCGCATAGTAGCGACCGGCGTTGTAGCGACGCTCGGCCCGCTGCCACCGCTCATAGGCCCGGGCCTGCTGGCGATACTGGCGCAGGTCCTGACGATACTCCCGACGATCCTCGCGCAGGTCCTGTCGGAACTCGCGACGGTCATGGCGGTTGTCGCGGTCACGGCGATCCTCACGGCGGTCGTCGCGACGATCCTCGCGGCGGTCCTGACGCTGCTCCTGACGGTCGCCACGGTCGTAGCGCGACTGGGCGTCGGCGGCCGAGGCGGTCGCCATGGAGCCGGCGGCGATCAGGGCGACCAGGCTGGCGGTGCCAAGCGTCTTGAGAACGGGCTTCTTCATGGCAGATACTCCTTGGGGCGTCGGAAACTACCGACTTGCCCTCACCCTAGGAGCCTGTGGTTGAGCCGCATCTGAACGACGCCGCTCATCTGGTGTTCATGCGGCCGCGCGGCTTTCGTCGGCTTCCGTCAGGGCCCGAAGGCCCTCGCGCCCGGCGCTGACCGTCTGCATCAGTTGCGCCAGGGCAGCGAAATCGATGGGTTTGTTGAGATAGGCGTCAGCCCCGGCCTCCAGACCGGCCTCGTGATCCTCGTGGCGGGCGGACGCCGACAGCACCACGATGGGCGTATCCCGGTTCAGCCCGGCCTGCCGGATCAGGCGCGTGGCGCTCAGCCCGTCCATGACCGGCATGTTCACGTCCATGATGACCAGGTCGAAGGCCTGGGCAGCAGCCAGGTCGACGGCGATCTGGCCATTCTCGGCCGCCGTCGTCGCGTGTCCGGCCGAGCTCAGCCAGGCCTCCAGGATCATGCGATTGACGGGATGATCCTCGACCACCAGCACCGAGAAGGCCTGGCCGTCCTCGACCTCTGCATCGACCGCCTGAGCGGCCACGACAGAATGCCACTCGACGACCTCGGCCTCGACCGAGAGGGTGAAGGTCGAACCGACGCCCGGGGTCGATGTGACGGTGATGTCGCCACCCATGATATTGGCCATGCGTCGCGCGATGGTCAGGCCCAGGCCGGTCCCGCCGAATCGCCGCGTCGAGGAGACATCGGCCTGGGTGAAGGGCTGGAACAGGCGCTCCAGATCCTCGGGCGCGATGCCGGCCCCGCTGTCGGTGACGGAGAAGTCGAAGGCGCAGCGGCGATCGCCGATCCGACGGCTGCGGACCTGATAATCGACCGTCCCGGCCTCGGTGAATTTGACGGCGTTGGACAGCAGGTTCTGGATGACCTGACACACCCGCAGCGGGTCACCACGAACCACGGCCGGCGTTTCGCCCTCGAAGCTGCAGACGAAATTCAGTCCCTTGGCCTCGGCCTGGGCGACGAAAGGACCCGTGACCCGGCGATGCAGGTCCTCCAGGTTGACGTCGATGACCTCGAAAGTCATCTTTCCGGCCTCGATCTTGGTCATGTCGAGAATGTCGTTCAGCAGGCTCAGCAGGTTGTCGCCCGAGTTGCGGATGATCGACAGATACTCGCGCTGCGTCGCCTCCAGCCGGGTCGCGCCCAAAAGCTGCGCCGCCCCCAGCACGCCGTTCATCGGGGTGCGCAGTTCGTGCGAGATGACACCCAGGAAGCTCGACTTGGCCTCATTGGCGGCGTCGGCCTTGTCGCGAGCGGCCTGAAGCTCCTCGATCAGGTGCGCCTGATGCTCCTGGAAGGCGCGGATACGCTCCTCCCGCAGCATGGTCATGGTGACGAGCACGAACAGACCGGCCGCCGTGAACGGCATGATGGCCAGGAAGGGCAGGAAGTTCGGCGTGCCCCAGGCGCTGGCCAGGATGGCGACGGCCACCAGCGAGTAAGGGGACGAGATCACGATCGCCTGCTTGGGCGAGCTCCGCAGCTGGGAGAAGACCAGCACATAGCCGCCGATCAGCAGGGCCACGGCCAGCGAGTGTCCAAACGGATGGTCCGAGAACCAGGCCAGAAGCGGCGCCGACGCCCAGGCCGCCGTGGTCACGGTGGCGACGGCCGGGAACAGCAGGCCCCACCCCTTGTCGACCCGCCCGGCCATGCGGCGCTCGAAGGAGCCGCGGACCGCCCCGGCCGCGACGGTCCCCGCGAACCACACCACGGCCTCGATGGCCCCCACGGTGGCCAGCAGCCCAAGCGCCCAGCTGGCGATGATGAGATAGCGCAGATACTGCGTCTGGAGGATCGCGGTCAGGGCCTGGGCGGCGTCGCCGGCCTGCGCCTGACGCCCCTGGCCCGCGCCGAGGTCCTTGCCGATCTCGTCGGAGCCAACCATTCGTCCCCCGGCCGCGTGTAAACAGTCCCGATGACGACGCTAGGGCGAACCTTCTAAGACGAAATGAACGCTGGTTTTTTCCTAGGTCGGAGCTTCTTGCGGCGTCAGCGCCTTGATCGACAGGGCGTGCACCGGTCCCGCCAGTTCATCGGCCAGCAGCGCATTCACCGCGCGCTGGCGCGACACCCGCGATTGCCCCTCGAACGCAACGGCCACCACGGTCAGATTGAAGTGACTCTCTCCGCCGGGCTTGGCGTCAATGCCGCCTTCATGGTGGTGGCCGGCGTGGCGCGCGCTGTCATCCTCGATCTCCAACCGGGTCGGCGCGAGCCCCTGAGTGAGTTTTTCCCGGATAATCGACGCGATAGGGCCTTCGGCCATGCGGGTGTTCCTTGATGGTGACCAATTCCCCCCTACACTGGGATCAATGCCTGCATCGTTCCAGTACAAACCCCGCTTCAAGGATATGCGGATCAAGCCGCCGCGCCCCGAAGAGGAGGCGGCGGAGGCCGACGTCCTGCGCCTGAAGCCGGGCGAGAAACCCTGTCACTGGCCCGACTGCAGCCGTCCGGCCACGGCCCGGGCCCCGAAATCGCGCGAGCGGCTGAACGAGTTCTACGAGTTCTGCCAGCCGCACGCGGGCGAGTACAACAAGGGCTGGAACTTCTACGCCGGCATGTCCGAGGGCCAGATTCGCGCCGCCCAGGAGCGCGAGGCCATGACCGGGGGTCGTCCGACCTGGGAAATGAAGGCGGGCAAGATGTCGCGGGAAGCCGCCGCCTTCGCCTCCAAGATGGGCACGGCCAACACCACCGGCGCCGGCGGCTGGCACGACAGCTTCGGCCTGTTCGGCCGACGCGTGCGCGAACAGGCGGCGGCGGAAGAAGAGGGTCTGCGTCTGGGCAAGCTGGAGCGTCAGGCCCTCGCCGATCTCGACCTCGACGCCCGCACCGACAAGGCGGCGGTCAAGGCGCGCTATCACGAGCTGCTGAAACGCTTCCACCCCGACCTGAACCAGGGCGACCGGGGTGCCGAGGCCAAGCTCCAGCGCGTCATCAAGGCCTACAAGACCTTGAAGAAGGCCGGGATGGCGAACTGACACGACGCCCGCTGGCGCGCCGCGCGGGCCGCACTAGATATGGGGACCAATCCTCACAGGAGCCCCCCATGGACGTTCTCTACAAGGCCCACGCCGTTGCCTCGGGCGGCGGTCGCTCGGGCCGGTCGCACACCGACGACGGCAAGATCGACGTCACCCTGTCCGTGCCCGCGGCCATGGGTGGCGACGACGGTCCCGGCACCAATCCGGAGCAACTGTTCGCCGTGGGCTATGCCGCCTGCTACCTCGGCGCGCTGCGACTGGTCAGCCAGGGCGCGGGAACCCCGGTCGGACCGGACACCAAGGTCCACTCCGGCATCGGCTTCGGCAAGAACGACCATGGCGAGGGCTACAACATCTCTGTGGACCTCAAGATCACCGACCACGGCCTGGACAAGGCTACGATCGACGCCCTGATCGCCAAGGCGCATCAGGTCTGCCCCTACTCCAACGCCACGCGCGGCAACGTCGACGTCGCCCTGTCGGCGGAATAACCGCACCCCGGACGCCGCGCGCGTGTTGAGCCGCGCGCGCGGCGCCTCTAGATGAGCCCATGGCTCCTTCCCCGCTCGACCAGACCCCCGACCCGCTGCTGACGTTCGAACCCCACCGCAAGGCGTCGGTGCGCGAGGTCTTCGGAATCGATTCCGACATGATCGTCCCGGTCTTCGAGCCGGGCGACAGCCATGTGCCCGAGGTCGACACCGCCTATCGTTTCGACCCCCAGACGACGCTGGCCATCTGCGCCGGCTTCGCCCACGACCGCCGGGTGATGGTCCAGGGCTATCACGGCACCGGCAAGTCGACCCACATCGAACAGGTGGCGGCCAAGCTGAACTGGCCGATGGTCCGCGTGAACCTGGACAGCCACGTCAGCCGCATCGACCTGGTCGGCAAGGACGCCATCGTCCTGAAGGACGGCAAGCAGATCACCGAGTTCCGCGAGGGCATGCTGCCCTGGGCCATCCAGCGCCCGATCGCCCTGGTGTTCGACGAATACGACGCCGGCCGCCCCGATGTGATGTTCGTGATCCAGCGCGTGCTGGAGGCGCAGGGCCGCCTGACCCTGCTGGACCAGAACCGGGTGATCCGTCCCAACAAGTGGTTCCGCCTGTTCGCCACGACCAACACCATCGGCCTGGGCGACACCAGTGGCCTGTATCACGGCACCCAGCAGATCAATCAGGGCCAGATGGACCGCTGGTCGATCGTGACGACGCTCAACTACCTCGACCACGACGTGGAGGCCGAGATCGTCGCCGCCAAGGTGCCCGACTGGGCCGACGCCGAGGGCCGCAGGAAGATCGCCGCCATGGTCCGCGTCGCCGACATGACCCGCAACGCCTTCATGAACGGCGACATTTCGACGGTCATGTCGCCCCGCACCGTCATCACCTGGGCCCAGAACGCGACCATCTTCGGCGGCGACCTGGGGCTGAGCTTCCGGCTGACGTTCCTGAACAAGTGCGACGAGCTGGAACGTCCGACCATCGCGGAATTCTATCAGCGGGCGTTCGGAGAGGACCTGCCCGAAGCGGCGACGCGGGTGAAGGTGGGTTAGGCTGGCCCCTTCTTTTTGTTGATTTTTCTGGCGGCCTTGATTGAACCTTGTCTATCCACATAGATCAGATCGATTAACAGCTTCAAGGCATTCTCCGGCTTCTGGGTTTTTCAACTTAAACGAATTAATCCGATCCTGAAGAGGTCGCGTCTGAAGCGGCCTACCTTTCACTCGCTTTCTAAATCGCGAGATACCTAATTCGGTCAAAAGCTCTTCTATCGCCAGGCGCCACTTGCTCCCGCAGGCGTCCCGATCAATCCAAAACAAAGCAAAGCCTGCGGTGATAGCTTTGGAGGCAGTCTCTGGGCATTTTTCCGGTATATCAAATATGTGGGGGGCTGGATTCAGAGAAAGAGGCCAATACCGTTCATTATAGTCTGAGTCTGGAATTCCGTTTTCATCGTAGTAGTAGACTTCAATAAGATCAGTATTTCCCGTTGCCGAGACGACTTCGCCGCACCTATCGTTGTTGCACCGAAACAAGCCCGAAAATCGCTTTTGAATGTGCTCGGGATCCCAGTATTCCTGCCCATGCTCCGACCTCGACGGACCGGTCTCCTCTACCTTCAAGGCGTCCTTGATCACGACCAATTTGCCAACGCCGCCACAGGTCGGGCACGGCCACGGGGGAAAGGCCTCAAAGTATGGGCGCCAGAGTGCTCGCTGGACCGCCACTACGCCGCCCTCGGCGTAATCATCTCCAGTTGCGGCCCGATCTTCCGCCTCTGCTCGCGCAGATCATGGCTGACCTGAAGCCGCAGGAAGAACCCCTGGCTCATCCCCCAATAGCGGGTCAAACGCAGGTCGGTGTCGGCCGTCACCGCCCGCTTGCCCAGTACGATCTCGTTGATCCGGCGCGGGGGCACGCCGATGGCGTTGGCGAGCGCGGTCTGGCTGAGCCCCGCCGGGATCAGGAACTCTTCCAGCAGGATTTCCCCCGGCGTCACCGGGTCCATCCATTCTTCAGTGGTAGTCGCAGATCTCGACATCCTCGACGCCTCCATCGGTCCAGCGGAAACAGACCCGCCACTGCTGATTGATCCGGATCGAATGCTGACCCTTCCGGTCGCCCGACAACGCTTCCAGCCGATTGCCCGGTGGCAAGCGAAGGTCGTCGAGCCGTCCGGCCGCGTCGATCAGTTCCAGCTTCCGTTGCGCCGACCGTCGAATATCCGGAGGAAACCGCCGCGCGGCGAACCCATTCCAGAAACGCTCGGTCTCACGATCTCGGAAACTGCGGATCATCGGCCCAGAGTATAACGCATGACGTTATACGGCTCAATCCCGCCGTCTGCCTTCATCCGGGATCGCCGACCCCGCGATCCAGCTGACCAGTCCCGTCACGATCGCCGCCCCGACCCCGGGCCACAGGCCCAACGCCGTGACCACCGCCTGCAGGATGAACCGGATCATCTGGTCGTCTCGCTCCACTTTTCGCCACCTTCGACGCGCCTGATATCGACATGCCGCGACGCGCCCGCAACCACCGGCGTTAGCGGAACCGTAGCGGTTGATATGCGCTTCTCACGCAAGCCTCCCCGGCGTCATCAGCAGAAGGACCTATTTCATGACCGACCAACGCATCGAAGGTGCCGCCAACGGCATCAGCGGCAAGCTCAAGAACGGCATCGGCAACCTGACCGGCGACACCAAGCTGCAGGTCGAAGGCAAGTTCGAGGAGGTGAAGGGCAAGGCGCTGGACGCCTATGGCCGCGCCATCGACAAGCTGGAGACCCTGTCCGAGCGCGCCCCCGCCGATCTGCGCGAGCCGGTCCGTACGGGCCTGGACTTCGCCCGTCGCAAGCCCCTGTTGACCACGGGAATTCTGGCGGGCCTCGCCTTCATCCTCGCCGGCTCCGGCCGCCGTCGCGGCTGACCATTCCGCGCTCCGTCATCCTCGGACTTGATCCGAGGATCGGACTTTGAATCGCTGAGACGAAGAAGGGGCGCACCATGACGGTGCGCCCCTTTTTGCAGATCCGCTGTTGACCTGCCGATCCTCGGATCAAGTCCGAGGATGACGGCGTCTGCTGATGTCAGACCGCCTCGCCGTCCACGGTTTCCTTCGCCGGCGCGCCGGCGGTCGGGGTGATGTCGAAGGCGATCTTGCCGTCCTTGAGCTCCACCTTGACGTGGCCGCCGCGCGTCAGGCGTCCGAACAGGATGTCGTCGGCCAGCGGCTTCTTGATGTTCTCCTGGATGACCCGGCCCAGGGGGCGCGCGCCGTACAGTTCGTCGAAGCCGTTCTTGGCCAGCCAGTCGGCCGCGTCGTCGGTCAGTTCGATGGTGATGTTGCGGTCCGCCAACTGGGCCTCCAGCTGAAGGACGAACTTGGTCACCACCTGACGGATCACCTCGGGCTGCAGGGCCTTGAAGCTGACCACGGCGTCCAGGCGGTTGCGGAACTCGGGCGCGAACAGGCGCTGGATGGCCTTCTCGTCCTCGCCCTCGACCTTGCCGCGACCGAAGCCGATGGAGGCCCGAGCGTTGTCGGCCGCCCCGGCGTTTGTGGTCATGATCAGGACCACGTTCCGGAAATCGACCTTCTTGCCCACCGCGTCGGTCAGCATCCCGTTGTCCATCACCTGGAGCAGGATGTTGTAGACATCCGGGTGCGCCTTCTCGATCTCGTCCAGCAGGACGACGGCGTGCGGGTGCTGGTCGACGGCATCGGTCAGAAGCCCGCCTTGGTCATGCCCGACATAGCCCGGAGGGGCCCCGATCAGACGGCTGACGGTGTGGCGCTCCATGTATTCCGACATGTCGAAGCGCAGCATCTCGATGCCGAGCGTGGAGGCCAGCTGCTTGGCCACCTCCGTCTTGCCGACACCCGTGGGGCCGGCGAACAGGAAGGAGCCGATCGGCTTTTGCGGATCCCGCAGGCCGGCGCGGGCCAGCTTCATGGCCGAGGCCACCTGTTCGATCGCCGCGTCCTGACCGAACACGGCCCGGTTCAGGTCCTTCTGAAGCTCACGCAGGCCCTCTGTGTCGGATTTGGAGACCGACTTCGGCGGAATGCGCGCCATCTTGGCGATGACGGCCTCGACCTCCTTCTGGCCGATGACCTTCTTGCGCTTCGATTCGGCCAGCAGCATCTGGCTGGCCCCGGCCTCGTCGATCACGTCGATCGCCTTGTCCGGCAGTTTGCGGTCGGTCATGTAGCGGGCAGACAGCTCGACAGCGGACCGGATGGCCGCGTCGGTGTAGCGCAGCTTGTGGTGGCCCTCGTAGGCGGTCTTCAGCCCCTTCAGGATCTTGACCGTGTCCTCGACCGTCGGCTCGTTGACGTCGATCTTCTGGAAGCGCCGGACCAGGGCCCGGTCCTTTTCGAAGTGCTGGCGGTACTCCTTGTAGGTCGTCGAGCCCATGCAACGGAGCGTGCCGGACGCCAGGGCGGGCTTGAGCAGATTGGACGCGTCCATCGCCCCGCCCGAGGTCGCGCCCGCGCCGATCACCGTGTGGATCTCGTCGATGAACAGGATGGCGTCGTCGTGGTTCTCGAGCTCCTTGACGACCTGCTTCAGCCGCTCCTCGAAGTCGCCGCGGTAGCGGGTGCCGGCCAGCAGAGCGCCCATGTCGAGCGAGTATATGGTCGCGCCCTTCAGCACGTCCGGCACCTCGCCGTTGACGATCTTGCGCGCCAGCCCCTCGGCGATCGCGGTCTTGCCGACGCCGGGTTCGCCCACCAGCAGGGGATTGTTCTTGGTCCGGCGGCACAGGATCTGGATCGAGCGTTCGACCTCGGCCATCCGGCCGATCAGAGGGTCGATCTTGCCGTTGCGCGACTTCTCGTTGAGGTCGACGCAATAGGCTTCCAGCGCCTCGCCGCCCGACTTGACGGCGGCGGCGTCCTCGGCCTCCTCAGGGCTCTGGGCCGCGGCCTTGGCCGGGCGCGTCTCGCCCTGCCCCGCCTTCTTGGCGATGCCGTGGGCGATGAAGTTGACCGCGTCGTAGCGGGTCATGTCCTGCTCCTGCAGGAAGTAGGCGGCGTGGCTCTCCCGCTCCGAGAAGATGGCGACCAGCACATTGGCACCGGACACTTCTTCGCGGCCGGAGCTCTGGACGTGGATCACCGCGCGCTGGATCACGCGCTGGAAACCGGCCGTCGGCTTGGCGTCCTCGCCGTCCGAGGTGGCGAGCGCGGCCAGATCGGTATCGACATACAGGGTCAGGGCGGTCTTCAGCGCGCTCAGATCGACGTTGCAGGCCTTCATGACCGCGCCGGCGTCCTGGTCATCGACCAGGGCCAGCAACAGGTGTTCCAGCGTCGCATATTCGTGACGGCGCTCATTCGCGTAGGAGACCGCGCGGTGCAGGGTCTCTTCGAGAGGACGTGAAAACGAGGGCATGGGGAGATCCTCTCAGTCTTTTTCCATCGTGCATTGCAGCGGGTGCTGGTGACGGCGCGCCGTCTCGATCACCTGGGCGACCTTGGTCTCGGCCACCTCATAGGTGAAGACGCCGCAGACCCCGACGCCATGCTGGTGCACATGCAGCATGATGCGGGTCGCGTCCTCGCGGCTCTTCTGGAAGAACCGCTCCAGCACATAGACGACGAATTCCATCGGCGTGTAGTCGTCGTTCAGGATCAGCACCCGATAGAGCGAGGGCTTCTGAAGCTTGGGCTTTGTCTCGGTGATGGTGGCGGCACCCTGGCCGCCGCCGTTCTGTTCACCTGGTCGTCTCGACGGCATTCGTAATCCGGTGGGAGTTCGATGGATCAGATAGGGAATGATGGCCTGATTTGAAGGCGCGTCCAGTCACAGGTGACGTGAGACATGCGAAAAGGGCCCCGGCGTCACCGCCGGGGCCCTCAACATGCGACGATCTGGTCAGGCTTAGCGG